>DIHO01000006.1:114672-185006 GCA_002420185.1 Opitutales bacterium UBA5694
TGCTCTACCAACTGAGCTATCTCGCCGCACTTTATTCCCCGAGGCTTTACCTTGAGAAACTTCCGGACAATAGAAGCACCCTCCCTTCCGTCAATGATCATTTTTGACAAATTTTAAGGGGTATTTATGCTACTAAAATTTGTCTCCGAATCTCACAAATGATCGTGAATCGCTAGACTTTAACTATTCCAATTCCTCTCATTCCCTTTTTCCCAATAACCCGCCTCTCATGCCCAATATCTTTCAAAAGCTCCCCGACAACATCAAAGTCGAACATTTCGAAACTATCACAACCGGACAGAACGTCCGCATTGAACGAATCGTCTCAAACGAAAACACGACCAAGGAAGGAGAATGGTATGACCAGTCTCAGAGGGAATGGGTCATAGTCGTGGAAGGTAGCGGGAGCATTGAATTCGAGGAGGGCCGATCGGTAACTCTCAACAAGGGAGACCATCTTCTAATCAAGAAGCAGGAATGCCGCCGCGTAACGTGCACTGATCCGAATACCATTTGGCTTGCCGTTCAATGCGACTGAAAGAAAATCTACTCTAGTGAAGAATTTCCAACCTAGGAGTTCGTATCAGCATCTCAGTTCTTTAGCCTGAGTCGCCAATACGGGTTCTATATTGGCTTTTTGCTTTACGAGTTTGGCTCAGGCTATAGCGCGGAGCTACTGATTGTCATACAGTGCTGGTTTTTTACCTCCACCACAAACGCGGCACCAGTACAGGAGTCAATTTCTTGTAGGCTTCATATTCGTCTTGGCCTCCCCACTTGTCATCGGATCGCTTTTCTAACAACGGGATTCCACTGACTCCGGTTAACAAGAAGGTCACAAAGATCGGCGAACTGAGCACGATCCACTGCCAGCCTTGCAAAACGGGTATGGCAATGACAGCTACTCCGGACCAAAGCAGAATCTCTCCAAAATAATTAGGATGACGTGAACGGCTCCAAAGCCCAACACGAATAAATTTGTCCTTGTTTTCTGGATTCGCGTTGAATTGGCTCTTCTGCCGGTCTGCCACTATTTCAATCGCAAGTCCGACCAACCATAGCATCGTCCCTATGGCAGCATACCATCCCAAGGGCTCCTTGTAATTGGAAGCGATTGCCGTCCATGCCGCCGCAGCGGTAAAAGTAATCCATAGACCCTGCAACGTCCACGCGGCCAAAAAGCGGACAAAACAGGTTTTAATCACATCAAACCTTACGTCTTTACCCGCTTTATGAATTCGCATAAAGAGAAAAGACCCTAACCGTAATGCCCAAATAAATACCATCAGACCCAAAATAACAGAACGAGCATCTAGACTCTCGCTCAGAATAAGTAACATCGCAGTCGCTAATATGTAGGTGGCACTCCCGACAATGTCAAAGTACCGCTCCGTTCTACCCAAGTAAGCAGGGACAAACGCCACCCACTGCAAGCAATAGGCAAGTAGCACCGCACAGGCAAATGGAGAGCTGATCCAATTCATACCATGACCACTCTCCCCAGTAACAGCGAATCCCCAACCGATCGTGATCACGGCTGGAATTGCTACCAAAGCGTTCCTTTTATCCTTACTCACTAAATAACATCTTCTCCCAAGTAGCCAAATTTTTTGCAAGGATGCGACCGACGCCCCACACTTTTTTATTTAAACGACTTGCAACGCTAGACACAACCACGAAAGGCCTGCTCATCAAAGTAGATTAATGATTTTAACACTTATTGAACAATATTTAGGGTAAAAACCCCTCGCTATTCGGAATTATCGCCCATCCATTATCCGCTCATCTAATACCGTGACTTTTTTTTCCGAACTTGATCGACAATCAAACTCATTAACAGCGGGTCCACAGCCTTGCCAGTCCCATCGATCCTCATTCCATGAATGCTGAACCCCCGCACTCGCCATTTTCCATCCACTGGCCCCAAAAGGCGGGGTACAGTTTTGCCTCAGTGGGGCTGAGCGCGATTGAGTTGATGCTCCAGGTGTTCCTGTTGGAACTATACATCCTCGCGGGCCTGGCACCCTCTATGGCTGGCTTCGCCATCGCGATCGCCGTGATCTGGGATGCCGTTAGCGATCCCCTAATGGGTATTCTTTCAGACAAGACGCCCGCTTCAAAGATCGAGGGGAAGCGTGTCCCTTATCTCCTCACTGGGGCAGCGATTATCGGTTTCGCCTTTTACTCTCTATTCAGCCCTCCGGTTGAGTCAGGCCCAAACGCTCTCTTCGCCAATCTCTTGGTATGGTACCTAGTGGTTAACACAGCCATGACGCTCTTCAGCGTTCCCCATCTTTCCGTCGTCAACGACCTTTCTCGTTCTGAGCAAGAGAGAGCGACTTTTTTCGGCTGGAGAATCGTGGCAGGATCTGTCGGTCTGCTTCTCGGAATTGGGCTGCCCGCCTACCTGGCATTCCAATTCGATGGTAGTTCTATCGCCAATACTTTGGAGCTGCGGAGTGCCACCGGACTCGCCCTGGGTCTAACGGCATCAGCTGGCTGCCTATTTTCGGGATTGTCTATCTGGCGGGCCCTAAAAGAAAAAGGCAAAGGATCGCCGCTCAAAGTCAGTGTTTCCTACCGGACTGTGGAAATTTTTAAAGAGAGTGTCAGGTCCCCTTTCTTCGTCCTACTCGTGTTTGGATTCATGGCGATCGCGGTAGGCCGCTCCTTCAACTCTAGCCTCGCCCTTCCCTACTACAAAACGACCCTCAAACTGAAGGAGGAACAAATCGGGCTCATCCTTCTGGTCCTAACCGTCTTCATCATACTGGCCGTACCCATGTGGGTTCACTTTTCAAAAGCGATCGGCAAGGCACGCTTATTCTTTGGTGCTGTGATGTCGCTCGCCCTACTTTCCTCTATCGTATACCCCATCCTCCCTGTCGGCCTGCTTTGGCCTGTGATCCTAATCGCAGGAACCGGCGGAGTTCTTGTGGCGAGTATCGTTCTCCTCGAATCGTTGTTTTCGGACTTCATCGAGGACGAGATAACCCGTACAAGCAAAAATGTATCCGGTGTTTATTATGGAATTTGGCGCATGCTATCGAAAGTGGCCCGGGCTCTCGGAATCGCCTGCACGGGGCTCTTTCTTTCCCTCGTCGGCTATGAACAGGGTTCTCTAATTCAAGCCCCGTCAATCGAACGCTCTATCGCCTGGGCGTTTGGACCCGGAGTCGCTGTGTTTTTTACTGCTGGCGGATGGTGCATTTACAAAACTACGCTATATTACAACAGAAAATCACAACAATGAAGAAGATCTGCTCAACTCTCATTATCATTTCCGGTATCCTTCTGCTCGCCGCCTGTACGAGCAATCCTGTGCCCAACCAGGAATTGGCCGAGAAGGTTGATATCGAAGAATTCATGGGGACGTGGTATATCCACGGATACACACCCACTGCGATCGATAAAGAGGCTTGGAACGGCACAGAAACCTACGAACGTCTGCCCGACGGCAAAATCCAAACCACTTATGCATTCCAGAAGGGATCGCCGGAGGGGAAGCGAAAGACATACCACCCGGTAGGCACCATCGTAAACACCGATACCAATGCGGAGTGGCGTATGCGTTTCTTCGGCATTATCAACGCCGCCTACTACGTTCTCTACGTCGACCCGGACCACACCTTCACCGTAATCGGCCATCCCAACCGGAAATACGCTTGGATCATGTCCCGCGATTCCAAGATCAACGAACAGAGGTACTCTGAGCTGCGTGGCGAGCTAGAAGAGCGAGAATACGAATTATCAAATTTCGTGCGGATGCAACATAAGTAAATGCAGCCTACGACTATTCCAGGATAACCACCGATTGCTTCATTCGAGGATCTCCCCAAGTCCAAACAGCCTTTTTTTGTCGTAGTAGAGAAACCGCATTTATCGTATCCACTTTCCTAAGCGATTCTTCGCCATCTCTCCCATGATTCCGGTATGTCGGTGTGACGTACGTGATTTCGGATACTCTTCAATTACTCAGCGGTAAAGATCGTCCAATCTGTTTCGAGATGCCTGACCACTCGATCCAAGTACTCATTTCTTTTCTCCTAAAGCCGATGAACGACATCATACACGACGAGCAATCCTACGGAATAGAGCCTTCCTTTTAAACAGACAAAAAGTGCTCTTTTTCCCTTTTGATCAAAATAGTGAATGGTGTAACCGGCAACAATAAGATCAAGTTTTCCTTGAATGCGGTAGATTTCTCCCACCGTTTCTCCATTGATCAATTCAAGGTTTTGCAGCTTCGTCGCGGCGAGGTCCAATCCCAATCTTGAAAGCTAGATACCACAGTGCCTTTTAAAAGTGAAGAACCGTCCCATCCCGCTCACTAAATGAGCATCTCCACAGCTCACTTCCAGAATACTCAAGTCCGACCACCCCAGCTCCGTCAATCGACGAACTAAATAGGACAGGACTCCATTTGGATCATGTACTTCTACTGAATAACTGTATTGTAGAGATACCACCCTTCTAAAAACGCACGTGGCTAATTAATTCTTACATCACTGGCCATCACAAACAATAGATAGGTGTACTCTAATTATTCTTCAATCGGCTCTTATATTCCGGGCGTAATTTCCAATCCTCAAAGTAGGGCTGGTACTCGGGCATATCCATCCAGAAAACCCGACGAGCATTCGGATCTGTCAACTCATCTTCACGATAATCCCGACCTAAATCGCTTTCGATAACCCCCTGGTTCCACTTTTCGAATTCCGTTTGCAGTCGCTTAGCAACTTTTGGTAAAGCCTTAACTACGTCTTTGGATTCAGTCGGGTCGTTTTTTAAATCGTAGAGCTCATACTTCCGGCTCTCCACATCCACCGCAACTAGTTTGTATTGGTTATCCAGCAACGCACCCTTCCCCGCAAAGCGAAAGGGTACCGGCTTTTTGCGGAGTCCAAATTCTCCGCTTTGAATCGACGCCTTCAAGCTAATCCCATCGAACGGCTGTAGGATCGCCTCATCTGGTAGCCCCACAATTTCTGCTATTGTCGGGAACATGTCCAGCACGCTAGCAGGTGATTCCGTCCGAACGCCCCTTTTAACGACCGCGGGCCACTCAATAATTCCGGGGACACGTAGCCCTCCTTCGTAAACTGTTCCCTTCAGTCCCCGCAATCCGCCTACTGACGGAGGATTAACCTTTAGCCCACCGTTATCACTGCAATACCAAACCAGCGTATTCTGCTGGATACCAAGATTTCGTAGCCCCTTTCTCAGGGTGCCAATACTACGGTCAAGCGCTACCAATTCACCGTAGTGATGCTGATCAGACTCCTCCAGGTTTTTAAATAGAGCCCGATCTGCTTCGCTCGCCACCATCGGCGAGTGAGGAGACCCGTACCAAATCGTAGTAAAAAACGGCCGGTCGTACTTCGAACGTCTCTCAAAAAATTCTAAAGCCTCGGCAACAATAACCTCCGATGAATCTCCCTCGAATTCTTCGAAAATGCCATTGCGGCTTAAAATGGGATCCATATCGAAGAAATTCGTAACCGAGAGCCAATGGTCATAGCCATAACGCCCGGGATGGTAGGGATCCTCACCTAAAATCGGAACGCCCGGTCCCCGAACGCCATTCAAGTGCCACTTGCCGAAATGCCCGGTCGCATACCCCGCCTCCTGCAGGGCCCGGGCAATTGGGCTCTCCTGTAATCGAAGAGCGTTCCCGTGCTGATAAACCCCCGTTCGGTCATTGGCCCTACCAGTAAGAACGCATGCCCGGGTGGGCGAACAAACAGGGGCACCCGCATAGAAACGGTCAAATCGTATCCCATTGGCTGCCATCGCATCAAGGTTCGGCGTTTTCAAAACCGGATGACCGTAATAACCCATCTGGCCCCATCCCTGATCGTCCGCCATAATCAGTATAATATTGGGTCTTGTATCCTTAGCAGTGATACATATAAGATTCAACAGAAACGACAAAACTATAGCAGTTTGCAATGAACAGGCAGGATACATTTTCCGCATTTTTAATATACTGGGATGGAGGGAATTCTAAAGAGCGTCAAACATAGAGTAGCGTGCCTTAGGGACACAAGCTTGGAAAACACCCCCAACAACACCGATCGCAATTTCAGTACACGGACTCTAAAAACAGTGAGCGACCGGGGGGAGTTTTAATCTGAACTCTCTAAACGCTGGAGAAACTCTTACCTACCACTATCCAATCGTAGGAGGGATTGCTTAAGCTCCTTGACAAATCGTCCGATAAACCTACACATTTATAAAAGTAAATGAGCCTAACCGTCCAAAATCTTCTACGACTTACGAAGCTAGACACTCTCCTTCTAGGATAGGGAGCTGCTGTCGGAATATTTACTTTTCTCGCCTCATAGGAAGCCGCGCGAGAGTTCTGCCACTCGGTACGAACGACCTTTGGTATTGCTTCACCAAGTTAGCCCTACATTCGTTATCCTAAATACCTTTTTAACGCGATAGAACCATGCAAAAACCAACCATTAGCAAATACAGGACCTATCCGGTCATCGACTTGCCGCAGAGACAGTGGCCCAACCGGGTCATCGATTCTGCGCCAATCTGGTGCAGCGTCGACCTTCGTGATGGCAATCAAGCCCTTGCGATTCCCATGAGCGTTGAAGAAAAGGTGGAAATGTTCCAGTCCCTCGTGAAAATTGGTTTCAAGGAAATCGAGGTGGGCTTCCCTTCTGCTTCAGAAACGGAATTCGCCTTTTTACGCCGTCTCGTATCTGATAATTTGATACCTGAAGATGTTCACATACAAGTGCTTGTTCAATGTCGTGATCACCTGATCAAACGAACCTTTGAGTCTCTCGAAGGGATAAAAAACGTCATTGTCCATATCTACAACTCAACCAATCCCTTGCAAAGACGCGTTGTATTCGACAAGGACAAAGCCGCCATCAGGCAAATCGCCGTTGCTGGAGCGCAACTTGTTAAAGAGATGGTGGCGACCGTGCCCGATACCAATATCCGACTCGAGTACTCTCCGGAAAGTTTTAGCGATACCGAACTAGAGTTCTCCCTCGAATGCTGTGAAGCCGTAGCCGACGTGTGGGAGCCTACTCCGGCAAAGAAAATCATACTGAATCTTCCCGCTACCGTTGAGCTTTTCACACCTAATGTACACGCAGATCAGATCGAATGGTTCTGCAACCACTTCTCTAGACGCGAATCTGCCACGATAAGTTTACATACGCACAACGACCGAGGCACGGGAATCGCCGCGACGGAACTGGGATTAATGGCCGGAGCCGACCGGGTAGAGGGCACCCTTTTTGGAAACGGGGAACGTACCGGTAATCTGGATATAGTTACGGTGGCACTTAACATGTACACGCAAGGGGTACACCCAAAACTGGATTTCTCCAACCTTAACCAGGTTCGGGAAATGTACGAGCGGGTAACCCGTATGGACGTTCACGAACGTACCCCCTACTCGGGAGACCTTGTGTTCACTGCTTTTTCAGGTTCGCACCAAGACGCAATCAAAAAGGGTTTTGCACATCAGAACGAAGATCCGTCTGCCTTATGGCAAGTCCCCTATCTTCCCATCGACCCAGCGGATATGGGTAGAAGCTACAGGGCCATTATTCGGATCAATTCCCAATCTGGCAAAGGCGGCGTGGCTTATGTCATGGAGAAGGAATACGGTTATCGCTTACCAAAAGAGATGCACAAAGAATTAGGCAAAGCCGTCAACCGTATCGCTGACAAAACCGGAGATGAAATTACTCCAGAAGGAGTTTACGCGTGCTTCAAGAGCGAATACGTAGACATCGTTCAACCTCTTGAAATTCTGGAATTCCGTAGCGAACGGATCGATGACAATTGCGTGGAGGTATGGGCGGTTGTTAAGCATTTTGGCACCAAAAAGAACCTTCGTGGCACCGGAAACGGCCCTATAGCAGCCTTCTTCAATGCTCTGGAAGATGTGGATGTATCCAATTTTGAGTTACTATCTTACATTGAGCATTCACTTGGACGTGGTGCGGATTCGATGGCAGTGTCTTACATACAATTGAAAGACAAGGGCACCAGCGCACGATGCTTTGGAGCAGGAATTGACACGAATATTGAACTCGCATCGATTAGAGGTGTGATCAGTGCCATCAATCGTCTTGTCGGTAAGCGGTCCTAGACCAGCCATATCTTAATTAATAATGGTGGTAATCGTGCCCTAGTGAGTCCTACCCCAATCATTTGGAACGGTGCCCGCCTCCGCCGACATAGCCTATGTCCTTAAGCGATTCTCCGGACACCTCGTAGGCACGGCCAAAACCTAGAACTAGTCTACCTTCGCTGGGAATCAGTTTAAATAGGTCGAAGTCGACCAATTCCTTTAAATAGCTCATCGTTTCTCCATGGCGCGACTCCATCTTGGATATGATGTGCATCCAATCCGAAGAATCACGATCGACGATCAACGCCTGGCAATCGACCGTCAACCGCTTCCGAGCAAATAGGTTCTCAGTCACCGACTCGTCCTCGATAAGCATAACACTCGCCCTTTTGGAACGGCGGATTTGTAATGTGTGCTTTGCTATCGAACTGATGTAGACATAGAATCGGCAATTCTCGTCCACGAAGACGGGCGCATAACTAGAAAGCGGATCACCCTCCTCATCCACGGATGCGAGAATCACGCTATGCACGGATTCGATCAGTGAATCCAGTTCAGTACGAGCGGTTTCAAATTCCTCCGACATGATAAACTAGGTGCTTTCCAGCTTTCGGCATTTCAGCAAGCGCCGCCTTCCTCCCACGTCCGTGGTTCCGATGGCGAACAAGTCCCCACCGTCTCTCAAACCCAGCTTTCGCTTCATATCGGGACTCGATAAACCCGCATTCCTAGCCAGGACATTTGCTTGGCCTTCTGGAAACAATGCCGTAGCGCCTTTCTTCTGCAGCTCTCCCGAATCCAGAATCTCAAAGACTTTTCCGGGGAATCCCTCAATCATCTGGTCTGACGAATAGAAGCGCGTTCTCGGGTGCATTAAAGCCAAGCCTAGCCTATCGCCCAAAGTTTTAAAACCTCCCCCTTTCATTATCGACGCATTAGGCTCATATAGAAATTTTGAATACATGGAGTAACTGCCCTTTGACGCCTTCTCTTCAGATCTCTTAAATATAAACGTATCCCAGTTGGAATCATTGAGCCGGTTAACGCATACGATTTCGGGTTCGCCGGCATGCTCTTCCCTAGCGATGCAGAAGCATTCTTTGCATTCATTCTCAATCGAAATAATGTGGATTTCGAAAATATGGGGTAAACTTGCGATGATCCTGTCTACATCCAAACCGGGTGAAAGTTTAACCGCTACCTTTCCACTTTTTTTCAGAAGTATTTTCCAATATTGCTTCAAGTTCGGTTCGCAATCTTCCAGAGCAGAAACTTTCAAGCTGCGATTATCCCGCCTCGCAGGATCCAGATAAACCACGTCCACCCTACCCGAGTATTTATCCAACCAGTCTAGCCCATCGTCAGCAAACGTCTCGACCAGGGACTCTTTCCCTAGAACCAATACGTTTTGAGCGACCATTTCCGAAAGTTCACGATTTCGTTCGATATGGAAAACGCGTTTAAATGTCTCCGAAAATGCGATCGCATCCACTCCAAAGCCTCCGGTTAGATCGGCGATCGTCGCTCCTTCTAGCAGACCGGCCTTGTAATCCGCGGCATATTCCGAGGAACACTGCTCTAAAGAGAGACTGCACGGAAAGACGATCGACTCGTTCGCATACCAACGCGGCAGCTTCTTACGAATTCTCTGACGGGCTTTAACCTGTTGGGCCACAAAGGCCATAGGCAAATCCGGATAGCGCTTGGACATCAAAGCCACCCTTTCCGGAGAATCTTCCAGATAATCCTGAATTAGCACAATGATATCCGGTGTCATTTTCATCAAGAAAACCCAGGGCTTGCGGAAACGCCACTATGAACGGTCATCGCCTGAACAACCGGATAGCTGTAAAGACCCGAAACCATAAAGCCGATGAAACGAGCGATTTCCGTTTCGTCTCCCATCTTGCCGATCAGCACGATTTCTTCTAAACTTTTGCCCCGCTCCACTCTCATCCTGGTTTTTGTCATATCCATCATTATAAATTTAGGGGCACTTGGCATCCCGATCGCTATCGTGGAACTTGTCAACGGTGCCGTTTTTCCAGAAAAATCAATCGGGTACCCATTTGTTTCCATCGCCGGAGTTTCACGATCAGATTGATAATGTGAATCCGAAAATCCGTTTCATCACTTAAAGGATTCATAACCGAATTCAAATACTTCGAAAAATCGAGGCTATCAGCCTTAATTGCATAAACCGAACCTGATACACATAACCCTCAAACCAACTGCGTAAAAGGTTGACCCAAAATTTGCAGCACGGATGATCCCGATTCTCATTTCAAACCCATCAATGCTCATCTCTCGGAATGGCCTTTCGGAATTGCAATCAATCTCCAAACCTGCTCAGCGCCGCCTTTCGGTCTACACGGGTCCTCTCTGCTTTGCTTTCAGCAATCTTTGTGGGCTGCTCCGCCGTCGGTGAGTTTCCAGAAAAACCAATAAAGATCATTGTCCCAACGAACACCGGAGGCGAAGTAGATACCCTTGCCCGGATTTTTCAGAGGGCTTTTCAGAAGCACAAGATTCTTCCCGTGAAAACGGTTGTGGTCAATTTGGAAGGGGCTGGTGGCACCATTGGGACGCGAAAGATAAAGGATTCCCCACCAGATGGATACACGATCGGACTTTGGACTCCTGGAATCGTCACCTCAAAGGCCATGGGCATCGTCAGTTATGACCATACGGACTTTACCGTTATTGGCCGATCAGGCTATTCGAAGCTCGGTTTGGGCGTTCTGGGAAGCTCGCGTTTTGCTTCCATCGAGACGCTGGTATCCGAATCAAAGAAAGATCCAAAGTCTGTCAAAATCGCCACCAACATCGGGCTCCCTGTGCATTTGACTCCCCTCATGTTTGCCGAAGGAGCTGGAATCGAACTGAACTTCATCCAAACCGGTGGAGGTTCAAAACGGCTCGCATCCATCCTTGGCCAACACACAGATCTCTCTCTCTTCTCGCTTCTGGAATTTATCAAGTATCAGAGCACGGGCCTCAAACCGCTCGTGTTCCTTTCAGAAGAGCGCCCACTGCAGTTTCCTGAAACGCCAACCGCCAAAGAAATCGGCGTCGACCTAGTCATTAGCGACTCCCGCATTTGGCTGGCTCCAAAATTCACGCCAAGCGATCGCATCGAATATATCACGAACGCCTTACGCAAAGTAATGGCACTTCCTGAAATTGAGAAAAAATTCAAATCCCTCGGAATCCACAATGAGTTTGGCGGTCCTGAGATCGTCCACGAATTTCTCGACAATATGAGCGAGCGGGTCACGCCCATCGCCACCCTAGCAAGAAATCCTTAATCCATGGCTTCGAAATCCCGGACCCCTCGTCTCGACCTCGCCATATGTGGTGGCTTGACTGCCTTGGCTGTATTCATATTAATGGGAGTAAAGGACATTCCTCCTCCTTTTTTCGATCCCATCGGTTCCGCAGCCTTCCCTAAATACGCCGCCTACTTGGTAATTGCTTTCGCAATTGCAATCGCTATCCGAGCGTACCGTTCGTTAAAAACGGAGAAACCGAAAGAAGCCCAGGGATTTATGAGTGAACCCCTTTTGGCACTATCAGTAGTTTTAATTCCCAGCCTTTACACCGCGTCAATGCAGATCGGTCTTCTAAGCTACCGGATCGCCACAGTGATTTTTATTTTGCTTCTGACCTCTATTCTCGCGCGACTTGAAAAGCGCGCTATGATTTCAAGTGCAATCATCGCATTAGTATTCGGTTTTGGAGGACAGTATCTCTTTACCGAGGTTTTCTACATGGATCTGCCCCAATAATTCGCTATGGAAATTTTGAATGCGTTCCAGCATGTTTTAAGCCCCTATCCGCTTATGTGGATAGTCGTCGGTGTCGCCAGCGGCATCTTTGTGGGGGCGATACCGGGCCTCGGAGGCGGAATGCTCATGGCTCTTACCGTGCCCCTCACTTTCTCCATGGACAGCACGAACGCGGTTCTGCTGCTCATGGGTATACACGTGGGTTCCGTCAGCGGTGGATTGATCAGTGCGACCTTGCTCAGAATGCCCGGAACACCATCCGCAATGATGACGACATTCGATGGCTACCCTCTTGCCCAAAAGGGACAGCCCGGCAAGGCCCTCAGCCTTGGTATTGGAGCCTCGCTTTTCGGCGGTATTGTCTCAGGTATATTTCTGATCACCTTAGCACCACCTCTTTCACATCTGGCCCATAAATTTGGCCCTTGGGAGTACTTCACGATGGTACTCATGGCCATGGTGTTGATCGCCTCTATCAGCCAAGGCTCTATGCTAAAAGGCCTAGTGGCTGCCCTCCTCGGGCTCCTCGCTGCGATGCCCGGATTAAATGAATCAGACGGGCAGCTCCGCCTCACATACGGTTTCGAATCTATGGATGACGGATTCAATCTCTTGCCCGTCCTGCTGGGGATTTTCGTCATGAGCCAGATCATCAAGGACGCACTGGAGATCAACAAAAAGGGGATTAGCATATCGATGGCGAAGACCGACCGCATCTTCCCAAAATTCAGGGAGTGGAAGCAGCACATTTTCAACATCCTCAGATCCTCTTGCATCGGAACGTGGGTTGGCATCCTTCCCGGAATTGGAGCTAGCATCTCCTCAATGGTCGCCTACGGAATTGCAAAAACGTTTAGCAAAAAACCAGAGAAGTTCGGAACCGGACACGATGAGGGAATCGTGGCTGCGGAATCCGCCAACAACGCCAACGCGGGAGGAGCTCTGATTCCCCTCATCACAATTGGGATTCCTGGAGCACCAGTAGACGCGATTTTACTAGGAGCAATGATCATGCACCAGATCCAACCAGGACCCCTGCTTTTTCAAACCAATGGAGATCTAGTCTGGTCGCTAATGACTGGGTACATTATTGCAAATATCGTGATGTTTCTCATCATGGTTTTCTCCGCTCGCGGACTAGCCAAGGTTATCAACATCAACCGTGCCTACCTAATTCCCATTGTATTCGCGTTCTGTCTGATTGGAGCCTACGCTCCTTCGAATCGCATGTTCGATGTTTGGGTCGTGATTGGCTTTGGCGTTCTCGGATTTATTCTGGACAAAGCGAAATTCCCACTTGGGCCTTTCGTCATTGGCTATGTTCTGGCCGGAATTATGGAATCTGAACTCCGTTCTGGTTTGCAAATGTCCGAAGGTTCATTCGTGCCCATGATAACCCGCCCGATTGCCGCCTCCTTTACCATAGTATCGGTCGCCTTTCTAATCTACTCCGTTTATCAAGAGTGGAGTTCTCGGAAACGTGATAGAATCGATGATGCGAAAACTAAATAGCCTTCCCTACTTTCCCAATCCAAAGCCAGCTTAAAAACGGATGAATACGCTGCACATCGTCATGGGAGCTCCCGCAGCGGGCAAAACGACTTACGCCAAGCGATTGGCGAAAGAAAAAAAAGCCTCCCTCATCGACATTGACTCCGCCACTGAACGGGTCGTTCGAGCCGGGCTGGATTTGGCGACAAAAAACCCCGACGATCGAGATAGCCCGGTCTTTAAAGACTCTTTTCGAGAGCCTATTTACGAAACCCTATTCGCCATTGCCAAAGACAATCTTTACCACAATAATGTCATTTTGGTGGGTCCATTCACCCTCGAGGCTCGCGACGCCAACTGGCTGGAAAAACTGAAATTGAGATTTGGTACGAGCGTTTGCGCTCATTTCATCACTTGTGATCCGGAGACGAGGCACCAACGAATGGCTAAACGAGGAAACCCTCGAGACCTAATCAAACTGGAAGACTGGAAAAACTATACCCAGTACTATAGGGGCGACAATCCACCCGCATTTCTGCATAAATACGTTGATACAAGCTCCTAGCCAAAGGAGTCGTCATCCGAATTTCATAGACACTGGTGCTTCGTCTCTTAACGTTGCCCCGACCTAAGAGATGTCACACAACCTACAGCCCAATATCGATCTCGAGACGTTTGAAGCCTTGTCAAAGAAAGGGAATCTCATTCCCGTCTATGCGGATCTCATGGCGGATTTGGAAACTCCGGTGACCGCTTACGCCAAGCTCAAATCGGAAAGTCCCGCTTTCCTTCTCGAATCCATCGAGGGCGGCGAACGGCTATCGCGTTACACGTTCATCGCATGCCGGCCTCGGAAAATCTTTCGAAGCGACTGGGACACGACCTGTATCGAGGAAACCGGTCAGGAGCTGCGCACCATCCCCACTCCAAATGATCCGCTTTCCCTCATCGAAGAGGAAATGGCCCAGTACAACCCAATCGACTTTCCTGAACTTCCTCCATTTACTGGCGGTGCAGTCGGGTACGTGTCGTATGAATACATTTGTAGAGTTGAACCAACCGTTCCAAGGGCCAAGTCAAACCATCACAAGTCCCCATTGAGCTACTACATGCTGGCGGACTCCATAGTCATTTTCGATCGGGCAAAACAGACAATTCGGCTTCTCGTCAATGCACGTTTGAATGCTCATGAGAACCCCCAAGCCGCTTACGAGGCGGCTTTAACCGAACTCGGGCAACTTCGCGAAACCTTAGCGAAGCCAAACCCAGCAAGCCCGGTTACGCTCCAAACGTCGAAGGACATCGAGATCCCTGACGGCAATTTTATCAAAGAGGACTTCGAAAACCTGGTAGAGCGATCTAAGGAGTACATCCGAGCGGGTGACATTTTCCAAGTCGTATTGAGCCAGCGATTTGAGAAAGACTTCAAGCAGAGCCCGCTCGATCTATACCGTGCTCTGCGCACGGTAAATCCTTCGCCCTACATGTTCCTGCTTGAAGCGGACGGATTCGCTATCGTAGGTGCATCTCCAGAGGTCCACGTAAAGCTAACCGGCGACAAAGTAGAGATCCGTCCGATCGCTGGCACACGGCATAGGGGAAAGACCGAAGAAGAAGACTTGGAATTGGAAAAAGACCTTCTCGCGGACGAGAAAGAAAAAGCGGAGCACCTAATGCTCATAGATCTGGCTCGCAACGACATCGGTCGTGTCTGCGAATACGGGTCCGTATCCGTTCCCGACTACATGACGATTGAGCGGTATTCCCACGTCATGCACATCGTTTCCCAAGTGGAAGGGAAGATCGAGTCCGGGAAAAACGCTTTCGACCTTATGCGAGCCACCTTTCCAGCAGGAACGGTAAGCGGCGCTCCCAAGATTCGGGCAATGCAAATTATTTCGGAAAGCGAGCCCGACCAGCGTGAGTTCTATTCGGGGGCCCTAGGCTATTTCAGTTACAATGGGAATCTCGACTCGTGCATAACGCTCCGCACTGCGATGATAAGTGGTAACAAAGTGGTCATTCAAGCGGGAGCGGGAATTGTAGCCGATTCAGATCCTACCTCTGAATACCAGGAGACGATCTTTAAAGCATCCGCCCTTTTAAAAGCCGTTGCAGTCGCCGATTCGTTCTAAGATCCTCTAAAAAAATTATTTAGTGACCCACTTTCAAATAACCTTTCAATAAGATAGTGGTCGCTTTTCCTAGGTCATTTAATCTTCCCTCTAAAAGGTTAGAGACTTGGCTTACCTTTGAAATCTACCTCCACAAAAACAGGTTCATTCCAGCCAAGGCGTTTTCTAACAAGCGTTACCTCGCCCTTAATCTGGGTAATGATAGACTACCCGGTACTACCGCTCTGAGTCGTCTATGAAATTTTAAGTTTTTCCCCTTGAGAAGCAATGGATCCATACGCTTTCAAAATGCTAAAATCAGACAGCAGACTGAAAGGTTTTTCCTATCGCGAAGCCCATAGGAATCCAGTCTCGAAAAAAAGATAATCATTCAATCCGATCCAGCTCTCACAGGAGGGGGATCGAATCCTCTTTGCGGCAAATCATTAACACACCGCTGCTTTCGAAAGAGGAGGAAGTCGAAGCCAATTGGGAGAATATGATCAAAGTAGAACAGGCCTCCACCTACCTCTTCAAAAAGAACGATCCTACCAAAGTTGCGACCGAGGAATCCTCCAATCAGCTAAAGAGTTATCTGCAAGAAGCGATTTCTCGCATTTCCGAACTGGAGGGTTCCAACCAGAAGCTCAAGGAGGCTCATACAAAAGCGGAAAATATCCTCTTCGAGTTTTAAAAGCACAGTGAGGCATTTGGTCCTGAATCTGCAGAAACGATAGAGCGAATAGCTTAGCTCGAGGAACGTTGAAAGGAGCTGAAAGAACGCGGGTCGAGAATTGCCGACCAAAACTCAGACGCTGAAGTCCTCCTTGCATGCTTGGAAGGGCTACAATTCGAATTCGAAGAAAAAGGGACCGCTTCCGACTCGGGAATAGCCGAAATTCAGAAGTATCTCGATACTGCCCAACTAGATTGGAGCGTTACAAGACTCGATCTGGAAGAGCAAAGTAAGCCCCAATCCCTTCGCATTGGTCGTCGCAGGTCCGAGGACTAGTTCGTCCCCGGAACTTACGCATCCATTGCGGTCCTGAATCCTAGGTTTCCCGTTGAGGAATCAGGGGTATTCGAAGTACGAGAAGCAACCCGATAACGGTTGCAGTAACTGTCGTGACAAAGATAGGACCCGCCCTTCATAACTTTTCTAGCACCCGTATCGGGACCTTGAGGATTCGGCTCCTTATGGGTTAAGCGCCAGTTCGGTGAAAACCAATCACTACACCATTCCCAAACATTACCCACCAAATTGTACATTCCAAATCCATTGGCACGAAACGACTTTGCCGGAGCGGGCCCCACGTGACCGTCTTCTGCCGTATTCGCTAACGGAAAATTTCCCTGCCAAATATTACAGCGATGCTTCCCTTCAGGGTGAAGCTCATCTCCCCAAGGGTATATTTTCTGTTCTAAACCTCCTCGTGCAGCTTTCTCCCACTCCGCTTCCGTTGGGAGACGGTTTCCCTTCCATTGGCAATAAGCAACTGCGTCTGACCAACTTATGTGAACCGCCGGATAGTCCATCCTCTTTTTAACGTTTGATCCAGGACCTTCAGGCTTTCTCCAATAGGCTCCCTCTACACCGTACCACCACTCGAGCCCTTGCACGTTTTGTGGCTTGATGCGTTTCAGAACCGACTTCTGTAAGAGAATATGGAATACATATGACCAGCCAAACTGTTCCGCTTCCGAGACATGCCCGGTATCATCCACAAACTCTCCAAACTCGCGATTCGTTACGCAGCAACGTGAAATCCAATAAGGATCCATATAGACTTCGATCACCTTCTTTTCTCCATCTGCCTCCCAGCCTTTATCACTATCTGTTCCCATCAGGAAAGATCCCGCTTCGATAAGGACCATTCCTTCATGGCTCCCGTAATGGGGTGACCGCTTGGATCCTGGATCTTCAGAACACTGATTTACAGCTAAACACTCTCCAGTAATTGATGGTTTGGTTGGCATGCAGCAACCGGGATTTGGCTTGGGTTCCATAGCTACTTAAGGGATTTCAAAACTTATGATCGCTACACTCTAGTCCGAGTGTCAACCAAACCCAAAGGTTAATGCAAGTAACCTACCTCTCAAATACCAAATTTTTTTCACAATCGTCTAACCCTTGCGTTCGTTTACTCCGTTCTTCTCGAGTATTCCGCCATAGGTCAGGTCTCTAGTCAACTTAAGCCCATCCACGATCGATTGCTCATCCCCAATAGGTTTCTTTCGTCTGCACTTTCACCTAGCTCCCATCCAAAATATCCAAAATCTTTATCTGCAGCCGAGGTTTCGCATAGAGTCCCCGAGATACACAAAATACTAATCCTAAACCTGCTGTCAGTAACCCTGGTACGCCGAAGACCACCCAAATCCTTATTTTCTCTATCTAGCGACACCCTAACAATCAGATATAACAGTCGGCCACTAGCTATATATGGCTAAAAACACAAAATCGATTTCTCAGAAAATCTGAGCTGGCTAATACTTTAAAATCTCATTCTATGTATCTACGATTTTATGACAGGAAGAAATTTTTAAGAATAGACAAGGACCGCTCCATCTCTCCATCCTCTACAAACTCGTCAGCCTTATGCGCTTGTTCGATATCTCCTGGACCAAACACAACCGTTGGGATCCCCGCAGCCGAATAAGCTACGCCATTCGTCATAAACGCGACTTCCTTAAAGTCGGTTTGACTCCCCGCTTTCTCCGCACTTTTCGCTAAGGCTTGCGGGAACCAATTATCATTCTCTGTATTCAGAGCTGGCCGCTCCAAAAAGGTCGACACTTCCGTTTTCGCCTCCGACTGGACGATGGTTTCTATCCCCTCCCGCGCCTCCTCCATGCTCTCTCCAATTCCAAGTCTTCGGTCCACATCAATGGTGCAGCTGTCGGGAACGATATTAAATCCGATTCCCCCGGTCACCTTCCCGACGTTCAAGCTTCCTTTTTCGATAAACGCCCTATCTTCCTGGGAGAGCAATTCGGCGTACCGATCTAGCTTCTCAACAATTCGTGCTATCTTATAGATCGCATTTTCTCCAAGTTCCGGATTGGAGCCATGGGCCGCTTTCCCCTGAGACTCGATGCTGTAGCGGCAGGCTCCCTTGTGCTTGGTAATGAGGGTGCTTTGTGTCGGCTCGCCGGTGATTGCCGCTACGATGTTGAGTTCCCCGACCAGTTCAGCGAGCTTGAACGCACCTAATTGCTTGGACTCCTCATCAACGGTTGCGGCAAAAACCAGCGAATGCCTCAAAGGCGTGTCAGCCTGGGCAAGCGTTCGAGCCAATAGCATAAAAACCGCTAGACTCGCTTTCGTGTCGCAAGCTCCCCGGCCGAAATACTTGCCTTCCTTTTCCGTCAAATCATAGGGGCTTCCGTCGAACCAGCCCGCGACACCAACTGTGTCCATGTGAGCCTCAACTAGAACCGCCGGTCGATCGTCAGGACCAATTCGAGCCACTAAGTTGTTTCGATTTGGCAGCACTTCTTGAACTCGAAATTCGATGCTATGGCTCTTGAGAAAGTCGCTCACGAAACTCTCGACATAGGCCTCGCCCGGTCCCCCATAAACCGGATTTACGCTGGGCTTGGCCACGAGTTCCTTTAAAAGCGTTAGACACTCACTCATTGTTGTTAAAACAATAGGGTTTTGAAGAATGGAAGCAATGGTCTTCGACCAATTTTTCAGATAGACACAATAGATGACTCCCGGTTATCAAAAAATTCAGAAATCTCCCTTCCTCCTCATTAGCGTAAACCGTGTAGTTGACACTGCAAACTTACGGTCCAACTTTGTGTTCTATGGCATGGAGGCTCGATCAGCACCTCATAAAAGGAGAAATTCAAAACCGTATTCCGGGCAAGGTAACGGGTCTCATCTGGCTC
This sequence comes from Opitutales bacterium UBA5694, assembly GCA_002420185.1. Taxonomy (GTDB): domain Bacteria; phylum Verrucomicrobiota; class Verrucomicrobiia; order Opitutales; family Opitutaceae; genus Pelagisphaera. The sequence continues at coordinate 134,076 of DIHO01000006.1, forward strand.
AAAGGCTTAAACCAACCGGTAGAGCTGAAACTCAAAGGAAATTGCTACCGCGACTTGGCCGGAGCAAAACTTGTATTCGAAAATCCCGAACCGACTGTAGGTGATTACACCGGATTGGAGATCTGCCAAGAAGGGGTGGTCGGGGATATAACGGCATCCAAGAAAGTTAAAATTCCAGTCGACACGGAAACCGCGATCGGCGAATTTGTTGACGGACAAATCCCATACGTCATTGGCAATTGCCTCTATTTGGAATGGTTCAGCGAGCGAAATGGCCGAGTTCTAATCGAGACGACAGACTACAGATGGACGGTTACACTTCCACATTGGAGCTTGTCAGAGAACGAGGAAATCGAGCAACGGCTCATGAACCAGCAAGCGATGTTCGACTTCATGGACAACTTGGCAAATGCCATAGAACCCGAAGATGACCCACTCTCTTCATCAGGAGAAATGAATGAATTTCAATGGGAGGCGTATTTGCAAAAGTCTGACGCCCGTACTAATATGCTGATGGAGCTCTTTGAAAAGTATGGGGACGACCCTAATTGCGAAGAGCTTGTCGCTAAAGCCGTGGGCTGGGAAATCGAAAGCATTGATTATCCAGACGAACAGGATGAGTTGTGGAACGAGGACGGTTTGCTCAAAGAAGGAAAATCTTCCCCCAATGGATATCTGCCCAACCACCCTCTCATTTCCGAGATGATGGATGTTACCTCCCGGATCTTCTTCGAGACGGAATCTCGAAAATTTTTGAACGAAGAAAGCAGCAATCCATGGAACCAACTCCTGTGGCATTCTCAATTGACAGTCAGCAAACTCATTGGAGCCCTTGAAGAGGTCGCGGAAGGCGTCGATCCTGAATCTGGTTTTGTAGTCGCCACCTTAAAGCGGGCCTTGCATCTTATCCATATGACCATTTCCACCTTGGAAGCGGCTAGTTCCCTCAAAGGAGAAAAGGAATCCTGGCAGGTCGACATTCGAAGAGCCCTCTTCAGCATAAGAGAATCCACTTTGAACCTCATGCAGGAATACCGTAAGAACTGATTTTTCGGCACTCTGCCGACGCCTACGGATCGCCCCCGAGCGCCAACTTCAAAGCACTAATATCCAACCAAACTGTCATTTTAACACCAGAAAGAAAAGGGCCGATCTAAACCGACCAGCCCTGAAGGAACGCTGTAATCATAGATTGAAAAAAGTTCCGACTAAAACGGTGGCGAGCAGCAGTAAGACCGAATAGCCCAATTTTTAGAAAATATAAAGTCATCTTGGAATAGGGCATGTTCGTATAAACCAACTGGCATGATGGAATTTTTGACAATAGTTGCTAGTCAAATTCATCACCTTCACCGCAGAACCTGTGTAGTCATCAGCATAATTGGTCATTTCTGGCGGGAGTGCGAAATCTTCTCGTTGCATAAGGTTTCGAACCAGATTCCGTCCGTTGGTTTGCCCAGAGCACAATTGGAAATAATCCAATCGAGCTCGTAATGAATCTTTTCGGTAGTTTCCCTCCAAACCCGCCTAGCTCCTCTGGTCGTATGCAGCACGGCCAAGGCGATTTAAAGCCCCATCGACACAATCGCCCCAACCACGAGGATCTAATTTTTAATCGTTATTTTCTTTGTTGGTAATTTTTATTACCTCCAACGATTCAATACGGTCGATCCCTCCCAATAGAGCTATTCCGCTTCCTCACTTCAGATAATTGAAGCTCCTATGTGAATCGGGCGAAGCTATGAGTAAGTTATCCCTAATGCAGTTGGGTCTACCGAACAACTCTCCTAGTTCAACCATCTCAGATTGAAAAACGTTGCCCTCACTCATAATCGCTAAGGAAGATGCTAAGGAGTGAAACCGAGAATCAAACTTGCAGATACCAAAACCGCTGATGGAGGGATTTTGTCTCTGTTTGAGCAGGATGGGGACTACTCTATCAGCTTTGATGGCCAAGAACTCATGCACTCTCGCTTGAACGCCTCTGAGAAGCTGCTGGGAGAGCTCGGTCTCGCTCGACTTAAAATGCAATCGATTGAACGCGTTCTCGTAGGTGGACTGGGACTGGGATTCACACTTCAACGTGTCTTAAGCACCATCCGTAGGGATTGCCAAATAGATCTCGTGGAACTCTTACCCGATGTCATCGACTGGAACCGCAACCACCTTTCAAAACTCAACGGCTACTTACTTAAAGACTCCAGGGTTAAAGCGATCGCTCAAGATGTGATCCAGACGATTAGAGATGCCGAGCCCGAAAAGTACGATGCGATCATCCTGGACGTCGACAACGGGCCCATCGCTATGGTCTCACCCGGAAATGACTCTCTCTATTCCCAAGCAGGATTATCAGAGCTTTTTCGAGCCCTTCGACCTGGAGGACGGGTGGTCGTGTGGTCCGCCGGGCCGGATAAGGGATTCGAAAAGCGCCTCATACGAGCGGGTTTCGAAATGACGTCAGTTCCGGCAAAGTCACATGTTTCCGCAAAGCGCACTGCCTACCTGATTTACGTAGCCGACAAAACCTAGTCGGCTTCCCCATGTGATTCTACCTTGCTAACTGATTTCATTTTCCGCTTAGTCTATTCGAAGTCGATCCCTTTTTATCCGGCGTCGGCTACTAATCTCCGTGAGCTCATTCAAACCAACGAATATTCCTATCTGGAAACGAATCCAGGATCGAATCGGCGTAAAGGTTTCCAATAAAGGGGCCAAGCTGATTGACGATAGCGGCCTGCCAATTCCAGGTGCTGAATTAAGGCAAGGTGTCGCCGGCAACCCTGATCTAAAATGGTTTATAGACGGGGGAGAACTGGGGGTAAAAACAATTGTATCTGTATTGGGTAAGCAAGGGATTGAGTTTGGTTCAAAAGAATCAGTATTGGACTTTGGCTGTGGCTGCGGAAGAGTCCTTCGGCACTTGGGTCAATATGAGACCGTCCACTTGCACGGTACAGATATCAGTAGACCGAGCATCGCCTGGTGTGATGCGAATTTAGACTTCGCCATGTTCGGCACGAATCGTCTTCATCCCCCCACCCGATACCGTTCCTCATCCTTTGACTTCATCTACGCTTTTTCCGTATTCACGCATTTGACACACGAACTCCAGACACTTTGGATGGCTGAAATGCGTCGACTCCTCAAGCCCGACGGGCTTTTACTGATTACGGTCCATGGAGACCACTATCTAAACCACCTCTCTGAATCAGAAAAGGCGGCGTTTTATAACGGCAGATTGGTTATCAAGAGAGGTGAATCCGTAGGCTCAAATCGTTGTGCAGCCTTTCACCCGCAAAAATTCGTTGCCGATTCTCTCGCTCCTGGAACCGGCTTTAAGGTTGTGGATTTCATTCGTGAGGGTGCGCTGGGAAACCCGAAGCAAGATGCCTATCTCTTTTCGGCCGATGCCTAGTCCCTGGTTCAACTTCCTGTCTCAGTGGCTAGTAGTCGCTAACCTCTCATTACTATTTTACCAAGCTAACTCAGTAGGGGCATCGGTTAAGCCGCCTAAAATTGATCGGGAATTTCGGGCAGCATGGGTGGCTACGGTCTACAATATCGACTGGCCATCCAAGCCGGGTCTGAAAAAAGAAATACAGCAAGAAGAACTGATCAAGTTATTGGATACCGCTCAGGCCAGTGGGCTAAACGCAATCATCCTCCAAGTGCGTCCCGCCGCCGATGCCCTGTATCAGTCTAACTTCGAACCCTGGTCGCCCTACCTTTCAGGAAAAATGGGTTTAGACCCCGGATACGATCCTCTGAAATTCGCAATTGAGGAGTCTCACGAGCGAGGACTTGAACTTCATGCTTGGTTCAATCCTTTCCGGGCACAAACCAACTTTAAGAACCAGGTATCCAAAACGCACATTTCGAATACAAGAAAAGACTGGATAAAGCATTACGGAGATTACCTTTGGCTCGATCCGGGAAATCCGGAGGTACGTGACTACACGATACAACTCATGCTGGACGTTGTTCAGCGATACGACATCGACGGCGTTCACATAGACGACTACTTCTACCCCTATCCGCATCCAACCAACCAGAAACCAGACCCCTTTCCAGATTCTGATACGTTCGAACGATTCGGTAGGGGAGATCGCGACCCATGGCGACGGGCAAATATAAACGGATTCATCAAGGAACTGTATTCCCAAATCAAAAAAGCTAAGCCATGGGTGAAATTTGGCGTAAGCCCTTTCGGCATTTGGCGACCCGGAATTCCCAGAGGAACCGAAGCCGGACTGGATGCCTATGGACTGCTGTATGCCGATTCCCGCAAATGGATGCACGAGGGTTGGGTGGACTACATGATGCCTCAACTTTATTGGAGTATCGACTCAAAAGGTCAAAGTTTCCCCAAGCTTCTGAACTGGTGGATCAGACAGAACAAAAAGAAGCGACATCTGTGGCCAGGCATCGCTACCGATCGCGTCGGTAACCAAAGACCCGCTTACGAGATACAGAAGCAGATCTCGATTATTCGTTCCGCCAGCAATGGTGCCCCTGGACATTCTCACTGGAGCGCAGACAGTTTGATAAAAGATCAGAAGGGCGTCCAAAAGCTTCTCAAACAAACCGTCTACCAATCACCCGCTTTGGTCCCTCCATCCCCTTGGATAAAAGGGGAAAAGCCCGGCTCTCCTGCCATCGCGATCACTCCCGAGGGAAAAGGATACAAAATCCGAATCGCTCCACAATCGAACATTCGATTCTGGATCCTTCAAACGAAGCAAGGCAAAGAATGGAAGCTCCAGATATTGGAAGGAACAATCGAATCAGCTCGAATCGGTCCGTCCGAAGTCATCGCCTTTTCCGGCTTGGGACTTACGGGGCTTCAAGGAGAGACCGTAATTTACACCGTCAAATAGTAATGGAAAGAAGCAAAAAATTCTCAATAGGCTCCTTCCTGAGGATTGACCTAGCACAAACTGAGATTAAGTAATACATTTTAAACGTGAACCAAAACCTCAATACACCCGGAATCGCAAAAAGTGCAGTTGCTCGCCTTCACGCGGATGGAGGAGCCACTTCGCTCAATGACAACGTAGTAGTGGAAGAGCCCTTGGAAATCCGGATCGGCAATCGCCCATTCGTGGTGACAATGCGGACCCCTGGTAACGACAAGGAGCTCGCCGCCGGTTTTATGACAACCGAGGGATTCACTTATTCAAAGTCGGATTTCAAGGACATCGATCGATGTCGCATGGCGTCAAATCCAGAAAACACGATTCGGATACGAATGAGCACGGGTGTGAACCCCGAAAAAATCGAATCTCACCGTTATGGAGCGATATCAGCTAGTTGTGGCGTTTGTGGAAAAACGTCCATCGAATCTATTAGAAACTCGTATCCAGATATCCAGAGTGACTGTAAAATTGAGCGGGCAACTCTACTTTCGCTTCCTGATCGATTGCGAAAAAGTCAAGTTGTCTTTGAAAAGACCGGTGGACTCCACTCCTCCGGACTATTCGACAAAGCGGGCAATCTGCTTTGTCTCAAAGAGGATGTGGGACGCCACAATGCCCTTGACAAGGTGATCGGCTTTGCACTGCTCAATGACATCTGGCCGCTCGAAAACCATATCCTCATGGTTAGCGGTCGTGTTTCTTTCGAAATCATTCAAAAGGCCTTAGCGGCTCGAATTCCTATTGTAGCCGCTGTATCCGCACCTTCATCACTAGCGATTTCAGTAGCTCGTGAATGCGGAATCACTTTAGTTGGTTTCTTACGAAACCCCACCATGAATGTCTATTCACATCCACACCGAATTTCTAAATAACACTTTAATGACGAAATCTCGAATTCCCATGAACACCTTATGGCATCTCTTAAAAATTGGCGCGTGCATCGCTGCCCTTACCTGTTTCTCGCGGCACGCCGCATCTAAACCTAACATCGTTTTCATCATGTCGGACGACCATACCTGGCAAGCGATTGGCAGCTACGGCAGCCACCTAAAAGAAGTTGCCCCCACCGCAAATATTGACCGTCTGGCCGACGAAGGCATTCTTCTTAAAAACGTCTTCTGCACGAATTCTATCTGCACACCTAGCCGTGCTACCATACTGAGTGGACAATACAGTCACAAAAATGGAGTCCTTACACTTGCCGATAATTGGAATCGAGACCATCAACCCAACCTAGCCGTCGAAATGCAGAAAGCTGGTTACGAGACTGCGATTATTGGCAAATGGCACTTGCATTCTGAACCGGTCGGCTTCGACTACTACAAAGTGCTGCCTGGCCAGGGTCTCTATTTTAACCCTCTGCTCAAAGAGAAGGGGAAGCCATGGAAAGACGCTAACCAGGGAGGGGAGGTGCACGAGGGCCACTCGAGCGATGTCATAGGCAATGAGACCCTGGATTGGCTCCGGGAAAAAAGAACAGGCGATAAGCCCTTCTTCCTCATGTGCCACTTCAAGGCACCCCACGGTTTGTGGGAGTACGCGCCTCGCTTTAAGGATCTGTATTCAGAAACAGAAATACCAGAGCCTCATTCCCTTTTCGAGGACAATTCCGATCGCTCCGATGGATCTCGTAATTTCGGAAGTACTGTTGGCCCCACAAACCAAATACGTAATCGCGTTTCTCGGATGCAGTCTAAAATCTGGCCTAACGGGGCTCTTAATATATCCGGAATGAACGAGAAAGAACAAACCCGTGCCGCCTATCAACGCTATCTAAAAGACTACTTACGGTGCGTCGCTGGCATTGACGAAAACGTCGGTCGCATTCTCGACTACTTAGATCAAGCTGGGCTGACTCAGGACACGCTTGTCGTATATACCAGTGATCAAGGTATGATGCTCGGCGAGCATGATCGCGTTGACAAGCGCTGGGCTTTCGAAGAATCCATGCGCATGCCGTTCATCGTCCGCTATCCAAAGGAAATTAACGCCAATAGCATCAACAAAGATATCATTAACAACACGGACTTCGCCCCAAGTTTACTTGACTACGCTGGCGTCAAAGCACCGTCGGAAATGCAAGGGCAGTCCTTTCGCAGAAACCTAGCCGGCAAAACTCCCCGAAACTGGAGGCGTGATACCTACTACCGATACTGGATGCATCGTGCTCACCACGATACTCCAGCTCACTACGCCCTTAGAACCGAACGCTACAAACTCATATTTTACTACGGTCTTCCGATCCACCCAACCCTCAACGCCATAACCGCCAATAAAACCGAAGTTGTAACCGAGGCCAACATGCATATGATTTCCTCATGGGATATTTCCAAAGCCAAGCCCACTCCTGCCGGACTAGAACTCTACGATTTGGAGAAAGATCCCTATGAACAGCAAAACGTTTACACAGACCCTGTTTACGCTGAAGTTGCCGCAAAACTCAAACAGAGACTTCTCGCTCTGAAAAAAGAAGTTGGCGACATCGACGAACCCTATCAGGAGCTAATAACTCGACGAGAAAAGGCATGGCAGAACTAAACCTATTCCACAAGGTTCCCCCTTTTCCTCATCATTTTTTAAAGCGGCCATTCAACACCCTCTTTCCATAACGTGAAATTTCGATACCTCTTCACTTCTCTCCTACTATTCCAGCTTTTTCCAAATAGCTACCTCCAAGCACAAAGCGAAAATCAGCTTACTCAAAACGACATCCTCGCCATGTTAGAGGAGTTGTCCAATTGGGGTCGCTGGGGCACGGACGACCAATTGGGAGCCATCAATCTTATAACTCCTCAAAAACGTAAAGAGGCCGCTAAACTCGTTCAACTCGGAATATCCGTTTCCCTCGCTCGGGATGTCGAAACAGAGCTTGCCGCCGACAACCCGAATCCGTTCCAGCACAAAATGCTTTCGGATGGTCAAAACTTGCATGCCCAGTGGTGCTCGGATAACTTCTCCGTTTCCTACCATGGATTCGCCCACTCCCACATCGATTCACTCTGTCACTACGTTCACGAACAAACTCTCTACAACGGGATCTCCGCCAAAGTGGTGACTCCGGAGGGTGCAACAAAACTCGACGTAAACAATCTGAAGAACGGCGTCTTTTCTCGAGGCATTCTTTTAGACGTTCCCGCTCTGAAAGGAGTCGACTACCTAGATCCTGGAACCGCGATTTATCCAAGCGATTTAGATGCTTGGGAAGAAAAGGCAGGCGTCAAAATAGCCAGCGGCGATGTCGTCCTAATCTACACCGGGAGATGGGCGAGGCGTGAAGTCGCTGGCCCCTGGAACGGTACACAGGCCGGACTGCATGCTACCTCCGCTCGATGGCTGAGGGAACGCGACATCTCCGTTCTGGGAAGCGATGGTGGCAGCGAGGTATCGCCTTCAGGAATACCAGGCGTGAACAGCCCTATTCATCTTCTAATGCTACACTCTATGGGGGTTCACATGCTTGACAACCTCGATCTTGAAGAGCTGAGTCAGAAAGCGAAAGAGTTCAAGCGATGGGACTTTCTAATCACTTTCGCTCCGCTCGCAGTCGAAGGGGGAACAGGTTCACCCCTTAACCCAATGGCCATTTTTTAAAGTCTCGATTGATGAGGTATCGCCTCCCGTTACTGGTAGCCACTATGACCGTTATCTATTTCGGAGGCCGGCATGCTTACGATGGTCTATTTCAGGCCGAGGATCCAGATGATACCTCCTGGAGAGAAAAGAAGGACCCAACCCCACTGCCTGACTTTGTTGGACTCGCAGAATCGCTTCCATTTGAAAACGAAGGCACTGATACGATGCCTGAATTCTCGCCGCCAGATGGATTGGCAAAACAGAGTGAGCTTCTAGTGTCTTTTGCAGATCCGCAAACCTATCGGGCTTTTCTAGCTTCCTCTAAAAACAATGGCATCCGAATTATTGATAGAAGCGACCTTCTGAATTCTATTCGCCTCGGTATTGACAACAAAGAAGCGGCCAGTCGAATCTTTAACCTAGCCGGAAGCGAAGCGTCCTTTGACTATAACTACGTCGTTACAGCACCCAATAATCCGCACCCTTCTCCAAGCGAAAAAGCAGGTGTTCCATTCGATAAGCAGGCTCTCGAATGGCTAGGCGTTCCTAAGGAAAACGAAGATTGGGGCGAAGGCGTCAAGGTCGCGATCCTCGATACCGGCATAGACGAGCACTTTATTCTAAGGGATAAAAGTATCGAGCGAAAAATTCTGGTCGATTCTTCTGGAAACCCTGATTCCGAATACAACGGCCATGGCACTGCTATCGCATCAATCCTGATTGGAGAAGGTGGTCTCGGAATCGCACCTGCCGCGAACTTAATAAGTATTCAAGTCATGGATTCTGAAGGTCTTGGCGATAGCTTTACTTTAGCCATGGGCATTATTGAGGCAGTCAACTCGGGAGCATCAGTTATCAGTATGAGCCTTGGAAGCTACGGTTACACTCGAGTTCTCAACGACGCGGTCGCCTATGCCTTATCAAAGGAAGTCGCTCTGGTCGCGTCAGCTGGCAATGACGGGGGCAACTTTGTTCCCTACCCTGCCCAGTTTCAAGGTGTGATCGGGGTTGGGGCCATAGATGCGAATAGTCAACGAGCAGAGTTTTCCAACTACAGTCCCTCGGTAGATATTGCGGCTCCGGGTGTGGGGGTCTTCGCTGCCTGGGGTGATGAAGAATGGGTCAGTTTCTCCGGAACATCGGCCGCTACTCCCTATGTTTCTGGCAGTATTGCGGCCACTCTCTCCCTCAATCCAAGCCTCGACCCACAGGAGGCCGCAGATCTTCTTTTTCAATATGCAGACGATGGCGGTGCTCCCGGTGTGGATGTTGAGACCGGAAATGGAACCCTGAATGTAGATCGGGTTTTAAGTCGCGACGAATCCAACATTTACGATGCAGCTGTCGGCGATTTCTATTTAGACTACTCGCAAGCAACCGAATCCGCGATCCCCCTTGTCGTAACTGTCGAAAACCGAGGGACCGAACGACTCGATAGCGTGTCCATGGAAATCGTCCAGAATGGTGGTTTCCCGCAAAAAGTCTATCTCGGAAGCCTTCTTAAGAACGAAACAACCGCCCACACTATTTATCTAGATAGAGCCCAGCTTGCCGCGGAATTCGGCTACACAATCCAAGCGGAGACGATCATCTCTGGACGAGAGGATTCCCGGTCAGACAATGACGCCAGATCAGGATCGCTGGTCACCCCCACGGAGGAACCATAGAGACTTTTCTTTCTCTAGGACTGTTTTTGTAATACACCATCAGCTATTGTTGATTTCGATAAAAGTCGCCGATATTGTCCTCACCGTTTATCCTGTTACAAATATGCTAAGTGCCTGCGACTTTTACGAGAAGAAGCTTGGGCTCAGTCCAACCGTCTAAGGATTGGAAAAGGATGCATCTTGGGTATAGTTCGAGATGTGATCGGGGCCGCTCGCCATCACAGACATTGATCCTGATTGGCAATCCGAGACAACGGACCCTCCATCGCTTTGGAATTCGATAATTTCGATGCGATAATGATATATCTAGAGGATAATGATTTCACTATCTGTGCCGGCAAAATCGATACTCCCGTTTGCGAGATTGGAACCATGCAGGAAGGTGAAGGTAAAATGATCACGATCTATTCCAAAAAGGCGGTGTACCCGAAATTTTCAACTGGGTAACGAAATCAGCGTAATGACAGCCAACTTGTGGGGCTTTGGAGGATGGGAAGACCGGCCGCCACAAGATTCAACCTTGCCTACCACATTCATCTGAGCTTCGTTCGCCCCTGATCGAAATATTATCGGTGTTGGTAAATCGGGCTTCACTACCGCTAAATTTGGTACTTTTGGCTGCGTCTTTATGCCTAGTACCCTCACTATCCTTGGGGTCATAATGTTCCTGCGGCTCGGCCAAGCCGTCGGCCAGCACGCGGACCAGGATAAGGCAGGATCCAAGATCCAATCGCTGATCGAGATAGCTCGCGTGAAAGCTAAGCCAAATATTGTAAGAAGCGACAATACCTAATCTGAAATGAGAGTTCGCTCTGTATCCGCCAAAATCGTATTTATAGGATTTGAAGTTCCAACCGAGGGGAACGAAGATCCTTTTATGCAAACGATATCCAAACAAATCAGCGAATTGCCCAATCTAATTCTCGTCTCCAGTACTGGAAACACCTCACTAGCCGCGTATTAAAAGTTTCTTCTTCCAACCTCAACTTCTATGGCTAAAAACCACCTCTACCTTCCTTTTATCGCATTAAAAGGTCTCTTTTTCACCTCGTGCACTCCCCACGATGCGGATACGTACGATCAAATACTGAAAACGCATGAAATCGCCTTCACCCAATCCTCCATCGTCATCGATGGTAAATTAAGCGAGGACGCTTGGAAGTCCGTACCACCTGTCGATCATTTTCAGTTCCCCTGGTGGACGGAGGGTAAAAAGGAGAAAACGAAGGCCAAACTTTTATGGGACGATCGATACCTATATGTCAGTTTTGTCTGCGAGGACGCTCACATCTGGGCCGAACATACTGATCGCGACTCGCCCGTCTACATGGACGATTGCGTCGAAATTTTCACCTCACCCAACCCTGACAATTTGATGGACTACTTCAATATCGAGATGAACGTAAAAGGTATATCTCTTGACTTCCAACATCCGGAAGGTCCGGGCAGCAAAATCCCCTGGGATCCAGACATTCAAATTGCCACTTCAATCGTTGGTACGCTCAATGATGATTCAGACACCGACAGTCTTTGGGCTCTCGAAGTCGCCATTCCTTTCGCGGCATTTTCCCACGTCGCTAAAAACACCCCACCGCAACCCGACGATAATTGGCGTCTCAACCTCCATCGCCTCGGCGGACAGACCAATGTCCAATACAGCCAATGGAATCCCTCGAAATCTGATAAGATCCAATTCCACAATCCAGAGTTTTTCGGCCGAGTGACTTTTGTTAAATAAACAACCGGTAGAGAAACCCTGCTTGCCCGGACCAGCGTAGAATAACTAGGTCCCTTTTAGAGGTAATTCTAAGAATGTAGCCAAACTCAACTACACTAACGTTGAATCCAAAACTATCTCTAATCGCCCATCCTCATCTACAAGCAATTGTAATTCTGAAAAACTTGCGCTTCGCCCGACGATCCTCGATTCATTCATTACCAGCGAACTCCCCACGACGAAAACGCGACATCCTGCATTCAGAGCAGACCGCACACCCGTCTCAGAATCTTCGAAAACCAAGCAGTCGTCCGGATGGTACCCCAGCTCCATTGACGCCTTCATGTAAGCTTCTGGATGAGGTTTCCCCTCAATCACTCCATCCGCCGCAACCAGTACACTTGGTATCGGAATCCGAGCCGCCCGCAGCTTTGCCTTGGCCGTGATAAGGTAGCTTGACGTCGCAATTGCCCATCGGCTTTGCGGTACCTGAGAAAGGAAACTTCGGGCTCCTTCTATCTCCCTAAGGTCAACCAGCTCCGCACGCTCTCCCGCTTCGATATCAGCCGCCGCCTGCACCGCGTCAATATGGGGAGCCACTGCCGCCACTGTGTCGACCGATCTCGACCCGTAATTACTGTCTTTTATCTCAGAATACGAAACCCCGTTTTGCTGGCACCATGCTTCCATGACTCGGTCAACGACTCCATTCGAGTCCACTAAAGTCCCATCGAGATCAAATAGGAACGCTTCAAATTTATGCGACATCCTGGCTACCCTACGCAGATGCTATAGTCCAAGTCACGGACTAATGACTTAGGAAACTCTGGCTAAAGCACTGAGCTACCCAGCTTCGCTCAATCATGCACAATCGCTGACCACATCGTTCCCCTACTTTCCGTTGTAGAAATCGAATACGAGCACTTTCTCGACGTTGGGTCGCACGATTCCGCCAAACTCTTTGTGGGACGGATGCGGGATGTAGATACCCCGGCCCGCTTCGTCGTCAAAAGTGACCAGAAAGCAATGGCTGTATCCATCATCCAATCCTTCCGGACTGTTGTTCAAGCCCCACTCGTAGGCAGCGATCTCTGAGATATCGCCCGGCAAGGAGGTGAATTTCGTCTCGATCGCTTGCTGGGATTTTTCAGTCATTCCGTCTTTGAAATCAAAAAGAACAACATGGCGCAGCTTTCCATCCGTATCAATAGCTCCCTGCGAGTCCGTAGCGAAAAAGTCGACCACCGTTACCTTGTCCAGAGAAGGAAGTAGCAGATCGACAAACGCTTTATGATCCGGATGTGGCAAGTACTCTGCCCGGCCCGCATCATCAGCAAAACTCACTAGAAAACAGTGCGTGAACCCATTGGCCTTTCCTTCAATGCTCACATCGGTACCCCACTGATACTCGACAATGGACGGAATCTTTGAGGGCAATTCCCCAAAAGCTTCTACTATCTTACCAACCTGGGCATCGGTTGCGTCATCCCTGAACTTAAAGAGTACGACATGTCGCAGCAGTGGTGCCTTGCTTGAAGCGAATTCTGAGTCAGGACCTGTAGAGAAACCAAAAGTCATAGCGAAAATAGAAATTAAAAGGGTGAATCGAGTCAACATGGTGGAGTGCTTACAGGGTTTTATAAAATATGCGTGTGTTTCTCAGAAAGAAACCGGACGGACTCAATAGCAAATGCACAATGCAATCTCGGTCTCCAACCCCTCAACCAATTAACCCTTTGGTGTTTTACGACAACTCTTCAAGAGTAGGGCCGCTAATGACAACCCCTATCAATTGACTCTGCACCCAGCAAGCCGTCGTTTTTGTACAATTCTTAGATGGAATCGTCCTAGTCGCAGAGAACCGAAATAACCGATAATCGCACGCTACCCTCCACCCTGAATTGACAGACGACGAGGGACCAGCATTTGTATTGGTCCGTCCTATTTTTTTCGATTATCCTATGAAGAAACTCCTTGCCGCCAACCGTAGCGAAATTGCAGTCCGTATTTTTCGCAGCGCGACTGAAATGGGCTACCGCACCGTAGCGATCTACGCGAATGAGGATCGCTTCGGAGTCCATCGCTTCAAAGCAGACGAAGCCTATCTAATTGGCCAAGGCAAAGGGCCAGTAGCCGCCTACCTCGACATTCCGAACATCATCGATCTCGCCAAAGCAAAAAAGGTCGATCTCGTTCATCCGGGCTATGGCTTCCTCTCAGAAAATGCCCACTTCGCACGATCTTGCGAAGAGAACGGAATCACCTTTGTCGGTCCCAATGCTGAGCTGCTTGAGCGGATGGGTGACAAGATTGAAGCCCGCAAAATCGCAGAAGGTGCCAATGTTCCCACGCTCCCGGGAACAACTGATCCAGTCGCAGATTCTTCAAAGGCGATTAAGATGGCACACAAAATTGGCTTTCCTCTTATCATTAAGGCAGCCTTTGGCGGAGGGGGTCGTGGAATGCGAGTCGTCGACGATCACAAAGACCTGAGATCGCTCCTTGAGGAAGCTCAGGGTGAAGCCGAACGCGCTTTCGGCAACTCAGCAGTATTTCTTGAACGCTACATCAAACGGGCCAAGCACATCGAGGTGCAGATACTCGGAGACAAGCAAGGGAACGTCGTCCATCTCCACGAGCGTGACTGCTCTGTACAACGGCGCCACCAGAAGGTAGTGGAAGTCGCCCCATCCATTGGACTACCGGAGAAGACTCGACTCGAACTCTGCAAAGCTGCCGTCAAAATTGCTAAATCGATCGGCTATTACAGTGCGGGTACTGTTGAGTTTCTTCTAGATGCTGATACCAACGAATGGTTCTTCATAGAGATGAACCCTCGTATCCAGGTTGAGCATACTGTTACCGAAGTCATAACCGGAATCGACATCGTACGTAGCCAGGTACTAATAGCCCAAGGGTACTCACTCTTCAGCGACGAGATTGGGATTCCTCAACAAGACGATATACCGAGAAATGGCTATGCGATTCAGGCCCGTGTCACTACGGAAGATCCAGAACATAATTTCGCTCCTGACTATGGGAAGATCGTCAACTACAGAAGTGCCGCTGGCTTTGGCATTCGCTTGGATGGTGCCATGGGCGAAACGGGAGCGGTGATTACGCCTTTCTACGATTCTCTTTTGGTAAAGCTGACCGCATCCGCCCGTACCTTCGACCTGGCCATTCAGCGAATGGACCGTGGTTTGAGAGAGATGCGCATACGCGGTGTCAAGACAAACATCCCATTTATTGAAAACGTCATTCACCACGACACTTTTAGGTCCGGAGAGGCGATCACTACTTTGATCGATACGACGCCAGAACTCTTCCAATTCCGTCGCAGACGCGACCGAGCGACCAAGCTCCTAAACTTACTCGGAGAAACGATTGTAAACGGGAATCCTCAGGTAAAGAACCGTCCAGTTCCCTCAATGAGTCTCCCGGTCATTCCTCCCGCCTACGATCCAAAGGCCCCAAAACCCGAAGGAACCCGCGACTATCTTTTGAAACACGGGCCGGAAGAATTCGCCGAGTGGACTCGCAAACAGACCAGACTTTTGATTACCGACACGACGCTACGGGATGCCCACCAGTCGCTTCTTGCCGCTCGTTTGCGGACTTTCGACATGCTCCGTGTAGCTGACAGCATTGCCCAACACGCCCACAACCTCTACAGCCTCGAGTGCTGGGGTGGTGCGACATTCGACACTTGCATGCGCTTTTTGCAGGAAGATCCATTCAAGCGACTGCGGGATCTCAGGGAGAAAATCCCCAATGTATGTTTTCAGATGCTTCTACGCGGTGCCAATGGCGTAGGGTATTCAAATTATCCCGACAATGTAATCCAAGGTTTCGTAAAACACTCCGCTGAAGCCGGCATGGATATATTCCGGATTTTCGACTCGCTCAATTACCTGCCCAATCTAAAGGTTGCAATGGAAGCGGTGCGAAAAGATACTGGAGCGATTTGCGAGGCCACCGTTTGCTACACTGGTGACATTCTAGATTCCGATCGCGATAAATACACCTTGGAGTACTATGTCTCTTTCGCCAAGGAGCTTGAGAACATGGGGGCACACACCCTGGCACTCAAAGACATGTCTGGTCTTTGCCACCCCAAAGCAGCCTACAAATTAATCAAAGCTTTACGCTCGGAGATATCTATTCCTGTACACTTCCACACCCACGACACCAGTGGTATCGCCTCGGCATCAATCGTTAAAGCCGCTGAAGCCGGCGTCGATATCGTGGACCTTTCAATCGCGTCCCTGTCCGGTCTCACTGCACAAGCGAACCTGAATTCGATCGTAAAGGCTTTCGTCGGCGACAAGCGGGACACTCGGCTCAATCAACAGTACCTGGATCAACTTTCTATCTATTGGGAGGCAGTTCGCCAATTCTATGAGCCTTTTGATACCAGCCCCAAATTTGGCACCGCGGAGGTATATGGACACGAAATGCCAGGAGGACAATACACAAACCTACGCGAGCAAGCGCGAGCTCTTGGATTGGGAGCCCGCTGGACCGAGGTCGTTCGTTACTACGAAGAGGTTAACCAAATTCTTGGGGACATCGTAAAGGTGACCCCTAGCAGTAAAGTAGTGGGCGATCTAGCGATGTTCCTTCTCACCAAAGGTGTAGAGCCCAAAGACATGGTGAACCTGCCGGAAGGAACTTCATTCCCCGAGTCGGTCGTGGACATGCTCTCCGGCGGCCTAGGTCAACCTATGGGCGGCTGGCCTAAGGCGGTACAGAAAGTCGTGCTTGGAAACCGCAAGGCTCACAAAGGCCGTCCTGGTGCCCGTGCTCCCAAGGTAGACCTCGACAAAGTGAGAGAAGAAGTTACTGCCATCACGAAGCGCAAGTGCACCGACGATGAACTCTGGGGGTACCTTATGTACCCAGATGTATTCAAAAGCCTCGTATCCTCGATAAGGAAATTCGGACAAGCATCCGGTCTCCCGACACCGGCTTTCTTTTATGGGCTAAAGCCGGGTGAGGAAATATCCGTCGAAATCGAGGAAGGTAAGACCCTCATCGTCAAACTAATATATGTGCGTGAGCCCAACGACGATGGAGAGCGCATTTTAACGTTCGAACTCAACGGTAAAGCCCGTGAATGCGTTATCACGGATACGTCCATCACCATTGAATCGAAGCGACGCGATAAGGCAGACTCTGCGGACTCTAAACAGATCGGTGCACCGATACCCGCCATGGTAAGCAGTCTTTCTGTAACAGTGGGTACCAAAGTAGCGAAGGGCGACAAACTCGCGATTCTGGAAGCTATGAAAATGCAGACAACCGTATACGCCCAGGAAGACGGGGTAATCGACCAGATCGCTGTCCAAGTGGGCGATCAAGTGGAAAGCAAAGACTTGCTCATCACTTTGCGATAATTTGGCTCTTTCGACAACAGTTCAAATAAATGCCCGTGGGCACTTTTGATTATTTCATAGGCATTCGCTAAAGATTGACCTTATAGCCCGATAGATCAGCTTTTAAACAGGGCCGTAGTTCGCCCTAAATGAATTATTCAATGAAAAGCCGTATTCGAACTTCCTTACTCTTTCTAATCTTTGGTTTATTCTCAACTGTAACCCCCGCGGCTGACAAACCTAACGTCGTTCTTCTGCTGAGTGACGACCAAGCCTGGAATGACTACGCGTTCATGGGACACCCCCACGTCCGTACGCCACACATCGACAAACTCGCGACCGAGAGCATCGTCTTCCCTCGCGGGTATGTACCCACCGCGTTGTGCCGTCCTTCCTTAATGACTTTAGTTACCGGACACTACGCGCATCGCCACGGCGTAACCGGAAACGACCCGTCTCCCAAATACGCGGAAAAGGACTCCGCTCTCTACAACGCTCGTAGAGCCCAACTCATCTCATATATTGATGGATTCGATACGCTTCCCGAACTTCTAGGAGAGCAAGGATACCTGAGCCATCAAAGCGGTAAGTGGTGGGAGGGCAACTATGCTCGAGGCGGATTCACTCACGGCATGACTCGAGGCTTTCCCCATCCCGGCGGTCGGCATGGCGATGATGGACTGAAAATTGGCCGGGAAGGATTAAAAGAGTGTTTCGACTTCATCGATTTAGCAGCCGAGGAGGATAAACCTTTCTACATGTGGTATGCCGCCTTTCTACCGCACACGCCCCACAACCCTCCGGCGAGACTTTTGGACAAATACAAAGACGACCACCCCCTTACCATTGCGAAGTACTATGCGATGATCGAGTGGTGGGACGAGACCTGCGGCGACTTAGTGGGCTATCTAGAGAAGAAGGGTATCCGCGACAACACACTCATTGTCTACGTGGGCGATAATGGCTGGATTCAGCACCCCGAAAGGAATGGGTATGATGCTCGTTCAAAGCAGACCCCTTACGAAGGTGGTATCCGACAACCGACTCTTTACTCTTGGCCTGGCACATTTGAGCCTGAATTTCGCGATGAACTCGTGAGCAGTATTGATATTTTCCCGACTGTACTTGCGGCAGCAGGAGCAAGGCAACCTTCTATACCTGTCCCCGGACACAATCTCCTAGACTACATGAAATCCGGTTTAAAAATTGAGCGCAAGGCTATTTATGGAGAAAGCTTTGCCCACGATATCACCGACATCGAAAACCCTGAGGCTTCTCTTCTCTTCCGTTGGTGTATCGAAGGAAAATGGAAACTTCTTCTCACCTATGACGGTGAAGTAAACCGATACAAAACCACCCACCCGAGAGATGAGAAACGCCCGCAGCTTTTTGACTTGATAGCGGATCCTCACGAAAAGACAAACCTCGCCGGCAGGCACCCGATAGTCGTTGCCCGCATGGCGAAACTGATAAAGGAATGGTATCCAGTCAAAGAGCGCAAGGTTCTGACTGAATACAAATAGGTAAGGACTTCAGCTTGAGTCCAATCCCCTTTCCCAATAACTTTCAAGTTACCGGGCCCTCTCCTAGCAACCTCAATAAAATCGTCGAATAGGCTCACAGCCTGTTTTGATAATCATTAAACAGGCAGGATGCCGGCACCACTTTAAATCGGCAATCGGGGATCACCCGCTACCATATTCAACTAAATCTATCCGCTTATTTCTTTTCCATTGCATTATGAAACGATTAGCCCCCTACCTCCTTTTTCTAGCGATCCCTGCAATAATCCTCCCGAACGAGGCCTCCGAAAAACTAAAAGTCGAGCAGATCACGCATGGAAAGAAGCATACTTTTTTTGGATATATTGGACACGTTCAGAATATCCCCTGGAACGGAAACGAACGGTTTATCGTTGCCCTGCAATCAACCTTCCATGACCACCTCCCCGGAAAAGGCGAGCCGGCTGACGTGGTTTTGATCGATACTCACAACAACTACGCCATAGAGATTCTTGAGCAGACGCAAGGCTGGAATCCCCAGCAAGGGACCATGTTCTACTGGAATCCCGATGCTCTCGATTCACAGTTCTTCTTCAATGATCGAAATCCCGAAACGGGCAAGGTGTTCACAGTTCTCTACGACATCGAAAAACGAAAACGCGTCAAAGAATTTCAGTCTCGCAAACAACCGGTGGGAAATAGTGGCGTGAAACAAACGGGAGGGGCATTCGCAGCAATCAACTATGCCCGAATGGCCCGTTTACGACCCGTAACCGGCTACAAAGATGCTTACGACTGGACTGTAGGCATCAAGCACCCCAAGGACGATGGAATCTTTCTCATCGATTCAAGAACGGGCCGACAGTCACTCCTTGTCTCCTTTGAGCAGATGGCAGCGGAGATTCGAAAAACCGAACCGCATATTGACGACCTTGCGTTATTTATCAACCACACCCTTTGGAATCGTGACGGAGATCGTATTTTCTTTTTCGCCCGAGCGGGTTGGCGAAGTAGCATCAATAAAAACAAGCACCCTCGTATCAATGCCCCTTTCGTGATAAATCCTGATGGAACCGGACTGAAGCGATTAAAACACTTCTTCGGCGGCCACCCTGAATGGGACTTCGGCCATCGTATGATCGGCGCGATGGATACGCGTCAGATAATTTACGATGTAGACCAAGATCTAGTTGTTGGACAGATTGGCGACAACAACGCGTTTCCTGATCCCGAAGGAGACATCAGCCTATCTCCCCAGGGCGACTGGTTTGTCAACGGACACAAGGACAAGGTACAGAAAATTAATTCCTACAATTTCTATCGACGCTCAGATGGAAGACTGATCCGCTCCCAGGGCTTTGGTATCGAAAACTGGATTTCAGGCGATCTTCGCCAAGACCCCTCCCCCGCCTGGAATCGAAGTGGCACCAAAATTCTCGTGCCTGGGCTGGTCGGGCAAGGTGAAAACACCACCCGCCAACTTTTTATAATATCGCTCCCTTAGGATCTGTAATAAAATAGCTCATTACTTCAGCCTGATCATCCTTATACTATTTTAGTTCTGAGTATTCGACCGGAAAAGAACGACTTTGCAATCAGGCTACAAAGCAGTGATGTTAGATTCCTCGCTCCCAATCCTTGCGTTCCGGAAAGTAATGTTCATCGTTATTTTACCCAAATGAAAAACCGAACACTCCCCGTCGCGGCGTTTGCCCTCAGCCTCTCCAGTTTCTGTGCCTCTCTCCCGGCCGTCGAATCCGTTGTCCAAGACATGGAGAAAGCAGCCATCGCTTTTCTAGACTCACTAACGAAGGAACTGAAGGCGAGAGCCACCTTTCCCATGGAAGTCGAAGGCGAACGCACGAATTGGCATTTCGTGCCTATCACTGGGGAACGTAAAGGGGTCGATTTAAAAGATCTCAATTCCTTCCAGGAGGAAAAGCTTAGTGACCTTCTCAGCGCAAGCCTAAGTGCGATCGGTCACACCAAAGTAAAGAAAATCCAGGATAGTGAGTCGATTCTGTTCATTCTCGAGAAATCGGATCACCGGGATTCAGAACTCTATTACACCAGCATATTCGGAAAGCCCTCCTCGGAAGGAGCTTGGGGATGGCGCTTCGAGGGACACCACCTATCGCTCAATTTCACAGTCGTTGATGGGAAACTACTCTCCACTACTCCTAATTTTTGGGGAGCGAATCCTGCTAAAGTCCTTTCTGGTCCTCAAAAAGGGGCTCGTATCCTCAAAGAGGAGGAAGACTTAGCCCGGGCCTTCCTCCTTTCGCTCAACAGCAATCAACGCAAAAGAGCGGTGATTGCCAATAAAGCACCAAAAGATATTTACTCGAGTAACGATCCAAAAGTGTATCCGCTGGGAGATGCTGGGATATCGGTCGCCGATCTAAACGCGAGACAAGTAAAAGGACTCAACCAGCTGATTGCCGTCTATTTGAATAATATGCCTTCCAAAGTCGCCAAGGAGCGACGAATGAAATTTGAAAAGGATGGAATGGACCGGGTTATTTTTGCTTGGGCGGGCAGTGCCGAGGTGGGAGAAGCTCATTATTACCGGATTCAAGGTCCCAACTTCCTCATTGAGTACGACAATATCCAAAATGGAGCCAATCACATCCATGCCGCCTGGCGCGACTTCGATGGGGACTTTGGGCGTGACATCATATGGGAACACCACAAGCACAGTCACTGATTTTCTAAATCATTTTTGGCATCATCGTCGGGGAGGCTGTAACTTGCTTCATACCGCGTTTTAGAGTCAATTTATTAAAAACGCGGATCGCTGCAAGCGATGCCCCTAAAAGTTCTCTCATATCTCAATTATGAACTCCCCAAATACCAACCTCCGTTCCTTTATAAATACCCTCGGAGCCATCGCGGCAACTCCTTTAATCGGACATGACTATGGTCCAGACGCACCGCCCGTTCGATATCCCAAGCCGGACGTCATCTCCCTTTAGACGGGCTTTGGAAAGCATAAAATAGGGGCAAATCCTAACGAAACCATAAGAATTTCCAATTACTCAAATATATGAAAGTGTACAACTTATTGAATACTACTTCGATTTCGTTAATTTTGCTGTTCTTCGTATCGGGAGCCATCGCCGCCTCACCCAACTTCGTCGTCATACTCACAGACGACCAAAGCTGGGTAGGCAGTTCACTTCAAATTAAGCCAGACGACCCACGCACGAAAAGCGACTACTTCAAGACCCCAAATATTGAAAGACTCGCCTTCATGGGCACAAGCTTCACCCAAGGTTACTCTCCCGCTCCTTATTGTTGCCCCACGCGAAGAAGCATTCTCATCGGCCAGACTCCCGCCCGTCATATCTATCAGAAAGACCAGAGAAACTGGACATCTAACTACCGAAAACAACTGAGCATACCTCAAATGCTTAAACAGGCAAACCCAGCCTTTCGCACAGCCCACTTCGGGAAATGGGATATGCGTTTTGACGATGTGACTCCCGAGGAGATGGGATACGATGTTAGCGATGGACTCACCGGCAATGAGACCGGCGGAGGCAAAGGCAGTGGAGGACCATCAGCGCAGGAGGATCCAAAGTTAATTTGGGGAATCACAGAACGGGCGGGAACGTTCATGGAGAACCAGACCAGTGCAGGTCATCCATTTTTCGTTCAGGTCTCTCACTACGCGATGCACCTTGATATTTACTATTTAGAAGAGTCACTAAAAGAAGTAAGAAATTGGAAGAAGGGGAAGAAACATTCCATGCCCGAGTTTGCTGCTATGACCTCCGATGTAGATACTGGCATCGGTCTTCTTATTGACAAGATTCATGAGCTCGGGATTGAGAACGAGACTTATGTATTCTTCTTGTCAGACAACGGCGGGCGCACGGGTATCCCTGGTCAGGAAGATCCCGAGATTCACCGAAATGACCCCCTTCGAGACGGGAAAGGCTCCGTCTATGAGGGTGGTGTTCGCGTCCCCTTTATCGTGATCGGCCCAAACATAGATAATCAGGGTATCTCTCATGTTCCTGTAACCGGTCTCGATATACTACCAACTATCGCCGATTTAGTAGGCTACGGTAAGCCTCTTCCTCAGGCCCTCGATGGAGGTAGCCTCAAGAGCGTACTCATGAACGCTGGACGAGGCGAAGTGAAACGGAACAATCCTTTTTTAATTTTCCATCAGGCAGTCGCGCGAAGTGCAGAGAGCTCTCTCATTCTCGGCGACTACAAGCTCGTCAAAACCTGGGATACAAATCGGCTAGAACTTTTTGATCTTTCAAAAGACATTGGCGAAGCCAAAGATCTCTCGAAACAAAAAGAGGATAAAACAAATGAACTTCACCATCTATTAGTCAATTTCCTTGAAGAAGTTGGAGCCGAAACTCGCAAAGTTGGTTCTAAAGCGGAAGTCTACAAAAACGCCACACCGCTCTAGCTAACGTAGTTCGTTTGATGTACCGATTACCCAATATCGCAATCCAGCGGTGTAAGATTAAACACGAAAATCGTTCTTCATCATTCACACAAGCAAAGTTTAACAAATCTGGAAGGACGGATGACCGCACATCGGTATTCTTGTGAAATCGATTGATCCAGTTCATTCGGAAGTGCTCAGCCAGATGTGCTTTGATTTCCTCTGGTACGATCTCGAACAAAGGAAAAAAAGCCTTGGAATCTTTTCGAATCTTGCTCGGGCGACTCGCGTGGGCGACGTCGATATTATCGCCCTTCCCAACTAACCAGACCTTCTAACCACAAACAATCGGATACAGCCGATAACTGCAGCTGGAAACTAGGGGCGACCAGGCGAGGCAACTCTATTTTAGCAAAGCGGTCTCCGCAACCGTCTCCGCCGAGGCTAAGACCGTCACTAGCGAAGCTCCTACGGATCTTAGTTCTTACCGATCTACTAAGATCTTATCAAATGTTTTGGAAAATCCTGTATGGTTGGACACGCCACTTGCTCCATGACTTGTTGGAGCTGGCGTTTGATCATGGTGATCGTATGGGACCCACCTTTCTTGCCCAGAGCCCCCACACCGTACATGAAGGACCGTCCCATGAAACTGAATTGGGCCCCGCTAGCGAGGGCACAGGCGATGTCTGGGCCTTCACGAATTCCGCTGTCAATCATGACTGTGATGCGGTTGCCGAATTTCTTAGCCAATTCGGGGAGCACCTCTATCGTAGACTGCCCCGCATCCAGCGAACGCCCTCCGTGATTGGAAATGATGACCCCATCTACCCCCAAATCGACTACCTTCTGGCAATCCTCGACGTTGACGATGCCCTTCACCACTAGTTTCCCCTTCCAAAGATCGCGAATCGCCTTGATCCGGTCTACTGTTAAACGACCTGAAAAGGTCTTATTCATGAAAAGACCCAAATGCTTCATGTTGAGACCCTTGGGAATATAGGGCTTCATGGTTTTGAATTCGGGAGATCCGGCGGCGAGCTGTGAAAACGACCAGGTCGGATGGGCCATCATTTGGCATATGTTTCGCAGGGTCATGCGGGGGGGAATGGAAAGACCGTTGCGAATTTCCAAAGGGCGATACGCGAACGTCGGTGTATCTGCGAGAATCACGAGAACGGGACAACCCGCTGCTTCGACTCGCTTTAGAAGCTTATCACGCAGCTCCTCTTCTGCCGGGTGGTACAACTGAAACCAAGCTTTACCCTCTGTTATTTCGGAAACCTTTTCCACGCTGGCCGTTCCCACCGTACTCAAAACAAAAGGAACATTGTGTTCATTTGCAGCAGCCGCAAGGATCTCACAAGACTTGGGCCACATCAAACCCTGCAATCCAACTGGAGAAATTCCAAACGGAGCACTGTAGGTCTGTCCAAAAAGAGCCGTATCCAAATTTGAGCCTGCGTAGTCGCAAACGTAGTACGGCTTTAGCTTGATCTTGCGAATGTCGTCCGTGTTCCGTCGCACGTTAACATTCGAATTGCACCCTCCCTCTAAATAGTCGAAGGCAAAGCCCGGCATGCGGCGGCGGGCTTTCTGTCGCAGAAACTCGATGGACGGAAGACTGGGGTCGAAGGGTTCAGCCATAACTAAAAAATATGTGTCTTAAAAACGCTTGAAAACATACGCATCCACTAAGGGTAACCGACTAGCAATCCAATAATTTTGAAAACCTAACCTCATTATAAGTGTAAGGCCCCGTATCGCAAGGCTCAAACACCTTTGAAAAAAATGATTCTTCGACCAATTCACGGGCACTCTCAAGACTATCTAACTCCCCGTTCGAAATCATTTGAACCGCTATATTGCCCACCGCAGTCGCTTCTGAAGGCCCCGTCACCACCGGCACGCCTAAGGCATCGGCCGTCATTTGATTCAACAAGTGATTACGTGTCCCTCCCCCTAGAACATAGAGCCCTTCTAATGACTGGTCAGAGTAGGCTTCCAGTTTTCGAAAAACGTAGCGATATTTCATCGCTAAGCTGTCAAACACGCAACGAATCAAGGACGCGTCGTCAGCCGGGACTTTCTGCCCGGTTCGCTGGCAGAATGTACTGATGGCATTCGGCATGTGCTCCGGAGCTGCAAAATCAGGAGCGTCTGGATCAATCAATGAAATCATAGACGGAACCCCGTTGGCGAGATCAACAAGCTCATCGTAATCGTAATTGCGACCTGCTTCCGTCCAGTGCCGTCGGCACTCCTCGATCAGCCACATTCCACATATATTCTTCAAAAAACGAACGGTGTTGCCGTATCCAATTTCATTGGAAAAGCCATCTTGTAACGCATTCGTCCCCATTTGAGGTTCCGGTAATTCCAGACCCATTAAGGACCACGTGCCCGAACTCATCACCGCAAACCCTTTGCGGTTCCCCGGCAAAGCGACAAACGCGCTCGCGGTGTCGTGACCCGCCACCGCAATCACGGAAATGTCGCTCAGACGGGTTTCTTTTTGCACCTCTGGCTTCAAAGAACCAACGATAGTACCCGGCTCGACCACCTCTTTGAAAAGTCCCGGCAGTAAATCGAGCCTTTCCAGCAGGGTTTCCGACCACTTCCCGGTCATAGGATTTAGAAGCTGGCTCGTGCTAGCGACGGTTCGCTCTTGATGAAGACTTCCTGAGAGCCAGAAACTGATCAGATCGGGAATAAAGAGAATCCGCCGGGCCCCCTGAAGAGCCCCCTCACTACCCACTATCTCTGCGTAAAGTTGATAAATTGTGTTGATAAAGAGAAACTGAATACCAGTTTCTCTGTAGATGATTTCTTTTGGCACCTTATCGAATACTACGTCCATAATTCCCTCGGTCCTCGAATCCCTATAATGAAACGGGTTTCCCAACATGGCTCCGTTCGTATCAATAAGTGCATAGTCAACTGCCCATGAGTCGACGCCAACGCTTTCGATCCGATCGCCATACGTCGACGCAGCAAGTTTAAGCCCACGTTTTATCGAACTATAGATACCTAAGATGTCCCAATGGAGCTTGCCATCGACTCTGTTGATGGGCGAAGGGAAACGGTTCACTGTCTCTAGTTTCAGTTCTCGTTTATCCGCCGACCATACGCCTGCAATTACCCTACCACTTGTAGCTCCCAAATCGACTGCGAGATAAACCTTGGATTGTGCTTCCATAGTCATTGAACGGTGGCGGCCAATTTTAAAGTCGATGAGACGTTCGAGGTCCTGCAGAGTGAACCGGACCAGTCCTTCGAGGAAGCCTCTTCAGCAGAGGACTGTGCCAGTCCTCCACACCTTTTTGATATGCTCTTAGGAATCGATTGCTACGGGACGCTTTCATCTTAAGAACCCCTCATGCAAACCCCCATCGACAGGAATCACATGTCCCGTCGTTTTGCTGAGTGCATTCGTAAGCAACAAATAAATGGCTTCCGCTTGATCACCAGGCGTTATGGCCGATTTGGTCAAAGTACGCCGTGCATAGAAATTAGCTAGCTTGTTGCGGAGTTCATCAACACCTTCCGCTTCACTGTATTCTATCTCATACTTTGCGAGCGAGGCAATCACTCGATCTCTTGGAAACATCATGCTCCCCTTCACTACCGTCGCCGGAGCCACAGCATTGACGCGGGTGATTGGGGCCAACTCTACAGCTAGCTCCCTCACCATATGGTTCGCCGCTGCTTTGCTCGTATCATAAGCAATACTGCCTTTCTTGGTCACAACAGCGTTCGCACTCGTAGTAATTACAACATTACTCAGTAAGCTCTGCTTGGAAAAGATCTTGTCTGACGCTACTTTTGTCGCCAGATAGCCCCCTTTTACATTGATATCAAAAGTGAGCGTGAAGGCATCATCGGCTATATCGCCCTTTGTATTGGGCGGAACGAAGATTCCCGCTGTCACCACCAATGAATCCACTCCACCATAGGCGAGGATAGCCTCATCGAGCATACTGGAAAGAGATGAACGATCGGTGATATCGGCGTTTACGCCAATGGCAGGCCCACAGGCTGAAATACCCGTGCCCGATACTCCAATACCTTCGCCTAGGATATCAGTGATTCCATCTGCCGTTGCGACCGCTGCGCCCTGATTCAAATCAACGCATACGATATGAGCCCCTTCTCCTGATATTCGGTGGCACAGCTCTTTTCCGATCCCGCTTCCAGCACCAATCACCACTGATACCTGTCTCGCGAGCGATTTCTCAGCCGGCATGCGACGCAGCTTCGCCTCTTCCATGAGCCAATACTCGATATCGAAAGCTTCCTGTTCGGGCAAAGCACGGTACCGGTCCACCGTTTCCGCACCACGCATCACTTCAACCGCGCAATTGTAAAACTCTGCAGTTACTCGCGATTCGCTTTTGCTCTTTCCCCAGGCGATCATTCCTATCCCAGGAATCAACACAACTGTTGGAACGGCCTGGCGCAAAGCAGGAGAGGTTCGTCGCTGGCAACGCTCGTAATAGGCCGCGTAATCTTTGACGTACCGATCAAGACCTTCCTCTAAAAGCGACTTAAGAATTTCGGTCGCGTTTTCCGCATGCGGATCCCAATCCACATAAAGGGGCTTAATTTTGGTACGTAGAAAATGATCGGGACAACTCGTACCCAATTCCGCAAGTCGCTGAGCGTCGACACTGCTGACAAAATCCAGAAGGCGGTCGTCTGTCTGAATCGTCCCAATCAAGCGCTTTTCCTGGCTTATTTTTCCCCTTAACCACGGCAAAATATCGATCAAGGTTTCCCGCTTTTGGTCCTCTGATATCGATTCCACCCGCACCCCGCCAAAGACGGGCCTATCCCCCTCGCGTGCTTCGATAAATCGGGCAGCTTTTTCAATCAGTGTGAGCGTCAACTCGTAACACTCTTTGTCATCATCTGCCCAATTGATGATTCCGTGCTGCCCCATCATGATTCCTCTGGCCTGAGGATTCGCGGCGATCACATCTCGCATAATCAGTCCCAAGTCGAATCCGGGACGCTGCCATTCGGTCCAAATCACTTCGTCACCGTAAATCTCTTTCGTCAAGGCCTCGCCATTTTCCGCCGCTGCGATTGCGATAACCGCATTGGGATGCATATGATCAACGTGATTGAAAGGCACAAACGCGTGCAAAGGCGTGTCAATCGAGGGTGCACGAGGATTAAGATTGAAGGTACAGTGCCTGTACATTTCCACCATCGAATCCTCGACTTCGGTTTTCACGCCACTTTCTGGATGGTCGCGATAAATTTTCTCCAAGGCTAAAGTCTTGACCTGATAAAGAGACGAGAAGTTCTCGTTCTTAGCCGTACGCAAGTCACCACCGGACCCCTTCACCCACATAACTTCCACGGATTCCCCCGTCATGGGATCAATCTCGAAGCACTTGGAGGACGTATTCCCTCCACCCGTATTCGTGATCCGGAGATCCTGCCCCAGAATGTTGGATCTGAAAACAAGACGCTCCAAAGGGGACATCTCAGCGACCTTCTCATCGTCCCAAAGATAGTTCACATGCCGATAATCGCCAGGGGTAAAGGTTGATTGTGTTGTATTCATAATTCAGTTTCGATTTCCCTCGGTAAGGATGATTATCCTTAATCAGCCGCATTTTTATGTTGCTTGCAGCCTTTTAGGGATAATCAGCCCTACCTTTTTGCAAAATCCTCCAAGCACCCTACGCATAAGAACCTCCGGCAACAATCCCCAACTCTTTTCTTCGAGCGGCTCTCTCTACCGCTATCTTCTCGCCATAGTTACTTTTACGATAAGCCTCGAGCGGATTGGGCTCCACTCCCTTTGATTTTCGCCAATCCGCTAGGAGTTTATCCACGTTCGTATTAAAAGCAGTTTTCAAAACATTCTCTGCATCCACAATCGCACCCTCCTTCTGCAATTTTTTCAATGCCTGCCGATCAACCATAGATGCCTTCAACCAAAGATCCTGTGCCGTCATCACAGTCTGAATCATCGCTTCAATCTTCGGTTTTAGATTATGAGACTGATCCACCATGTACTCTATTTCGGGATATTCGCCTTCCTCTTCCGCAAAACTATGAATTTCATTGAAAATACGGAAAACCTGATACGGATCAATGGATCCAAGCGTCAAATCGTCATCCGCATACCTTCGATCATTGAAATGGAAGCCTCCTAGCATTTTTTCGTCCAGAAGCCACGCCACGATCTGCTCAATATTCTGTGCAGCATAGTGGTGACCCGTATCGACAAGTACTTTTGCCTGAGGCCCCGCATCCTTGCACAGGATGTAAGACATTCCCCAATCTGCGATGTCTGTATGATAGAACGCGGGCTCAAACGGCTTATACTCCACTAGCATGATCTGGTCAGGGGATAGCGCTTCATGACACGCTCGCAAACCTTCCTGAAACCGCCGTTTGCGATCGCGAATACAATCCTGTCCTGGATAATTTGTTCCATCGGCAAACCATAGAGTGAACAAGTCGCTCTCTACGTCTTTGCCCAACTGGATGCAATTGAGACTATGTTTCAAAGCTTGCTGGCGAACCGTCGCATCTGGATTCGCAAACGAACCGAGCTTGTACTCCTGATCCTGAAAAAGGTTGGCGTTAATCGACCCAATCCTGACTCCCGACTTATCCGCAATCGCGGCCACTGTACTCTTGCCCTCATCACCCGAAAAGTCCCAGAGTACATGGACCGCCACCGTTGGACAACACGCGGTCAGTCGATGCACCATTCCCGCATCAGCAAACTTGTCCGCCGTGTCAATGGCCGCTCCTTCCTGCAAAAATTTCCCAAACCGCGTGCCTGTGTCTGCAAATCCCCACGAGGGAAGTTCAATCTCTAAATGATCTAACGTTGCGAGCGCCTCTTCTATCATTTTCAAATAATAGCAGAAATCATTTATCTTATCCATCGACAGAATGACAATATTTATACAAATTCTGACACAGTGAAAGGTGATGAATTCTACTATCTCCCTCAACCCATTCAAGATTCCGCCTGGAATCTTGAAATCCAAGGAGCTGGCCAGTCCAACATTGGACCAAACCAGAGCTACCCCTCCAACAAGCACCCAGTGGAATACCAGCTAGATTGGAATAAGGGGAGGATGCTCCCAGGATTCCAAGTTCTGTATATCACCCAGGGTAAGGGTTTGTTGGAAACTCAAAAAACTCCTCCTGTAATTCTAGAAGCTCCCGTTCTGTTCCTTCTATTTCCGAATATCTGGCACCGCTATCGACCTATTGCCGAAATCGGCTGGCACGAACATTGGATTGGCTTCGACGGTTCAATACCGAGGCAGTTGATGGCGATCGAAGCCATTAATTCAAGCCAACCTCTCTTTCAAGTAGGGCATCACGACAAACTTCTGGCCCAGTTTCAACTTGTACTCGACGAGGTCAAAAACGAGGCTCTGGGGTTTCGCCGCATTGCCGCAGCATCGGTTCTGCAAATACTCGCACTGGCCACCAGTCTGCCCCTCCGAACGGAAGAGGAAAATCAGCCCATGCGGGCCACAGTCCGCCAAGCTTGCTTTCTTTTTCGGGAAAGAACTGACAACGTCGTTTCCATAGAGTCGATGGCTGAAGAATTGAATGTTGGATACACTTACTTTCGACGCATGTTCAAGTTGTACACGGGATTCAGTCCAAAACAGTACCATACTCAGCTGCGTTTTGAACGTGTCAAACGCCTTCTTAATGAATCCGATCTCTCGATCGGCGAAATCTCGGCACTCCTCAATTTTGACTCCACCTTCCACCTTTCCCAGTGGTTCAAAAAGCTCGCACACTGCTCTCCAAAAATGTGGCGGAAACAAAAGCTTGAGATAAATAAAATTTAAATTCCTTTGTAATTCATATGCGAGTTAATGTTAAATAAATATGTATTCAATATATCTATATACAAGTACAATTAACGAATTCTCTGACCAGTCAAGGTATGCGAAGAGCTTCAAGATATTTACTCAAAGAATAAGAAGGACTACTTCCCTTTAATCCTAAAACACTGCCCCAATCACCCATTCGAAATACCCAGCCCACTAAGAATTATGCCATTATTCCGGCATGGTGTCAAAGCCTGGAAACACCTCAAGCTTCCTTTTGCTTAGGATAGCCACTGATCAGTCAACCCATACCGATTGTCCTTGATTTCACTATCGATTGCGACGGTCAAAATGCCCGCCTACACGGTGTAGGTATTCAAATCCTAAGTTGAAAATGAGCACACCACCAAAAGCGATGATCACTCCTGCCAAGCCTAGGGCGGCCCATTCTCTATGCAATGTCCACAGAAATTGGCCTACACAGAGGATCGACACGATCATCAATGTCGGCTTCCGACCGATTCGACTTACAATTAAGGCCCCCAAAGGAGCCCCTATGATGACCACCGGCGCCGCTGCTAACCAATTTTCGAATACACCTGATTGGAGAGAGCCAAACAAAGTCTTGGTCGTTAGCCCAATGAGCGAAGTAACGGCCATGATGATGACGGAAGTGGGAATCGCTATTTTGAGATCGGCTTGGCAAAGCAGCACTAACACCGCGTAGAGAACCATGTCCACACCCACCCCGGTGATGGATGAAATAGTAGCCCCTGCAAGCAATCCGACCATGAATCCAACGTTTCTATCAAACCGATGGGCACCTGGAGCGAGGCCTTCGTGCTGTACGATCTCTTTCAAACGATACAAGTGTAGCACTCCGAAACTACACCAAACGACCGCGAACAATACCTTAATAGCGATTCCGGGCACCAGCGGTGCTAGGAACAATACCCCAACTGGTGTCCCTGTCAGCGAACCTAACACGGCATAGCGAAGCATTGGCCATTCAATCGGCTGACGGCGACAAAGGATAAAAATCGTAGCACTGGTCATCCCGACGCTTTGAACCGCAAAACTAAAATCCCGCCCCATTGCAGGTGCCTCTCCAAACAGCAGAACTAAAAACGGAAAACCTACCGTTCCTCCACCCATCGGTGTGGAGCCAGCCGCATACGAACCCATCGCCATGGCAATCGCTATCTCCCAATGATCGATCAGTGTTTGCCAATGGTCGCCCTGCAAAACGATTAGAAACCAAACGACATAAAATCCGATTAGCCAAGCTAGCCATGGCCGAAGACCTTTTATCCCCGCACTCAGCATCCTCTCAAAACAACGACCACTCTAGACTTAACAAAACCACAACTCTAGCTCTATGATTCGAGTTAAGCCAGCCCATTTGTATCTTCAAAGATCGAAACCAGATTTTAACCTTCCCACAGAAACTGTTCAAATCGTGCTCAAAAAAATTTGACCAAGCAGCGGTCGAAACCCAATGAGCAATAAAAATGCCGATTCATTCCCGCAATTCGATGAACACCCCTCTCCTTACAGATTTCAAGAATGACGACATGGCCCTTAACTCTTCGCTTACTGCAAACAATATTGAATGGTTCCAAAGCATTGATCCGTGCAAACTTTAAAGTCGGCTTTGATTTCTTTTAGTGCAGTCCCACCCAGTCCATCGTCGATGCTGTGCCAGTAATCCGGTCTTCGCAGCTCGAGGCAAACCCATGCAGGTTTCACACCGCACTACCCGCCACCGCGACCAAAGCATAGGAATAACCGCCCGTGGCTTTTACCCTTTTCAACCGCAGATTGCGTGTACTTTTATTTTTCGGACTAGCAGCATTTTCCTCTATTTGACTCTACTCAATCCTACCGTTTTCTTCGGTTTTGTACGCTAGTTTATCAAATACTGGCGAATCGTACCAAGACGGTCGCTATCGTCCCGAATTTGGCTCGCTCGTTCGGCCACGGTTGGGGGCCGCAAACTCCCCAAAAGTATTGGGATACTCATTGAGAACAGATAATGGACAATTTTTCTGACAGATTTTTTGTACTTAAATGTTTCATTAAACCTCCAGCACCCTCTCTATTTATACCGTTTTTGTGTGTTTTCCGCAATCCCCCACCAAATTGCAAGGTCACACGAAAGTAACCCGTACAATTTGAAAGAAAATGATAAAGAAACCCAACAGTCTAAACAAAGCTAAAGGATTATTCCTCGCCGCTGCTGGAATTTCCTTCCTACTATCCGTGGCCTTGTGGTTTACGGGGAGCAAAGAACAAGGTTTGTACGTTGGTATCTGGGTTCCTTCCATATGCTCCGCTGGTTCTTTGATATTGGCGGGGGGTCGTAATGGATGATCTGATATTGCTCGTTATTGGCTTTTGCATCACTCTCATATTTGGAGGTGGAGCATTTATCCATGGTGTTACCAATCAAGGCCGAAAAGACTCCGACGACTAAACTGCGAAAGTCGACGCTCTCCCAATGGTCTTGAGCATTGAATAGTCTCCCTTTGGCTCCGTTGAGGCCATTGAATGGCCGAACAACAGAAATGAAGTAGGCAGGGCGGAGTACAGTCTCATGTGAATAAGACAGGTTAAACAGTGAGCTTAGCAGAACAAACTCTAAAACTGAGGATACCTTAAATAAGCCAAAAATGGCCTAAATTGGGCCAAAATTGAAATTTTTTGGCTGTTTTTTTGCTAAAATAGCCTTTTTTGGCAAAGTTGAGATTGGCCCATAATCTTGAAGGGATGGCAGATTTATCGATCTATTTCCTCCAGTGAGCCAGCTTGCTGGAAATAAATTCAATAAAACGCCCTATCAGGTATAAAATTACACACATGGGTGGCACCAGAGCTAGGTACGTAGATGGTCAAGATACACCACGGAGTAGGTTGTTTAAATCCAGTTTCACAAGCAAAGCGTGTTGAAGTACAACCGGTAACTGCAAAAACAAGAATTTGGATTTAGGGTCGCTCAGTGTCTGAGCATATGCGACCAGCCCAATGCTTGTGCCTACGTAAATAGTTACCAGAACAATACCTGTTGTACTTAGGTTTTTAAGCATCTCATTGAGCGTTATGGGAGCACCCTTCGGAATACAATTTTTTCTGGGGGCAGTTAATGGATTCTCACCCAATTCCCTTTCCTTTTAGGAGGTACTAATGAGGTACCAATTTGCTTTCTTGAACCCATCGGGACCCAATGAGGATATTAATTTCCTGGGGGGTTATCGATGTAAAATTTTACTCACCAGCGTGACTGACGAGATCCCCGCCCCCACATTTCCTGGGTTGCGGCAATATCCCATACGCTAGCCCATCCGTTAAATTGGATTCTTGAAAATCGATTAGCACACTCTCAGTTTTTAAGGACAGCATTAGGCATCTATAAATAATTCATCTAATAAAGGATTAACTTTTAATCCAAAAACTCCTATTAAACAATAATATGAAATTATTATTACCTCAAATTAAAACAGACTCGAAAGCAGTCCTTTCATTGCGGTTAACGAAGTCGACACTCTAATACTTGACGCATTACCAGCCAGACGCATTGTCTTGCGTCACCGACCCTTCTTTCCTCACTATGAATACCCCCGACCCTGCCGGTGTTCCGGTTTCGATTGAAGGGCCCGTTCTCTCCGAATACGAGCGTGAACCCGTCCCAAAGGAAGCTCGGAAAGGAGCCAGCAAGTTCTGGGGTATGTATGCCGGTGAGCACGCAGCAGGGACTGAGTTCATGATCGGACCGCTCTTTCTCTTAAACGGCGTCAGTCTTCAGAATATATTTTTCGGTCTTTTACTCGGGAACCTTATGGCAGTGCTCAGCTGGCGATATCTCTGTGCCCCTATCGCGACAAAAGCACGTTTGACCCTCTACTATCATTTGGAAAAGATTGCGGGAGAGAAGCTGGTTAAAGTTTACAATCTAGCCAACGGCATCCTCTTTTGCTTCCTCGCCGGAGCAATGATAACCGTATCCGCTACCGCAGTGGGTGTTCCCTTCAATATTCCGATGCCCACCATCGAAGACTCGTACCCGAATAGTCTTTCTTTTGTCGCTATTGTGATCGCGGTCGGAGCGGTTATCGCTGTAGTGGCTTCGCTCGGATATGACATGGTCGCCAAGTTTGCTAATATCTCGGCTCCGTGGATGGTTCTTGTATTTCTCGCGTGCGGGATCATTTCCTTCAAACAACTCGGCGTATCAAATTGGAATGAACTCAACGAACTTTGGAAGGCATCGATCTTATTTGCTCAACAAGGACAGGGAACGTCGACGATGGGATTTTGGAGTGTTGTCCTCTTTGCCTGGTTCTGCAACGCCGCCATGCATATCGGGATGTCCGATCTGTCTGTCTTCCGTTTCGCCAAGAAAGCTAGCTATGGCTGGGCTTCCGCTGCGGGCATGTATGTCGGCCATTACATGGCCTGGATCGCAGCAGCATTTATGTTAGCGGCCCAAATCAAACTTTACCAGGACACCAATCCAGTTCCGGGACCCATGGCCATCAATATCGCTGGGCTCGCCGGAATTATATGCGTAATAGTAGCAGGATGGACAACCGCTAACCCTACGATTTATCGGGCTGGACTTGCATTTCAGGCGATCGTACCCAGCGCCTCTAGATTCAAAGTAACGTTGATTGCAGGATTCGTTGCGACGATCGCAGGCGTTTTTCCAGCATTCGCATGGAAATTACTCGGTTTCGTTGGTATTTACGGAACGATTCTCGCCCCCATTGGAGCCGTTATCTTTTTCGATTGGCACTTTCGCTGTAAGGGAAACGCAGATACACTTCACAATACGGTTCCTTCGTCATCTTTCAGTTTTTCCGTTCTCTTCGCCTGGCTGATTCCTGTCGGAATAGCCCTCTATTTCATTCAGGCGATTGGCATTACTCCCTGGATTTTCCCCCTCCCTTGCTGGATCGTATGCGGAGTCCTGTACATTCTCTTCAATCGAAAGTCCCTAGTTGCTTAAACCAAGCGTCTTAAACATGAGAACTTTACCGAAAATCCTATCGAGATTGGCACTCGGACTAACGATTGTCCCTGCTTTACTTTTCCTATTTAACTTGATGAGTCTTGAGACTGTCAAAGTGATCATGATAATTGGATCGGTTCTTTGGATCGCCACAGCCCCCATCGTTCAAAAGCGAAATCCACTCGTCCATAACTAACTCCAGAATATATACTTCGCGGGGAATTCGATCGACGCAGTTTTCATCCAAAACTACCGGCATACTTTCCCAATCAATCCCGTTCGAAAACTTCCAAAAGCATTATCGATCGTTCCAGTTTCATCGAAACAACCGCTGTCGCCTCGCTAGGAGTTCGCCCGCCCCCTCAAAGCTTAGCGGACTTGCCATGGGGAGGCTTGTTCGAATGGCGGCGTAAAATTCTCTCCTAAAATGATTAAGAGCATCATGGCGTTACTAGCAGCCCTACCCACTACGTGCTCAACCTACCATCAAAATCACTTCTATCATTCTCCGGATACAGGGGGAACTGAATTGATTTTCCATCACGACCACTCCGATAAATGGCTGTGAACAATTCGACCGTTTCACGACCTGCCTGTCCGCTGACGCAGGGCTCGCGATCTTCGATGATCGCCTCTATAAAATCATCAATATTCAGGGCATGGTAGTGTTCCATTGCATTGATTCGATTGAATTTAGCCGTATCTTCCTCAATCCATTCTGGCAACTTACTCTCTTCCCCAGGAACGGTCCAATAATCGTTCAAAGGAGGCTCCTCAATCTTTGACATTCCTGCGATGAACATGGCTCCGCCATCTGTCTGAACGCCTACCAAAGATCCATTCGATCCTAGAACACTCACCTTTCCATTTATTGCCGGATTGTAGGAATTACTCACAATCACTTGACCCAAAGCGCCTGAATCGAATCGAATAGAGGCGACTGCAGTATCATCAACCTCGATACTTGGGTGATTCAAATTTCCCCAATAGCCACTGACTTCAGAAACCGAACCCATATACCAAAGTAAAAGATCAAGCTGGTGCACGGCCTGATTCACCAAGACGCCCCCTCCCTCATCTTTCCACGTTCCCCGCCAAGGATCACTGTCGTAGTAATCTTGATCACGCCAACCCAACACAGTCACTGATCCCAAAATGGGTCGTCCGATCTTTCCAGAGTCAATGCCTTCGCGAATTCTAGCGCACGGTTCGTAAAAGCGGCGCTGGCACAGCATACCCAATTTCACCCCGCTTTTTTCGACCGCACCTAAAATAGCATCACAGTCCTCCAAAGAAGAGGCCAAAGGCTTTTCAATCAAAAGGTGTATCCCTGCCTCAGCTGCCGCGACAGATGGATCACGATGTGCCGGGTGCGGCGTACAAATACAAACCGCTTCTACTCCCGACTCCCTCAGGAAAGCATCGAGATCCGTGTAGGCCTTTACACCATACCGATCGGCAAACTTCTGCGTTTTCTCAGTCGTTCGTCCCAATACCGAGGTGAACTCGCTTTTTTGGTTTGAAGTGAGCGCGGCCGCATGCAAATGCCCTACCTTACCGGTACCTATGATTCCTGTCTTAATTCTTCGCATAAAAAAACCTCATAGATACCGCAATCCTCTCAAAATATAGCCCGCCAATCTAAGTAGCGGGCTATATCCAAGCACCCATAATTTTAGTTACCTATTAGCACTCGGATATCGCCCACTACCAAATTTTTCCTACAATCAAGGCTTCAGGATAACCTTGGTCAAGCCCTCTACACCTTTGTGTAGCCGGGCAAACCATTCTGCTCCCTGATTAAGAGGCTTCACTTCGCTGATAAGGCAATCCACATCAATTACACCACGCGCAATCAGATCCAAACACGCTGGATATTCGCCCGCAGACGCACAGGTTCCGATCAATGAAATCTGTCGCGTAACGACTTCCTGCAATGGCATCTCAACCGTTTTGGCAAGATTTCCTACAAGAGTGCAACTTCCTCCTTTCCGAAGCGAAGCGACGGCACCTTGCATAGTAGGCCCAATACCCACCGCCTCCATCGCAATATCAGCACCACGGCCTCCTGTTGCCTCGCGTATCGCCTCGGGAGCATCGCACTTAGAGGAATTTACACAGAGGTCGGCTCCTAGCTTTTTCGCCGTTTCAAGTTTGCTGGCGTCAAGATCGACCACTGCCGTATATCCACAGCCTGCTGCCTTTAGGGTCTGCAAGCAAAGAAGCCCAATCATACCGCCCCCAAATACTACGGCTGAGTCCCCTAAATTAACCGGCGTTCTCTCTACCGCGTGCACTGCGACCGAGACCGCCTCAACCATTGCCGCTTGTTCGAACGTGATATTGTCCGGTAACCGATAAAGTATGTGAGCCGGTACCGCGACATATTCAGCGAAGGCACCATATCTACGATATTCATCACACGACACACCTAACACCATCCGGTCATCACAAAGATTCACTTCGCCGCGCCGGCAATGCCAACATTCACCGCAATAGACCGTCGAATCAAAGGTGACCCGATCTCCTGTCTTCCATTGTTCTCCCGCAGTAGAACCGACCTCAGAAATCGTCCCAGCTGCTTCATGTCCCATAACTATGGGAGGTATACGACGCCCACTAGAGCCATCCATACCATGAACATCGCTCCCGCAAATACCGCAGGCCGCGACCCGGATCAGGACCTCGTTTGACTTGATCTCAGGAACTTCGATATCCTTGAATTCAAAATTCCCGTATTCAATCAGTTCTAGAGCTTTCATTTCCAAACAAATATTTGTCGCGGCTGCCACGTATAGTAATAATTAAACCACACACCTCTTACTATTGTAAACTCAGGATCCCAGCACGGCACAATCCTTATCTATTCAATAGAGTGGATAAAGCATCCTTGGGGCAAGCCCCAAGGCGTTTTAAGGTAACGGGTAACTAAGCCACCGACAAGAAGAGTTCTCCGACAAGCTTCGAAATATCTACCCGTAGGGTATAAAAGCGGCCAAATCGAGGAAAACAAGAGGAGAGAAATCACGCGGTAAAATTGATGTTCTCAACGGACTATTCTACTGACTTTCGCGGTTCATCGAAGCACCTGCCAACTCTAGTTCTATCTCGGGGTGAGGCTCCTGCGTTTTACCAATCATATCCTGCAGTTCATCAATTACCACGAAAACCACCGGCACGAGTATTAAGACAACTAAACTTGAACCCAGAGTTCCTAGTCCTAGCGAAATGGCCATAGGAACAAGAAACAGCGCCTGTTCATTCGTTTCGAATATCATGGGCCCCAGTCCCAGAAAAGTGGTTACCGCGGTGAGAAAGATGGGACGAAAACGTCGCCGAGACGCTTGAATGATAGAATCGAAGGAATCGAGACCGCGTTCCCTGTACCGATTTCGAGTCATAGCTAGGACAAACCCTCCATTAACTACCATACCGCACAGGGCGATCATTCCAAGAACACTATAGATACTCAAATCGAATCCTAACATTATGTGACCCAATACCGCAGCCCCTAATCCCCAAGGAATCGTCAGGAGCACTATAGTAGCCTGGGTGTAACTTCTTAGGATGGAAGCCATGATAGCAAAGATTGCAAACAGCGAGGTAGTCAGTCCGACACTTAGACTCCGTGTAGCTTCACGCTGGTCTCTCTGTTCGCCCTCAAAAGTGTAACGTAAACCCGGATACCTATTTATCAACTGAGGCAACTCACTTTTTTCCATTGCTTTCAGAACTTTATTTCCATTGGTCACATCGGACAAGACATTCGCAGTCACATTGACGACTCGACCTCCATCAACGCGATCAATACGAACCGGAGCAGTCGTCTCGATGATCTTAGCAGCTTGGTTAATAGGAATCTCCGCCCCATTCGCCCCCTTAATCAACAACCCTTCCAATGCACTCAACGTCTTACGATCCTCCTGGGGTAAACGCACCATCACCCTGAGCTCTTCTCGGTCTCGAGGTTGACGCAGTGCTTCCGCACCATAAAAAGCATTTCGAATTTGCTGTCCCAAATCGCGAGCAGTGATGCCCAAGGCTTGCCCTGCTGGCTTAATCTCAAAACTGATCTGCGGCATTTCCCTGCCAAAACCCTTCCGAATATCGGTTACGCCCGGATACAGAGCCAACATATCACCCAGCTCTTCAGCCGCCCGACGCAACGTTCCAACATCCGGATGGGCCAACTGAACATATATGGCCGCTTCGCCTCCTGGTCCGACAAGGTAGTCGAAAAACAAGGATTCCATATCTGGAATCTCTGGCACTTCATTCCGCCAAATATCCACGAATCCGGCACCAGTGATCTCCCGCTGGCTCTGCGGTACAAGCTTCACTGCAACGCGTGCTCCATTCGTATTACGCCTAGCGATAGAGACGTTGTAGTTTCT
The DNA here is from genome assembly GCA_002420185.1 of Opitutales bacterium UBA5694. GTDB lineage: Bacteria > Verrucomicrobiota > Verrucomicrobiia > Opitutales > Opitutaceae > Pelagisphaera. The sequence continues at coordinate 174,471 of DIHO01000006.1, forward strand.
AACGATACCCTCCTCTCCAATTTTATCCATGGCCCGCTGAGCCGCTTCCTCAATTTGAAATATCACTTCCCGCGTTCGCGCCACAGGTGTCCCAGTCGGCATCTCCAGCTCTGCCTGAATGTAGTCGTTCTCGATCGTTGGATTGAACGTGAAGTTTACTCTTCCGCTCATCGCGTAACCGATTAACACAAGAAGCGAAGCGACAAAAACGGTGATCGTTATATAACGTAAGCGAATCGCTGTATCCAGAATCGGCCTATAAAATCGCTCCATGGCCGTATCGAGACGAATGCGAAGACGCGTTTGCGCCTGATCAAACCGGGTAAAGAAAGAGTCTTCGCGCGGATTCTTTCGGCCAAATGCTAAGTGGGAGGGAAGAATCAAAAGCACCTCCACCAGAGATACCGTAAAGACCGCTATGATAACCGCAGGGAGTACATGAAGAAAACGGCCACTCTCTCCCGGCACAAAGAACAAAGGCAGAAAGGCTATGATATTTGTGCTAACAGCAAAGATGACAGGAATCGTCATCTCCTTGACACCGGCAACTGCAGCATCGAGTCGCGACATTCCATGTGTCAACTTATGGAAGATGTCCTCACCGACCACGACCGCATCATCCACGACAATTCCCAACGTCACGATAAAGCCAAATACCGAGATCATATTCACACTGGCATCCATCACCGGCAGGAGAATGAGTGAACCAAGAATCGATACAGGAATTCCGACCGCCGTCCAAAAAGCCACTCTCAACTCAAGCAGAAAACCGAGGGCGAGCAGCACCAGGAGAAGACCTACCGTTCCGTTATACTTCAGAAGATTGATTCGCTCCTGATAGTCTTCCGTTCGATCAAAGCGAACTTCGACTAAAACAGAAGGCGGTAAAGTCGGGGATACTTGCTCAATGTAGCGATTGACCGCTTCGGATACCGCCATTGGTGGCTGATTTTCAGAAGCATAAACCCCGAGGGTAACCGTAGGCTTGCCGTTGTAGTAGGATTCACGCTTCGTTTCTTCGAAACCATCTTCGATCGTGGCAATGTCACCAAGTCGAATCTCTCCACCCGTATTGCTACTCTTGATAGGCAAATTTGCAAATTCACTGCCGAAGTAGCGACGTTCGGTCGTCTTCAGGAGAATGTCGCCACCGGTCGTCTTCATGGTCCCCGCAGGCACATCTTGAGCAGATTGCTCAATCGCCCTAGCAATTTCACCCATCGTGAGATCCAGCGAGCGCAGCTGAGCCTGCGGCACCTCAACCAAAATTTCCGGGCGACGCGCACCATCCAATTCAACGAGGGAAATCTCTGGTTGAGCCAGCAAGCCGTCTTCAATCTGACGGGCAAACTGAGCAAGGGTTCGTTCATCCACATCTCCACAAACAGCAACATAGTTGACTCCTCTTCGACGGCTTGTTCCCAGAGATACACGAGGGGGTTCGATTTCATCCGGGAACAGACTAATACGGGCGACCGCGGCAGTCACCTCTTGCAAGGCCCTATTCCGGTCGAAGCTCGGCATAATTTCCACAGACACGGACGCTCTTCCCTCCGAAGCAGTCGACTCTATTCGCCGCGTTAACTCCAGACCGCGCAGTTCTGATTCAATGGGGAGAATGATAGACTGTTCTACCTCTTCCGGACTAGCACCACGGTACTGCATGTCCACCTCGACTGTGTCGACTTGGAAGAGAGGGTAGATTTCCTGTCGGATATTTCGAGCGACCACGATACCCACGACTACGATCGCAAACATGAGTAAATTGGCGGCTACATGGTTGCGAGCGAACCAAGCGATGATCCCAGTCGCAGAAGAGGTGTCGTTGTAAGGATTGCGTTCCATAGTCTTTTCCTACCTTCCTATTGTGTTCCCGCTACGAGTTCAGGGTAAGCGGTTGAGGGTTGTGGTGACACTTTCATATCAGGAAGAGCAACTCGAAGATCACTAACCACTAATTGCTGACCTTTTTTCAGATTATTGGATACGAGAACCGTTTCTTTTTCTAGCCAAAGGACTTCCGCAGGGAGGATTTTCAGTAGATTGTCTGATCCTACTACCCAAATTTGATTTCCCTCCCGAAGGGAATCCCGCGGTATTCGCAAGGTATTTTCGAGCGTTCCCGCATCGATCATGACTTCGACATAACTACCCAGCAAAAGAGGTAAACTTTGTTCCGAATCTCTGCTCAAACCCAGGGGATCTTCTACCGAAATCACGACTCGGGCCATACGTCCCAGTGGATCCAGATCGCTTAACAAGCGAATAACACGACCTTCCCATTCCACCGTAGTTCCTTCACCCGTATCCAAAATCACGTTCGCCATGGCCCCAAGCTGACCATCTTTGGGAAAACGGATCCACTTCAGATCGGAAAAAGGCAATGTCACTTGTATCCAGAATTCATCAGTACCAACTAATTCACAAATCGTCGAATTAGGACTTAGCAATTGCCCCACTTCGATAGACTCTTCTACTACCATAGCGTTGAAAGGCGCTTTAATTACCGTACGTGAGAGCTGCAGATCGGCCACCTCAATATCGTTAGTAGCCTTTTGCATCATCGCCTCGGCCCGTCGCAAATGGGGTTCACGCAAAACAAGCGAACGATTCACATCCTCGATCTCCAGATCCGATTGCAATTCATCCCATTCACGTTTCGCGATAACCTGGCGTCCACTCTCCACTTCACGCTCGAATCGTGCTTGCTCGAGATTGGACCTGACTTCGGAAAGCGCCAACTCGTAATCCTTTGGATCAATTCGCACCAACTCCTCACCTTTCACGAGCCGACCGCCAATCGTAATCGAATCGTTTTGATGTATCACCTGTCCCGATACTTGGGGTCTTATCGTCACTTTTCTGGCTGGAATAACACTGCCAAAAGCACTCACGGAAACCGATCGCGTTTCAGCGGCGAGCACAATGGTCTGGACGATCCTAGCCGAACTCGTCTTTTCTTCAGGCGCAATCTCCGGCCCGGTCGATATCAGCAAATAACTCACTCCACCTCCCACGACAAGGATCAGGAACATAATCAGAATTGTGCTAGCGTGTGATTTTTTTTTCATTAGCGTTTGATTCAGCTACGGGGATGTTGGGTGAGAGGATGGGTCCTCCCAAGGCTCTATGCAAGGTGACACGAGAGCTCAGGATATCCCGCCTTGAACTCACAATCTGCCTCTCGAGATTCTGGACGATATTTAAGGCGGTAAAAACAGGGAGGTAGTCGGTCAGCCCCTGGCTAAAGCGATTGCGTGCCTCCGACAAAAGCCGTTGAGCAGTCAATAACTGGCGTTCAACAAGAACGAGCCTTTCCTCCAGCTTTCGCTCCCGCAATAGCACAGCTTCGACTTCCTGAACGGCGGTCAAAAAATCGCCCGAGTAGCGGGCCAACGCTTCCTCTAGCTCTGCCTGTCGCAATCTCACTTGAGCCCTTCTTTCTCCGGCAGCGAACAAAGGTACGGCTAAATCGGCAAATGCAGCTCTGATTGCATCCCCCAGTTTAGGATCACCTCTCCAGTTGAGACTTCCCCCAATTCGCAATGAAGGAAGCTGCTCGGAAACGGCCTCCCCTACTCGATGATCCAAGGCTAGGATTCGCTGCTGAGAGGCACGCAGGTCAGGCCGGCGTACGATTAGCTTTGCGGGCACGCCGACATCCGGCAGGGGGGGTAAGTTAGAAAATTTTGATGAGAACTGCCGCTGGCTAGATCTAGGAGTTTTGCCAAGAAGTGTGTCCAGCACATATTCTACTTGGCCGATAAGTGCCTCCACTTCAGGGATGCGAGCTTTTGTTTCGTCAAGCTGCTCCTGCTGCTGTAGCACGTCGACAATTGAAGACTGACCCTGGCCGAAACGGAGCGATGTCAATTTCAGCAGGGACTCGTTTATCTCTATCTGCTCCTGCAGCACCTCCAGTTGCCTTTGCTGTTCTTTTATTTCGAAATAATTTTCAGATATGGCGGTTGATAAGATTAATCGGGCATCCAACCAGTCCTCGACGGAAGCCTCTAACTGCAGTTTTCGGGCCTTGCGAGCCGATGAAAGGCGACCCCAAAGATCGAGTTCCCAACGCAACAGACCCCCTATGCTCGCGGACTCCTCAAGATCACCCGTGGATGGAGCGGTGATCCTTTCGTCTTCCTCCCATTCGTAGCTACCGCTCATTCCTAAGGTGGGGTACAAACGGGCTCCCGCCTGTCTGGCGACCGCGCTGGCCTGCTCAATTCGAGCCAGAAACACCTGCAAATCAAAATTGGCGTCCAAGCCCTCTTGAATCAGATCATTCAGGATAGGATCTTCGAAGGATTCCCACCAGGACCGATTCCACGAATCGTCGGGCACCATTTCTCCCATGTCCTGTTCAAACTCAGTATTCAGCTCAACTGCTGGGACGGCCGCCTCCTGATTAACCCTGTGGATCGCGCAACCGCTCGCCAGGACGCAGATGATTAATACCATCGGTCCTACTATTTTGCGAGATCTCATTGGATACCAAAACAAATCGAATCGGGTTACGGTCAAGGCAATTGATGTGGACGAATTCTAGCAAGTTCCCTCTAAATAAGCACTTTAAGCAATTTCATGGGGGATAATCCCCTTGACGATTCCACAAGTCGTCTTGCCCCGTTCCGAGGAGGCCAGCTAAGATCCGGATTTCCGATTTCTTCATACCGCAATATGAGCCGGCCTTCCGAACCTGCAAAGCAAAGATCTCCGGAGCCAACGACGAAACCGGCTCTACAGCAAACTTCGAGTTAAGAGATCCATTGCAAAACAATTTGAAAGTTGCCCTGAAAAAACAAACAGGGCGACTCACAAATTCCCACGATCAAATAGAGCTAAAAGCTATTAGACGTTAAGAACAAGCCTATGGAATTTCTCAACACCCGATCCCTTGGACTCCCTCTCGCAACCTTCCTCTTTGCAACCGGCTACGTTACCGTGGCGAAAACAGCGGTGGGAGGAGCTGTAAAGGAAGCGGAGACAGGGCCAAAGCCTTAATGAAGGTCCCCGCCTTCATAATCAGCGACGATAGCAACAAAGATACCGCAACGAACGCACGATAACTATTTCTCGAAATACTAGGGTTTAAGAGGAGTTCATTCAAGCCAGTCCCAATACCTACTACCGCAGCAATCCTGCTCCACGACTTACCGCTCATGACCTTGTCATACCGAGGTGTAAGCTGGCACCTCAACGAAGACACTGAAAATAACATGCGTCGGGAATCGTTGTTCTTAAAAGGATTGGGTAGAGGCTTTATGAATTAACAGGGACCGCCGTTGGTGAGCACGATTCCGATTCGCTGAAGCAGGGTTTGTGAAGGAATCGGTGTAGTTGTCTCATGTTGTATACGCTGACTCGCAAGTACAAATTAGATACCATTAGTTTCCGCTTTCATGAGAAAGCGTGATGAAATCGCCGGTTCGCAATATCCAAGCTCGACTCCCTAGCATCTAGTCAAATAATAACAACCGATCTTAGCAAAGGGATTTTTTCCCAGCCGTCAGAAATCCACCCAATTGATCAAATATGTTGCCATCCAGAAGAAGCTTCGTCAAGTCGGCTGCTACCACGGCAGCCGCCCTTTCCTTCCCAACGATCATCCCTCGCCATGTGCTAGGAGGTGCCAACTTCGTTGCCCCGAGTGACAAAGTAAACGTCGCCATCGTTGGAGTCGGCGGTCAGGGCAGGCACAATACGCTCCAGCTTCTCCAGCTCGACGACGTTCAAGTGACCGCAATTGCTGATCCGGCGGAATACTGGAACCTCAACGATTTCTACTACAAGGCCATCGCCGGCCGCGGCCCCGTCAAAGACATCATCGAAGAACACTTCGAGAAAAAGACCCCAAACTACAAAGTAGCCGAGTACGTCGACTTTCGAAAGATGTTAGAGAAAGAGTCGTCGCTGGACGCTGTTCTCTGCGCTACCCCCGACCATACCCACGCTTTCGTGACATCCAATTCCATGCGGGCTGGCAAGCACGTCTACGTGGAAAAACCAATGGCCCACAATCTTTGGGAGAACCGCAAATTGGCCGAAATCGCAAAAGAAACGGGCGTTGCAACGCAAATGGGAAATATGGGCCACAGCTCTGAAGGAATTCGGCAAGTGGTAGAATTGCTCAGAGCAGGGGCTATAGGAGAAGTGAAAGAGTCCCATTCCTGGTGCCACGCTACCCGTTGGACAAACGGCCTACACGACCTTCCACTCGGCAGTACTATTCCTCAGCCTGATTTTGATTGGGACCTCTGGTTGGGTCCTCGTGAGAAGATCCCCTACCATGAAGATTACACCCCTGTGAAATGGAGAGACTTCTGGAGATTTGGCTGTGGTGCGATTGGTGACTTTGCTTGCCACGACATGGATGCAACCGTTTGGGCCTATGATTTGGCGGAGCCAGAATCCGTCCAGATCTACCCTATCGGACAAAGCAACGAAGAAATCGTGCCGCATGGGGAACTGGGATACTTTGACTTCAAAGCCAAAGGGAAACAGAAGGACATGAAAATTACCTGGTATGCGGGATCGGGAAGGCCAGACCATCACGATTCGTTTCCCGAAAATTTCAACTTATCCAAAAGAGGGCTTCTATTCGAGGGAACCAAAGGAACGATCCAGTGCGATGGTGCCGGTGGGGGACCTCGTATATTCCCGCAAGAAATACGCACATCCATTAAACGACCTGAGAAAACTCTTCGACGAACAGGCGGGCATCATCGCGACTGGATCGACGCCATAAAGGGAGGTCCCTCAGCGAGCTCAAACTTTGAATACGCATCGAGATTGACCGAGATCGCCCTCCTTGGGGTTCTTTCCGTGAGAATGGGTGGAGCTAAGATCAAATGGGATGCGAAGAACATGAAAGCCAAGGGGCTGCCAGAAGCCGACCAGTACATAAACGAACCGGTACGCAAAGGCTGGGAAGTGGTTTAGAAAACCACGAAAAAGGTTTCTGCTCTCGAAAGACCCGATTCAAGAGTTTCGACAGTACCCCAGTACTCCAGCCTGAGCTGTATTTAAACGCAGGAACCCCGACTAGTCGTGACTCCCCAGATCTTCTTGCGTAAGAATGCGAATTGGGATTATTTTAGAATTATCCTTTCGGCCACCAGAGGGCCCCTTCTTCCAACGGACGTACGATCTGTGAAGCGATTCGCATAGTACCTCGGGGCAAGGTCAATTCAGGACGTTTCCATGCACTCTTACGCTGAGCCATCTCTTCAGCTCCGACCCGTACAAAGAGTTCTTCTGCGTCTCCATCGAGCCGGATAATATCGCCCTCATTTATCAAAGCAATCGGACCACCCTTCCACGCTTCAGGTTCTATATGAACCACCAGCGTGCCTCTGGAAACGCCAGACAGACGCCCATCCGTAACGACTGCGATGCGCGAGTCATTACCCATACCCGTTAGTGCTGCCGTAAGTCTTAATAATTCGGGGCAACCCACTGAAACTCCTTGGTAACGCAACACAATGATGTCGCCATCGCTAATACCGCCACTCAGTACTTCTTTTACCGCATCGTTCTCGATATCAAAGACGCGGGCCGGTCCTTCCAATATCCTTTGTTGGGCGTTAACTTTGAAAACACAACCGCGTGTCGCAATACTTGCCGTCGTCTCATTCGAGTGGTCCCCCTTTACAATAACCAATGAGGACTTGGCCTTTAGAGGAGATTCTACAGAGCGAATTACATCCGTATCCGGATCTTGGAATTCGGGAAAGGGAGAGTCCGAAACGTCCGCACCAATAGTTTTTCCGGTAATCGTCTTCGCTTCTGGATCGAGTAGTCCTTGCTCAATCATGTAGTGAGTCAATGGAGGCAGTCCCCCCGCCTTCTCATAGAGATCTACCATCACAAATTTACCAGCGGGCAACAAATTCAGCAACACCGGCGTATCAGACTTCGCCCGAATCTCCTCTAGTCCAAATGTAATTCCAAAGCCTTCTGCAATCGCAGGGAGGTGGATGACAGCATTGGTACTTCCTCCAATCGCATGCAGCATAGTAGCCACGTTGCTAAAAGATCGCTCATCCACGATATCGCCAACGGTTTGGTGTTCGTTCCACATCCGGACGAGTGCCTCCGCAGCCTGTCTCGACTCCTCTATTTTGGGAGCAAAGACATCGACATGATTCGAGTCCATCGCAGGTGTACTCGCACTCGAAAAAACCGAGATACCCAAAGTGGAGGCTAACACCGCCAAAGTGTTAGAAGTCGCCATAACCCCGCACCCTCCAGGCGAGGGAAGCGCATTTAAAATAATGTCCTCGTATTCGTCCTTGGTAATCTCTCCCGCGGCCAGCCTTCCTGCCGCCTCCACCGCGGTTTCTATCTGAATCGACTTTCCGGCCGGACTGCATCCTGTTCTGATTGTGCCTCCATGCACGAGAACCAAGGGCAGATCCTTGAGCCAGGAAGCGGCCAACATTCCACCAGCCACCGTCTTGTCACAACCCGTTATGATGATTACAGCATCCACCCGGTTGATCTCAACTTGCTGCACAATCGAACTCGCAAATATCTCTCTTGAAAACAAAGAGAGCCCCATCGCTCCGATACGCGGGTCGTTCTCATAAGAATGACCCATCGAAATCGCGTCAGTAACCGCCGCCACTGGCTCAATCGCTGTCACCCAGCCCTGCGTTTTGAAAAGGTGAGACGCCATTTCTTCGGCCAATCTTCGGTGATGAAGATTGCACAGATTAGTTTCCCCCCCTCCGTGCAGGATCATAACAATCGGACTTTTTTCGTTCGGCAAATAAGGTGCGTCCTTGCCTCCCCGGAAATCAGTTTTTACGGCCTGACGCATCCATCCGTTTTTCATGGTTAGCGTGCAGCCACGCATCTCACTGAAAAAATCGCTCCTCTTCTCTCTTTCCGACGTCATTGCAAACTGATTAGGCTGTTGGCACGCGTTTTCGCAAGTCTAACCTTAACCTGATTCGCAATACTTCTCAACTCATCCCGGCAGGGAGGATCGGCCTGATCCTGCTAATTCAATCAACGCCCGAGCATTGAGTCCCGACCAGTGTAAAGACAATTGACCAATTCTCCTCGTAACAATCAAAACATTGAGCATACTCGACGATGACTTCGGTATTCATAATACGCCTTCTGGACCAAATAAAGCGGACCCTCATCAAGCAGTTACGTTATACAGTCGACACAGTGTGAAATCGGTTTCCCCGTTTCAAACGACTTAAATAGCTCCGGAATCACTATGTAGTCGTTAATGTAGAACGAATTGTCGTCACTCATCGCCTTTGAGGCTATTCTTCGAAAAGCATTTCCCTCATTTCACCGGGAATATTCGTCGTAATCGACTGCGCGCCCCATTCGACGAGTTGCTTCGCCGTATCTCCTTCGTCAATTGTCCAGACGTGGTATTCGTAACCGCTCGCCTTCACTCCTTTAATAATCGACTGTTCGATTCCACTTTTGCTGGAGCTAAACCCATCTGCACGAATTTTCTTCAAGGTTTTTAATATGCGATTAAGGGACGGGGTCTTTTTTCCCGAGGCCGTTTCCTTAAACCCTGATAACCACATCGCTTTGTATTGAGGTGACTTCGCTTTGAGGGCACGAATAACTTTTTCCTTGAAAGAGATAACGACAATCTGATTTTCGTCTAGACCGGACTTTGCGATTTCCTCGACTAGTTTCGGGATAATCTTAGGTTCACTCTTGATTTCAATGTAGATTTTCTTGCCTTGAGGAACGGTCTGAAAAACCTCCGCTAACGTTGGCATCCGAGTTCCTGCGTAGCCAACGCTGTGATACTTACCGACATCCAATTGGCGTAGTTCATCCAAGGTGGACTTTCGCACTATTAAATTCCGGTTCGATATTTTACCAGTATCCCTATCATGTATACTGACAATTTCCCCGTCTTTAGAAAGATGAAAATCGCCTTCAATGGCATCGGCCCCTTGCTCCCACGCTAACTCAAAAGCCGGTATCGTATTCTCGGGGGCATCTTTTGAAGCACCCCGATGGGCCACAATTAAAGGATCCGCATAGCAAACATTTATGTTTGCAACCAGCCCACAGACAAAAACCTCAATCGTGCTTTTCATCCGTATTAATAGTCATCATGAAAGCGATTAAGTCAAACAGTGCTTTCCCTCAAAACCAGCCACCAAACACAATGTAGATAACGGAAATTGAGCCTTACCTTACTCACATCAATTCAAATCTTGGATACTATACCAATTTCATGAACCTGCTCTATCCATCGGCAAACGCTGTACCCACAGGCCTTACTTAACGCACGCTTCCCTTTTGAATTACCCTTTTCACAAGGGCATTTCTTCAGTACTAACCAACCGACTAGTCGGTAACCACTACTACATCGATCGATTCAGTTCGTTCTTCCCCATCTCGCAAGAAGACGACTTCCACAGACTCACCGGGATTCAACTCGTCGAACGCATTGTACATGTCGTCGTAATCCGCTATCGTTTCACCATCAATGGAAACGATGATGTCTCCCACAATGATCCTTCCATACTGGTCTCG
>DIHO01000010.1 GCA_002420185.1 Opitutales bacterium UBA5694
TCAAAATTCACTCAAAAGACAGGTACCTCTGGGGAGGCTAGCTCGTGCAGAGGAGGATGCTCAATTTGCGTTGTTCCTCGCATCAAATGAAAGCGATTTTTTTGTAGGACAGGCGATACCATTCTCCGGTGGGTGGGTCCAGCGTTAACCACGAGAATATTAGTATCACAGAGAAAACCTGGAGCAAGGACAACTTATATGAAGTATCTACATACGATGGTTAGGGTGGCGGATCTGGATGAGTCCCTCGAATTTTACTGTGCGGCGCTCGGATTAAAGGAACTCCGAAGATATGAAAACGAGCAAGGTAGATTCACTTTGGTATTTCTATCCGCGCCTGAGGATGAGGAAGCACAAGTCGAACTTACATATAACTGGGATCCAGAGAGTTATGACGGTGGACGCAATTTTGGTCATTTGGCCTACAACGTCNNGGGAGGCTCGCTCGTGCAGAGGAGGATGCTCAATTTGCATTGTTCCTCGCATCAAATGAGAGCGATTTTTTTGTGGGACAGGCGATTCCATTCTCCGGTGGGTGGGTTCAGCGTTAACCACGAGAATATTGGTATAAAAGCGAAAACCCGGAGCAAGGACAACTTATATGAAGTATCTACATACGATGGTTAGGGTAGCAGATCTGGATGAGTCCCTCGAATTTTACTGTGCGGCGCTCGGTTTAAAGGAACTCCGAAGATATGAAAACGAGCAAGGTAGATTCACGTTGGTATTTCTATCCGCGCCTGAGGATGAAGAGGCACAAGTCGAACTTACATATAACTGGGATCCAGAGAGTTATGACGGTGGACGCAACTTTGGTCATTTGGCCTACAACGTCGATGATATCTATGAAAGCTGCGAGAGATTACGGGATCATGGAGTCGTTATAAACCGACCGCCGAGGGACGGTTACATGGCATTTGTCAGGTCACCAGATGGAATTTCCGTAGAGTTGCTGCAAAAGGGAAAACCTCTCGAATCAAAAGAGCCGTGGAAAAGTATGGAGAACGTGGGAGAATGGTAGGAGTCTTATATTAGTGGAGGGAGACCATGAAACTTTATAACTCCGTCGGCCCCAACCCTCACGTTGTGAGGATGTACGCAGCCGAGTGCGGTGTAGCCTTAGAACTGGAAGAAGTAGACCTGATGGGAGGGGCTAACCGCCAAGCTGATTATCTTAAACTCAACCCCTCCGGCCAACTACCATGTTTGGAAACCGAAGGCGGCGACCTGATCGCCGAGGTAACAGCGATCTGCGAATACATTGATGAAAAAGCGGATGGGGTGACGTTAATCGGGACGACTGACGAAGCTAGGGCCAATACAAGAATGTGGACAAGAAGAGTGGATTTGGGAATATGCGAGCCTTTGGCTAACGGATTCCGATACAGCGAGGGTCTACCAATTTTTAAAGATAGAATGACCACCATACCTGACGCAGCAGACGGTTTGAAACAAATAGCGCGGGAAAAAACATCTTGGCTTAATGATCAGATGATCGACGGGAGAGCTTTCATCGGTGGGGACGAGATCAGCCTCGCGGACGTCTTGCTCTATTGTTTCTTAAACTTCGGTAAAGCTATTGGGCAGCCTTACGATACTGGTCTCGCCAACATACATAAATGGTTTGAGTCAATGAATGCGCGGGAAAGTGCTTCTGCTTAGACTTCTCGACGCAAATGTCTGAGGAATCCGGATTTGTTTTCACAATAAATTCAGACAGAAGGCACTAGCTTTCCTCGGTGAATAAAAGGCTAACTTTTTGCGAGAAAGCGAGTATGATCCGCGTTACGAATCGTAACACCTGTCGAGGATTCCTCCGATAATGAGAAAGACTTATATATGGTCTGTCGGAATTGCCGTGGCGATAACGGCCTGGTTGGGCTCAGGCCTGCTTTTTAAAGAGAACAAACCGATAGAGCCATCCATTGCCGATCGGAAGGTGCGCGATGCGGAGGTGGCCGCTGATCGCTTACCCACGAGCGTAAAAGTTAAGAGTTCCGTTGCCAAGGAAATCACGCGATACTCAACTGTAAGCGGGAAAACGCAAAACAAAAGAACCGTAGTTACCAGAACTGAAACGACTGGAAAAATCGTATCGCGTCCAGTGGAAAGAGGAGATTTTGTCAAAGCAGGAACAGTGCTATGCGAAATTTCAGTGGAGGACAGACAAGCCAACTTAGCGGAAGCTGAACAACGGCTTGTGCAAGCGAAAATAGATTTCCTTGGTGCGAAAAGGCTAAGAAAACAAGGGTTCAATTCTGAGAGTGCGATCGCTGCAGCCAACACCGTTCTTGCTCAAGCACAGGCGAGTGTTAAACGCAACCAAGTGCAGTTAGAAAAGACAAAAGTCTACGCTCCTTTTGATGGAATCGTCGAACAAGTGCATCTTGAGGAGGGTGACTTTGTAAATCCTGGTCAGCCTTGTGGAACCGTGATCGATCTTAACCCGATGCTCTTAACGGCACGGGTTTCGCAAAATGAAGTACAGGACTTACGAAGTGGCATGCAAGTTAGGGGAACGATTAATGGAACACAGACAATTTCCGGGGCTGTTACGTTTATCGGAAGTCAAAGTGACGCTGCGACCCGCACTTACCCAATAGAGGTCCAGATAGCGAACGAGGATCTAAAATACAGATCCGGCCTCTCCGTCGAAATTGATATACCAATGGAACAAACCTTCGCGCATCAGATCTCCCCAGCGCTACTAACTCTCGATGACCGCGGAGAAGTAGGCGTTCGTGTGGTGGACGAAGAGGCCATCGTGCGTTTCTACAATGTGGCGATCGTCGCTGAGGACATCGATGGTGTTTGGGTGAGCGGAATGCCTTATAAGACCGACATTATTACGGTTGGGCAGGAGATCGTGGTCGCTGGGGAGCGAGTGACTGCCTCCTATTCGTCTAACCAGGGTTTTTCACGAAATATCTCCAACACGATAGGCGCCTCCTCCTCTGCGGGGTTGAGCCCCTAGCAACATGTTCAAAATAATTGAGGCCGCAGTTAAGCGGCCAAGAACGACGCTACTACTCATGGCCATGATCGTCATCACCGGTCTGATATCGAGAAGCAACATTCCTATAGAATCCGATCCCCAGGTGGATGTGCCCTGGTTCGCTATAACTATCATTCACGAGGGAATTTCGCCGGAAGATGCCGAGCGAATGCTCATAATGCCGATGGAGAAAGAGCTCAGGCAAGTCGAGGCAATCAAGGAGATGACAGCATTTGGCTCTGAGAATGCTGGAACTATCATGCTCGAATTTTCAGCCGGAACTGACATGGACGTCGCCCAACAGGACACGAGGGAAGCCGTCGATAGGGCAAAAGCCGAACTACCGAATGAAGCGGAAGAACCGATATTGCAGGAGATGAGTCCGAACGACTATCCCACTATAAACATTAATCTCAATGGAGACGTTCCAGAGCGGATGCTCTACAACATTGCTCTCGACCTGCGAGACCAAATTGAGTCGATCCCAGAAATTCTTGAAGCGGAACTAGTGGGAGCCAGAGAGGAACTCCTCGAGATAGAAATTGACCCTCTAGTGTTGGAAATGTATCAACTTCTCCCCGAGCAGATCATTAACACAGTAATGAGGAACAACCGCTTGATCCCGGCAGGTAATCTTGACGGAGGGAAAGGAAGTTTTTCAGTGAAGGTGCCCGGCATCATAGAAGACTACAACGATCTTTTCGATCTCCCCCTGAAAACTGACGGCGATAGGGTAATTACCCTGCAGGAAGTCGCGAAAGTAAGGAGAACATTCAAAGACAAGACCGGGTATGGGCGAGTCAATGGCGAGGATACCATGATCTTGCGCGTCAAGAAGAGAGTTGGCGCTAACGACATAGACACCTCCAAAGCTGTCAAGGCAATAGTGGAGAAAGTAAGACCCGGGCTACCCGCGGAAGTAAATTTGTTCTACTCCCAGGATGTCGCTCCGATGTCACTAAAAACGGTCAATGAACTGGAGGGAAATTTGCTTACAGCCCTCGGACTGGTCATGGTTATCATTGTCGCTGCTATGGGAATGCGGAGCGGCGTAATCGTAGGACTTGGGATCCCGGTGTCTTTTCTTTTCGCGATGATTTTTATCACCCAGTTTGGCTTCACTTACAATTTCATGGTGATATTTGGAATGCTCCTCGGCTTAGGCATGTTGATCGACGGCGCCATCGTGGTGACAGAATATGCCGACAGAAAAATGACAGAAGGCTCAAGCAGAGCAGAGGCCTACCTGATTGCTTCTAGAAGAATGTTCTGGCCTGTGACCGCTTCCACAGCCACGACCTTAGCGGTTTTTCTGCCTCTAATGGCATGGCCGGGCGTGTCGGGCCAGTTTATGAGCTACCTCCCAATTACGGTTTTTTGTGTATTAAGCGGATCACTCCTCTACGCCCTCATCTTCGGGCCAACGATCGGAGCGCTTTTTGGAAAAGCAGGGCAAACCTCACCTAAAGCAATTGAACATCAGCAAATTTTAGATACTGGCGACCCCAAAAAATTAGCTGG
>DIHO01000005.1:0-638 GCA_002420185.1 Opitutales bacterium UBA5694
CGAGCATCCGATCCGCCTCGTCTAATACAAGGATTTCGATGGCGGATAGGTTGGCTTCTCTCCTTCGGCAGAGATCGATTAGCCGACCCGGGGTGGCGACGATGATGTCTAGTCCTCTACTTAATGCTGTTATTTGTGGATTGAACCCGACACCGCCAAAAATCACAGCGGACTGGAGGTTCAGGCGTTTTCCGTAGTCGGTTATGCTCTGATGCACTTGGGCAGCTAGCTCACGAGTGGGAGCTAGAATTAGTGCCCTTGGTCGCTTTGTCTTAAATTCACTCTCGGCGAGTATTTGGAGAAGAGGTAATCCGAAGGCAGCAGTTTTTCCTGTTCCGGTTTGAGCTCCTCCGATGACATCCTTTCCGGCAAGGATCGCTGGAATTGCCTGAGCCTGGATAGGAGAAGGTTCTGTGTAGCCTTTAGTCTTAACCGCTTCGGTGAGTTCGGAGCGTAGCCCCAGTTGTGTAAATAACATAAGATTCGTGGACTTTTTCTCGAGCTCTACCAATATGACCAATGGAAAATGAGTCCGGTTCTTTGCAGACGCATCCCAGATCTTAACTAATGGACGAGGCCCACCAGCATTTTGCTAATGGGCCTCGATGGGTGCAGGGCTTGGATTTGAACCAAGGACC
>DIHO01000005.1:979-29374 GCA_002420185.1 Opitutales bacterium UBA5694
AGCTACCAGACTGCTCCACCCTGCAACACGGGAAATAATTACTCTCTGGTCTGGTTAAACGAAGAGGGGCGAGAGAATCTAAATTAGAAAAGCCTTGTCAATGTCATTCGATTGGAAAAACGGAAAATTGTAGCAAATTACCGCTTGCCAACAAGGGGGCCGCCCCTACCTTTGTCGCTTTTCTAAAACCTGTACTTTTGTCGTAAACCATTAAATTAGCGTCCAAGGTGTTTTTAAGCCTGCACTTACTCTGGGTGTAATGACGTACTGCATATGAATGTTGAACTAACTGATCTGCTCGAAGCAGGTGTCCATTTTGGGCACCAAGTAAAACGCTGGAATCCGAAGTCTAAAAGCTTCGTATTTGATCATCGCCAAGGGATTTCGATTATCGATCTCTCAAAAAGCTTTAGCGGCCTCCAAGCGGCCCATGATTTTGTTGAGGAAGTTGTTTCCAAAGGTGGAGAAGTCCTCTTTGTAGGGACGAAGCGCCAGGCTCAGGATGTTATTCGCGAAGTAGCGGCTGATTGTGGCATGCCATTCTGTGCGAGTCGTTGGTTGGGTGGCACTCTTACCAATTGGCAGACGATTACTCGAAGTATCGCAAAGTACAAAAAGTATCAGAAGATGGAAGCCGATGGCAGCCTATCCAAGCTGCCCAAAAAAGAGGGCTCAGCGATCCGCCGTGAAATGGAGCGGATGAACCGAAATTTTGAAGGGATCGTGAAGATGGAGAAGCCTCCAGCGGCAATGGTTGTGATCGACGTTAACTACGAAGACATTGCCGTTGCTGAAGCGAAGCGGTGTAAAATTCCGGTTGTTGCTTTGGTTGATACCAACTCGGATCCTTCACTGGTCGATTACCCAATCCCTGGCAACGACGACGCGGTTAAAGCGATTCGTATTATCTTGGAGGTGATTGTAGAGGCAGTACGGTCGGGACTTTCACAAAGGCAAGTGCACCAGGAAAGTGCCGGAGTTCGAAAGCCAGTCGCCTTAGCTGCTGAAGAAATGGTACCGGAAGAGAAGGTTGCGGCGCCGGCTGCTGGAGTGGCCGCTTCGTTTTCGGTTCCAGTTGTTGAAGAAGCTCCAGCGGTCGAGGAAGTTGCTGCCGTGTCTGAAGTGTCTACTCCGGAAGTGACGCTCGAAGAGGCCCCCGCTACAAAGCCCGAGGAAGAAGCAAAGCCTGTGGCAGCGGAAAAAGTTGCACCGGAGGCGGATTTCGGCAATGAATTGGAGGACAACAAAAGCGAAGCTTAACTTTTTTCTCCTTTAAAAACTTATCAATTTAGAAAGTATTCGAATGACTATTACAGCAAAACAAGTAGCAGAGTTGCGTGGCCAGACGGGAGCGGGTTTAATGGACTGTAAGAAGGCATTGACGGAATCGGAAGGCGATCTTGAGAAAGCGGTTACGATCCTTCGTAAAAAGGGGATGGCATCGGCTTCGAAAAAAGCGGGACGAGCCACCTCTGAAGGTCTAATTGAATCTTATATTCACCTAGGAGGAAAAGTGGGTGTGCTAATCGAGGTGAACTGCGAGACTGATTTCGTCGCCAAAACCGACGACTTCAAATCTTTTGTGAAGGACCTTTGCCTGCACGTCGCAGCCGTGAATCCGATTTGTATAAGTCGCGACGAAGTTCCCGCGGATCTGATAGAGAAGGAACGTGAAATAGCTGCTTCTCAAGCGGAGGGGAAACCACCGGCGGCAGTGCAAAAAATCGTGGAGGGTAAGTTGAATAAGTACTTCGCAACGGCGTGCTTGCTCGATCAGCCGTTCGTTAAGGACGGGGAAAAGTCGGTTCAGGATATTCTGAATGAGCAAATTTCCAAGCTGGGTGAAAACATGCAAATCAATCGGTTTTCTAGATTCCAAATCGGCGAAGAGAGCGAGGATTGATCAATCTTTCTAGCTTGAATTTTGAAAAGTGATCCAGGTGCCGGGGTCGCTTTTTTTAGGGTGGCAGGTTTTTCCAACACTCATCGGCGTGTCTTTGAGTGTTGGATGCAAGAAAGCCGGCATCTTTCCTGCCGGCTTTTGAATTAAGAATCATCGTCTAAGGGACGAGGTCGGTATTCTCTTCGCAATGTGCGAACGAAGTACGGGGTTTGGAGTGATCTCGAAAAGTTTTTCAGTAGGCGTATTCTTAAACTGGAGAAGGACATTCAGCTTAGATTTGATCGGACTTCCATAAATCATAGTGTGTTTAAATTTCCTGTCCTTCGAGGCTTCCATAGAAAAACCTTCCAATGCTTTATGATAAGCGTCTCTTACGGAAGCGTGCAGAACCTGACCTTATTCATCGAGAATGAGCTCAACGCTGGCAGACCCTTTAAATTTGGACTCTGGGAATTGCTCCGGGAGTTCTGGCAATCTGCTTGAAACAATAATGGGCTACGGATCCCATTTAGTGTAGACGTCCGCTTTTTCCGGATGGGCATTTTTCCACTCGCTGATGGAAGTTTGGCTTTGAGTATCGGAATCAGCGATATCACGAATGACTTTCGATGCGACGGAAACTATAATTGTAATGCTTTCGCCATTGGCTCGATGGATTTCACCTTCGATTTGTTATCTGTAATAAAGCTCATAGGACTCGGAGGAGAGTTGGAAAGAGCCCGCGATTCCATTGGCAAATAATGAAAGATTTCGTAACAACTAACTTTCTATACAGATTGGTGTATTGTATTTTGTTATTTTTCAGCTGACTTTGTATACTAAAGAACAGCGTTTAGGGTAAGTGATTCGTAAGCTCGTGGCTATACTTTTCGAGAGTTACATATCCTGGATTGAGCAAGCAAGTCCGAGGAAATATCTGTCTGATAGGTAGTCGGCTGGATTAGACTTTCATGCTCAGAATCTTTGGATTGAATCTTGCGTTGGAGAAAACGTTTTCTTTGATTCCTCTTCCTAGACGGAGAAGTGCCAGAGTGGTCGAATGGGACTGACTCGAAATCAGTTGTAGGGGTAACTCTACCGGGGGTTCGAATCCCTCCTTCTCCGCCATTAATTAAACTATTGTTTAACAACAAATTATAGATTATAAGTAACTTATAACCCCCAAATGGTACACATAGTGGTACACAGTTCGCCGAAGTCCGGGATTGTTCGTTCTTTATTAAGTAAGGCTAACTTGTGATCAAACTCAGTCAAAAAGACTGATACTAGCTCCATCTTCGAACGGGACATACCGACAATTCAAGGACTGGTGAGGAAGCGGGTTTCGAAATCGCGTTATCGAAATTCATTATAAACATAGCCTGCAAAATATACGTGTAGTAGTAATATTAGGAACGTAACGCCCTCTCTTTAAAACGCACTGAGAGGCAGCTTGAGGCACGTATTTTGGTAGGAATTTGGAAGGCCGGGGGAGGGGGTCGGACAGCAGTTGGGTGTTAATTGGAATTCATCAACTGCCCCAAGAAAAAAATTTCCCGTAGAGGGCTTCTGAAGCTGAGAAACCCTTATTCCAGCCTTAGCCTAGCAAAGGCTAGAGCCAAAACATCCACTACAAAAAGCGTTGCTGTGGAGCCTATTCTCGATCGGCAGTCATACGGAAAATGTTGCCCTCAGCATCGATTTGTCCCTCGAAATAATCTTCTTCGAAGGTGCCAGACACTTTAATATTGTATCCGCCACTCCTGAAATATCCACGCACTAATCGGTTCCCAATTATTTCAACTTCGGTTAAATTGAACGTGTTAGCTGGACTTCTCATGGTAATTTTATGGGAATCCGCTTTGGCTTCTACGATGAGTACACCTTTCGGTTCACCGTAGGGCAGGTTAAACAATTCGTAGTTCCACTTGCCTAATGTAGGATCAGTCGTATCGACAATAGTGGCACAGCCACATATTATCCCAGCTAACAAAAGGACCAAAATCCGCAACATTTCTGCTTTTGCCATCTTCGCTACCTCATATCAAGCTCTTTTTCCAACAATTAGGCTATTCTCCTTCATCCTACTTCCTCTAGGTCTAACACAAGTGGCTTTCTACCACTCAAGCCGTATCGATTCAGGGAGGGACATTGGGATCAGACGGCAAGAGCCTATGACTACCACAATCAGAGCACTGCTCCAAGAGCCTCCACTCCTTGATATTATAAACCGTATATAGAAAGTCAATACATTAAGAAGTTTGGGGGTAGGAATGAGGTGAACATGTTCGACGGCACTCGCTGTGACATCCTAATAAACACCCATGCCATTGAGGTGGACTTTGCGTACAAATGAGCGGAGGTGATTGGACAGAATCTTAATTAAGCGATACCGACAGCCAAGAAGGCTTGCATTGTTCTTGTGCTTAAAGACAGGGGTGACGAGAAGCACTCGGAGAGGCTGACTAAGATGGGGAGACAATACAGGTCGGGTCGGCTGATGAAGGCACAGGCGAGGTGTTGGTGGAAGTGTATGAAATTACTCATTAGCAAACCCTAAGCTGATTCGGTTGAAGGAGCTCGCCCTGAGCCGTTTGTGCAAGTGTGAAGAAGCTTCAAGAACTTCTATGCAAGCGTCTCTTGTCAACTCGTGCACTGTCGATGCGGTTGGGGTGCAAGGGAGATCATGGGTAGAACTTGCTAAGTTTGACTAATTCAAAAAAACTTTCGCAGCTAAAACGATTGCTGTGCTAGGCGAGGATAGACAGGAGAAACACGTCTATGCTTGAAAACTGAACCGATTCGGCCTTTATATTTTCATATTATGGTTTTTTTATTCTCATATCGAAAAAGTGTGCGATGAAATACCCCTTTTTTAACTTTATTGTTTGCTTGTTTCTTCTGAGCTCCTCCCTTTTTTCGCAACAGAGTAGGGAACGAAGAGCCATTCCGTCGGATGAAGAGGTGCAGCAACGCGTTCCCAAAGGGGTTACATTCATTCCGAATCTTGTTTATCGAGAAGGACATGATCGGTGGAAGCTTGATCTCGCAATGCCGAGCAATCTTGGGAATGAACCGAGACCGGCGATTGTATTCATCCATGGCGGTGGTTGGCAAAATGGTGATAAGCGTGCTTCTGGTTTTTTAAACCCTGCACTGAGCTATGCTGAAAAGGGGTATGTATGCATCACTACCAACTACCGTCTAACGACCAGGGAACGTTGGCGAATAGACCATTGTATAGCGGATGTGAAAAACGCTGTAAGATGGTTAAGGGCAAACGCTGACAAATACAATATAGACCCGACTCGCATTGGTGCCACTGGCAATTCAGCTGGAGCTCATCTTTCTGTCATGCTTGGCATCTGTCCTCCGCAGGCTGGTATGGAGGGTAATGGTCCCTACAGCGATTACTCGAGTACTGTGCAGGCCGTTGTGGCAAGTGCTACGCCAACCAGTTTTCTCATACCGATGAGTGAGCGAGGGCGGGAGCGTTTTGAAGAGTTGGAGACATCAGCAGATCTAGGTATGGAAGAGCTACGCAAAAGAATCTCGCCGATAACTTACGTTTCGGTCGACAGTCCACCCTTCTTGCTTTTCCACGAGGAATCTGACCGTACTGTTGGCATTTATCATTCGGATACCTTTGTCCAGGCTTTGCGGGAGGCGGGTGCCAAAGACGTCAATTATGTGCTCTTTGGCGATGGCACGGGTCATGGAACTTTTAGGCAAAACATCGACCTGACGGAGCCAATGAGGGAAGCTTTCTTTGCGAGAGTGTTGAAACACGGTCAGTGATGGAAAACAGACTAGGTTTCAGGTACTATTAGTATAAGTAGCTGTACACAAAATGTGTCGCGCAATTAGTCAAAAGTCCTCATTGTGCGTAGGCCGTGGAATCTTCCGGACAAATTCTGTACTAAGACTACGCTAAGGGCTTCTTGTGAAGGTCTTTCAAAACGCTCTGTGCGGAAGTAGCAGTTGCCCTTTTTGGAGCTAGGGGAGTATTGTTCCGTAGTGGCTGATCTCGTTGTTTTATCGGCATGCAATGCCTTCTAAAATGAGTAGGTATCCGCAAATTTTGTGAGGGAATCAAACCCCATGGTTTTAACGCAGATCGCAAAATTGCCATTCGATGGCAAAATGGTCTGGAAGATTAGCCGAGGAGGGAAAAGGGAAATAGAATTAAGAGGGTTAAGCATAAATTCTAAACAAAAGTAGGGCTGAGTTTTGGAGTACCGAATGCAACGGGATTCAACGGGGCAAAGAAGTTTAGCACTCTACACCAACTGCGAGACTCCGAGCATTTCTGTAAATTTTTTTCAAACCGGCGTTGATGGGCGGGACGCACTAAATAATTGAGGTCGAGATGGAGGAACTTTTGGAAATGAGCAAGAGAAAGAAAAAGGAACCTGTTGATCAAAACTTAAGGTTCTAGCTGTGGAGCGTTAATTGAAGCACATGGCCGACATTTCTTTCTGGGGCAGTGAATGGATTCCCACCCAATTCTTCGGTTCTGCAAATCATAGGGCTAGGCCGGTCCAACCCAGAGTAGGGCTGTTCGTTTCTTTACTATATCATCTACAATGAATATTTCTCTTTCGTCAGTGGTATTAAAGGGCCCCGTGTAGTTTTTTGCGTATCTAAAATTCGCTTATCTGGTTTCAGCGATAAATCCAACTTCAATTTCAGTCAGGGTTGGCCCGAGCAGCAGTTTTGCGATAGAAAGTTTTTCGAGTTTTGGCTTCTCTTTAGGCTTTCCAGGAATGGGCTATAACGGTTGGAGGGTCCTCTTAGTAAATTTCAATGCTTTTGTATGGAGGTGTGGGAATCCATATTCCAGATATAAATTTTAGAAAGGGAAGAAGCTAAAAAATACCAGCATTTACCATTTTGCATTAGCCCGATTTTGCTGAAGCACGCACAAATACATTCAAACCGCTTATAAGCAGTGCTCACATTTTTTTGGGGGTTGGAGTTAAAGACTCCGCGTTTTGGGTAAGGTGATTTTGGCAAAAAAATAATCCTACTGCTGTAGGATTAACTAATTTAGGAAACTAAAAATAGGGTAGCCATTGAGGCTACCCTTAAAATTTGGATTCGGTTCTTTTACGGTCTACGGATTGAAATCCATACGCTGCGTCACTCGGACAGCCACAGGTTTACCTCCTTTTTGAGCAGGGGACCATTTGGATCTCATGATCGACTCGATCGCGGGTTGATTAAACTCGCGGTGAGAGGACTTCATCACCCTAGGTCGGAGGACTTTACCCGAAGCATCGATGACCCACTCAAGCTGTACCCAGCCACCGATTTTCGCCTGTTTCAGGGAGTAGGGATAATTGGGGTCGACTTGGAAAAGGGCTCTCGGGAGTTTGTCTACATCCCGGAGGTCGAAAATTTCCATATCTCCCAAGGCGTCTATGCCTGCATCGAAATCGCCAAAACCGAAGTCACCCATAGCATTTCCTGAACCTGGGTTCAATGCCATTTCCAGCTGGCTGAGAGTCATGGGGGGAGGAGGCTCTTCAACTTCCGGCTTTTCGAGCTCTTTATCCTCTTCGGGGGGAGGGGGGAGGTCTTCAGGCGGCGGCGGCGGCGGTGCTTCGCTAGCGTCGCTTGTTGACACTTGTTTTGTGTCCATGTTAATTTGCCCGAGAATATGCATCATCGGGAGAACAAAGAAGATAAGTGCCGTGAATAAGAGTCCAAGGATCAAATTCGCGAAGGGGTTTCCGTCTTGGTTGGATGATTGGTAATTGGTGCTCATAACGAGAAATTGGGTCTTGGACTCACTTAACCGGTCGCTTTGTGGCTAAATTGTTGCAGGGTTATGCTCTCAAGGCGAACGAGGAAACTTTCATAATCGATGATTTTCTGCCGCAAAAAATATATTACGAAGTATCCGGGAATCGCAAGGCAGAGACCCATTTGAGTCGTGATCAGGGCTTCGTGGATACCGCTTGCGACTACATTGGTGGTGCTTTCGGAGCCGCCGAGTGAAATCCCGTAGAAGGTCGTTAGCATCCCTAGAACCGTTCCAAGCAGACCCATGAGCGGGGCCGCGTTTACCAAGATTGTCAGCATTGTGATATTCTGGTTCAGGCGCGGCATTTCGGCTGTTCGGATTTCGGAAAAACGATTTTGGATATCATTCAAATTTTCCACGCCATCTTGGGAATATCGAATGATCTCGCCGACTTGGCCCTCGGCCTTATCCGAATTCTGCACCCATTGTTCGCAATCCTTGATAGATACTTTGCTGAAGTGGCCTCTTAGAAAGAAAAGAAACAACCGGGCAGCTACGTAAAAGGCTAAGAGTCCCAGTATGAAAAGAGGAATCATAATCCAGCCACCGGATGACAGAATTTCTATCGCTTGATCTAGATAAGGTTTTTCTTTCATTGAGGTAAAAAAAGTAGGTTGTGGCGTGCAAAATCTAACGGGAATTCCGTCCTCTGAATCGCCTATTCAATACGATGCCAGTGAAGAAATTGTGAAATAGGCTTTCGCTTATCGAGTCAAGCGTATCCCCATGAATTTATACGATGAGTTCGGGGAAGGAGATTAAAGCGAACGTTTAAAAACGAGAATATATTACAGTTGTAGGAATAATCAGTAACATTTCAGTGAATTTAAGAAGCGGTCGGTGCAAAGCGTGCACAGGAGGATGGTGCATAAATTCCGAAGCGATCTACTGTCGCCGGTTTCATCCTAGTTCCAGTACCTCGCGGAACTAACCAGGCAGGAAATTTTTTTGAATTGCGATGAACCTAGTTTTTGGATTCTTTTCCCAAACAGACGCAGCATTTCGGTGCCGTTTAGACTCGGAAGTAATAGGTAAAAAATAACGGTTTAGGGTTTTTCATCTTAACAAAGCTTGAGACCTTCTGTTCCGTTGAAGGCTTTCCCTACCACGGAGGAACCGGGAACGCGATGGGCCATGCTGCTAACTAGGTCCCATAGCATTATCTGGTCTTCAATCACAAAATCCTCGTTTGGGCTGTATTTTATTTCGGCAAAGAGCCGCCACTTGCCCAACCAAGAGAGGGGTTTATTTTGTTATGGTCGGCTAATTAAGCTCGAAGATCAAGCGAGCCCGTCATTATTAATATGGTGGATGTTGTAGGCATCGCTGCCTTGACGAAAGCGAAATTCGGATAAGGAGTGGTGATAAAGCGGGTTCGTTCAAGTGTTTCATGGAGCAACCTTTTTTGCGAAGACTAGAACGTATCAATTTTTCAGAAAGGGTTCTGCTTTGGTTTTGAGTGAAGGAAGGCGTCTGACTTCTCGGTCTTGAAACAGAGTGTATTTCTGGTCATTGACGGTTTATTTACTGAAGGATGTTCTCTAAGGGTAAAAAAAATCAGCTTTTTGCCAATACTAGGCTGTTTAGGTTTGCTTCAAGTGAATATCAGGGTATCGAGAAAGTTCTATGGCTAAGAGTTCATCAAATAAAAAGCCCAATGCGGCATTCATGAAACCCGTTACTCCAGATGCGGCTCTCGCAGCAGTTGTTGGGGCAGCGCCACTTCCCCGAACTGAATTAACAAAAAAGCTCTGGGAATACATCAAGTCGAACGATTTGCAGAACCCCTCGAATCGTCGAGAAATAATCGCCGACGCTAATTTGAAGAAGGTATTCGACGGTAAGGACAAGGTTTCTATGTTCGAGATGACGAAACTAGTCTCTGGGCACGTATCCAGCTAGTTGGTTACACGTTTCGTAATTTAATGAGCCCAAAGCCGAAAGGCTTTGGGCTTTTTTTAGTATTCAACGACAAATTTCAGTTAGGGGCTCAATCTAGTATTTCTGAATATTCGGTTCGCTGACGTTACTCTCAATTGAACAGGGTGCGATGAATTCAGCAACAACGGGAAGATAATCGGAGGCAGAACTCTGTATAACCCTGGCTTTTCTGACTCCGAATGGTTTTGGCAAGAAAATGAAACCCAAGTCTCTTGAAGGGAAGTGAGTCGGTTACGTACGCTTGTTCTGAGGATCAAAGGTGTAGTGTGCGTTCTCGGCAGAGCGTATCAGGAACTGGCACCATTAATCTTGCCCAACATGGGATGAATTTTTGTCAACTAAACATAGGTACATATGACCTAAGTTATATTTCTGTTTTAATAGACACAAGCCACACTCTAGTTATTGAATATGTTCGTGACGCAGGCCCCGCTGCAGTCACTCCTTGGAGCAGGTGTATTTGCACTAGCTGCTGCTATGCCAAGAATACTACAGGAAGTAACCTTCAGAAGTCCTTTGAGACAACATTCTTCGGGGGCAGCTATCTTAAGTATGCGATCAAAGAACTAATCTAATCGCGATCCACTGAAGCTGATGTTACGCTGACCACTAAGCTCTCCCTCAATGTCATCTCCATCAATGAAAGCTTTGAGATCAAAAGAATAACCAATAATGGTAAAATTAGCAGTTACAGAGCCATCAGATTCAAGGACTACGTTTTTGAGTGGTGCCTCGCCTGTTGGAGTAATTACCACACCCGAAAATCCTTCCCTCGCTTCATTGAACCGTAGTTCCGAATTCTCTTCCGCTCCTCGCCACGGGTTAACATATTTAATGAGGAAATTGCCGCCGAGCGGTTCTTCGTCCGCTTCGAGGATTCGGGCTGATTGAGGCTCAGCTACTTCATGTACAGTCCGACAGCCAGCGAATATGAGGCAACCGAGGGCGAGTAGGATGGTAATTGGTCCCATTGAATAACCGAAACAGAGAATGCCTCATAGGGCGACAATTTTTTCTTGGGCTAGCTTATGCATAATAATTGCGATACGAACCGCCCCATGACCCCTCCCAGTTGGGGTGCTTCGGTAAGATCAGCTGTTGCATAAGACCGACATCAGAGTACTGGCAGAATGCCTTTAGTAGCAGCTATTCGGCAGTTTGCATTTATTTTATCGCTTAATTATATAAAATCTAGCGTCATTTTAATCTAATGTATTTTGATGATTGACCGTCTTATGTCTACAAACATCTCCAAGGTACCAGTGTTAAACCGCTGGTGCTAGTGCCGGTTGAAGGTGCTCAGTGACCTGATTGTGAGTACGGATACAACCGCAATTCGTAGATAATACCGCTGAGAGTCTGCAGATGCATTACTCAAACTTAATTCCGTATCGGTCTATTGATGCACCATCTAGCTCCCTTAGGTTGGAGTAGCCATTGAGAAGGTCGATCTTCGCCTGTAGCTCGTCAACCTTAGACTCATCCATTCTTTGTTGGGCTTCAAGAACTCGTCTTCCAGTGCTAAGGCCTGCGTCGAACTTAGCCTTCTCCATCTCGAATTCCTCAGCGCTTAAGCTTGTAGCTAATTCCTTAATACTAATTCCATCGATTGCTGTGGTTACGTTTCGAACTGCGATTCGAGTGTCCCGAAAAAGGCGTTGCCTCTCGCGAGAGGCGCGGGCGTCTTCCGTGTCCAGCTGTATTTGGGCTTTGATGTAATTGGCCTTTTTTTCATTTAAGCCCCAGGGAATGTCTAGGGATAGCGACCACTGCCAATTAAAGCTTTCCATCTCGGTGACATCGTCGTAGGCCCCTTTGAGATTGCTTTCAAGTCCGGTAAGGGAATAGTCTCCGTTCAAGTTAAGGGATGGAAGCCGATTTCTTTTGGCTCGTCTAAGTTCAACTTCCCTTTGGATTCTTTGGTTTAGTAGTGTGAGATAGCGAGGGGCATTATCAATGACCTTGGAGTACGTATTTTCCAAATCTGGAGCTGTAGGATTTGCAACGTCCGGAGCCTCTACGGTGATTTCCTTGCTAATCAGTGAGTCTTCACCAAGGATGGTCAGTAGGTTGTCCCTGGCGTCCTCCAACGACTTCTCGGCTCGCAACAGGCGATCGGTCGCATTGGCAACACCGACCTCCGCCTGCAAAACATCGAGACTGGTTGCTATTCCGGTTTCCATCTTCATCATATTTTCCCTTAGAAGGGTTTCAGCCAGTTCGAGGGCTGCCTGACGTACCTCCAGTTGCTCTTGGGAAAAAGCGAGTGAGTGATACGCAACTTCCGTGTCATTGATAATTCTTAGAACGGTGGCTTGAAAGGCGTATTTTGATTGTTCGAGCGACAGAAGAGAAAGCCTTTTTCTCGCTTTGGCTACAGCCGGCCCATAGCCGCTGAGCAATGGCTGGCGAATGCTTAGAGTAGTGCTCGCATTGTAGCTTGGGTTGATCGTGCTATTTGTTGAATTAGAGAATCTTCGATTTAATCGTGTGCTCAGTGAGAGCGTTCCTCCACTGATAAAACCTTTGGAGACGGTGGCTCGCGTGCTTTGGGCATTGGATTGAGGCTGGGCAGCACCGTCGAGTCTGTCGCCAGATCGGACTTGGGTATTAAAGCTATCGGAAGTGGTAATACCAAAAGAGGGCTCAAACTCGGCTTTGGCAATTTCTACATCTTGTGCGGCTCTTCTAGTCGTGTTTTGGCTAATTCGAATATCAAAATTCCTGTTGAGGGCGATTTGGATGCACTCTTCGACTGTTAGCATTTCACCAATAGCTACGCCGGAACTGAAAGAAATAGCTCCTATTGAGGCCGCGATCCTAAAAAATCGTCCCTTGGCCTTTTGATTAACAGAGTTGGAATGTATCATGTGTGCTCTTTGATTAGTGCTGAGGCTTCTGGTTTCGACTTGAGTATAAGACTGAAGACAGCGACGAAGGCTAGTAGAACAACGACTACCCAGTATCCGTCAGCCACTCTTGTCGTTCCCGTAAATAGGTTTGCGGCTTCAGTGGTCTGAAACATGGCCCCGATCCCTTTAATTGTGAAGACCCATCCAGCATGAAGGGCGACATTTGCCCATAGGTTGTTTGTGATTAAGAACGCTTGATGCAGAACAACGCCCACGAGGAAAATCGCAGAGAGGTAAGTAAAATCGAAATGTGTCACTAGTGCAGCTATTGTGCTGAACGCGATGTTTAATCCGTCTGCAAATCCAATGTCAATTGGAGGTACCGATTCTAGTGAGGTGGAGGAAGCCTTGAAATGAAGAATTGCGAAGAAAACTGAGGAGGCGATCATAGCTGGAATGGGTTTCATTGCCGTATAAAACATTCTGAATACAAGTCCTCGAAATACGATTTCCTCGAATAGCCCAATAAGTAATCCGGCTAATATTGCATTGTCTAGATTGGATAGAAATCCTCCAATTGCCAACTCTGGTTTCAGCTCAATCGCATTGAGGGCGTATGTGCCTGCGTAAATGAGCAAGATCATGCAAAAACCATATATAAACCATTTTGTTGCCGTGCTAGCGAATGGTCTGGTGAAGCCGACTGCTTTGAAAGAAGTGATACGGCATTGCCAGAACAAATAGGGGAGGAGGCATAATACGCAGAGCCATCGTGCTCGATCAAAATATTTTGGATACGGCTTGTTTGCCAAGTACCCGTTTGCCTCTGGGTCGAAGTAATGAACAATGTGCCAAGCTATAAGACTGACAAATACTGCGGATACGAGTGATCCGAAGTAGAGCAGTGCGAGTAGCCAGAGTCCTTTAGGTGAGTATTCTCGTACGGATAGTCCGTATAGGGTGTGTCGCTCGTTGCGGATCATGGTTGCATGTATGGGACGCTAAGCTCGTTGTAATGAAAAGACATATGTTCTTACACACACGAATCGGGAGTAAGCTGCGTCTTTGTTTCTTGTCGTTTCTCGTATACTCCTTTTCCACGGAGCTTGTATACTTGAAATTCGACTGACTTCGCTTCGGAAGCGGACGGTTTTTCTCAGAACTTTAGTTTGAGGAGCGGATAGCTGATGAAATTTCTCGATCGCCTGCCCGCACCTCAGGCATTTTGCCTTTGCTTTTGAGTCTTTCTCGACGCGAATCTCGACCTCTTCGTGACAGAGTTTGCAGCGGCCAGAATTAGGTCTGAATCGCAGCAGCGGCATAATTTGGTGTATTGCTAGTTTGCAGTTGCGAGACCGCTTCGTGCAAGCTCATCGTTTGTCACTTTGCTAAGATATTGAGAAACCGAATACTGGGAGTAATTGCTCTTAAGTGCTTCCATGCGAGTCGTATATTCTTCATCTTCGCTTGTGACTTCAGGAATCTCTTTTTTAGTGACTTGGACGATGTACGCCTTGTCCTCACGGATGGTCGCGTCGGAGACGCCATCCTTTTCTAGTTCCGAAGCCGAGAAAATTAGTCCAGCATCGAGACCTTCAACGGTGTCACGTCGTTTGAATTCGTTGTATTCTGAAACTGTTAGTCCCCTTGCCTCAGCTTCAGCTATGAAGGAGTCCGGATCAACTGCCTTCAAGGCGTCAGCGAGTTCTTGCCCTTTGCTGGACCCAAGACGACGTGCTTCGTCCTCCGCATAATCCTCTCGAACTCGGGGCTCTACAGTTTTGAAACTCGGAACGAACTCTTCGTTCTCACTTTCAAGGTAGATTACGAAAGTGGAATCTCCTTCAATCACAGGCTGGGAGTATATATGATTTTCAGTTAGCTGGAAGGACAGGGCGATAAGGTTTTGACTCCAGTTCAATCCGATGGGAGTTTCGTTCCGAGCGAATGGTGTGGTTCGTTTTATCTGGTAGCCTCGCTTCTCTATAAGGGCCTCGATTTGTTCGATAGAAAGAGAATCGGTAGTGCCTAAGGCATTATCGGCTTCCACAAGGGATAGGGCGAGATTCTCAGCCTTTGTTTGCCCGATTTTTTTGGCTTCCTCTAGCTTGAAATCGAACTCAACTTGGTCACGGGAATCTAAAAAGGTAGCTGGCTCCGTTATGGGTGCAGGAGGCTCAGCTTCGGGGTCTTCGCTTGGAGGAGCTTCGACCGTCTTTGTATATTTATTACTATTGCGAGCAAAGTAGTCTAGAAGGTTCTCCTCAGTGACTTCCACTTCCGCGATGTGACTAAGGGCTGCAAACTCGACGAACGAAATCGTGCGACGGGTGGGGGATGCGTAACGAAAGCTGTTCTGGACGTAGAATGCTTCCAACTTCTCCTCGGAATAGTCGATTTCAGGGGAGAAGTTAGCAAAGTCGTACTCGGCGACATTAACGGACCAGACGGTCTGGTCGAGAACGAGATCCTGAATGACTTCAGACTCTAAAACGAAACCCGGACTTGAGAGTCCATCGAATACCTTGTTCACGCGATAATCATCGGCAATAATCGAAGAGAGGGCTCCTTCCGATATATTCCCTGAGGCCCGAATCTCGTCACGAAACCGTTGATAGGCTTCGCGGCTGAAAGTCTGGTCGGGGCCTTGGAACATGCCCAGCTGTTGGATGTGCTCTGTCAATTGTTCGGAATTCGGACCGGGAATGTTATGAAGATCGGCCAAGTGAAGGGCTGCAGCCCGATTGAAAGCATACTGCGTGAGTTGGTCCTGATTCAGTGGCGCTCCTGTGATTAAGGCACTGAAGTAGGCTGCATTAAAAAACTCCTGCCTTTGCGAATCAGTTGAGAATTCGTTTCCAAAAAAATGGACACTCCGATCTTGGTTTCGTCCATCTCCGATTCCCGGTGCCGCCCCTATCGTAAAGACGAATGCGACAATTATCACTGCCAGGAGAACGATGAAGAGAACACGAAAGTGTTTTTGGAAATTGGTTTGGAGCCAGGAAATCATTTTAGTACGTCGTTAAAGGAACGGGTAAGTTAGGATTGGGCCTTCCTCTGTCAATGGACAAAACGCCAATGTTCTTACCGAAACGATCGAGCGGATAGGTCTTGGTTACTTGAAAAAGTAGGACAATCCTGAGGAGCACATCTGCTACACCAAAAAGGATATAGAGCGTTCGTGCTATTTGGATTGCGTTGGCCGTTTTCAGCAGATCGTAATCGAGGAAGGCCATCGTGACAGTGCTTCCCAGCGCCAAAAGGGTGGTGAAGCGAAGGCCAAGAAAAGATGATTGACTCCATTTTTCGACTGGGGACTTGACGTTTAGATCATCGCCTTCGCACCCCTCAGCTTGGAACAGCTTGGTTTGGACTGAAATGCTCGCTTTCTCAACTCCCAATTCAGATCGCTTAGAGTTTTTATCCGATGCTTTCTGCTCTTCGGTTTTCTCAAGCTCGGCTCGTAGGGTTAGCTTTTTTCTGGAGAAACAAGACGTCCATCAGTTCCCCGCTTTCCTTGATTGTAATCCACTCTTCCTTGTCGATGTCGTAGACATAGGCTCTTGTCCAGCTTGCCCGCTTTGATATAGGAAGAGATATGGTCGAGCTTGCTGGGAATACTAGCCTCTTAGTCACCCTCCCTTCTAACATAGCACTTGAGTGTCAATAGGCATTCGGGCTTAGGAGGCGTGCGACTTGAGTGAAAATTCAAGGAAAGGGGAGTGGGATTTCCTGCAAATGGGATCAAGGATTGGCGGTATCCGCTTTTCCGGTTTAATTCGATTGTTTTTTGCGAAAATCGAGGACGCTAAACCGGTTTAATTTGATTTGGTCATTTGGTATCCTAGGTCTACATGCGTTCCAGGGTCCTAATACCCAGAATTGAAAGACCGATTTTTAATGCAAGCAATGTACGTGAGCAGAGGATCAGGCGCCTTGATTGGACGCCTTCTTCCTCCACAATCACTTTGTTCGCACTGTAAAATGCACTGAAGGTACCTGCCAGCTCGTGGAGGTAAAGGCATAGAATATGAGGACGAAGGGTCTCGATCGTTGTCTGAAGGGCACCAACGAATTCTACAATTTTTCGGGCCAGCGCAATCTCCTCATCGGTTTCGAATGTAGATGCTCGTTTTTCAAGACCCTCCTTCTGGGGTCCCTCAAGCTTTTTAAAAATGCTTTGTATTCGAGCAGTCGCATAAAGTAAATAAGGAGCTGTATTGCCATCAAAAGAAAGAAGCTTGTCCCATGAGAAAACATAGTCGCTGGTCCGGTTAGGTGAAAGGTCTGCGTATTTTATCGCACCCACTCCAACGGTCTGGGCGATATGCTCGAGTTCAGCGTTGCTTAGTTCTGGATTCTTTTCTTTGACAACCGCGAAGGCCCTCTCGATCGCTTCGGCAATCAGATCCTTAAGACGAATGGGATCGCCGGAACGGGATTTAATGGGCTTGCCATCTTTCCCCGTAATTTTCCCGAACATGACATGATTGAATATCGGACGTTCCCGCCCGGTCCGCTCAAACCACTTTGCTGTCGTTAGATCCAGTTGCTCGAAATGGTCTTTTTGACGATCATCTGTCACGATTACGATACGGGTTGCATTAAAGTGTTCGTGGCGATAAAGCATGGCAGCCAAATCGGTAGACGCGTAGTTACTCGCTCCATCGGATTTGCGTATAATGAAGGGCTGTTTCGCATATCGCTTGTGCTCTGTGTGAAAAACGACCAGTGCACCTTTGCTTTCTTCTGCGAGGTCTGAATCAGATAGCTCGTCGTAGACCTGTTGTACCTTGTCGTGGTAGAAACTTTCGCCAAGGTAGCAGTCGAAGGTTACATCGAGTTGGTTATATACCTCTTTGAGACCGGCGATGCTTAGCTCGTTTACTTTTTCCCACAAAGCCATTGCTCCGGGATCCTTTGCTTGGAGTTTAACGAGCTCTTCGCGGCATTCGTTGAGAACAGCCTCGTCCTCTCCGGCGAGCTCGCTTCCGAGCTTGTAGAGGCGTTCGAGCTCTCCGAGGGGATCTTCGGTCAGGGCACTCTCAACTACGTGCCGTTTGTAGGCAAAGAAGAGTTTTCCATACGGCGTTCCCCAATCGCCAATATGGTTGTCCCTGGTAACTTTGGCTCCACAAAACTCCAGCAGTCGGCAGATCGCTTCTCCGATGACGACCGAGCGAAGATGGCCAACATGCATTTGCTTGGCAGTGTTCGGTGATCCATAGTCGACGACCACGTGTTCACCAGGATAGAAACGGGAGGCAGATTCTTTAAAATCGGATTCAGTCGCGAACGCAGCCAACCAGTCGGAATAAAACTGGGGCTTGAACTTAAAATTGATGAAACCAGGTCCTGCGATACTCAGTTGAGCCACGGAGGTCAGTGAGTTATCCCTTTCAAGGGCTATAACCAGTTTTTGAGCAACTTCGCGAGGATTCATTTTCAGCCGTTTTGCGTAAGGCAGGGCACCATTGACTTGAAAGTCGCCAAAACGGGGATCCGCAGGTCTAACGTCGGCGGAGAACATCTTCGTATCCAAACCTGCGGCACAAGCAGCGACATTGGTGCTGCATTCTAGTTTTTTTTTGACATCAAACCATTCGTACATTGGAAGGAGGTATAAATCGGTGTTGTATTGTGCGAGCAAGCTTCGAATGGAGTACCGAAGCAAAAGTGGTTTCGTTAGGTTACTACGCTGAAAGGAGACATTCGCCAATCACGGACTTTGTGTTAGCTAAATAGATAAGCGTTCATCTTAGGGAATTGGGCGAATTCGGGGTCTTGACACGTGTGGCATAATAGCGACTTCAAAATTGGATGGGGCTCGGGCTAAGCGCACTTTGTGATAAGTTTTATCCTCGATTTCGTCAGATTTGAAAACGTGTTGTGCGACTTGGTATGCTTGAGCAAAACTCCTGCAAACCGTTGTCATTCAATATTCCGATGCATTAACGACTATTTTACACGATTGATAATGGTTAGAAAAACCTTAAGCACCCGCAGATTCATCAAGCCGAGCTACGCTTACCTCATCGAGAAAAAGAGAGATGGTCAGGAGTACACAAAAGATGAGATAAGGTACATTGTAGACTCCATTTTAGACGGGGAAATGCCTGAGGATCAAATGGCCGCGATGGCGATGGCGATTTTCTTTCAGGGAATGTCAGCCCAGGAAACCGCTGTCTTGACTGAGGAGATGATGCTTTCGGGAGAAGTCATCGATTTATCGCATATCGCGAAGCCAAAGATCGACAAGTACTCGACTGGAGGTGTTGGTGATAAGACGTCTCTTGTTTTAGTACCCCTCGCGGTTGCTAGCGGCATCGTGATTCCAATGATGGGGAGTGTTGATCAAGATTTCGCCGTGAGCGCTTTAGACAAGCTCAGTGCTATTCCTAGTTTTAATCCGGAAATGGAGATCGGGCCGTTTATTCAGCAGCTAGAGCGAATTGGTGGAGCGATGGTTCGCCAGAGTAATGAGTTGGCTCCTGCAGATGCGATACTCTATGAACTACGTAAAAAGACTGCTACTATACCTAGTCTCCCTCTAATTACTGGAAGCGTTCTTTCTAAGAAGTTGGCAGAAGGTTCTGAAGGATTAGTGATCGATGTTAAGTGGGGAAATGGATCTTTTATTCGCGATCTGGAACAGGCCAAGCAGCTCGCTCGTTCCATGACTCGGGTAGGTCGCTCCATGAAGCGTCGCTGTGTAGCTCTGGTTACCGATATGAACCAACCACTGGGCGATACTGTCGGAACCGCGCTGGAACTAAAGGAAGCGATTCAGCTACTACGTGGGGAAGGTCCCGAAGACTTGCAGGAGCTCGTCCTGAAGCTGGGAATGGAAATTGTCCGCCTCGCAGGGGTTGCTGGATCGACGCTATCTGCAAAGCAAACGGTACAACGGCACATTCAAGACGGAACCGCCCTAGCGAAGCTCAAGGAGATCGTCGCGGCCCAAGGCGGTGATACTAGTTATATCGATGATCCTGAGAAGTTTCCAACTGCACAGCACATTCGAAAACTGCCGGCTCCAAAGCGCGGATACGTTCACACCATAAACGCATCGCAGATCGCCAAGGGGGTCCACCTTCTTGGGGCTGGAGCGGATGAAGATGGAAAGATCGATTTTGCGGTCGGTGTATCAGAAATCAGAAAGGTGGGTACCCAGGTTAAGCAAGGTGAGCCACTGATGATGATTCACTACAACGACGAGGCTAAACTTGAACAGGCACTAGAATATTTTAAAGCGGCGTATCGACTCGCTCCCAAACGACCTACACCACCGCCTCTCATCGTAGAGCGGGTTGCTTAGGAGTTATGTTGTAGACCTTATCGGACTGGTAAGACCTGCGAAGTATTAAAAAGTGCCTTCAGAAGGTGGAGGCGTTCGTTTCGTAAAGGGATTAGAATTAAGCAGGGTTTTCAGCTTCTTCCGGAGTAGCTTTTG
This sequence comes from Opitutales bacterium UBA5694, assembly GCA_002420185.1. GTDB lineage: Bacteria > Verrucomicrobiota > Verrucomicrobiia > Opitutales > Opitutaceae > Pelagisphaera. The sequence goes on from DIHO01000005.1 coordinate 20,920, forward strand.
TCGCTTGTGTTTACCTTGATTACTTCTCCCTCTTTGATGAAAAGGGGGACTTGGATTGTTAGCTTTGTCTCAAGCAAGGCCGGCTTTTGCACGTTGCTGGCGGTGTCGCCCCGAATACCTTCGGGAGATTCGATTACTTTTAGTTCCACGGTCGAGGGCAAAACTAGCTGAACTGGGTTCCCGTCAACAAAGAGAATTTCGTATTCGGTATTCGGAACGAGAAAATTGACCGCATCCTCAAGGATATCGGGATCCAGCTCTATCGAATCATAGGTTTCGAGGTCCATGAATGAATAGACGCCTCGATCTTCATAGCTGAATTCCAGATTCTTTCTCTCAGTCATCAGCACCTCAACTTTTTCTGTGGACTGGAAACGGACGTCCGCAGAGCGTCCTGTGCTGAGGTTACGCATTTTGGTTTGCACGACGGGCTGCCCTTTTCCGGGAGTCCGGTGATGAGATTCCATAATGAGACAGGGATTCCCGTTATAGTTGATGACGTTGCCTTTTCTGAGGTCTAATGCGATTGGCATAAGTGTATAATTTTTTAAGAAAGGTCGAGGTAGACGCTTATCGGGTTGCTGTCAACAAGAGGGTTTTTGAGACGGAAACCCGGAAATCTCCGTGCTTGTCATTTTTGGTTAATGGTGCCACAGATCATCTCCCATGAAGCAACGCTCCCTCCTGAGAGAGGTTACTATCAATGGTCCTGCTCTACATACGGGTGATAATTCTCGGCTTACGTTGAAACCGGCGCCCGCAAATCACGGAATTGTGTTTCGGAGATTGGATCTGCATGAGAAGCCAGAGTTTAGGCCACATATTTCGCAGGTGGGTGACTTAGTACGTAATACGACCCTGAATGTAGGCCATTCGAAATTGCATACGGTCGAACACGTCATGGCCGCTCTCCATGGAATGGGGATAGATAATGTCGAAGTCGAAATGGACGCGAGCGAACCGCCGATCATGGATGGCTCCGCTCGGGGCTACGTAAACATGATATTGGAGGGGGAGCCCGTCGAGCAGGAAGCGGACCGAGAACATTTCGTATTAGACAAACCGATCTCGGTTTCGAAGGGAAACTCTTCACTCATAGCCTTACCCTACGATGGATTCAAAGTAACCTGTACGTCGTCAGATGATCGTGGAATCCATACTCAGCATCTTTCAATCGATATCGATCCAGAGGTATTTTCGACTCAAATAGCCGCCGCTCGGACATTTACCGTTTTTGAAGATATCGAAGAGCTGATTAAACTCGGCAAGATCAAGGGAGGCAGTCTAGAGAACGCTATTGTCCTAAAGGGTAACAAGATTCTCTCGAAGGAGCCATTACGCTTTGAGGACGAGCTTGTGCGTCACAAAATTCTAGATGTTATCGGCGACATATTTCTCCTCGGCAAGCCGATCAAGGCGCATCTCATCGCAGTGAGACCTGGGCATGCTCTTAATTCAGAGTTAACGAAGAAGCTCTTTGAACGTATGGAGGAACTGGAAAAGGGCCATGCTAAGAAGGTTTCGAAAAAGAAGACGCTGGTCATTGAAACTGAGACGGAACTCGATATCCGACGCGTGCTTGAGACGTTACCTCACCGTTACCCCATGTTGATGGTTGACCGTGTCATCGAGTTTCGAGGGGACGATGAACTGACTGCGATTAAAAATTGTACTATCAATGAAGAGTATTTCCAGGGTCACTATCCGGGTCAGCCTATCATGCCTGGAGTGCTGCAGATCGAGGCCATGGCTCAGGCAGCGGGTATCCTTATGCTTCGCGCAACTAAAAACGAGGGAATGACGGCGGTTTTTATGAGCATAGATAAAGTGAAATTCCGGAACAAAGTGATCCCGGGCGATCAGTTGAAAATTGATGTAAAGCTTACTAAAATCATGAGAGGCAAGATTGGCACCGCGGTCGCGACTTGCACTGTGGGTGACAAGGTTGCCTCGTCGGGAGAGCTGAAGTTCATGCTCGTTGATAAAGAGGCAGAAATCTAATAAGATAGGACACCAAGAATTAGGAATTATGACGGGCGAAATTCATCCCACTGCAATTGTCGATCCCCATGCTGAGCTTGCTGAAGGTGTTTCTGTAGGAGCTTATTCGATTATTGGTCCTGGGGCGAAACTGGGGCGAGGAACCAAAATCTGGCATCAAGCCAGTATTTGGGGAAACACCACGATCGGGGAGTATTGCGAGGTTTACCCCTTTGCGAGTGTAGGTATGAAGACACAAGATTTGAAATTCGAGGGTGGCAAATCAGGTACTGTGATAGGCGATCGAAATGTGATTCGCGAATACGTATCTATTAACGCGGCTACGAACGAAGGAGAGTCTACGGAAATTGGCGACGACAACTTGTTCTTAGCGTACTGCCATGTCGGACACTGTTGCAAAATTGGGAACCATCTGATCGCCAGTAACGGCGCGACATTTGCAGGCCATGTGATTGTTGAGGATCACGTGGGGATTGGTGGTGGAGGTACTGCCATTCACCAGTTTTGCCATATTGGTCAGCACGCCTTCATTGGAGGCTGTGCAAAAGTAGAGCAGGACATTCCGCCTTTTATGTTGGGAGATGGACACCCCGCGAAGATTAGGATCTTCAATAAAATCGGCCTAGAGCGAAATGGTTTCAATTCCGAGCAACTATCCGTGATCAAGCGAATTTTCAAAATATTCTACCGAGACGGATTCAACCGGCAGCAAGCACTCGCCGAATTGAAAAATGGTGATATTTCCGGCTCAGAAGAAACGAAAGCCTTTATCGCATTTGCGGAGTCTAGTGAGCGGGGTCTGGCAGGCGGATCCTGATTTTCAGCCAGACGGCGATGACGCCGTTCATTCGCGTGAACAACACCATCAAGTAAACAAAGGTTTTTACTTTGTCACTTCAAGGACCTAAGAGATTCGGCGAAGGGCAACTTGTAGATATTATGGCATATACGATTGGAGTAGATTATGGAACGAATTCGGTGAGAGGTATCGTGGTTCGATGTTCAGATGGAGCGGAGATTGGTACGTCGGTTTTTAATTATCCAGCTGGAGAGATGGGGATTTTACTTAATGCCAGCGACCATAACTTGGCTCGTCAGCACCCAGGAGACTACCTGGCGGGGCTGGAGTTCACGGTCGTCGGAGCAGTCTCCGATGCGAAACAATCCGACCCTGACTTTTCGGTAGACGCGGTAATTGGAATTGGAGTGGATTCCACGGGTTCCAGCCCCATTCCCGTCAATCAATCAAATGAGGCTCTCGCTATGAAGCCCGAGTTTCAAGGAAACTTGGCTGCGGAATGCTGGCTTTGGAAGGATCACACGAGCGTTGAGGAGGCCGCAAAGATAACGGAGTTGGGTCGGAAGCATCGGCCGCACTATTTAGCGAAGTGCGGGAACACATATTCTTCTGAATGGTTTTGGTCTAAGCTGTGGCACTGCCTAAATGTTGCTCCAGATGTATTTGATGCTGCGTACAGCTGGGTTGAACTTTGTGATTGGGTGCCTTCGATCATGGCGGGTGTGAAGGATCCAAAGGAGATCAAACGCGGAGTTTGTGCGGCTGGACACAAGGCACTCTATGCGGATGATTGGGGAGGTTTGCCTGACAAGGAATTTTTATCGATGTTGAATCCCAAAATCGCGGATCTGAAAGACCGGTTGTATGAAAAAGTCTACGACGCCTCTGAGAAAGCGGGCGAGCTATGTAGTGAATGGGCTACGCATTTGGGACTTCCAGAAGGGGTAGCCATAGCAATCGGTGAATTCGATGTCCACTACGGAGCGATTGGAGCAGGAGTGGATGAAGGAACCTTGGTCAAGGTGATTGGGACTTCGACTTGCGATTGCGGTGTCGTCAAAGCGGACAAGGAAGTTGCGGACATCCCTGGAATTTGTGGTATTGTAAAAGGGTCCATTCTGCCCGGCTACTATGGCATTGAGGCGGGACAGTCTGCGGTAGGAGATATATTCGCCTGGTTTGTCAGCCATGTCTGTAAAGGTGAAGCGGATACGCATATCGCTCTGACTAGGCAAGCTGAGGCTTACAAGCCAGGAGAGATTGGTCTTCTCTCGCTCGACTGGAACAATGGAAATCGGACGATACTCGTCGATCCGCTTTTGACTGGGCTGTTGGTGGGACAAACTTTGCACACTTCCCAAGCAGAGATTTACCGAGCATTGATCGAAGGTACTGCCTTTGGAGCAAGGATGATCTTGGAGCGCATTGAAAGTTTCGGGGTGCCGGTGAGTCGCATAGTCTGTGCGGGAGGAATCGCAGAAAAGAATTCTATGCTCATGCAAATCTACGCGGATATTACCGGACGGGAGATGCTTATTTCGGGAAGCTCCCAAACCTGTGCCCTCGGATCTGCGGTTTCTGCGGCTGTTCTAGCAGGTTCGGCTCTCGGGGGCTATGACGACTTCGAAACAGCTCAGGCAAAGATGACTCGATTGAAAGATGTTAGCTATCAGCCAAATCCGGATTCACAGGCGGTCTACAACAAACTGTTTGAACTGTATAAGCAATTGCATGATGCATTTGGTGGTGTGGTGGAAAGCAACCTGGGAGGTGTGATGAAAGACTTGCTCGTAATTAAGGAACGAGCCCGTTCATAGGCAATTTTGCTGGTTATGAAAAACCTTAAAAATCTAGAGCTTTTCCAGGACGAACCGTTGCCAAAATTGCGGTTTCCTCGGGCTGTTTGGAAAGCACAGCCTGACTTCAAGATATCTGCAGCTCGTGGACAAACTCTGGAGGATCTCACTATCGAGCGTTAAGCAAAGCTTTGAATGGTGAGGTTATAGAAAGTTTCGCAGGGAAATAAGATATTGTATTCTTGTATATTGATCAAGGTTCAAAGGTGAGGGAAGAGCGAAGAGACCTTCGAAACAACGAAGTAGACAACTATTAGATGAAGGACTTTTCAATTGTAGGATAACAGTCAGGCGACAATCATAAAACTTATGAGCGAATATCAATCTCTAAAAGAAGAATGCTGCGATGCGAACCGTGAGCTGCCAGGGCGAAATATCGTTGACCTGACGTTTGGGAATGTCTCGGTGGCGGATCGCAAAAAAGGGGTGGTGGCCATCAAGCCAAGCGGTGTTTCCTACGAAGGGTTAAGACCGGACGATATTGTCGTTTTGAGTCTGGACGCGAAGCCAGATAGTGATCACACCCTCGATCTAGAGAATTATCTAGTGGAAGGCTCGTTAAGGCCGTCTTCCGATACTCCTACTCATTTAAGGCTGTATCAAGCCTTCGGTGACATCAATGCAGCTGTGCATACTCATTCTCGTAATGCGACGGCCTATGCGCAGGCCGGTCTCTCCATTCCGTGTATGGGTACTACTCATGCAGACTATTTTTACGGGGATATTCCAGTAACCAGGCCAATTTCAAGCGAAGAAATTTCCCGCCATTATGAATGGGAGACGGGTAATGTGATCGTAGAGAGATTCGAAGATCTCGATCCTAATCGAATCAGTGCTGTATTGTTCCATGGGCATGCACCTTTTGTATGGGGACCGTCCGGCGAGAAGGCGGTTGAGACGGCCTTTGCCCTGGAAATCATCGCCGAAATGACGATGAAGACACAGCTTTTGAAACCGGATTCCGCTTCATTGTCCCGAGCCCAGCTAGACAAACACTATCTTCGGAAGCACGGCGCCAATGCGTACTACGGTCAAAAGTCGCGATAGATAGATACTTTCGTGGTCTAGTTTCAGGCGAGCAGTCTAATCGTTAGGCATTGAGTTTTTAGATGCTCTCTTTTAGCTTCTCTAGGATTGTCGGGTCAGTCTGATAAAGGAGTGTCCTCTTGATTTTTTGAGCTCCCAGAGTCTTTGTCTGCTGGATTTAGTTTCTCGGAACGCATGGGCATGGCTGATGGGATTCTTAAGAAGCCCGTAATTTGTTTATCACAGCGATTTGAGAAAGGGTCAAGGTGGACTGATACCATCGATGAGCAATGTCGATTTTTTCAAATTGGAGAATGCTCGTTTATCCCGGCCGAAGTACTATCAGGAAACTCGCTCGCAGTATTCAAGGAATTGGGAGAAGTGAGAAAGGAAGCCGCAAGCTTTCAAAACTGTATCAAACTAGCATCCCTACACCCGATTGCTATCCTTCATTTTGCCGTGCTCCTTTTTCCTTTAGAGTACTTGATAGAAGTGAGATCGAAGCTTACCTCGCGAGCGTTGCCATAATCTTGGTCCCGCTTTGCGTCTTGCTTGCTCTCCTGAGCACAGCTTTCAAGTTTTAACTGCGATTCAAAAAGGGGTTACAGTCGATTGTGCCGATAATAAAATCGTATTCGATCAATCGGGATATTACTGGGTTCTGTCGTACCTTTGCGACTTGTGTGTACTCAGGTGTATCCGTTGAAATTTGCCGGCAATGGGCGTTGGATGGGGCGGATCGCTCAAGGTTGGAAAAAGAAGGAAAACTTGCCATCCGAACGATAAGGGACGTATACCTAGCGAGCGAAGGGTTTGTGGATAAAGGCGGGTTTCCATCGAAGTTAAAGCAACAGTACTGCATCGGTGATCGGACAGGATCGTTGGACGTCAATATCGAACGTTTGGCTGAAATGTATTCCAATGCAGCTAAGAAACGGCCTCTCATGGCCATCCTTGTTGATCATCAGATCTTATTTCTGGTGATAGTGGTAATTGTGGTGTTTAAAGTGAACAGCTTCTGTAAGGGCTACTTTGTTGGCGTGCCTTATATTCTGGAGTAGTACTTGCTCTAGCGGCAAGTTTCGCAAACTCCATAGAGCTCGAGGACATGGGTGACTTCTGAGTAGCCGAGATCCGAGGCGAGCTTTTCCAGCTTCTCTATCTCGCAAGTATTCAGCTTTTCAGTGCAGTGGCACTTTCTGCAGATGATATGGTGATAATGATGCTGTTCCGCGTTTAACTCGTAAAGCGACTTGCCCGACTCGGTTGGAATACGATTTACGATGCCTGCATTCTCAAATGCGTCCAGGTTACGGTAGATCGTTACGAGATCGAACTCCTCGGAACCTAGGGCCTCGTGAAGCTCGTCGGCGGAAAGCGGTTTCGAGACGCCATCGAGAAGTTGCAGCAATGCCTTTCTCGGTTCTGTGATCCGCAAACGCTCCCTTTTTAGGCTATCGATCGCAGCCTCAAATCTGTGAGTTGAAGAAGACATAAGATTCCAAATATGAGGGATCGGCGGCTAATCTCAACCCTTTAAAGTATCTTAAGTGAGTATTTTTGATCGGAAATTTAAATTGGCAATCAATAGAATATCAGGTAGTTGAACGGTGTATCGCTCATCCTTTGGTCGGTTTTATCGAGGCAGTTAGGGAAAAATACACGTCGTAAGTCGATGGGTTGTATTGATTTGACTGTGAATTCTGCTTTGAAGTAGAAGTTAAGATTACTCGTTTCGAGATGCAGGGAAATAGTATTTTAAGGTATATCTACAAATTTGTCATAGCGGCATTCGCTCTGTTTGCACTAAGCGTAATCTACAAACACTTCGTTTCTAGCGAAACGGGACCCAGTATCGTTGTTTCCGATTCAGGTGGCCTTCCAAAGGGGTTGCTCGAATATGAGCGAAATACGATTAACGTGTTCCAAAATGCATCGCCTTCGGTCGTATTTGTCCATAACGTACAACAGCGTCGTAACTTTTTCTCTTTCAACGTGACAGAAGTTCAAGCAGGCACGGGTTCGGGTTTCTTGTGGGATCGCGATGGACACATTGTTACGAACTTCCATGTAGTCCAGGGAGCGTCTCGAGTCGCCGTCACCCTTATTGACGGCAACACTTACAATGCGGCAATCATTGGGGTAGAGCCCCGAAAGGATCTGGCAGTACTAAAGATTGATTTGAAACGAACCAATGTCGTTCCTTTCGGGGACAAGGTAGCGGATTCAGCGGAAGTGCAGGTCGGCCAAAAGGCACTGGCTATTGGGAATCCCTATGGCCTGGATCACACCCTGACTATAGGTAATGTTTCAGCCCTCGGTCGGAGTATGTCGTCGATAGTAGAAGGTATCACAATACGGGATATGATCCAGACAGATGCGGCGATCAATCCAGGCAACTCCGGGGGACCGTTGCTGGATAGCCAAGGCAGGCTGATTGGGATGAACACCTTAATCTTGAGAGATTCAACTGGAATTGGCTTCGCGGTCCCCTCCAATACGATTAAACGTTTAGTTGATCAAATCATCCGTTTTGGAAGGTCCGTTGAATCGGGAATCGGCGTATCCATATTTGAAGACAGAATCGCTCGATCCATAGGAGTCAAAGGTGTGATTGTCAGAGAGGTCTATGAAGATTCACCCGCTCAAAAATCGGGCATGCGGGGGACGTCTCGAGACCAGTATGGAAGGATCATTGTGGGAGACATCATCGTTTCCATTGATGGTGAAACGATAGCGGATTACGACGACATGTACAATGCGTTCGACGAGT
>DIHO01000015.1:0-53514 GCA_002420185.1 Opitutales bacterium UBA5694
AATGGCGGGTTGCCTTGTGGTAAACAAATCGGAAGGTAATAACCTTTCGGAGCATGCGACTCTGAGAAGCCCCCATTAAGAAGACTTAGAGCAAATAATAGGTGCTAGGATTTACCCCATTAGCAAGTCTATGGGCCGATCTCAATTTTGGCCAAAAATAAACTATTTTAGCCAAAAAACAGCCAAAAACGTCAATTTTTGCACAATTTAGGCCATTTTTGGCTCTTTTCAGGTATTCTTAGTTTTAGAATTTGTTCTGCTTAGCTCACTGTGTTACCTACTTTAATCACATGAGATTCTTGTACGCCGCCCTGCTTATTTCCTTTCTGTTAGTCGGCTGCTCAGAACCCTCAACGGAGCCGAGGGAGGACGAGCTAACGCTCATATCACCACCACTCATACTGATTGAAGACTCGGACTTCTCCCATGACGCTTTGGGCGAATTGGGGTGGAAGGTGTGACAGCGAAGAACCATCGGGAAGCTCGAGAAGGGCGGTTTTCGTTAAGAAAGACGCAGTTAAGATGGTGTTGAGGCAGGCAGAGGTAATCTCTGGAGAAAATTAGACGTAATTAGAAACTCTTTCGGAAACCACGAAGGTTTCTAAAGCCACCTCTCCCGGAGGCCTAAAATTACACAGTTGAAATTTCTTTCCGAGGAGCCATCGTTTCGGCATTTTTAACTCAATGTTCCACCACTCTCCCATCGGCGAACTCAGAATCAGAGCGAATAAAACGGAGATCTGCTCGACCGAGTTCATAAATCAGCCAGGTTGGGCCAACCACTCGCCCAAACAATCCTCTAATCTCCATCTTAAGAGCATTATTCGGGCTCTGAATCTTTATTTTGCAGGAAAATTGAGCACCTTCAAGACTCCAACCGCCGCTAAAGGAACTCCCTTCCTAGAAATCGTCTGGAGTGAGCTCCAAAAACTCTTCGCTGGGTCAACTATCCACTACGGCACAATTGCGGAACGGATCGGAAACCTCAAAGCGTCGAGGGAAGTTGGTCTCCCAAACAACCGTGATCCCCTACACATTCTCGTCCCTTGCCATCGAGTTGTGGGAAAGAGCGGTTCCTTAATCGGTTACGCAAGCGAACTTTGGCGAGAGGAATGGCTGATCAAACACGAGGTAGCTCTCACTTAGTTCAAGGACCCTTGATTTTCTTGAATCCATGGATTTGTCCTCATACGTCGTAGCCATATGGCCCTACTTGGGTACCTACCTTGGTTTTGGATTGGCGTTTGTTTTAATTGCTCGGCTCATGCGAGAGAAAAGGCGGCCCAGTGCCACCGTCGCCTGGTTGTTGGTCATTTGGTTCGTTCCTCCACTCGGCGTACCTCTATACCTGATCTTCGGAGGGCGTAAGATCTCAAGACTCACTCGCAATAAGAGTCCTTTGAACATCGCTCTGCCAAACGAAACGGGCACGATTAGTTCATCCGCCTTCGGCGTTATTTCGAAAGGCAACCGAACAAGGATGCAACCCACTGGCGTACACGCTTTCAAATCGCTCATAAGAGAAATTAGAGCGGCTAAAGAATCGATAGAGATCACAACGTTCATTCTTAGCCACGACACTATTGGGCGTGATGTGGTAAAGGAACTCTCACGCAGAGCCCGGGCAGGAGTTGAAGTGAGACTACTCCTCGACGCCGTGGGTTCATTTGGCATGAAAACTCTCTATATGTTGGAGCTGGCGAAAGCGGGAGGGAGAATTGAGCGCTTTATGCCCGTCTTGCCCTTTCTATCGCTTGGCAGAGCCAATCTCAGGAACCATAGGAAACTAGCCATTTTCGATCGAAAACGGGTAATAATCGGAGGACGCAACATTGGAAAAGAATACATGGGCCCCATCCATTCGCCAAAACGCTGGAAAGACTTAAGTCTCCTCATTGAAGGTCCCGCGGTCATGCAGCTTTCGGCAATATTTGAAGCAGACTGGGCATTCGCTTGCCGTAAGAAGGGCGAAGTCCAAAGACCGATTAAAAGCGTTCCTGAATTCCAAGGAGGTGAGCCAAGCACCATTGAAATCATGGTCAGTGGCCCCGATACCAGAGGGGATCCGCTATATGAAAAAATCCTCTCAATTATCCAAGAGGCTGAAAAAAGTGTCACCATCGTCACGCCCTACTTTATACCAGACGAAGTTCTTCAAAGATCTTTAATGGTGAAGGCTCGCTCTGGCAAGTCCGTCCGCCTTCTGATACCTAGGCGCTCCAATCACCCGATAACCGACCTCGCTAGAAATGACTTTCTACGTGAGCTCTCAGAAGCCGGGGTAGAGATACTGCTATTTAATGATGGTATGATGCATGGTAAGGTCGTCCTCGTAGACGAGGATATCGCTATGACCGGTTCAGCCAATATTGATTTGCGAAGCCTGTTCGTGAACTACGAACTCGCCGCGTTCTTCCACTCTCAGAAGGAAATCGGTGAAATTACTAGCTGGGTAGATGAACTATGCCAAAGCACGGAGCCATTCACTGATACTGATGAAAACGAGCAGCCGCTGCTAAAATCAATCGCCGAAGATCTCAGCAGACTGATCGCACCTTTACTCTAAGATACTAGCTGAACTCAAAAATCACTTGTTTCCATCGAGCATTAGCTTGTACTCGACCGAGTCCCGGATTGCTTGCCAGCTGGCTTCGACAATGTTGTCGCTAGCTCCAACCGTTCCCCAGATCCCCTCTCCATCTGCAGATTCAATCAAAACCCGTGTTTTCGAATTTGCTCCAGCTTGAGAAGCCAGTATACGTACTTTGTAGTCTTTCAACTCCAGATCCTTGAGTTTTGGATACGTCTTTGAAAGGGCCAACCTCAAAGCGCTATCCAGCGCTCCAACAGGACCGCTCGATTCCGCTACGGTGTAGTGGGGTTTACCATCAACATTCACCTTTATGGTAGCTTCCGAAGTTGTCGGCTCATCCGGCGCTCGCTTCTCAACGATTACGCGGTATCCCTCAAATTCAAAATGAGGTTCATGTTGCCCGATTAATTTATCTAGCAGCAACCGAAGAGATGCATCTGCCGACTCGTATTCATATCCATTATACTCTAACTCTTTAAGCTTCTCAATAATGGACTTGGTTTCCGGAGAATCTCTATCAATGTTTACCCCCAGCTCCTGGGCCTTCATCAAAAGGCTGCTTCTTCCCGCCATATCTGAAATAAGTACACGCTGCTTGTTGCCGACTTTCTCCGGCTGTGTATGCTCATAGCTATGGCCTACCTTCTTTGTCGCATCAGCATGAGCGCCTCCTTTGTGGGTAAACGCTGAAAGGCCGACGTAGGGGGCCTTTTTATCATGAGATTGATTAGCCAAGTCAGACAAGAACAACGATATGCCCCGCAGGTTCTCAAGATTGCCGCTGCAATTCATTTCAAAGCCAAGCTTTAATCCGAGGTTGGGAATTATCGTAGTTAAATTCGCGTTACCGACTCTTTCGCCATAACCGTTGAAGGTCCCCTGAACATGCGTCGCACCAGCTTCGATCCCCGCAAGGGATACCGCTACCCCTACTCCAGCATCATTATGGCAATGTACTCCAACCTGAGTGTCGGGAAATCTTTCAACAACCAATTTGGTAGCGCTCGCAAGAGCACCAACCATCACTCCCCCGTTCGTGTCACACAGAGCGAGGCAATCCGCCCCGCCTCTAACGGCTGCTTCGAGTGTCTTTAGTGCGTACTCGGGACTATCCGTGTAGCCATCGTAGAAATGCTCGGCGTCATAGATGACTTCCCTTCCATTCTCCTTGAGGAATCGGACCGAATCCTCGATCATTCTCAGATTCTCCTCAGGCTCGACTCGCAAGACTTCAGTGACATGCAAAAGCCAGGTTTTTCCGAATATAGTTACAACCGGTGTTTCTGCGTGCAGTAAGGTCTGCAATTGCGGATCGTCCTTTGCTGCAAGATTTCCTCTTCTTGTTGATCCAAACGCAGCGATCTTAGCATGCTTTAATTCAAGCTTTTTCGCCTCCTCAAAAAAGGCCAAATCTCTCGGATTCGACCCAGGCCATCCGCCTTCGATATAATCGATGCCAAACTGATCGAACTTTTTTGCGATTCGCAATTTGTCCGTAACTGAAAAAGATACTCCCTCTCCCTGGGTTCCGTCTCTCAGAGTTGTATCATATATAAATACCTTTGCATTGCTCATAATGCTTTTACGATTGAACTAGTTTTTGCTTGGAGGCGATGAATTCCTTTATGGCATCCGCATTCGCAGAAATGGAATGTTTAACGATCTGGCGTTCCTTCAAGCTATCGAGACTTGGATGCGTAACCGAGATGCCAAGCGTTTCTTCAATGATTTCAGGAAATTTTGCAGGATGAGCCGTTGACAGTATGACACAATGCTCAAATTCATCTAGGTCTTTGAATGCGCAGGCGGTGTGGGGATCTGCTATGTATCCATATTTATGGTAAACATTACGTATCGTTTCGAAAATCTCAGAATCGTCCATCCGCGAACTCGACATCGATTTTATCAGAGAATCGTCACGCGATTCGAACTTCCCTTTTTGCTTGAATTCCGACATGGTTTCACGAGTCCTATCCGCATCTTCACCAAAACTAAAATAAAGATACCGCTCAAAGTTCGATGCAACCTGTATGTCCATAGATGGAGCCAAACTAGCTGAGGCATCCTCCACGTAGTAGTCCCCGGAAGAGAAAAAGCGGTGTAGAATATCATTTCGGTTGGTCGCCACCCTAAAACCCGCGACCTTCATGCCCATCTGGCTAACCATCCAACCTGCCAATACATTGCCAAAATTACCCGTCGGTACAACGAAAGTAGTCTTATCTCTTTGGCCTATTGGCAATTTAAGCCAAGCGTACAGATAGTAAACACACTGAGCAAGGATACGGGCAAGATTGATGGAATTTACGGCGGATAGATTCACTGCCCGACTGAAATCCCAGTCACCAAACACCTCTTTCAGTGCCGCCTGCGCTTCATCGAAACTTCCCGTAATTGCCATCGGGTAGACATTGGTTTCTCCCGTACATGTCATTTGCCTCTCCTGCAAAGGTGAGACACGACCATCTGGATATAAAATGAATACATTGACACCCTTCTTGCCCACTAGTCCGCTAATCGCTGCCGCTCCCGTATCCCCAGAAGTCGCACCCAAGACATTGATTGACAATCCCGTCTTGGACACTTGCCGCTCATATATCTTCCCAAGTAATTGCAGGGCGAAATCTTTGAACGCCAATGTCGGTCCATGGAAGAGCTCCAGAACGCTAATGGACTCGCTTAGCGAGACCAATGAAGCGTGCTCTTCGTGATTAAAGTCTGAATACGATTCTTCAACTATTGCCCCTAGTTCTTCCTCATTAATATCGGTAGCAAATTCACAAAAGAACGACGTGCACAAGTCAGGATAAGACTTCCCCTCCCAACCAGACAGCTTCAACCTAAGACTGGGCAGTATCTCTGGAACGAAAAGACCGCCATCTGGCGCGAGACCGATTTTCACCGCTTCCGAAAAGCTATGAGGTTCGGAAAATCCTCTTGTACTAACGAAATTCATACATGATGAGGATCATCTAATGTCCAAGCCAAAGGCTGAGTGAACGGCCCGAATAGCATGGTTCGACTCATTCTCATTGATCACTACCGAAATCTTTATTTCAGAAGTGCTAATAAGCTGAATGTTGACTTCCGCATCGCTTAAAGCTGAAAACAACTGGCTTGCCACGCCTGAGTGCGTACGCATCCCAACCCCCACTACAGAAAGCTTCGCGATATCTCCAACAAGAGTAACCTTTCCTCCACCCAGTTCCTGCAGCACTTCCTCCACGGCCTGAGAGGCTCGGTGAGTGTCGTCCCGCGGAACAGTAAAAGTGAGGTTTGCCACTCCGTTTCGTCCAATGTTCTGCACGATCATATCGACTACGACGTTTGCCTCAGAGAGCGACCTAAATACCCGAGCAGCCGTTCCCGGCTTGTCCGGAATGTTCGCAACCATCACTTTTGCTTGATTTTTATCGAGTGCGACACCGCGCACCACGACGTCTTCCATAGAACTGACTTCCTCTTTCACGATCGTGCCTGGTTTATTTTTAAAACTGGATCTAACTTCAAAGGGAACATTAAATTTACTTGAGAACTCAACTGAACGAGCCTGCATGACTTTGGTACCTAAGCTGGCAAGCTCAAGCATCTCTTCATAACTAATCTCTGGCAGCTTCCTCGCCTTTGGGACAATGCGAGGATCTGCAGTATACACACCCTCCACATCTGTGTAGATCTGACATAGGTCCGCATCTACACCTTTGGCCAAAGCGATAGCCGATAGGTCGGAACCTCCACGGCCTAGAGTTGTTATCTGACCTTGCTCACCTGCCCCTTGGAAACCGGCGACAATCACAACTCGATTCGAATCCAAATGTTTGATCAAGGAGCTGCAATCCATACTGACAATTCTTGCTCGGGTATGGCAAGGGTCCGTTTTGATGCCTGCCATTGCCCCTGTTAGGGAAACCGCATCCACGCCCAATCCCTGCAAGGCCATAGCCGTCAATGCGATTGTCTCCTGCTCACCCGCAACAAGAAGCATGTCCATCTCCCGGTCGGATGGATTCCGATTGATCGCCTTTGCACGATTGATCAAATCGTTGGTGACCCCTGAACGGGCGGATACAACCACAACAATCTGATTGCCCTTATCGTGGTCCTCCTTGATTAAGCGTGCCACATTCCGGATACGATCTACGTCTCCTACGGAGGTTCCGCCAAACTTTTTTACAATACGCACCATCTAATTGATTCTCTCAACCTCAAGAAATCGTGCCAATCGGCATGCAGAACGGCTCTTCCTCAAGCGTCGCTAGACACCCTAAATCTACCACTGCTCGCTGGATTGCCTCTTCTGTTGTCGAGTGCGTCGTTATTATCAATGACGCCCGTTCCGCCTTCTCAGGCACTTCCTTTTGAGTCACGCTGGCTAGGCTAACCTGGTGAGATGCAAAAATCGAAGCGATCTCAGCCATAACGCCCGGCTGATCCATTACCACTAGTCGGATGTAGAAACGGGATTGGATTTCACTCGGCCTCGATACCTCTATGCATCCACCGTTCTTTGGAGCTAAATCTATGATTGGAAAACGACCTTCCGGCCCTCTAAATATTAGTAGTTTCGCCGCATCAACCACATCCGAAATAACGGCACTAGCGGTAGCGTGCCGACCCGCTCCCGGGCCAATGTAAACCGTTTCGCCAACCACATCCCCGTGGACTGAGACCGCATTATAAACGCCGTCTACGCTTCCGAGAGAGCTCGTTTTTTCCACTAGTGTTGGAAGAACAGATACATGCAGTGCCTTTCTTTCTCTTTCCTTGTTAACGACAGCAATCAGCTTCACAGCGTATCCATTGTCTTTCGCAAAACGTATATCCTCTTGAGAAACATCCTTAATTCCCATCAAACGAACATTCTTGAAATCGACCCACTTGCCATGGGCAAGATAAGCGAGCACAACCGCCTTGTGAGCCGCGTCAATTCCATCCACGTCAAGCGACTCATCCGCTTCTGCATAGCCCAGCTTCTTCGCTTCTACCAGGATTTCTTGATAACTTAGGCCTTCATTCGCCATTCTTGTTAGGATGTAGTTACAGGTGCCGTTCAGGATTCCGTAGATGCTTGAAAAGTCGTTGATAACCAATCCCTCACGAATGGCTTTAATTACTGGAATACCACCCGCCACGCTGGCTTCGAAAAGCAAATGCCCTCCAAACTCCCGCACAATCGAAAACAATTCCCTACCATGATCACAGAGAAGCGCCTTATTGGCTGTCACAACTATCTTACCCGCTTTGAGAGCCGCAGTCGTGACCTCACGAGCGATCTCGGTCCCCCCCATCAATTCGCAGACGATATCGATACTCGGATCAGTGGCTACAGCGATTGGATCGTTCGACACGGAACTCTCATCAATTTCCACGTCCCTTTTTTTGGACAAGTCCCTGACTGCGATTCGGGTTACAAACATATCAACACAGAGAAGCTCTCGAAGTGCTTGCCGCTTGCTATTTAAGTGCTCATAGACACCTTGCCCTACCACTCCAAAACCGCAGAGCCCAATATTTATAGTACGATTGCTCATTGGTTTTCCTCCTTTCTTGCCGATTTTTTTTCAAAACGGTTCTCCTCTCCCTTTAGCAATCTGGAGATATTCGATTTGTGCCTGACGATAACCACCAGAGCCAGTGCTATCGACATCCAAAATAAAGATACAATTGAATCGAAAAAATGGTTCGAAAAAGGTAACGAAACAGACATCAGTATAGATGCTACGGATACGTATCGAGTCGTATAGAATACTATAAGCCAAACAATTATTCCAATCAACGCAGCATAGGGCATTAGGGCGACAAGGCCTCCCAGCATAGCGGCAACGCCCTTTCCTCCACGGAAACGGGTAAAAACAGAAAACGAATGCCCGATCACCGCAGCAAACATACCAATCAATCCGTAGCTTTCTGAATAATCCAGTTTCGAGTACTCGATTAAAGGCCAACCAGTCGCCAGTATACCCTTGAAGAAATCCAGCACGAAAACTGCACTTCCTGCCACATTGCCAACAGACCGCTTAACATTGGTCGCTCCTGGGCTTCTGCTTCCGACTGAAAAAATATCCACCCCATTGGCTTTAGCAACCCAGTAACCAAACGAAAGCGAACCGACTAAATAGCCAATTCCGGCTGAAAACAAAGCCGCTATAGGATCCAGCAACATGGGAAAAACCTCAACATTCCAGATAGACAAGCTCTGCCTGCTTGATCGCCTTAATGGCGTGAATCTTCTCCATCGTCACGTCATCCAACTCGCTATCTAGACCCGCGATATTCAAAGCGATCCCAC
This sequence comes from Opitutales bacterium UBA5694, assembly GCA_002420185.1. GTDB lineage: Bacteria > Verrucomicrobiota > Verrucomicrobiia > Opitutales > Opitutaceae > Pelagisphaera. Next base: position 8,883 of record DIHO01000015.1, read on the forward strand.
CAATCTCATTGCGGCTCAGGGACATCGAAGCAATGTTCACTCCGGCATCGCCAATGATGGTACCCAGCTGACCGACAATTCCCGTTTCATCGCTATTCGCAATAACAAGAAGATATCCACAAGGCTCGACTTCTACGTCGCGGCCATTAATCGCCACAACCCTTGGCGAGTTCCCCTTACCCATCAAGGTACCTTCAACTGAAACAACTTCCCCGTTATGGCACTTTGCTTCCACTTTAATAAGTTCGGTAAAATCGGTCTCCGCACTCGAGCAAACAACTTCAACGCCTACACCCAGGCGCTCCACAAGCACCATAGCATTCACGAAATTGACATTACTACCTGATATATTCTGGAGAAATCCCTTCAATACGCTTCGTGTCAGAGAGTTCGAATCGAGATCCACCACTTTCCCATAGTAGGTAATGGTGAGACTCTCGATCTTGTCCAATGCGAGTTGCTGAACGAACGTTCCAATCTTCGAGCAAAGGTCGAGGTAGGGACCCACCTTCTCAATCGTGGACGCGTCCAAGGAAGGCATGTTAATCGCGTTGCGGATTTCTCCCCCACGAACGGCATCAGCAACCGCCTTTGCTATTTCAACACCTACACTCTCCTGAGCTTCCTGTGTCGACGCTCCCAAGTGGGGAGTGAGATTTACGTTCGGGTGAGACCGTAGCGGATGATTACCGGCAGGGGGCTCGGATTCATAGACGTCCAAACCTGCGGCAGCAACCTTTCCACTGTTCAGCGCATCGACCAAAGCAGATTCTTTTATAATGCCTCCTCGAGCGCAATTGAACACGCGAACGCCATCCTTCATCTTTTCAAAGGCAGTCTCGTCGATCATGTATTTTGTCTGGTCCGTTAAGGGCATGTGAACCGTTATGTAGTCGGAGCGCCTGAAAAGCTCTTCCAATTCGACCGGTTCAACGCACATCGCTTCCGCCCGCACCTCTGTCAGAAAAGGATCGTAGGCGATGATATTCATCCCAAAGGTTTTCGCCCGCTTGGCGACTTCACTCCCGATACGTCCCATACCGCAAACACCCAGCGTTTTACTCAGTAATTCGCTACCACCCAGAATCTTCCGATCCCAGCGTCCCTCTCTCATGGACGCGGCTGCCTGAGGAACCGGTCTTGCACCGCAAAGCATATGCGTGAAGGTCAGCTCAGCTGTCGCGATTGTGTTTCCAGCGGGGGTGTTCATAACCACAACCCCGTGGTCTGTGGCCGCAGGAATATCTATGTTGTCAACTCCGACTCCCGCCCGGCCGACTGCCTTCAGATTTGACGCGTTCGCCAATACTTCCTTCGTGATCTTTGAGTCGCTCCGAACGATAATACCTGAGACCTCATGAGCATGCTCCATCAGCTTTGCGGCCCGCTCTTCTTTGGGCAGGTCAAAGATTTCAACTACCTCGAAGCCTTCTTGGCTCTTGAGATAATCAACTCCTACGGGAGAGATTTTATCGGCTACTAGTATCTTCATTGGAAAAAATGAGGCCCCATCAAAGGTGATGCCCACTAAAAAGCAATAGATAATACTGTCATGAATCGGACAGCAGAAAGGCTCGATTACAGCTCCGATTTGGACCTACGCAGGAATTGCTCGATAGCCGTCCGGTAGGAGAGACCTCCCACTCGATCCACATTGCGATGACCCGCTTCTGGTTACGTGAGGAAAGAGACATTCCCGCCTTCAAATGACTCTCGAAGCGTAATGCTATTGGCTGCGTCAACGATGCCATCATCTTCAACATGTATCAGCAAAACCTGGCAAACTACTTTCGATGCCTTATTCTCGTTCTCAAACATATCTTCAGGAATCCATTTTTGGGACAAAAGATTCTCGTAAAAGCTGATGAATTTGGACTCGAGAATGAGACGGGCTAGATCGTAACTCGTTGCGAGCTCGGTCGCTCGTCCCCCTCCCACTGATCGTGCATGCAAGACCAGTCTGGCCTCGCTGGCTCCATTATACCGTAGCAAATAGTCGTACACCAGAGCAACGTCTACGCATAGTTTCGATTCAATCGAGGCCCCTTTTGTAAAACACTAGCCACGATATTCAAAACTGGCTATTTTGTATCCTTTCAGATGGTAGTTCCGGAGCTTCGACATCGCCATCGACAAATCTTCCTCGCTTCCGTACAGGAAAGGAACGGTCTAGGCACCCTCACCCGCACCCTCCCAGAACACATTCAGCTCAAACCCCGTCATCCGCGAAGAAATAATCATAACTTGACTCCCTTTCGTAGGATGCTGGAGGTGGTCGAAACAGAAATTCGTGTGTGGTCTGACGGCCATAAATCGCGAAAAAACTACGCCCGCTATCAAGAGGACGATGGAAGCGTTAAACGGATTATGGGTCCTGCACGAATCAGTACGTATTTCAAAAACTAGCCTAGAAGATCCCTCAAAACCAGAGGCAGTTGGGCTCTCGGCACTTCCTCTTCACTTCGGTCCGACAAATTCCGAACCTTCACGACGCCTTTTTCGAGTTCGTCCGATCCATAAATAAAAGCGAACCTCGCCCCTGAAGCAGAAGCCGCTTTGAACTGTTTTCCAAATGCCTGGCTCCTTAATGAATAGTCCACAGCAAATCCGGACTGCCTCAGGACGTTGGCATCAAATAGAGCAGCGACCCGCTCTTCTTCTCCTCCGACCACAAGATAGGCATCGAGAGTGTCAACTAACCTGGGCATGAGCCCTCTTCCCCGCAAAATATCAGCAAGCACGACATCGCCCAAACCGAATCCCACAGCCGGCATTTCCGGGCCACCCATTTTTTGAATGAGGCTATTATAACGTCCCCCACCTGCGAGTGCCCGGTTTTTTTTGGCCCGATCAAAGACCTCAAAAACGAAGCCGGTGTAGTATGCCAAACCGCGCACGATGCTCAAGTCCATCTCTATGTAACCGCCGATTCCCATCGCATCAAGCCCGTCAAGCAATTCAGTCCAGTCACGAATACGGGCCTCGAGGGCCTCGTGTAGCTTAGAATTGACGGGTACTTTCTGAAACGCCTTTGAAAGTTCCGCAATCGTTCTCACCTCAAGAAACGCCCGAAGCGATTCCCACACCTGAACGGCAGAGTCCCCCACGATCGACTCGAGATTCTCCTTTGCCGCCTCCTCTGGCATACGTTCCCACTTGTCGACGATTTCGAGAATCTTGGCGGACTGCGCGGCAAATCCCTGGGCTTCCAAATACAACACCCAGATATTTCGGTCGCTGAGGCGGATAAAAAAATCATCTTCACCAAGACCGAATCCCTGAAAAATCTGGACGAGTAGTGCCAGCAGCTCAATTTCAGCGGAGGGACCCGCCTCTCCCAGTATATCAGCATTGAGCTGAGTGAAGCATCTCAAACGACCCTTCTGCATTCGCTCGTAACGAAAATTATCGCCCACACTAAACCATTTTACAGGCCGCTTTAAAGCGTTTGCCCGAGCAGCTACCATTCGCCCGAGTGTCGGAGTCAATTCGGGTCGTAGCGAAATTTCCCGGCCTCCTTTGTCTTCAAAACAAAAAAGTTGAGATTCAATTTCGTCCCCCGACTTCGCCTTGAACAATTCCAGCGATTCCAAAACCGGTCCATCGTATTCCTGAAAGCCAAAACGTCGGGCAACTTGACGCCAAACCTGGAAGAGAAAGCGGCGCTCCGCAAAATCCTCAGGATAAAATTCACGGAATCCGGGTAGTGATTTGAAATTCGACATCGCTTATTAATGACACGCCCTAGGCCGCCTAACACGTGTGTCAAGAATCGAGCCAACGTGCCCTCAAAAGGCCGCATTCTAAAGAGAATCCAAATCGATGTCCTTAATTCTAGCTTTTAGGATTTTACCGGCCTTAAATTTCACCACAGCCCGCGTAGGAATGACCACGTCTGTTTCTGGGCGATTCGGGTTCCTGCCAACGCGAGCTTTACGCTTCTGTATTTCGAAAACACCGAAATTGCGCAACTCAACATTTCGCCCCTCTACCAAAGCATCTTGCACGATATCCAGCGTCATCTGCACTGCCTCTTGTATCTTGCTCTGTGGAATATCTTTCGACTTCTCGAAAATCTTTAAGACAATATCACGTTTTGTAAGATTATTGGACATGGGGAGCGTGTGTAGAAGTTACCTGAATTAATTCAACCTAACTTACTTTCTCAGTTTAGGTTGCGTCAACCTCAAAGCCATGCAATTTGCTCAACATAATGAGCCAAGACAAAGAACAGCTAGATCCGATGGAGGAGTTGAAGAAAAACCTGGATCAGGCCTTCAAACAAGGAAAGTCGTTTTTCCCGATGGGAGGAGGCTTCAACCCGCAAAGCGGTATTTCATCCCCTTCTGAAAAGAAAAAGGATCCAGAAGTGGACGAAGGACGCGAAGAAGCTTTAAAGCGTATTCATGGATTCAACCTAAAGCCAAAGGAAATTCGAGACTACCTCGACCGATTTGTCATTCAGCAAACGGAAGCCAAAAAAGTGATTTCCGTCGCCATTTGCGACCACTTCAATCACGTACGCCGCTGTTTGGAAAATCCAGATCTCAAAGAGCGAGACTATGCCAAGCAGAACGTTATTCTGCTCGGTCCAACCGGAGTTGGAAAAACCTACCTCATGAGAAATGTCGCAAAACTGATTGGCGTACCGTTTGTCAAAGCTGACGCTACCAAATTTTCAGAAACGGGCTACGTTGGCGGGGATGTGGACGACCTCGTGCGAGACTTGGTAAAAAACGCTAATGGCGATATCGACCTCGCCCAATACGGAATTGTCTACATTGACGAGATCGATAAGATCGCCCAGAGAGGCGAGCATGGAAGAGATGTATCCGGCAGAGGGGTGCAAATCAACCTGCTCAAGCTTATGGAGGAAACAGATGTAAACCTCCAAAGTCAAACTGACTTAATAGGCCAGATGCAAGCCATGATGGACTTTCAGCAAACGGGAAAACCACGACAGAAGACGATCAACACTCGGCATATTCTCTTTATCGTTAGCGGTGCCTTCGACAAGCTGGGCGAATCCGTAAAAAAGCGTCTGGCCACAACCACGATGGGGTTCGGAGCTTCACGAAAGAGCGAAGAGGAAGAGAGCGAGGATTTCCTAAACGAAGTCGAGACACGCGATTTCATCGACTATGGTTTTGAACCGGAATTCATTGGTCGACTCCCCGTTCGAGTGGCCTGTCAACATCTGCTTCCAGAAGACTTGCTCCAGATCCTGACATCCTCGGAAGGAAGCATACTCGCTCAATACCTGGCGGACTTTGATGGCTACAGTATCAAACTGGATGTTTCCGAGGAAGCCCTGGAAAAGGTTTCCCGCCGGGCCCACAAAGAAAAAACAGGAGCCCGCGGATTGATGACGGTCCTCGAAAGCGTGTTTCGGGATTTCAAATTCGAGCTACCTTCAACTGGAATCAAGCAGTTCAAAGTTACAGGTGACACGGTCGACGACCCCTCAAGCGATTTGAAGAAATTGCTCCGAGAAAATATTTCCGAGCAACGCAGCGTTTTGATGAGCGAAGTCACAACTTATGGGCAGCGATTCGAAAACCAGCATGGCTTTACCCTCGATTTTGACGAGGGGGCCGTGCTAGCTCTCGTTGAGGAAAGTCTAGATACCGACAAAACGATACGGGCGTTGTGCGAATTGAAGTTTCGAGATTTTCACCATGGCCTCACTTTGATTTCTCGTAATACTGGACAGACAATTTTCCCAATTACTGGATCAGTGGTCAAGAATGCCGAAAAGGAACTGTCCGATTGGGTCGTCAACAGTTACCGCCAACAAAGCGAGGCAGAATCTGAATAGCCTCACTTGATCAGGCAAAATTTCACGAATTTGTAAGCTCTCATGCCCGACGCATCTATGGTAAATTCGATGTTCGCGAGAATTGCTTCGCGGTACGATATCGCCAATCGCCTTCTCAGTTTTGGGATCGACCAGATTTGGCGCAACCGCCTTGTTGAAGAAGTCGACCTCCGGAAACCAACTACGGTCGTAGATCTTGCAACTGGCAGTGGAGACGTGGCTTTTGCCCTGCGTGAAGGCCTTCCAAAGTCAACGGTTATTAAGGGTCTAGATTTCTGCGCCCCCATGATCGATGAGGCGAAGAAAAAGCAAGTCGAGCTTAGAGAACCTGAAATCGAGTTCGGCATCGGAGATATACTGGACTTGCCATTGGATACAGGATTGGCTCAAGCAGCAACGATCTCTTTCGGCTTTAGAAATCTGGAAGATCGCCACAAAGGACTCCTCGAAATCCGACGTATTCTAGACCCAGAAAATGGACACATTTTCATACTTGAATTCTCCCAGCCGCATCCTGTGTATCGGCCTTTTTACTACTTCTACTTGAAACGCGTCCTTCCAATCGTGGCCAGCCTGATAACGGGAGATCTTCCCGCCTATCAATATCTATGCAACTCCATCGAAACGTTTCCAGATCGCGAAGGCATTAGTTCCGAGTTAAAACAAGCGGGATTTAGAGAAATTATAGCGATCCCGCTCGCCCTCGGAAGCGTGGCCTTGCACATCGCTAAAGCCTAGTGGCTAGGACACGACGCAGAGCCCGCTCCCTTGACTCAACCTAGGTAATTCGCCGGGCTATCGAACCCTGCCATTAGATGACAACCAACCGTAAAAGGGGGATTGATGTCTCATCTATACTCTTCGGTTCCGTCGGGACGGTGCTCGCGACGTCAACTGTTTGTAGCGTCCCAAATGTACCCCTGGATCGAACAATACCGGGTTGCGTCGACGCTTCCAAATCAAGTAGCCCAACCTTCCGGGCAAAGGTTAAGGCACTACAATACTTTAGTTGAAAGACTTGCCACATCCGCAAGTGCTTTCGGCATTGGGATTCCTAATTTCAAACCCCTTTCCCTCCAAACCGTCATCAAAATCGATCTCGCTACCTTTCATGTACTCGATGCTTGCATCGTCCATTAGAAAAGAGACTCCTGCACTTTCGAGTGTGCGGTCGCCGTCGTTCTTCAGATCAAAGGACATTCCATACTGGAACCCTGAACAACCACCAGATTCGACGAAAATACGAAGTAACTTCCCCCCTCCACCTTTTTCCTCTTGGAGTTGCTTGACCTTGTTTGCCGCGTTTTCAGTAAGTGTTATCACAGTCCGAAAATCCTATTTTTAAACGATCCTGTCAAGAGGCAGAATCTGAATTGCAAACCAAATTTTCTATTACAAAGCATAAATCGCGCTAAGTATGTCATGCGGCTTGCAATGATCAAAAATTCTCTGTAGAGTTCCGGGTTGATAGTACTTTGAGCATTGAGATGCATCTGAACCGCACATTAAATCTTTCGACGAGAAAATGGCAGCACAAGGTTTCAATCAAGAACTGAGACAAAAGCAGACGCAGTCTCAAGTCCTTGCCCCTCAACTGCGTCATTCGCTTAAGATTCTGCAGGTTGCAGCACAGGACCTTAACATAACGATCCAGGAAGAGCTTCAAACAAATCCGTCGCTGGAAGAAATGCCGATGGATGGAGTAAGCCTAGACGACGGCACGTTAAACGGGTCGGATGGCGAGAATCATGAACAGGAATCTGCTAACCAGAACGAAGAATTGAAGTTCGACGAGACTTTCGAGATTCTGAGCAAGATCGACCAAGACTGGCGCGACCACCTGTCCGAGGCCAGCAGCGGTCAGAGCTTTACCTCTGCGGATGCGGAGCGTCGCGATCATTTTTTCGACTCCCTCGTGAATGAGACTTCATTGCAGGAGCATCTTCTTTCCCAAGCGTCTTTGTCCGATATCAGTGCAAAGGATTACGAAGCGATCGAATATCTTGTCGGCAGCCTCGACATCAACGGGTTTCTTAACACACCCCTCTCCGATCTCGCCTTAGTTTCCGGTATGTCGCTTAGCGAGATGCAGTCTGCTCATCAAACGCTGAAGTCATTCGACCCTCCTGGAATCGGTGCATTCGATTTCCAAGACTGTCTGGCTACGCAACTGGAACTCCAAGGTCTCAGAAACTCGGATGCCTACGAGATGGTCCAGAGGCATTTTAAGCTTCTCACCCGAAGACGTATTCCCGACATCGCTCGGAAAATGGGGATTAATTCTGATGAGGTTCAAGCGGCTATAGACGATATCGCGTTGCTTGACCCCGCTCCCGGTCGCCGCTTTTCCGAGGACACCAATCGATCCGTCCTCCCCGATGTCGTAGTAGAAAGAGATGAAGACAAGTGGAAAGTAACACTAAATAGCGACTATATTCCTCGTCTTCGCATCAGTCCTTACTACAAGGAAATGATCGCCAGGGGCCAGCTTTCCCGCCAAGAGAAAGAGTATATTCAGGAGAAGATGCGATCCGGTAAATTTCTCATAAGCTCGATCGAGCAACGCCAGCAAACGATCGAGCGAATCGCGAACGAGATCGTAAAATTACAAGTCGCTTTCCTCGAGGATGGAGTAGCCAAGCTGAAACCTTGCACCATGACCCAGGTCGCTTACACGGTGGGGGTTCACGAAACGACGGTCAGCCGGGCGATCGCCAACAAGTACATCCAGACCCCGCACGGGGTCTTCGAAATGAAGTTCTTTTTCACCCCCGGCTACAAAGGGGGAGGCGGTGAGGATATCTCTAATACCAGCGTCAAGGAAATGATCCAGCAATTGGTGTCAAACGAAGAACCCACCAAGCCATTGAGCGATCAAGGAATCGTCGCTCTTCTGAAAGAGAAGGAAATAAATATAGCCCGACGCACCGTAGCCAAGTACCGGGAGGAGCTCAGCATCCTGCCGAGCAATCTGAGAAGGCAATATTAGGATGCCGACGGCCCAGCAGGGCTTAAGTACAGTCCAATAGATTTCTATTTTGCAAACGACTCCTGAATCGCCTACCTAATATGGGCGGCACTGAACAATCTGAAATCGCCCAATACCTAAAAGTACTCCGGAAATACTTAGTTCACTTACTCGCGATCGATGCGGCAGGACTTTCGATCCCCTCTAGGACATCCAGGACGATTCCCGGGTTCAATAGCTCAGGCAAGATTTTCGGCGTATCCGATTTTCCATCATACAGGACATACAACGGTACTCCCGAGCGACCAAACTCTTCTAGAGCATCCGTGATAACGGGATTCCGCTTTGTCCAATCAGCCTTAACCATCACAAAGCCTAATTCATCAAAACGATTTTTTACTTCGTCCGAGGCAAACACGATTGCCTCATTCGCTTTACAGGTAAGGCACCACTTGGCGGTGAAATCGATAAAGACGGGTTTTCCATCCTGTCGAGCCGATGCGACCAACTCCGGTGAAAAATTTCTCCAGACCAAGCCGTAATTATCAGGACCACCCACCTCATCCGAAGCCACTACCGATGTCGCTTCTTCAGAAGGCATCAGCATCCATACTCCAATGACAGCGATCACAACCGCGAAAATGGTCGAAACCCTGCGGGTCGTAACCGGTTTCAATGGCGTTGACCAGCGTCCGTAGACCCACGCCCCGATCGCCACAACGAGCAATCCGCCAAGAACCATTATAAGTGCGTCGTTACCGACATGAGCTAGCATCACCCAGATCAGCCAAATACAAGTTGCGAACATCGGGAAGGACATGACCTGTTTAAAAGTCTCCATCCAAGCACCCGGTCGGGGGAGCTTCTCTATCAGCTTGGGAAATGACGAGAGAGTCAAGTAGGGGACCGCCATTCCTAATGCTAAAAATGTAAACACTGTCATCGACTGGAAAGCCGGCAAGGTAAGGGCAAATCCAAGAGCAGGCCCCATAAAAGGACCGGTGCAGGGCGTAGCGACCGTAGTGGCGAGAACTCCGGAGAAGAAAGAGCCTCCAAACCCCTTTCCTTTGACTTTTCCCGCAAGCCCTATCGCAGAAGTCCCTATTTCAAATACACCCACCAAACTTAACCCCAGCAGGAACATGATCAAAAGCAAAGCCCCCACGAAATAGGGCGACTGAAGCTGAAATCCCCAGCCAAGGCTTTCACCACCCGCCCGTAATGCGATCAACGTCCCCCCTAATACCCAGAAGGACGCCAGCACACCTCCCGCGAACGTGAGTCCGTGAGCTAAGACCTTCTTTTTGTCCTCCCCCGACTGATGAACGAAGCCAACTACCTTTATGGAGAGTATCGGGAACACGCAAGGCATCAAATTGAGAATCATTCCGCCGACAAACGCGAACAAGAGGGCTTGAGCAAAACCGATAGTCGGTTCCCCGCCAGTTACGTAAGCCGTGTTTGTATCCGCCGCCGGGCCTATTGCCGAATCCAGAAAAATCGCCTTCGCATCGCCAGCGGCAGCAAAGCCCGCCTCGTAAGAAAGCACCCCAGAAAGCCGATCGACTGAACCTTCATGGTATTCCGACTTCTGCATCGACACAATGAGTGTAAAATCAGTCAGGGCGAAGTTCTGGTCCGTGGCTGAATTGATCAAACCTTCTTCCTCCGGGTAGAAATAAAGGGATTTGGTGTCGATCCCATTGAAACCCGCCCAATCGATGCTAGCCGAGATCGTGGATTCGAGCGCTTCGAAAGTAAGCACTACCCCGTCTGGCGTTTTTGGGATGTTTGCCCGTGCCACCTTTAAAGCAACTCCCCACTGCGAGGAATCAGCCGATTCGCCAGACACCGGCAATTCCAGGGCGAGCTTCGCCCCTCCCGGGATGCACATTTGCTCACAAGCCAGCCAACTGGCATCGGCATTTAGCGAAATAGTCTGCCCTACCCCGAAATCCTCCGGTATCGTGACCTTCGCCAGAAAGAACACCTCTCCCTGATAGCCGTACGAGACAAAATCGGGTGGTGTGATGATCTTCTCAGGAGTCGGAAACTCCAGTTCGCCCACTTCTATTCCATCCGGAACCTCCCAATCAATCGACGGAGCTAACCCCGTATCCCCCGGGTTTTTCCAATAAACGTGCCAATGCGGGTCCAGCTGGAGGCGCAGCGCCACATCGATGGTCTGCCCAGGTTGCACCGCTGTGACTCCCGATACTAGCTCAGCAATCGCCTGCTCCGTATCAACCGCACCCTTCTGGTAGTCCTGCCCGTAGCTCAAAAGGGGCATTACCCCGTAGATGAGCACGAAAAGCTCGAGAACGTTCCGTATTCTACAAATAATCATCCCTTACTGTGACCCCGATCTAGCACTTATTCGTGTACTAATCCAATCTGTATTTATACTTTTCAAAACAACCAAACAGGAGAGGCAAATCCTGACACTGCTCGCTCTCCTTGCAATCTTAGGGCTAATAGGACTGGCACCTTGTTAAAGCTCTGGACTCGCTTGCCACCCGCTTTTTAAGACGAAGCCAATAAACTCCTGATTGCGATTCTTGCAGGATTGGATTGGTAACGATTCGGTACTAAGCTCTGGGGCCTTATTGAATTTAACTGAAATAATCGATCGATATTTCCCAAATAAAGGCTGACAATTCTCAGAGTTCATTTCATCAACGCACTCCCTGTAATTCAGCTAATCCCAATTTTTTATGATCATTCGTCCCAAAGTAAGAGGTTTCGTCTGCGTCACAGCTCACCCAACTGGCTGTGCCGCCAATGTTCAGGAGCAGATTGACTATGTCAAAAAGCAGTCCCCTGTTGAAAATGGGCCCAAAAATGTTCTCATAGTCGGCGCATCAACCGGATACGGCCTCGCATCCCGCATTACGGCAGCCTTCGGATGCGGAGCCAACACCCTTGGAATATATTTCGAGCGCCCTTCCGAGCGAGGACGAACCGCCACACCGGGCTGGTACAATTCTGTCGCCCTGGAAAAAGCGGCCAAAACAGACGGCCTCTTTGCCAGTAGCATTAACGGCGATGCTTTTTCAAACGAAATCAAAGAACAAGCCATCGAACGAATAAAGTCGGGCATGGGGAAAATCGATCTCGTTATCTACTCGCTCGCCTCGCCTCGCCGCACCGATCCGAATACAGGTGAAACTTATCGTTCCGCCCTCAAACCGATCGGGGCAGACTACTCGAACAAATATTTGGATACTGACAGAAGGTCGATCCAGGAAGCGACCGTGGAGGCTGCTACCGATGAGGATATACAAAACACTGTCAAAGTGATGGGGGGAGCTGACTGGGAATTATGGATACAAGCCCTCAAGGAAGCCGACCTCCTCTCCGAAGGCTTTAAGACAGTAGCCTACGACTACATCGGACCCAAGGTAACTTGGCCTATCTACAAAGACGGCACCATCGGGCAAGCCAAAGTCGATCTCCGGCGGGCCAAGGCAGCGATTAATGAATTTGTCAGTGACTTAAGCGGTGAAGCCCATGTCTCGGTAAACAAAGCCGTAGTAACCCAAGCGAGCTCCGCCATCCCAGGGGTCAATCTCTACATCACTATTCTCTTCAAGATTATGAAGGAGCTCGGCGGCCACGAGGGCTGCATCGAGCAAATGCAACGGCTGTTTTCCGATCGTCTCTACAACCGAGGCGGCAACGTCCCCATCGACGAGCTTGGTCTCATCCGCATGGACGACTGGGAGATGGAGAAGACGGTACAAGACAAGATCACTAAAGTCTGGCCCCTCGTTTCAACTGAAAATCTTGAGGAGCTGACGGACTTCGAGGGATACCAGACCGATTTCCTTAGGCTCTTCGGTTTCGGAATAAAAGGTGTTGACTACGAAGCAGACGTCGAGCCAGCGGTGGATTTCGACTGAGCCCCCACAACCTCCCGCCCCCACAACCTCCCGCCCCCACAATCTCCCGTCAATCAAACTAAAAGTCCTCTAGCCGCATTGAAACACCGTCAAAAAGGTTACAATCTTTTAAGCGGAAAAGGCATTGAAATCGGAGCCTTCGGGGAACCGGCAAAGCTTCCAAACTCCTGCCAAGTTTCATATTTCGACGTCATTGATCCGAAAACGGCATCCGCACGTTTCCCCGAAATTCAAAGTAGCAAATTGGTTTCCGTTCACATCCTTGGGGATGTGGACAAGCGCGACCTACGGAAGCTGACGGTCAACAGCCAGGATTTCGTCATTGCCAACCACGTCATCGAGCATGTCGCCTGCCCGATTGCCATGGTTGAAGACATGTTCTATGTTCTCCGAACCGGTGGCTGGATCGCTATCGCGGCTCCAGACAAACGCTACACCTTTGACAAGAAACGCCCACTAACCAGTTACGAACATCTGGAAACCGAGTACATAAACGGTGTAGACGAAGTCGACGATGAACACTACCTGGAATTCCTTCAACATGTCGGCAAACACGTATTCCAGGAACCGGGACGCGACATCAAAGGCGATATAGCATTCGCCCGCTCCCGTCGTGAGCATGCTCACGTTTGGGATAGCCATACTTTTTTGGAATTCCTTATGGCTTGTAAGAAAACCTCCGGGATTGAGTTTAAAATCGAATACCAATCCACCGGTGAGGAAAACGGGATCGAGTTCTTCGCCATTCTTAGAAAGCTCTAATCGTGAAAGCGGTCGTCCAACGAGTAACCGAAGCCTCCGTTTCAATCAACGGTAAAGAGCACACATCGATTGGCCGAGGGCTTCTTGTTTTTATAGGTATCCATAAATTAGACACAAAAAAAGACATCGAATGGATGGTTCGGAAGATCTCCCATTTGCGCGTGTTCGAAGACGACAACCAACAAAAGAACTGCGATCTAAAATCGATCCAAGGTGAATTGCTGATCGTAAGCCAGTTCACTCTGATCGCCTCCACCAAAAAAGGGAACCGACCCTCCTTTAACGACGCAGCAAATCCCCAAAAAGGAAAAGCCTTCTACGAAGACGTCTTTCAGGCAATCAGCACAACGCTTGGCTTCCCTGTAAAGACCGGGGTTTTTGCCACCGACATGCAAGTCTCGCTCGTAAACGACGGCCCCGTCACTATCGCTTTAGATACGAGAAATCGAGAATAGCGGAGGGTCCGTCTTTTCTCGATGCCCCCGAGACCCTACGTTCAACCTATAAATTTCAGTCCAGGTTTTCTTTGAATTCCTCAAAACGCTGTTTCAGCATCCAAATCCTTAGTCGCTCCCTAGAGTGCGACAACAGCTTGGATTTCCATCAACGATACCGCTCTCAAAGCTCTTTTATCGTCAAATACTTGGTTTCGGCTCGGACTCCTCGTGATTACGCGAGTCCCAGATGCTCTTCATCGCCCTATGTCATAAACGGATAGTTATCTTTTTGAGATCCCTTTTACTCGTAACGTTAAAAGTAGAGTTTTTAGATCGGTTGGCGAACTGGCCTTTTTCCTCTATTAATTTAGCCCACCCGTCCCATGGGAGACGCAGCATAGCGTAACTGCTAGCCCTAACTTCGCAGTCTGCCAAAGAAAAAAGACTCCGGATAGAGACAAATCCCAACGGCCGACATCTCAGACAACACAGATCCAATGAGATAAGAATTCGAATGTATTTTTCTGATGACTATTCCCATAGCCAAAGACCGTCTGTACTCATCCGAATAACCGAGAAACAAAATTCTATACCTTTTTGACGATGACTAGGCTAAAGTGCTAAATTAATCGACGTTCATAGTTAAAAGGCTACCGTCCCTTTAAAGCTTTGCCTGTTTCCGAATACTTGCACTTTTTTATAGTATCCAATTCTCCGGCACAGACAATTTTTCCCCCATGGAGGCCTCCGCCCGGGCCGAGATCGACGATCCAGTCAGCCAGTCGCATGAAGTCGAGGTGGTGTTCGATCACGATGACCGTATTGCCCTGGTCTCGCAGTTGGAAAAGCAGGTCAGAAAGTTTCTGGATATCCGACCAGTGCAATCCGGTCGTAGGCTCATCTAGAATATAGAGACCGCTACCCGCGGTTCGCTTAGAAAGCTCCAAAGATAGCTTCAATCGCTGGGCCTCGCCACCACTCAATGTGTTAGCAGCTTGTCCCAGTTTCAAATACCCGAGCCCCACGGCGTCGAGGGTCCTCAACTTATCCATAACGCGTGGCACATTCTCAAATTGCACCAAGGCTTCGCTTACCGAAAGATCTAGAGATTGTGCGATATTCAATCCTCCATATTGCACTTCCAAGGTTTCCCGATTGTAACGCGTACCTTGGCAGCTGGGACAATCGATATAGGCATCACTCATAAAAAGCATATCCAACTTGATCGCTCCTTGACCCTGACATCGTTCACAGCGACCGCCACGTGCATTAAAACTAAAACGCCCCGATTTGTATCCGCGAGCTCGAGACAGGGGAATTTTTGAGTACAAATCGCGCAGCAAATCAAAAAGTTTGGTGTAGGTGGCCGGATTAGAACGCGGGCTTTGTCCGATGGGATCCTGACTCACACGCACTACTCTTTCGAAGTGCTCGAGCCCTTTCATCTCCGTATGCTTTCCGGGGATGTCCTTAGCCCGGTTCAGTTTTCGGGCAGCTGCCTTCGCCAGAATCTCATTAACCATGGTCGACTTACCCGATCCGGAAACGCCGGTCACACAGGTCAAAAGACCAATGGGGAAATGGACATCCACCTTTTGCAGATTGTGCTGGCTAGCCCCTTTTATCTCGAGCCATTTCTTCTGTGGCGAAAGTGTTTTGACCGACTTCGTTAGCGTCCGTCGTCCTGAAAGGTATTCTCCAGTCTCGAAGCCGCCTTTCTTTTGCCCGGAACAATCCTCTGGCGTTCCTTCGAAAAGAACCTCTCCTCCATGAAGCCCCGCTCCCGGACCCAGCTCGATCAGATGGTCGGCGGCCCGCATCGTATCCTCATCGTGCTCCACCACAACAACCGAGTTGCCGCGGTCCCGTAACTCCTTCAGTGACTCGATCAGCTTCTGGTTGTCCTTCGGGTGCAATCCAATGCTGGGCTCGTCGAGCACGTAGACGACTCCTACGAGACTCATACCCAACTGTGTCGCTAGCCGCACCCGTTGGGCCTCGCCTCCGCTTAACGTACTGTATTGACGATTCAAAGTCAGGTACTCCACACCCACCTCCTTTAGGAAACGCAACCGCAACTCGACTCCATCGAGAACTTCCCCGTAGGTTGAAGCTCGATCCTTGCTAGGTGATAGGCCGCTCACGTATTCGTGGGCCTGACCTATATTCATCGAGAGGAAATCGGGCAGACTCTTACCCTCTACAAATACATTCGCACTCCGCAGACTGAACCGATGCCCGTCACAATTCGGGCATTTCTGGTCAGTCTGATAGGTCATCAGTCGAGCCCTAAATCCGTCGCTTTTAGTCTCCATGTAGGACTTTTGCAGCAACGCCATAAAGCCTCCGAACGGTTGGGGAGGAGGAAGCGTCTTACGGGGAGTTAGTTTGAATGTGAAAAGCCGATCTTCAACCCCGTAGAGCAAAGCCTGTCTGGTTTCCTCATCCAAATCGCTCCACGGCATCGTCGGATCAAAGGGAAGCTGCTCTGCCAACTGGCGCAGCATCGCATTGTTGCGAATGATCAACTGCTTTCCTCCGATTCGCAGAGGCTTCAAGGCCCCCTTTTTCACTGACTTACTCGGATCGGGCACGATGAGCTCTTCCAAGAAGCGTCGCGTTTTCCCCAATCCACCGCACTCTGGACAAGATCCTTCCGCCGTATTGAATGAAAAATGACGAGGAGAGATCGGTTCATACACCTCGCCGCACTTCGAGCACGCTAAATTCCGGCTTAGACTGAGCTCTTTCCAGTCCGAGTCTTTCGATACCTGATTGAGAACTATCGCTCGGTCTTTTCCTTCGCTAAACGCCAGCTCTAGCGAGTCCGCGATCCGACTTCTCTGTGCCTCTTCTACAACAATGCGATCGACCACGAGTTCAACGGTCGCGTCCCCTCGTCCCCTAATCTCGATATCCGGATCATCAATACTTTTGACCTCATCATTGATTCGAATTCGCTGAAACCCTTTTTGCCGCAACCGGGGCAGCTCCTCCAGTATAACTGCAGCCGTCGCGGCCATATAAGGAGCCAAAATCATAGCCCGCGAACCTTTCGGCAGCTTCAAAACCTGATCAACGGAGCTATCGAGCGTTTGCCGCGAAATGATGCCTCCGTCCATTGGGCAATGCTGATCTCCTCGAAGCGTCCACAGAAGACGGGCATAGTCTGCAATTTCTGTAACCGTGGCAATAGTGCTCCGCGGAGAAGAACCTGCTGCCCGTTGCTCTATTGCCAAAACCGGCGAAAGGCCGTGGATGAAATCCACATCCGGTCGTTTGAACTGCTCCATAGCTTGGCGGGCCTGTGTAGAAAGGCTCTCCATGTATTTTCGGTAGCCCTCCGCATACAGCGTGTCGAAGGCCAGTGAGGACTTTCCGGAACCCGATACACCTGTGATTACGACGAGTTTCTCTCGAGGAATCTTTACCTCGATATCCCGCAAATTGTGCTCGCGAGCTCCTTTTATGTGAATGTGCCGAGTGTGCCTCAATGGGATCTAGAAGGTTTAAACCCGCACCCTCTTGGTTTCCCCCCAAAGGTCAACCTTTCGAGTACATGAACGGTAGCGGGTGCTCGGAGATCGCCTACAATAAAAGTGCCAAACAGGTTCTTCATGGATCCTGAGCCGAGCCGAATTAACAGCCTGTTTCAATTCTAGGTACGCAATAATTCTGCCTGTCTTACATTAAATGGGGACTTGGTCTAAGGACAGGTGCAGGGTGGTGAGCCCTTTCGAACCAAGCTTATGAACGCATTTGCCAAGCATTCAATGAACCTAACATACACCGCACGCCGGGCCATCTTTGTCCTTACCAAGAGAAATTTTCTAATCAATCGCTTCCTCCAAAGTCTCCCTGAATAAAATTATACCTAAGGAGGAGACCAAACTATCGTTGGGAGTTAACGGAAAAATCGTCTTAAAGCGGATAGAGGGAGCTCAGAAAGACAGCAATCCCGGTTTCATCGACAAGACCACAACCCTCAATCGCGAGTTTAAGCATGAGGTCACCAATTTGCACACGGTGCACACAAGTTCATCGTGGTCGACCAGTTCCCCATCGCCCAAAATTCGAAAATCGAGATTCACCGCAAAGCGCCCATAAAGAGTGAAGTCGAAATCGATGACAACAATAGCGGAGTCTTTCGGTGGAAAGCCACGGTTGCTCGAGAGGAGGAAAAAGTATTTAAAACTGCCTACGAAGTTATCTATCCCCGCGACTGGGTTCCTTTTTCCCGAATTGTAATCGAGTCCTTACCATACCCCTCCTTTCGTCTTCCATTATATAGAAGCGGTCGGTATCGGAGCGAAGATCAAGCGTTACCGAATGATCGCGATCATTAGCCTCACCCTACCGCTCTTCCGTCTGTTTGTCTATGACATCTGGGATACCTTGATCGAATTACCGCCTTCGCCGTTCTAGCCCTTCTGTTCATTTTCGTAGGCTACCGTCTACCATCGATTTCAATCGCGAATCTAGTAGGACCCTTCTACCTCACTTTCGTATTGGCCATTATATTCTATTGACGCTATTCTTGAGTCAGTTACCGAGGATTTCGCTCTACTTTATCCGAGTATATCATGACCAACACCCATTCGAGAATCATCTACACGAAAACCGACGAAGCCCCCGCTCTCGCCACTTATTCTCTCCTCCCCATAGTCGAGGCTTTTACCAAGGCAGCGGGAGTCGAAATAGAAACCAGAGACATTTCCCTAGCGGGCCGGATTATCGCCAACTTCCCCGAAAGATTGACCGAAGAGCAGCGCCAATCAGATGCTCTTTCCGAACTAGGTGAGCTAGCGAGAACTCCGGAAGCCAATATTATCAAACTCCCAAATATCAGTGCGTCGATCCCCCAATTAACCGCCGCTATCAAGGAACTTCAGACGCAGGGCTACGCTTTACCCGACTACCCCGAGGAACCGCAAAACGACGCTGAAAAGCGGATTAAAACCCAATATGCAAAAGTTTTGGGAAGTGCGGTAAATCCCGTTCTCCGCGAAGGCAACTCTGACCGCCGAGCTCCCGGTGCTGTCAAACAATTCGCGAGAACCAATCCTCATTCTATGGGCACTTGGAATCCAAGCTCAAAATCCCATGTTGCGAGCATGTCCAGTGGGGACTTCTATGGCAGCGAAAAGTCGGTGACCATCGACGAGGCAATAGATATTCATATCGAATTTGTCTCCACGGATGGAACAACAACCGTGCTCAAACAATCCACTCCATTACAAGCTGGCGAGATCATCGACGCCTCCTTAATGAGCAAGAACTGTCTCTGTGATTTCCTTGCCTCTCAAGTGAAGGACGCCACTGAGAAAGACGTCCTTTTCTCTTTGCATCTAAAGGCTACGATGATGAAGGTATCTGACCCGATTATCTTCGGTCACGCGGTCTCCGTTTTCTTCAAGACCGTCTTTGAAAAACACGGCAATACTCTTGATTCGCTGGGAGTGGATGTCAACAATGGGATGGGTGACGTCTTTGCCAAGATCGCGACTCTTCCCGAATCTCAGCGGTCCGAAATCGAGGCGGACATTCAAAGTGTCTATGAGAATGGTCCGGATCTTGCCATGGTGAACTCGGACAAAGGGATTACCAATCTCCACGTCCCTAGCGACATCATTGTCGATGCATCTATGCCCGCGGCCATCCGAGCTTCTGGACGAATGTGGGGGCCTGATGGTAATCAGAAGGATACGAAATTCATTATTCCTGACAGGTCCTACGCTGGGGTCTATCAAGCTACGATCGATTTTTGCAAAGAACACGGAGCATTTGATCCCACCACAATGGGAAGCGTACCAAACGTCGGCCTCATGGCTCAGAAGGCGGAAGAATATGGCTCGCATGACAAAACTTTCCAATCGCCCGGCACCGGAAGTATCCGCATTGTGGATTCGAATGATAACGTTCTGATTGAGCAGCCGTCCGAAGCTGGGGACATCTTCCGCATGTGCCAGGTTAAAGACGCTCCCATTCAAGACTGGGTAAAGCTCGCCGTAAATCGATCTCGGGCTACCGGTTCTCCCGCGGTATTCTGGCTCGATGAAAACCGGGCCCACGACTCGCAATTGATCAAGAAGGTCAACACGTATCTGCCGAATCACGATATCAACGGACTTGACATTCGGATACTCGCACCCGTCGAGGCCACCCGATTCTCGCTGGAGCGGATCAAAGCGGGTCAAGACACCATTTCCGTTACTGGAAATGTCCTACGCGACTATTTGACTGATCTCTTCCCTATTCTTGAGCTGGGCACCAGCGCAAAGATGCTATCGATCGTTCCTTTGATGAATGGAGGGGGCCTTTTTGAAACCGGTGCTGGTGGCTCCGCTCCCAAGCACGTTCAACAATTTGAATCTGAGGGTCACTTACGCTGGGACTCTCTTGGAGAATTTCTCGCTTTGGCGGTCTCACTGGAGCACTTGGCAAACACTTTTGGCAACGCCCAGGCCAAGATTCTCGCTGAAACCCTAGACGAGGCAACTGCCACATTCCTCCAAAATAACAAATCGCCCTCGAGGAAGGTCAACGAGCTCGACAACCGTGGCAGCCACTTTTACCTCGCTCTCTACTGGGCCCGAGCCCTCGCCGCCCAAGATAAGGACGCGGAGCTCAAGACTCAATTCGCAGCGCTCGCTCAACAACTAGCTGAAAACGAGGCGACCATCATCAGCGAGCTCAATGCGGCACAAGCGTCTGTTGTCGACATTGGAGGCTACTATGCTCCAGACGAAGCGAAAGCCAACGCCGCCATGCGTCCTAGCCCAACGCTCAACGCCGCCATCGCTTCAGTTAATTAACCCCTTAAAGTTAGGGAGGACCGACTCTTTCCTCCAGAAAACCAGGAGCACAGCAAAAAGTGACGGGCTTTCAAAAAGACCAGTTACCTACGGCAGCTCGAAAATTTCGATCAGGACGATTCCAGAGGTGTATTTGAAATCGTTTACAATAACGGTATACAGTATAGGCTGGAGTTCACGCACCATAGTGGCCTCCTTGCTTTCTTCATCCTGCTGTGAAGCAATTACTTGGGTAAAGGCCTCCCGCATTTTGAAAGTGAAATCACTCTCCCAGTCATCGTTGGTCGCAACCGGACCCGAACTATCTTAGGGAACCATATATGAATCCGGCACCGGGTCTGAGATTTGTCGCTTAGTCAAAACAGGTCCGAGAGCCCGTATCAAAACTCGCTTCGGATCTTCCCCGGTAATTACGAATTCTCCGATGGCTACTTGGTCCCCAGCGACCGCTTTCACACGATTCGTAATATTTCCGAGGCGAGGTTCGGCAAGCTGGAATAGGTCTGTTTCAGATCGGTACCCGCGATCTTGTGAGCGCTGCTCAAGACCAAGAGTTTTTTCCAGCCGATTGAGGTGATATAAGGTCTCCCCTCATTTTTACCAGAATTCCCCGGCTACAATCCTCCTGCCATAAGGGTCCAAGCCATCCTTTTCGCCGGCCCACACAAAAGCAGGTGCCAATAAAACGAACCAAAGAGCCCAAAGGCCCTTGTTTCTTTACTCACTCATTGCAAATGGCTTGTCCAGATTACGCCCTAGGGTGGGCTCGGTCGTATACGGCCTTCAGGCGACCCAAATTCACGTGTGTGTAAATCTGAGTTGTCGAAAGCTTGGAATGTCCAAGGAGTTCCTGAACAAGCCTTAAATCGGCGCCGTTATCCAAAAGATGAGTTGCGTAGGAATGCCGAATTTTGTGCGGCGTGATATCCATCGGGAGCTCCGCCAATTTAAGGTACTTTTTTAGCAACAACTGGATCTGTCGAGAAGACCAGGGACGGCCCGAATTGCTCACCACAACAACGTCCGAATAGCCCGTTTCGGGAGCATACTCGGATTTCCACGTTCGCAGAGCCGTCATGGCAACCTTTCCAAGCGGGCAAATCCGAGGTTTGCCCCCCTTACCCACGATTCGGGCAACTCTTTCCTCAAAACTAATATCACCGTACTTCAGATTCACCAATTCGGATACTCGAAACCCCGCCCCGTAGAGTAGCTCTAGCACCATCCGATCTCGCCACGCAATGAACGGCTCGATGATCTCCTGCTCCAGCAGTAGCGTCGGTCCTCTCAGGAGACGGAGCACTTGCTGTTGGGTCAGGAATATCGGGAGCTTTTTGGCGGGCTTGGGCAAGATGAGCCCATCAAGCGGATTCCGCTCGACCTTTCCCTGGCGGATCCAAAATTTGAAAAAGGTCTTCAGACCGGAGACGTAATTCCGCAGCGTCACCCGGCTCACTCTTCTTTGCTCCTCAATCACAAAATCCCGTGCATCCCGAAGTCCAACTCCACCCAACTTGCCATTCCAAGATTCAGCGGCCTCAAGATGGCCAAAAAATCGCCCAATCGCGGTCGAGTAGTTTCGGACCGTGTAGTCAGACAACCGCCGCTCCTTGCTCAAGTGCTCCAAAAAAGGCTCCAACCATTCTTTCCGCCAGAGTTCAGGCCCTGCTTCGACTACCAAATCCCTCGCTTTGCTTCGAGCCGTCACTGCTTAAGAGGTTTTCAGCTCTTCGGTTGGGTGGCAAGCGCTTCCGTCTCATACTGTACAGCGCGTGAATAGCACCTTAACGCCGATTCCGGATCTATGCCTTTTGATCGGCAAGCCGCCGCAACTTCGAAGAGCACCGCCCCCGCTGTTTCTTCATCCATCAAACCTGCCATTGTCTGGATCGATTCCCGATCCACAAGGGTGCCCGTAGCAAGCTCCTTCTTTTGGATCTGCTTGAATATATCCACGGCGAACATCAATGCCGGAAGAGAAGGAGGAAGGTCTTTAAAAACCGAATCGGTTTGGGGCATGTTCTTCTTTTCTAAAGCCTTGATGGCGTCCCACTGATGGAGCACTTGATCTGATGTATCGAGGGAACCCTCTCCGAATACATGCGGGTGGCGGCGTATCAGCTTATCGTTGATTTCACGAGCGACGGCTTCAAAATCGAAATGCCCCGACTCTTTCGCCAATTGTGAATGGAAAACGACCTGCAAGAGCACATCGCCCAGCTCTTCACGCATATGGTCCATGTCCAGCCTGTCTATTGTCTCCAGCAGCTCGCTACACTCGTCCACCAAACACTCAGCAATGGACTGGTGGTCTTGCTCACGGTCCCAAGGGCATCCGTCTTGTGCCCGAAGCCGTGCCATTGTTTCTAAAAGTTCGTCTATTGCAATCACAGCCATACATGTATCTGCGATCCTAAAATCAGGGCAAATACAATCCTCGACAGTATGCGTCCGAACTTCCAACCTGACTGCCTCAATCAGACTGAAATGGATAAGCTAACGGAAATAATGAAATGGAAACGGCAGGAAATCGCCGCCGAGATTCGCGAGGTATCCTCATACGAACTTGAATCGATCCGAGGCGACTCAAACCCCGGACGATTCCTAAAGGCACTTCAAGAGCCGAAGGGGCTCGCCGTCATCGGAGAAATAAAGCGTCGCTCTCCGTCAGCTGGTGAAATTAAAAAAATAGCAGCCGCTGCAGACCAGGCCGCAAAGTATGTCGAAGCTGGAGCAGATTGTCTGTCTATATTAACCGACAAGGAATATTTTGGAGGGTCTCTGGCCGATCTGAGAACGGTAAGCGAACAGTTTAAACGCCAAGAGTTAAGCGTTCCCTGTCTGCGCAAAGACTTCATGGTTCACCCGATCCAAGTTCTCGAAGCGGCCCAAGCCGGGGCTTCGGCTATTTTGATTATTGTTCGAGCTCTTGCGGACGACGAAATGAAGGTGCTGCGCGACGCAGCCGATCACGCTGGGCTAGACTCTCTTTACGAGATACACAGTGAATCCGAGCTCGATCGAGCCGTCGCACATAACGCCCGCATCATTGGCGTTAACAATCGGGACCTCGCGGTGTTCAAAACTGATCTTTCGTTTTCCGAAAGACTTATCCCTCAATTTCCGACCGACGTCTTGGCGGTTTCAGAAAGCGGAATCTGGAATCAGGAGGATGCCCGAAGAGCAAGAGCGGCGGGAGCGAAAGCCATTCTCGTCGGTGAGGCTTTGATGAAAGCCGATTCAACAAGCGACTTAATGGGGTCTTTTCATTCGGCTTAGACCAATACATGTTTTCGCCCTTATCACCCACTGAAACACGGGCCTTACTGGAATCGCTGGGTCATCGTCCAGTCAAAAATCTTGGCCAGAATTTTCTCATTGATGGCAACATCGTCCGTAAGTCCCTCGAAATCGCTGAAATTGAGCCCGGTGATAACGTTATCGAAGTTGGGCCTGGCCTTGGCACTTTGACACAGGCACTTCTAGATACAGGAGCGAATGTGTATTCAATCGAAAAAGACCGAAGACTGGCAGATCATATCCGCAAGATGGAACTGTCCTCCGATGGCCAATTGAATCTTCTGGAAGGAGATGCCATGGACTCCCCGTTGGCCGGGCTTCCTTCAGACGTTTCCCATTTTAAGATCGTGGCCAATCTTCCCTACGCCATTTCGACTCCTTGGATGGAATCGATTATAAACGGCCCCAATCCCCAAAGCATGACCCTAATGCTCCAAAAGGAGACGGCCCAGCGATTCGTAGCGGCATCCGGGACGAAACAATTTGGAAGCATTAGCATCTTTCTCCAAGCTGCCTTCAAAGCTTCCCAATCTCACAAAGTAGCTGGAAGCTGCTTCTATCCGAAGCCAGATGTTAGCTCTTCTCTTCTCCATCTCAAAGTTAGAAAGGACCCTTATAAATTTCCCAAATCGGATCGAACACTCATCCGCGACTTATTCAAACAGCGGCGAAAACAAATGGGATCCTTGCTCCGAAAGTCATCTCACCCGAAAACGAACGAGTGGTTAAAAATGCTCATTGGTCTTGGTATCGACCTCAAGACTCGTCCAGAGCAAATCGGCATCGATACCTGGATACGGCTGAGCCGCTCCTAGGAGAGTTTTTAGTAATTTGGTTTCCAAGAAGCTTTCAAAAGGGTGGTAGAACTGTTTACCTGCTCGAATGAGTTCACGTCGGAAGCCCTATACAAACACCGCAATTCGTGAATCCAAAGCCGACGGAAGATCGGACCTCGTTAAGGCTACGACAGAGACGTGGTCAGCCCTACCGCTGAAACAGAAAACTAACATTGCCGGACCATCTCCAAGTGTCCAAGGCACCATTTAAACCACTAGCGGATTCAATTTCGCTTGTCTGCGGGCTCCGATTCACCGCTTAATTTCAAGCTTCGAAGCAATCCGCCGTTCGCCAAAAGCATCCATCTTTGACGTCGTGATCGATCCTGGTCTGAAATGTCTAGCAAGCGACGCAACATGTTTTCACTGCGACTATCCCTAACAATG
Organism: Opitutales bacterium UBA5694; assembly: GCA_002420185.1. Taxonomy (GTDB): domain Bacteria; phylum Verrucomicrobiota; class Verrucomicrobiia; order Opitutales; family Opitutaceae; genus Pelagisphaera. Next base: position 34,108 of record DIHO01000015.1, read on the forward strand.
ATATCTTTAAACTGTTTTTCCATAGTACTATCCTATTAAATCGTATTTTTTTTCCAGATACGTAATCCAAAATTCCAGCTCCGAGACATTTTTTTCCAAGCCATCCTCGTCTGTAACCTCCGGCAAGTTGAGCCTCTTAATGAGGCCATAAGAACCGGCACGCTCCGTAACCCTCGAGACCATCTGCTGACTCAAAAATTCAGACACAGCGTGGCAAGCTGCTCGACGACCAGCAGTGGCGTCTGTCGAGCAATCCACAGAGCGTAACCAATGGCCCCCTATTCTGCCTCCATTCGGAGCCAGTGAGATCTCGCCCGCTCCCATCACTGGTATACCTTTCTGGTCAACGCCACCATAACGCCCTGCACAATGAGCTCCATCGCTGGAATCAGGTCCGGGTAGTCAGGATTCTCCGCCTTCAAGAACGGTCGCCCATTATCCAGTACAAAACGTTTTAACGTCGTTTCGCCATCGATCAGAGCTGCAACCACATCCCCATCACGCGGCTCCCTATACTCCAAGACAACCACATCTCCCTCTTGAATATGAGCCCCAATCATCGAATCTCCTCTGACAGTTAACGCGAACGTCCGAGCCCCCTTCGACAGTCCAATCGAAGAAAGATCTACCGCCACTCCTCCCTCCGAGTGTTCCTCCTCAAAAGTTGGCAAACCCGCCGGAATCGATCCAAGAAGTGGAATCTGACTGAACCGGTCGGAATTCATCGGAAGCAGGTCACCTGGCAAACGACGCAAACACCCTTTTCGCTCCAGAGCTTTCAAGTGATTAACGGCGGCCGTTTGACTCGCGAACCCAAAATGCCGCTGGATCTCTCGAGTCGACGGCACTTTCCCTTCTCGAGAACGCTCTTTCCGTACGAAATCGAGAACCTCCTTCTGTCTTTTAGTAAGCGAATCTTTATTGGTGTTCATGAACACTATCGGATACAAGTATTCGAGCCCCTGTCAAAGAGCAAAATTCAAAAACTCTCATTTTCTTGAATAAACACCCCCAAAACGCCAAATCAGGTGCCATATGTACACTGTGCACCAGATCGATCCCATTTCATTCCAGACTCTGAATACGTATATGGGCTTAGAACTAACTTATACGAGTACGTTCTCCCTTAATTAGAATAAGAGAAAACCCAAACTAAAGCTGACTGAACATCCGGATACCAGCCAAAGCAATAATTCAACAACAAGAATGTACGGAAGTGCTTGAAATCAAAGTGAAAGGCTCGTAAATTCTTCTAAACAATATTTTCCCTCCCAACACACCCACACCTGCCAGGCCGCTGTTTATAGTGGCCTGGCCTTTTTAACGGTGTTGGCTTTCAGTGAGCCCGACGCCGTCTGACCGGTTTAGACCCCAACGGGCTTCTAGAACTGAAGCATTCTCCGATCGTTTTCAATCAACTCACCGAACTTCAGGTGTAATCAAAACTATTCTAAGGCGCCAATTACAAGCTCAACCCGTTCTTCTTCACGGAAGTATTTCGAAGCAAAATTTGCCAGATCCTGAATTGAGACCGCGTCTATTCTTTCGTCATAGGACTTCCAGTTATTCGCCGGAAGTCCATAGGCTACGTTCAATGCCGCATGGCTCGCGTAGGACGAGTTTGTCTGCATACTCATTCGACGTGATGCCTTTAAACGTGTTTTACACCGATCAAGTTCCTGAAAAGCAAGTTCACCATTGCGCACACGCTTCACCTCTTTAACTAACTCCTCGATTACTTTTGGATAACCTTCTGTTGAGGTTCCAGCATAAAAATAAAACATCGCCGTGTCCAAGCCAACGATACGGCTCGAGCGCACGAAATAGGCCAAACTTAACTCCTCTCGAATCTTCTCGAATAAGTTGCTCGACATACCGCTAAATATTTCGTTCGCCAATTCCGACACATAGAAATCCTTCTCGAGCAATCCGGGGCCTAGATAGGCGTGAAAGACAACCGCTTGCTGGCGATCCATTGGCTCTCGATGTTCTCCCGGGAACGAGGGCTTTTTGAATTCATGGTTAGAAACCGGCTTTCCTCCCAAGGGCAGCTTTTCCAGCAAAGCTTGGAGACGCGGTTTCAAGTTCTCCTTCTCAAATTGCCCCGAAACCGCAATCGTTACATTTCCTGCCGTCACCAAACTCGATCGCAGTTCCTGGATATCGTCCGCTCCTAGACTTCCAACTGACTCCAATGAACCCGCCCCCCCGATGGAAAACGGATGGTCGCCAAAGAATCGTTTTCGCAATATTTTTAGCCCAGCGGTAACGATCTCGTCCAGGTCCTCCTTGATCGCTGCCATATGGGCTGCTTTTTCCAGATCAAACGTCTCATCTTTGAAAACCGGATGCAAAAGGGCTTGCTCAATCAAGTCCAAGGCCAAGTCCACATTTGAAGGAAGAAGATCCAGGGCCAAGCCCATGCTGTTATTGCCTGAAAACTCATAAAAGCTGCCTCCAACGCTCTCAACTGCTTCAGCGACTTCCACCGAACTTCTCTTTTCTGTATCCTTGGTCAACAATGTTGCGAGGAGTGAAGTCGCCCCCTGCTTCCCAGGTTGCTCATACACGGAACCTGCATTCATCACGACTCGAAAATGGGTGTTGGGGAGGCGGTCGTTTTCGCGTAAAAGAAGATTGCTGCTGTTACTTTGCTTAAACTCGATGAAATCGGTTTCGCCTTGCTTTTCCTCTCCTGACTTCAGATCCCAATCTTGGGCTGATTTCGGGTTTAAAGTGATTGTGGTTAAGCGCTCTTTACGTAACCATTTCTTCAACACGCTAATCAAGTCTTCAGGCGTTACTCGCGAAATCTTCCGCAAATAATTTTCCGCATATCCGATATCCCCAACTACGACTTCCGCCGCCCCCAGTTTCGACGCCTGACCGCTAACCGTTTTACGGGCATTTATTTCAGCCACGATTAACTGCCGCACCGCTTTATCTACCCGTTCGGTGGAAAAGTCTTCAACCGTTAAGCTCCCCAAGTAGGTATGAAGCTCATTAATCGCTTCATCCCGTTTCTCTGGATCGCATACCAATGCCAAATAGAAAACGCCTACTGAACCGGGAGTCCAATTGGAAGCATCAATCGCATGTACCAATTTGAGCTCTTCTCGCAGATGGGTTGAAAGCATAGAGCTATTCCCATGTCCCAATATCATCGAGAGCGCGTCAAGAGCTGGCGTATCCGGATGGATCAGACTGGGAGTTTGAAATCCGATTCCAGCTCTTGTGATTTGAACATCCTCGAACAGATGACATTCCCTTTCTGCCAGCTGCATTGGCTCCGAAGGTATGAAAACGCTTGAAAGAGTCTTGCGCGTAACCGAACCAAAATCCCTTTCAATCCGTTTCTTCATATCGCTATTTTCAAAGTCTCCCGCAACAACCAAAACCGCGTTATTAGGGGAATAACGACGATCATAATAAGCAACAAGATCCTCACGGGTAACCTGCGAGAACAAGTCTTTATACCCAATAATTGGGTACCTGAATGGGTGTTCTTTGAACGACGTTTCGAACAAAGCCCGCGATAACTTTTGGTCGGGATCATCCTCGCCCATATCAATCTCTCGCATTATGACTCCCCTCTCTTTCTCCACTTCGTCTTCCGGCAAAGTGGAGCGAAACACGGAATCGCTTAATACATCCAGTGCCACACCCACATTCTCTGATGGAATATCAATGTAGTACACGGTGCGATCGAAGGTGGTGTAGGCATTGATATAGCCTCCCGCTGACTGTACTTTCTCCGAAATTTCCCGTCCTCCCCGTTTTTCAGTTCCTTTGAAGAGCATGTGCTCCAAATAGTGCGAGAGACCTGCACCTATCTTATCATCTTCATGAATACTTCCCGTCTTGACCCAAACTTGAACCGAACATATCGCGGTCGATCTGTCCGGCTTCAAGACTGCGGTCAACCCATTCTCCAAGACGTAACGCTCCACTGGCTCCTTTAGAATAGGGTCGATTAGGGACTGATTCGCTTCCGATGAGCGATAGGGATTTTGACATTCAGACATGGATTCAAATGAAATTGGAACCAGTCTCCACTAGAACTGCGGAAACGGGAAATTCAATAAGCAGGTAGTTGGCTCTCTAAAGCGATTTAATTACTTTGTATCGAGGCCGCTTGAGACGGCGTTTTTCGGGCAGGAACGGTTTTAAAAACGCTTCCTCAAAATCGTAGATAGTGGCAAAGTCCTCCTTCGAGTCCTCGTCGTTTTTACTGAAAACGCCGTACTCAATCAGGTTGAAGACTATCTCTCCAAAATCTTCACACATCTTCAAGCCCCAGGAGGTCAAAACGATATAAGCCATAGGCCCATATTGCTCAAGTGCATATTCTCTGACTCCCTCAAGAAGCTCTTGCCCAGTAACGTGCCGCTGATTCTTGCTACCCAGCTTCCCCTTACGCTTTTTTCCCTCGCTCATGGTGAAGTCCAAGGCTTCCTTGAGAAACACGTAGGCTTCCTTGGTATAACGGTCGTCCTCCTTGACTATCAGGTTCACCATTTCGTTAAAATTCTGCTTCTTCATTCGCTCTCGCTTGTTCCCGCCATAACCAAGGACTCCGGCCAAAGCTAATTCACTGGTCTCAGCCTTAACTGTCAATCCCTCAAGTTGTCGACAAACAGGATTCATGGGGGTTACCAACCGATTCGCCCCATCCACAATGAAAAGAATTATAAGCGTGTGCACTCTTCAAATCCACTCATTTTTCCCAATCATCACCTTGGTTTAATTTGGCCAATCTGACAGAAACGCTTTAATCCTCGTCAATTACCATAAAGATCCCACAGAACCTTAATCAGTAATCCGTTCGTAAAGCCCAATTAGATCCATGTCAGCAACCGCAACTATAGGAGTCATAAACATATCAGATCGAGCATCGCAAGGTGTCTACGAGGATATTCCAGGGAAAGCATGCGTCGATCTTTTGAACGAATGGATACTCACTTCATTTCAAGTCGAATATGCTGTTATACCCGACGAAAAGGATCAAATAGAAGCGGCATTAATCGACTTTTGCGATAACAGGAATTGTAGCCTGGTCGTAACAACTGGCGGGACCGGTCCGGCATTAAGGGACATCACGCCAGAGGCAACTGAAGCCGTTTGCGATAAAATGCTCGCTGGTTTCGGCGAGGAAATGCGTCGCGCTTCACTCCAATTCGTTCCAACCGCTATCCTGTCTCGCCAAACGGCCGGCATCCGAGGACACTCCCTTATTGTGAATCTCCCCGGAAAACCCAAAGCGATTCGGGAAAACCTGGAATCGGTTTTTCCCGCGATTCCCTACTGCATTGATTTAATTGGAGGATCCTACCTTGAAACAAATCCATCCGAGATGAAAGTATTTCGCCCTAAGAAGACCTGAATCTTTCGACCCCTAGCTTGCTGTAGCCTGACCCATAAGATTGGTCTAAGAAAGTCCCGGCTGGCACTTCGTCAGCAGCCCTTTAAAAACAAAAGAACCCGACGACTTGACTAGTCTCTCGTCGCACAACTCTTCAAGACATTACCTTCGCACGCAACTCAATGATATAATTCGCATTTCAGATTAAACTGGCTTGCTACGGCAATAACTTGCCAGCTCCCCCCATTCATAATTGGTAATTAGATATTTATTGCACCGAAATCGAAAGGGCTAGCCGCATCCATAAATTCAATCGCAGATTCCACATCCCGTGTTTCCTCTGCCTCAATCCCACATTGGATATTTGCTCCTTAAAGAATTCCCGATACAACTAGTTGTCTTCAACGAAAAGAGAACCCAACCAAAAAAGACAGGAACACCATGTAGTCCTGCTCGAACAACCATTCTGGGAATAGTAAATCTGAGAAATCTGAGTTAGGGGACATCCTTGATGCCACCTTTCATCGAAAGCCTGACCGCCGACAGGCAGCAGGTCAAAACACAAGAATATCTCCATTTCAATATGCTCTATTCTTAGAGACTTGCTCGATAGAAGGGGTACATGGCGGTGCAGGGAGCAATTCCCAGAAAGATAAATCCCGCAAAGTAGCTGAGCCACAAAGGAACTCGAAGCATTTTGATTCCGTCCTGCATTACGACTGTGCCCGCCCCACGTTCGGATCCTACCGGCAGATCGAGACCAAAAGGCATCTTTACTAGGTCGACGGCTTCTTCACCGATAAATCCATTTAGCAGCATGCCAAGAAACGCAAACGCAATGGCCTAAATCGTGAAGGGCTTGATGCCCCAGTTGATGAAGAGAGTGAGAAAGACGGGCTTGCCGCTTTTACCGGCTTTGACTACCTTGGAGAAGTCGATTTTCACCATGATGGGTACATCATGAAGAACAAGCAGATTGCGATCGGGACAGAAACAACCGGAGCCCCGTTGACGTTGATGGACATGCCGTCAAGTGCTTTGGCAAATCACGGGGCAATCAATCCGAGCAAAATTCCGGCAAGGATGCACATACCAACCCAGATCGTCAGGAAACGTCCAAAAAGATTAGTCATTTTCCGCTCATCGGCGGGACAGGTTTCACTACTCATCAGTATTTCCATTCAAGGCTTCGGGCAGGGTTGCCACAAAAGCTCTAATTTCATCCCGGACCTTCCGGTAACAATCTAGCTGCTTCTCTTCCGAAGCCCCCTGAGCCGCAAGAGAGCGTGCCAATTTCGGAGGGTCCTCAAACTCTACATGGACTACGCGAGCATCACCCGGAAAAATAGGACAGGTTTCATGAGCATGGCTGCAGACCGTGACGACCACGTCCAAAGGAACTTCAGCAAATGCTTCGATCTGCTGGGAACGATGTTCCGTTATGTCCACGCCCACTTCCGACATCACCTTGACCGCATTCGGATTAAGTCCGTGGGTTTCAATCCCGGCTGAGTAGGCGTTTAGGCTATCGCTTTTTAGCTTTTTGGCCCAGCCTTCGGCCATCTGGCTTCGACAGGAGTTCCCTGTGCAGAGGAATAAGAGATTCAGTTTTTGGCTCATGAAAATGTTTCCTATTCCCTAAAAGAAGTTACGGACAACACCCAACTCCCCGCTGTCTGCGACAGAGTTCCTCCAAGTCGCAGGATGTAATCTCGCCCAGAAGCTCGCAATCCTTCTGGATTTCCTCGCCGTTTTCAAACAAGTGCCGCATTCTTTACAGGACCAGTCCGAGGCATCAATTTGCAAAATTATTTTGTAGTGAACTCGGCAACCATCCTTCTGGGACTCCATTAGCTCGTTCCCTGTTTTCCTTCTAAATAGTAGCGGAAAAGAGCATGGGTTCCATCGTCCGCTCCCCCATCCGCTGCCACACGATCGTAGAGCTCTTTGGCCAGATTCAGGCCTGGTAGCGTCAACCCCATTTCAGTGGCAGACTCGATCGCGATCCCCATGTCTTTAATGAAGTGCTTCACAAAAAATCCGGGATCATAATTCCCATCCAAGGCTCGAGGAGCCAAATTACTCAAGGACCAACTACCGGCCGCTCCGGTTTCAATACTCGCGAGCACCTTCTTGGAATCCAACCCAGCCGATTTCGCATAGGCAAGCGACTCAGCAATCGCCACCATCCCCGCAGCAATGGCAATCTGATTACACATCTTAGTGTACTGTCCCGAGCCGGCCGGGCCCTGCAGTTGAATGTTTTTGCCCATGATCTCAAACAAAGGCCTCGCTCTTTCAAAAGAAGCATCATCCCCGCCGACCATAATGGAGAGCCGCGCCTCCTGAGCACCTAAGTCTCCTCCAGAAACGGGTGCATCCAACGCAACGATCCCTTTCTCCGAAGCGACACTTGCAATTCGTTTTGCCAAAACAGGGCTGGAGGTCGTCATATCGACCACAAGGCCTCCTGGTTGTATCGTTTTAAAAACGCCTTCGCTACCGAAATAAGTCTCTTCGACATCCGCTGGAAAGCCCAAGATCGTAATAACAACGTCCGCATCGACCGACGCAGCTGCGGGCGAATCCACCCACCTAGCCCCCCTAGCCACTAAGTCGTCCGCTTTGGACTTCGTGCGATTGTAAACGGAAACCGGGTAACTCGCTTCAAGCAAATGGCCCGCCATGCTTTTCCCCATTACTCCAATACCAATAAACGCGACCTTCTCTTTAGACACTTCAACCCGTTCTAGGACCCACAGACCAAATGGCCATTATTTTTTAGGGCAGTTCTCAAATAAATTTTTCCTGTAGGAGACATTCCATCTCTCCCAGCACTCCACTTGCTATTTCAACGTCAAGCCTCCACTCTTAATCGGTTATACCCAACGAAATTGTCACCGATTGGCAGATCTAAAATCGTCTCATCCAAGGTGCCGTAATCAAGACAACCTCTTATCTCTGGATTGCGACCGCTGACATAAAGGACATGTATATTAAAAACGAAAATCGATGGTTTCTTTTCTGCAAACGCTTTCCGAAAAAATTGAATTTGGAGTATTCATTCGGATTATACACTCCAAAGAACCCGTTCCTGCCTTTTGCAAAGACTTTGATCGATTCTCCAATCTAATCGATCGCCTTAATGTTTCTCTGTCCGCGGGCCCACTTTAAAACAGTCATTATCGACGGCCCATTCGCCTATAAAGGAAGTTCCAATCTCACCGGTGCCAGCAGGGGGGCGAAATCGGAATTTCGTCACAATTTCTAGTCAGGAATTCTGACTCGAGAACCCAAACCGATCCGTCCATTCATGAACTAGTTCGATACTCTCTGGATTAGACGCAACTGCGACCCTTGCCAGAGAAAAGACTATTTTGCCACTTATCACGAGCTCATTGGATGAGCGAAATCTTGGGCTTAATTTTATTCCCATATTCATCGTAGTGCTTGCGATTGTTCATAAGACATTGAGCTTGTCGAAAGGTGCTGTGCCACGTCAGTTACTATCGATCGCCTGAATCGTAGGGCAAGGACCCCACTCCCTCGCTGAGGCTCGGGTGGCTCAAGCCGGGCCTGCCGCTTAAGAAGATCTCAAAATTCCACGATTCGTCTTTCATCTCCACCGATACTCCTTTAACTTCTTCTCTTAATTTATGAACCTGCAAGACCTCGGAGATCGAATCCGCCACCGCCGAAAAAAGTCCGGCTTAACCCAGACAGACATCGCTAACGCTGTCCAGGTAAGCCCCCAGGCAGTTTCGAAATGGGAGCGGGGGGAAAATGCACCGGACATCAGCATCCTCCCTGATTTGGCTCAGTTGCTAGGAGTATCCATAGAATGGATATTGGGTTGCCAAAGCATAGACAAGGATGTCATTGAAGCCACCATCGTCGATATTCGAGCTCGGGCCGCCCGGGAAAAGTCTGAACACCTAGAACCTCGGGATTTCGCCAACTGGACCAACAGTGTCTGCTACCAGGTCACTGAATCTGCCCTTCGCTTTGGTGGGATTCCAATCAAAACTCGCGGTGCAGGAATCCTCTGTCTTTTCTCAGGCAGTTATCATCAAGATCGTGCCATCGATGCCGCTTTAAATGCCATCCAGCTATTCAACGAGCCCTTGAAAGTGGGAATGAGTAGCGGGATGATCTACTTTGGGGCCATCGGCCATCCCGACTATGCGAGACCAGACATTATTGGCGAAGCCGTGAGTATCGCCCTTCTCAATTCAGAATGGGCGGATGAGCACACGGACACTGCAACCGCTATCGACGAAAAAACAATCGAAGGATCCCAGTTGAGGGATAACATCAGCCTAACCCGACGCCAGGTCACCTTTCCCGGAATAAGCCACCAAGTTACCGCCGTCGAACTTCCAATTAAGTAGCTGGAGAGCAAATCTAAAAAGAAAATATTCCGTCGAATTTTAAGGTAGCGGGCGATCCCTGAGTGCCCATCCAACAGGTAGGACAATGGGCAATCAAAGATTGCCCCCACCCAATGTCAGCCCCGAAGTAAATAAAAAGGACTGGCCCAATGGGGGACCGGTCCTAAAAAATTGCCGTGGTTCCGAAATCTATGCTTTCCCGAAAATCGTTTTACCTTCGGAGAGCAAATCCTTGGCCGCCTGGATGAGGCGATCAGCCATGTTCTTTTCGGCCGACTTCAGATAGGACCGCGGATCATAAGTCTTTTTGTTGCCCACTTCACCTTCAATCTTGAGTACACCTTCGATGTTCTGGCAGATGTGAGTTACAATTGGGCGCGTAAAAGCATATTGGGTATCCGTATCGATGTTCATCTTTATGACACCGTAATCGAGCGTTTCCCGAATATCGGAAAGATCCGACCCTGATCCGCCATGGAACACGAGGTCCATTTCCGCCTCCGCACCATGCTTGTCCATGACCGCCTTCTGCCCATCGCGAAGAATCGTTGGCTTTAGCTTAACAGAGCCAGGCTTGTAAGCTCCATGTACATTTCCAAAAGTCGCCGCGAAGATGAAACGGCCGAGTGGCTGAAGCTCTTCATATACTTCCAACATGTCTTCTGGAGTTGTGTAGAGCTTTTCCGCAGGCAAACCAGAGGTGTCGTGTCCATCTTCTTCACCGCCGACGCACCCGGCTTCCACTTCAAGGATGATGCCCAGCTCGGCACATTCCTTTAAAAGCTCTTTCGAAATCTTCAAATTCTCGTCTAGAGCGACAACCGATCCATCAAACATGTGAGACTGGAAGAGCGGGCCTTTGCCTTCCGCGATCCGATTACGAGATGCATCTAGCAAAGGACGCAAAAAGCTATCCACTTTCTCCGGATGGCAGTGGTCTGTATGCAGTGCCACGAGTACATCGTATTTTTCCGCCAAAACATGGGTCGCTTCTGCGAGAACGATCGCGCCAAAAGCGGCATCGGCCACGTTAAGACCGGAGGCGAACTGGCCGCCTCCCGTGGAAACTTGGATGATGCCATCTGACTTGGTGTCAGCGAACGCTTTCAAAGCAGCGTTGATGGTCACAATGGATGTGATGTTAACCGCAGGATAAGCGTAGTTCCCTTTTTGGGCGGCATCCAGCATGGCTTCGTATTGCTTAGGTGTTGCGACAGGCATGGTTCGTAACGTCTATTTCGGTTATAATTTTTACAGATGGATCCGGCTTTTATCGGGTGCTAGCCCTTAAATTCCAGAACACCTCCATCTTGAAGCGCAAAGCTCTTTCACTGTCCAGCGAATGATCGATGAAATGGAAAAGCTCTATCGGCAAAGACGATCAAAAAGTGCGACAAGGGCACCGCTTAAACGGGAATCGGTCTTAATTCACAGCATTTAATTTAGGGCGAGAAGACACCCATAGTTGTCAGTGGCGGGCACCTTCCAAATTGCTAAGGTAAATCCCAGTCCTAAATCTACGTCCTAAATGAAATCGAAACATTCGAACCACCTCGTTTTCTGGTCCATGCACCCAATCTTTTCTTAATCCATGTCTTTCCTACATTCGATGATCAAGGTCTGCCGTGTTCCCTTGCAGGCCGCATTGGTTTTAGCCGCTACAAGTGTGGCGTCGATTATGTTCAGTTTACCGGTGCTTCAATCAGCCAGGAATCCGACCACGCTGGATGCCAACAATCAACCAGCACGCATACTTTCAGCCTTCTTCGGATTGGACAACGCCCTTCCAAGAGGGGCCAATATTCTCTGCCCTGGTGCAGCAAGGCAGGACCGTATGCCAGTCTTGCTGTCTCACACTGTTGACCCGGACACCCTCCAGCCTGAGGACTTCCGCGTTTTCACACGATCCGGGTCTGAACGCACACCCCACTGCTTAACGCTGCGGCCGGCCAGCTATACAGGAGAGCGACGCCACCTTCAAGATAATGATCTCGCCCACGCCGATGATCGGTGCCGATTCGCTGCACAAAATCGACAATAACACCAATATTTTCGGCTTCCAACACGAGCGGGAGGCGTTCTTCTCATGGCTCCAAGAAACCGGTTTGGTCGAGGAAAACGTTTACCTGATTTGTGGCGATCGACACTGGCAGTACCACTCCATTTCGCCACAGGGTATAGAAGAATTTTCCTGCAGTGCTTTGACCGATACAAACTCGCGCCTCGGCGTCGGTCCCGGACATCCAAATTCGACCGACCCGGACTCGACGATCAATCAGGTCTACTCTCAGAATCCTCGTTCTGGCGGATTCCCTCTTGTAAGAACGTCCCCGCAAAACGGAACAAGCAAAGCCAGCCTAACCTTCGACTTCAGAGATGAAAACGGAGCTCAATTATACCAACATATCAAATACGGGAATTAGATCGCACTTTAGAACAATACTGACAAGTGAAGCTTGAGAGCCCTCGGAGGGATGCGATGGGAGTGGTGATCGAAGATGCCTTCGGGGGCTTCGCCTGGGAGGCGCGATTCGTAGGCGTAGGCAATGTCAGAGTCGTCTGAGTCGAGGAGATTCATCCAGTCGATGCTGACCTGCCAGCGCTCGGCTCGATAGCCAATGCGGAGATTGAATGAGTGAAATGGATCTGATCGTACCGTATTGTCTTCTATCAAAGGCCGCTCGCCGAAGTGGCGATAGCGAAGCGAACCGAACCATCCCGACGGCAAATTGACGTTGGTCCCTGCACTTGCGACGCGATTCAGGGCACCGGGAATTTCGTTACCCGCAAGATCGGCATTGGCGTAACGGGCGTTAGTGAAGGCGAGATCGAAGTCGAACGTCAGCCATTCTTTTAGAGCAAGGTAGGAGGCAATTTCAATACCCTTACGGCTGCTAGGGCGCGAGGCTTCGGTGCTGCCAGAGTCGCCTACATAGACCAGCTCCGAATCCAGATCCAGTTGCCATGCGGAGATGGAAGTATTCGCCATGAGGCTCCACTCCTTACGAATTCCCAATTCGTATCCAATCGAGCGAACTAATGGGTCGACCGCTTCGGATGGGGACCCGTCTATCGGGTCGATGTGCTGGGTTACCCCCCGTGCGTCGTTGCTGTGGAAGCCGTATCCGCCACTAGCGTACAGTTCGCTCGATTCATTGAGTGCGTAGATAGCTATCAGTTTCGGATTGGCCATAAAGTCATCGGCGTTTCCGGAATTAGCGGCAAGCTGACTGTCGACATCGGCGTGGACGAAATCGCCTCTTAATCCCGCCACGGTCTTCAGACGAGGGTTCCACTGTACGTGGACCTCATAGAAAGCACCGGCTCCGAGCTGATCGACTTGATCCTGGCGGGTGGTCCCAATCCGCTCGCGTTCGAATGTATTATGCAAGCCCAATTGATCGATGGCGTCGTAGCGAATATCGACACCGTACGTTTGCTTGATCTCGTTGTCGAAGAGCGTGCGAGCATTGAGCGTTTGCGAAGCGGATAGGCCGTGGGTAAGCCGTCGGTCGGTTTGCTCGAACTGGTCCCCATTGACCGGGTCCTCAAGAAAATAGGTAAAGTTCGACCAGAGATACATGTCGTAGTAGACTGAATACGCTGAAAATCGTGTTATGGAGTCGCCATTGTCGTGAATGTGTCGAGCGGAAAGCGAGTAGCGGGATGACGTTCCCCCAACTGTGTCGTCGATATGGCCAAGATCCGTGACAAGACCACTATCAATTGCTCGCTCTGGAATTTGTTCCGTCGAGTTCCAAACAGACTGGTAGCCCATCAGTGCTAAGGAGGTATGGCGGTAAGTGCCTTCTTGGACAAAGCGGATCATGCCGTTCGATTTGTCCAAATCTTCAGGAAGCTCCCAAGGTCCGTCATTGGTCTCGCGTTCGAGTGCGTAGACGAGCTTCCCTTCGCCAAACGGTTGGGCATCCGCTAAAAGGAAACGGAAATTATCGTGCTCGCCAATCGATGCCTTGGCTTGTCCGTATTCGAAGGTGTCGGCCAGTTTGATGCGAGCCGAGCCGGCAGCGGAAAAGTCTCCATCGAAAACTCGGTACGATCCCTTGGCGTACTCGATAGCTTCGATTGTTTCCGGGATAAGGAAATTGAGATCGGTGTAGCCCTGTCCGTGTCCGTGTGTGACGAAGTTGAGCGGCATGCCATCGAGCCAAGTTGCGAAATCGGTTCCGTGGTCGAGGTTGAAGCCGCGCAGGAAGTATTGGTTCGCCTTGCCGGATCCGCTGTGTTGGGTTACGACCATGCCGGGCACCGCTTCCAAAGCTTCGCCTGCTCGAAGGATGGGGCGGGTTTCCAAGTCGATCCGGCCGACGACGCCTTCGGAGGCACTGACCGCTTCGCCAACTAAGGGCGTTCCGCGACCTTCCACGTCGATGCCGGCTAGCTCGTGGATGTCGTGACCATGGATGGGAAGACTGGCAGCTGCCAGATTAAGTGAGAGAGTTAGCTTTTGGCGAAATTTCATGCGTCGCAGGCGATGTAAACGTCTAGAATCGTTAAAAAAGAAGCGAGGAAGGTACGTTTCAAGCGAAAGCAGGACCTGGCTCGAAAATTGTAAATTCAAGCAGCATTCGATTCACCATATAGATCAGATTGCGAGAAGGTATGGATAACTCGCCGAGTAATCGGATTTTTGGAGGCACTAACAAACGATCGGGCTGGTCGTCCCTATCTAACCGGCAGGGTCACCATGTCGTTGGTTCTGGCGGCTATTTCGACTCCAGGGTGGCGAGTTAAACTTCCATCTGATTGGACGGCAAAGAGGGTGATTCGGTGCAAGCCGAATTCGCAAACAGCGAGATGCTTGCCATCTGGGGAGAGGGCGAGCTTCCAGGGAATGTCTCCCACCAGTGTTCGAGCGGCTGGGTGCAGCTTTCCATTGGAGTCTACGCTAAAGGAGAAGACGCTGTCTTCCTCTCCGTTAAAGTCTCGAAGGGCCACGAAGAGCAACTTGCCATCGGGCGTCAGGGCGATGTCGGAGGCGTGCAGGTCGCGCTTTCCTTGTTCGAACGGCGATCGTCGTGGAATCGTATTTACGTGTTGAAGATCCGATAGCTGACCCTCCTTTCCGATTTCGTAAACACTCGCTCCGAGTTGCTGTTCATTGCTGAAGTAGGCGATGGGCAAGGTCGGATGGTAGGCGACGTGGCGGGGGCCGAACATTGCGGGCGGTTCGGCGTTGAAAGTTTTGAGAGGCGCAAGTTTGCCTCTTGCGGCATCGAAGGCGTATTGGAAAAGTGCATTGTTATTTTTTACGCATGGAATATAGACGAAACGGTTGTCGGGGGTCGTTAGGATGCAATGGGCTTCCCGTTGGGGAGTCCTTAGCGAGTGGGCGAGATCGCCAATCGATCCATCTTTGCCGAGGGAGTAGGTGGCTACTGAGCCAGTGCCGTAATGGACTGTCATAAAGAAACGTCCGGAACGATCGACGCTGTTATACCCAACAGGATGGACTAGCGTGGATACATCGAACACTTTCATGCCTTTTGTAGTTGTGACCACTGCGGCAACCGGTTTTTTCGAGCGGGTTCCGCTGACGACAAACGATTGGTTGGTTGGATTGACTGCCACTCTGGCAGGATTGAAGCTGAGTTTTAGGGAATCTTCTGGTCTTAGGCTAGCACCGCTGACAGTCGGGTTAATTGTATAGACGGAGAGCTGCTGATTCTGTGAGTCTGGAACGACAAGGCGGAACGAGTCCTTTCCGAGCAGGAGGCTGGGACAAATTAGGATGAATAGGGCAATGAGTACACGTTGCATAGCAGATCGCTGAATTTGCATGGTAATCGGTATCCAAGGGAGCAAGGCGGAGCATTTCAAGCAGCGTGTGAAGCTAACGGGATGTTTATCCGAAAAACAGGGGCAGAGTGAAGAGCGACAATGGGACCAACCGTCTCCCCCTTGGAGCGATACGTCCCTCGGATAATGGAGTAACAGATTTTTGTGACTGAATTGTCCATCTCTAATATGAAACCTACTCAGATTGATTTTTATCTACAGGTTCAGATGTAGCTTCACACCCCACCCGCCAACAGCAATTTCCTAGCAATCGAAGAACTTGGTAATCTGGCTCAGATACGACTGAAGAAAAACACCCTTTAATCTGCCACTCCTAGTACCCCTTTCTCCCCCTCCGTTCCGGTCCAAAGTTAAATTTAAGGCCAAACCACATCTAGTGACACAAAACCAGTATCTGACACGCTTGAATAGTTATGCTAAATTGAATTTCCTCTCAGTAAGCCTGAACCAGGCTTTACCTGGCGATACTATTACTGTATATCACACTAAAATAGTTAAAAACCCTAGCTCCCCTTGGAAGACCAGAAAATGTAACCATTAGTACGCTACAATCTTTCAGGCTTTAAGCAACACAAGCGATCACCCTCAAAATCTAACCATGCAACGAAGAGACTTTCTTAAAACCGCAGTCGCCGGTATTTCGGCGACAGCCGCATCGTCAAAAGTCCTGCGTGCTGATTATCATTCCAAACCGAATGTCATATTCCTTTTAGCTGACCAAATGCGGGCCCACGATATGGCCTGCATGGGCAATTCACAAGTCATTACCCCGAATCTGGATAAATTGGCCAGCGAAGGATTACTCGTCACCAATATGATTGCAGCCTCTCCAGTTTGCACGCCCTACCGAGGACAGCTAATGACAGGTCGGTATGGTCACGCGACCGGTGTCGTTCACAACGACATAAAGCTGCCCAATTCCGAAGTCACCATCGCTGATAAGATGGTAGAAGCGGGTTACCACACCGGCTACATCGGGAAATGGCATCTAGCGGGGCATCGGAATAACCCGGTCGCTAAGGAAGACCGGCGAAATTGGAAATTCTGGGCCGTTCGGAATTGTTCCCACGCTCACTTCGATCCTGAGTATTGGATCAACGATAGCACGGAGGCGGTCGCCGTGGATGGCTGGGAACCGGACGTGCAAACCGATGTAGCGGTCGAATACATTCGCACTCACCGCGAAGACCCTTTCTTTTTGGCGGTTTCCTACGGTCCACCTCACAATCCCTACCGCGCACCTGAGCGCTTCCTCGATTTGTACGAAGGCCGTACCCTAGCAGATAGGCCAAATGTCCCCCCTCGGGCAAAAAAGGATGAAGATCAACTGCTGCAATACGATGCCATGGTCACCAGCTTGGACGAGTGCGTGGGTAGGATCACCAAGGAGCTAGACCGTCTTGGAATAGCCGAAAAAACGATACTGGTTTTTACCTCGGATCACGGTGACATGCTCGGTTCGCAAGGTCACCGCCTAAAGCAACGCCCTTGGGAGGAATCCATTAACGTGCCTTTCATAATCCGTTATCCAGAAAAAATAAAAGCCGGTCTAAAACGCGATTGGATTGTCTCATCGGTCGACTTAATGCCAACCTTACTCGGCCTATGCGGTGCCAATATTCCGGATAATGTCCAAGGTTTCGACCAGTCAGAAGCATTCGTAGGGAAAAGCCCAGAAACTCGCGATTGTGCCTATCTTTTCAATACTCACAGAGGAGGGGGTCCGGGCTGCGACTGGCGGGGTATTCGAACTAAAGATTGGGTCTACGCCTTTCACATGGGAGGCGATTGGATTCTCTACGATTTAAAAAAAGATCCCTACCAGCTGAACAACTTGGTAGGACAAGCTCGGTACCGCTCCAAACTTAACGAGCTTCGTGAAAAGCTGGATAACTTGCGAAGCGAGCTGGGCGAAAATCTTCCCCTCAATGGAGTATTGCCCGATCCGATACGCCTACCTGAGGTA
Organism: Opitutales bacterium UBA5694; assembly: GCA_002420185.1. Taxonomy (GTDB): domain Bacteria; phylum Verrucomicrobiota; class Verrucomicrobiia; order Opitutales; family Opitutaceae; genus Pelagisphaera. The sequence continues at coordinate 51,647 of DIHO01000015.1, forward strand.
GCGTAAATATTTTCTATACCTAAAAATGAAAAATATCTCTGTACATATTCTATTTTTTTGCGTTGCTCTCGCTGGTTTCTCGGATTCAGCAACCGCGTCCCAAATACGTGTTGCGACGTTCGATGTCGATGCAACCCCACCGGTTGGCTCAGAATTGGCCTACGATCCCGTTCGCAAACACGGCGAGATCAGCTTGCGCTGTCGAGGGCTAACCATTCTTGGATCCGGAAAGCCGATCGTCTTGTGCGCTATCGACTGGATAGGAGTGGCTAATGCCTCTCAGGATGTGTTTCGTGATGCCCTCGCAGAAGCTGCGGGGACTACCCGAGATCGTGTTGCGGTCCACGCCTTGCACCAGCATGACGCCCCTCGATGCGATTTCAGTTCCGAGGCCCTCGTTCATGAACTAGGGATCACTGACTTCGATCTCTTCGACAGTTTTTTCCAAAGACGGGTTATCCGCCGAGCCGCGGTGGCTCTAAAAGACGCCCTCAAAGGGGCTCGACCCGTGACGCATTACGGCTGGGGTGCTGCCACCGTGAAAGACGTCGTCTCGAATCGTCGGATACTGGGACCTGACGGAAAAGTACGGGTTATGCGGTTTACCACAGCACGGGATCCCCTAATTCGGGCCGAACCGGTAGGTGTCGTCGATCCGGAAGTCTCGCTGATTTCGTTTTGGAATGCAGATGCCCCTGTCGCTATTCTCAGCTACTTCGCAACCCATCCACAAAGCTACTACAGGACCGGAATTCCAAGTCCTGATTTTCCAGGCATTGCTCGCTTCCTGAGGGGCCAAGGCCAACCAAAAGCCTTGCATGTACACTTTAATGGAGCCGGCGGAAACATTGGGGCGGGCAAATACAATGACGGCAATACTGAGAACCGTGTCCTGCTAGCCCAACGATTGGCAGACGGGATGCACTCCGCTTGGGAGAACACGGAAAAATATCCTCTCGGCGATTCGGATATCAATTGGAAATCGGAACCGGTCTCTCTTCCGTTGGCGTCGCACCTGAACGAGAAATCCCTGATAGATAAAATCGTCCATAACCCTCCCGAGGGATACGAAGCCATAACCCAGCTCGCCTACCTCCGTCGTGCAAAGTCCGGGCACAAGATTGATATCGCTTGCCTAAAAATAGGCGATGCCCGGGTCGTCCACATGCCTGGTGAACTCTTTGTAGAGTACCAATTAGCTGCTAAAGCCATGCGGCCCGACTTGCATGTTGCCATGGCAGCTTATGGCGACTACGGCACGGCTTACATCGGTACGGAAATTTCCTATGCAGAGGGCGGATATGAAACGAGCGAACGGGCTACCAATGTCGGGCCTGATGCTGAGGCTGACCTAATGGACGTTATGAGAAGATTGCTCGGAGCGAATTAACATCTTCGGTTCAAAGCGTGAACGGGTGGCTAGGATGCCATCGACATGTGAGTGCCGCATGACCAGATGGCGGTCTTTCGCCTTTCCGGCTTTGATTTCATCGTTGAGTAAACCGTCAATGATTGATAATCGTTGTTCCTAGATGAGTCTTTTAATTTTTAAGCCCTCTAATTTCGATGTCACCCGCTTTGTACGTGCTTGCTCCGATCTCCTTTGGCCGCTCCCATTAACCGTTCGTTTAGTCATCCCATCAACCGCCATGAATCTTTATCGCCGCTACGTCTTCTTATCGCTGTATTTCTTCTTGTGGATGCCCGCTTCGTCCCAGCCGGCCGAAGATCGCCGCCCCAATATCGTCTTCATGTTTGCGGACGATTTGGGTACGGGAGATTTGGGATGTTACGGGCATCCCTACGCGGTTACGCCCAACATCGATCGGCTAGCGGCTGAAGGCACACTATTCACCCGCCACTACGCC
>DIHO01000015.1:53809-145487 GCA_002420185.1 Opitutales bacterium UBA5694
CACTATTCACCCGCCACTACGCCACGGGAGTAACCTGTTGCCCAAGCCGCACAGGGTTTATGACGAGCCACCATCCAGCCAGTTTCGATGCTTACATGGCGGATTTTGGCTTTGGCGACCGGATCACTATCACCGAACTGCTCAACAACGAGGGGTATGCCACCGGGCATTTTGGCAAGTGGCACATTGGGGCGGACAGCGATGGCGTTCCCGAAGACCACTACGGTCTCGATGAGGTGAAGATCATCGGGAACTCGGATGGTTCTGACGGTCGAGACGATGGCCTTTTCGCAGCTGCCATTGATTTCATCAAACGGCATCAGGACGAGCCCTTCTATGTCAACATTTGGGGCCACATCACCCACTATCCGGTCCCACCATCGAAACGAATTCCTGAGGCGATCGCCAAACTCGAGATAGATGAATCGAAATTCGACTCTTACATGTCGGACAAATTCGAGAACACGCGTGAATGGGGCTATTCCATCGATGAGTGCTTCCGCAACTACCTGACTGATGTTTATTCACTGGATTCAGCAGTGGGGCGGGTGCTCCAATTACTCGATGAGCTAGAGCTCGCCGACAACACCATTGTGGTCTTTTCCAGTGATCAAGGAGCGGCTCCGAACGGCGACTACCAAAACGACCGCCAGCGAGCCATGGGTAAGATTTTCAAGGCCAACATGCTTGGCTGGTCTGGCGGATTAAGAGGGGGCAAACACGAAAAGTACGAAGGCGGTGTCAGGATACCGTTCATTGTCCGTTGGCCAGGCCACGTTCCCCCCAGCCACGTAAATGGATCCAGCGTGCTTTCCGCTTTGGACTGGCTGCCCACCTTGTGCACCCTCACGGATACCGACTACGATCCCGCCCAATTCGAAGGACTCAATGTTGCCGACATCTGGCTGGGCGGCGACCGCAACCCGACTCGGGCACTATTCTGGAGAGCGGGTGGAGACGCCGCTCTTCTCGAACCGTGGAAACTCCACCTTACCCGAAAGGGACCCGAACTCTACAATTTGAGTAAAGACCCTCGAGAAACGACCAATGTCGCTCGCTCGCATCCGGAGATTACCCAGCAACTCGGAACTGAGATCGAGAAGTGGCGCAAGACCCTTCCTGCCAAGGTCCGGCGTAAAGGCCGTTCTTGAGGGTGCCGCTCGTTCAGGTCACATATTGGAGGAGTAATTCTAAATTCAGGTTGAAACCCGATCTCGACCTCATACCTACCCGCTGATAAGATCGGCACAATTGCACAGAAAGTAGAGACTGCCCAATAAGTCAGAATAGGCCTCGCAGTCGTTATGATACGCCTCTACTATTCTTGATTCTGGATTTGCCTTCTCGCCTCCAAATCGATTTTGTTTTTTACAGAAAACCGCCTCTCAAAAACCTGAACGCGACCGTTCGTTCTCTTGCTCCCACTATCCTCGATACCCCGGACAACCAATGGATCCATCCAGTCGCTCAATGATTAAGCGCTTCGGGCTTCCGATATTTGCATATTCCCTACCTCGGATAGCTCAGGCAGCTGAAGTTGAAACATTTGTAAGTCAAACCCACGCCCGAGGCCTGCTAGCGATCGACTGGATCATTATCGCGATCTACGCCCTGTCGACGCTCTTCTTGGGCTGGTGGTTCGCGCGAAAACAGAAAGACACCAGCGAATATTTTGTGGGCTCTGGAAACATGAATCCCTTGCTGATCGGCGTTTCCTTGTTTGCTACGCTGCTAAGCACGATTTCGTATATGGGCGTTCCTGGTGAAACAATCGGGAAGGGGCCGGTCAACATGAGCAACCTGCTCTCCTATCCCTTCATTTTCCTGGTGATCGGTTTCGTGCTGCTGCCGGTTTATATGAAAGTGAAGGTCACCAGCGCTTATGAACTGCTGGAAAAAAAACTCGGCCTCAGCATTCGTCTCCTTGGCGCCTCCCTCTTTATTGTTCTTCGCTTGTTTTGGATGACGCTGCTTGTTTACCTTACGGCCAAGGCCCTTGCAATTATGATCGGGGTGGATGAGACATACATTCCTTGGATCGTCGTGATAACCGCTGCGTTCGCTATAACCTACACGTCTTTAGGGGGTCTCCGTGCCGTGATTATCACTGACCTGATGCAGACCATTCTACTTTACGGCGGCTCCTTGTTGGTAATAGGGACCATTACGGTGAAGATGGGTGGATTCGGCTGGTTTCCAACCGAGTGGCAGACCGACAACTGGGATTCACAACCTATTTTCAGCCTCGATCCATCCACGCGGGTAACCGTTGTCGGATCTATCGTTTCCGTGTTTGTGTGGCATTGTTCAACTGCAGGTGGCGATCAGGTGTCTATCCAACGATTCATGTCGACCAAAGATGCGAAGGCTGCGCGTAAGGCGATCGGTATGCAGCTCTGTGTCGCCGCCACCGTCACAATCACTCTTGCCATTACCGGATTTGCCCTGCTCGGCTATTTCCAGGCGGATCCTCAACTCCTTCCGAGGGGAATGACGCTTAACGAAAACGCCGACAAAATCTTCCCCCACTTTATCGCCTTCCACCTTCCGCCCGTTGTCTCCGGTCTGGTGCTAACCGGACTTTTCGCAGCCTCTATGTCCAGCGTCGATTCCGGCGTCAACTCTATCACCGCCGTCGTAATGACCGACTACCTTGACCGCTTTGGCACAAAGCCCAAGACCGAAAGAAAACACGTCTTATTTGCGAGAAGCTTGGCTATTGGCATCGGTGTGGTGGTGGTTTTGGCTAGCTCTTTTATGGAACACGTGCCCGGCAACATAACCGCCGTCACCACCAAAACGGTGAACCTTCTTACGGTTCCTATCTTCATCCTGTTTTTCTTCGCACTATTCGTTCCGTTTGCCAACGCAGCCGGCGTCTGGATAGGAGTAACTTGCAGCACTACTACCGCCGTGCTGATCGCATTCTCCGGCCCCATTTTCGGAGTGAATGAAGAGGGACTGGATCCTGTCAGCTTTCAATGGATATCCCCTGCCGCGTTGCTCGTCGGCATCAGTTCGGGCTTTCTGGCCTGCAGGATCTTTTCAGCTAAACTAACGGATCGCAGATACCCATGAAACTCTTCCTGCCGTTTCAGCCTATTCTTCGAAATAATGAACATAACCCTGGTTCGGGAACGAGACGTAAGCCGTGACTTAGACAAAAGAATCAAGGAGGGTCTTTGCCTTTGTTTTCCAGATGATAAAGAAACCTTTTCAGTTACTCGTGCTTGGCACAATACGACTCCCTTATGGATCTTATATTCAGATTATAATTACAGTATAATTTCACATATCGGCGTAGTTGACAGAAATATTCGAGTTGGCGACCAAGTTGTCCACATTGCCGGTATACAGAACGTTTTTGTTTTGCCTGAATTCAGAGGAAAGGGGCTTTGCGACGTTCCTATGAAAGAAGCGATGGATAAGGCAGCTGAATATGGTTTTGATTATGGCTTTCTCTTTTGCATCCCCGAAATTGAAAAAGTTTAGGAGCGATGTGGATGGATCAAATTACCGGATACCTCTATTCTTCTCACAGATGAATCAGGAAAAGACGGGGTGCTACCAGGTAAAAACACTGCCATGTACTTTCCTCTGAAATTCGCTACAATCCCCACTGGAAACATCCACCTTCAAGGCAATAACTGGTGAGGCGACTAGTTGAGATTCGATGCATTTAGAGAACCATATTTATATATCAACTGACACCGTCGAAATACACATTAAAATGTTATCTGAATAAATTGGTGTTCGCCTCGATGGATCCTTGGGGGAAAACGCTCTGAAGAATGTATCGGTGCTGACTTATATCAGTATGCAGTTGAAGTACTGATTGAAAGATTTCCTATTTAAGAACGGGGGATAGAGACAGGTACCCTCCATATTGAGTTACAAGGGAGATGGCTTTGTTTCCCATGTTCTTTGTTGGACAAAGCCATGGGAACTAATGGTGTAACGATTGAGGCGGCCGTTGTTCTTATCTTTTATCTTTTTTTATAGGTATAACTTTCATAATTCCTCTCATCATTTGTGAGTGCCCTGGAAATGTACATATGTATGGATAGCTTCCTGGAACTGGGGCGTTAAAAGTTATAATTTCTTCTTCATTCTGATTAATCATTTTTGATCCCCACAAGATTAATGATGAGTCGGGACGCCAGTCTTTATTTGGCCCATCATTAGTTAACGCAATAGCAAGATTTGAAGCTTCATCGGCTTTCCCTGGTTTCACTATCAAAAGATTATGTGGTGCGAAGTCTTTATTAATAAATCTTATTGATACCAAACGTCCAGTCTCTACTTGAAATTCGTTCAAGTCGTACATCATCCTGTCTTTAACAGTATTGATGGTAATTCTAAAAGGTTCCCTAAAATTAGTTCCCCTTACATCAGAGTTGTCACTGGAAAATATTTCTTTGACGCGTTTAGCAATATTTTGCTTTGAGCTCTCTTTATTAACGTTTTTATTGATTGGTAAATCTTCTTGTTCAGTGCCAACAGCTTGAAGTGCTCGTTTAAGCCATTCGTCTTTTGTGTTCGTCTCATCTGTAGCTAAAATACTAGCTGCTTGCTTATGAGTCTTGGATTCTGGGAACTGAGCGAGTTTAACCATGGCAGCTAAGCGGACGTGTAAATCTTTGTTGGTAAGTGCTGCACTGTCATAGAGCAATTGTTCATCTTCTTTGGTTTTTCCAAGTGCGCGTACAGCGTTGAGCTTAACCTGAGAGTCCCCGTTTGTTAGAGCACTGCGTTTTATTTTATTATCAAGAGCTCCAATTCCTTCTAGTGTCCAAAGTGCGTGAATTGCACCTACTCCACGGCCCGATAATCTTTTACGTAAAGATTTCTCAGTTTCCTTAATTCCTCCATCAACTATCATTCGCTGTGCAGTTTGTCGCCAAAAAAGATTGTCATTATCTAAGGCCTTGATCAGCTCGACTGGGCTTGCCTGGGCTAGAGAGGTAATTGTTGATTTTGGTGCTGCCTCCCAAATTACTCTATAGATTCGGCCGTGCTGGCGATCACGATTTGGATTAATGTGAGCGTTACCTCGACCGTTTTTGGCGGCATAACCGCCTCGGTCTACGTTTGGGGTCGGATTGTGTTGTATAATAAAATTGTACCAATCGGCGATCCATAGGTGGCCATCTGGTCCTACCTCTGCAACGATAGGTGAGAACCATTCATCAGCACTGGCTACAAAGCTGAACGCATTCTTTGCGGTATAGCCGGCACCTTGTTTTTTGATATTAAATGTACCAACTAGGTTGCCAGTTGGTCCACAGACGAATGCTGCACGGTCACGGTATTTTTTTGGAAAGGCATCTGAAGTAGCAAAAGCGTGGCCGCAGCCTGCTGTGTATGCATTAAATGCGTCCACTTGTCTTATATTTGGCGTGATAGGATGAAAGGTTGGCGTATCAGCAATCATTTTTGCGCTCATCTTAAGTTCTCCATTTAAAACAGTCGCAGGGATGCCGCCATAAAAGGTCGGGTTATTGTTTGCGGTGGAGCCAAAAACGTCGCCTGATGTATTGAAACCTAATCCCCATGTGTTGTTGTTGAATTGATGAAGAAACTCGATATCAGTTGCATCAGATTTAAACCGGAATACGCCCATTGCAAAATTATGCTGCTTTCCGCTTAATGAGCCATTGAAGCGAGCATAGCCGACGGTTCCGTAAATCCAATTATCAAATCCGTATCGCAAATTACTAGGGCCTGCGTGAGTATCTCCTACACCCCATCCAGAAAAAAGAACCTCTTTAATATCCGCTTTATCGTCACCATTTGTATCTTTGAGGAAATAGAATTCCGGAGCTTGAGCAAGAATTACTCCTCCACGAGCAAAAGTCATTGAAGTCGGAATATTAAAGCCTTCAGCAAACACAGTAAACTTGTCAGCTTTACCATCACCATTTGTATCCTCACAAATCTTGATCCGATCATTTCCTTTTCGGCCATCCTTAAATTCATTCGGATAATCAACAGTTTCAACCACCCAAAGTCGTCCGCGTTCGTCCCAAGTCATGTAGATTGGATTGATTATTTCCGGTTCTGATGCAAAAAGCTCCATTCGGAATCCTACTGGTACTTGCGTGTACTTTATACTATCTTCGGGAGAGAGGGGTAGTTGGTATTGGAGTGGTTCTTTACGTCGTTCGTAGTTTGGAATGTTATTACGTTTCTCGTATTTTAGTGGTGCACGTTTGGTAAGAAAATTTTCGTAGCGCTTCCTCGCTTTGTCACCAATTACCCAAATGATACCGCTTCTTATTAGCTGATGAAAAGCGGTGTTGTTCCACTCTCGATGATCATGACCGGATGCGGTGTAGAAGACTCGTCCACGACCTTGTGTGCGTATCCACGTCCAAGGTTCAGGCTCAGTATGCGGATCCCCCTTCATAGATTCTCGGACCATAAGAACAGTCCGATCTTTGGTATTAGGATTTGAATGAAAATAGTTCTCATCCCAACCAATGAACTCTTTTACACCATTCATTGCGGGATGATTAGGCTTTATTATCTTCGCTTTGAAATCATCTCTTCGATGGCTTTTGAACCTGCCTCCTACAAGTCTCTCAAAGCCAGGTTCATTCGAGAAACACCAGCTTGCATAATTGATTGGTAAAAAGCCTCCTCCGTTTTCGACGAATCTTTTTAGATTTTTCCATTGGTGAGGTTCGATATTTCCGTGGTTCGCATAAAGTAGAAGTGCATCAAATTTTCCAAGGTATTTTGCATCTCCGAGTGCTTCTTCAATCGAAGTAACATAGTCAAAATAAATAGCATCTCGCCCTAATGCTTTGGAAAGCATTGGGTAATAGGAATTTGAGTTAGTTTGTTCGCTTTCGTTTCCCAAAAATAGTATTCGAATAGGCCCACCTTCCACGGTAGCTAAGAGAGAGGTTTGCGTTATTATAAAAACACTAGTGAAGCATATTAATGTGAGCAGTTTTTTCATATGGAACGGGCAAAATTTACGCTAACCCACTATTGGGCAAGCTAAAGACAAGTTGGTCTCAATAAAAAGCCAAAAACCGTAGTTTATAATATTTATAGATTGTACCGGTATGCATGACCGGTCCGGCTGGTGATATGTCTTTCAGACAGCGGCGAGAAGAATCGAAAATCCGAGGGGGATTCATCCTCAACTTTGACTCTCTTAGTCCCTCATTGGTATGGACAAAACTTTGCTGCTGCAGCTCTTCGGAAATGGGCCGCTATTAAAATCTGATTTTTCAGATAGGCACCGCGAAGTTCAGCGTGTGAACTGAAGATGGGCACCTCGACGACCAGGAGCTTCATATTCTAGGCAAAAAGATGAAATCAAAGTGATCAATGTCAAATTTTCTAACGGAGCAAAATCGGGTAAGGGAGGTTTGCTGCCTTGAGGAAAGATAACCCCTGAAATCTCTGCCCTAAGAGGAGTCCCAGTGGGAATAAATTTCATTTCACCCCAGGGTATGTCAAATGCGTGAATCTGAAAAGCAGCGTTAGGTTCATCCAACGGGTCCAAAAAACCTTTTAGCTCTCCGTCAGAATCAAGATGTGTAATGGAAACCCAGCCGAGTTTGGAGAATTTGTATCCAAAATAAAGTTTACTTTACGTATTTCCAAACTGGATTGCCGTTGATGGAGTCCAGGGAGGTACTAGAGCAGCACCCAAGGCATTTATGGATCGAGTTGGGCTTCCCCTCTTCCCTGCCCTGAAAAAAGTGGATGACATCCTGACCGAGCATGATGTCCACAATCGACTCAAGATCATAGCATCCTGCAAAATGGTGGGTGCCGGGCACCAACTCATCGCTTTTTGTCTTGGAAACGAAGTGGTAGCCTCAGACCTGGGATTAATGATGTCGATTGGCTGTATCCAAGCTATGCAATACGGCAGCAATACTTATCCGGGTGGCATCACGACTCATAATCCGGAATTGAAGGGGTCTCGATTTCAATTTAAAATCAAAACGATTTGCCCACTGTGTGAACAAAATGGAGCACGATCTGCAGGAGCTGCTCTGTGCAACAGGATGCCGTTCGGTTCAGGAACTTTCTTTCGAGTATCTGTGGTGTCCAAAGGCTCTACCCTGAATACCTTCCGTAGCAGCTCGAACTAGCGATCAATGCCTAACCTCCAGTTCCTATCATGAAAAATCGGTCATCCTCCATAATCTCATGGATCGCTCAAATTGTAGCGGTTATCATTATGGGCCAAACACTCTTCTTCAAATTCAGCTTCGCCCCTACATCGGTGCAACTCGTCACAGAACTCGAGATGGAGCCCGAGGGGATGTTTTAATTGGCATTCTTGAATTCGCGCGTGTATCCTTTTACTAGTTTCTTCTAGCATTACGTTTGGAGCCATGCTGGGTTCTGGCCTGATGCTGGGCATGATCATTGGTCATTTTGCCCAGCTTAACTAGGAAAGTGAGCTCTTTCAGTTCGGCATGCTCGCAGTCGTAGGACTCGTAGCCTGTTCAATCATCTTGTTGATCCGAAGGAATACCATTCCACTGCTCTGCTGCGTGCTCTGTGAATTAAGACCATCTAACCAGACGGACGGGGGCTAGTTCTTTTTGTCTGTTTTCTAAACCATTTCAGGAGGCAACGCCCATTCCTGTGAACATAGCTTTCACTACCCATTAGAAACTGGTTATCAGACCTTTACATATTCATTTCAAGAGCCCTGGCCTCGAGTATAAAAACCCTTTTCAGTAAAATAAAAGAAAGTGGTATTTTTTTTGAATGCATCGATAGGAAACGCATCTAAAAGCCACAATGCAAAATTCTCGAGGCAACTATACTTTGGACGAGCTTCTACAAATGAAGCGTGCAGAGAAGCCTTCTCCTTGTTTTTGGAATAAGTTTGAAACCAATCTCCGAATAAAGCAAAGACGTCTGCTCCAGCTGCAGCCGGTAGAGGATCTGGGAGCAGGAGTGAGCGGATGGCCGCGATTTCGGAACTTCGGCCTACTTTGCGGAGCATTCACATTTTCCGGGGTTTTTGGCTTCTTGGCTATACAATTGCTCAGCCCAGCTTACGATGCTAATTCGATTCGAAAACCTTTACCTCATCAAGAAATCATAGTATCTGAATTGGAACGTCCGTCCAATCTCATCGAGTCCGAAACTGATGAGCTTGTGTTGTTTGAAGTGGCATGTGCTGAACATGCCATTTCAAACATTCCAGAGGGCACTGACAACCCCAAACAAACCAATTCGCTGGCGAACGCAAAATCGATTCCTCCATCACCCTTCGAAGTCGCCTATGTTTTAGAAATCGAGACCCCTTTCCAATCGATCAATGTCGACGACACCATCGCCTTCAATGCCGATGAAAACATCACTTCTCGTATAATGGAAAGGTATATACATCCCCTCAGTGACCGGGGCTGGAAATTCACTCAGTCCGTATCCAACCAGTCCGATCCGATCAATCGCATGTCTGCCATGACCTCCGATTCAAGGCTTTTTAATAGCAATTCCGGAAGCGATGTCAAATGGAACGCTTTGACCCTTAGGTTTTAAGCGGGCTTCGACCGACAGATGGTCATTTCAGAAATATTGAGACCCCAATAAAGAGGGTTCATTGCTGATTCCAAGTTCGCTGCTCTTTACCGGCTTGCGTTCTGGCTCTCGAGATGTCGATTTACTGTGCATTTGCCATGAAATTCGCCGCCCGAATCCAAAACCTCAAATCAGAAGGTGCCTATCGAGTGATGGGACTGGCTCACGCCCTCGAGCAGGAGGGCCACGACATCGTTCATCTGGAAATCGGACAACCTGATTTCAGTACCTTCCCGCCAATCGCTGAAGAAGGGAAGAGAGCCATCGACGCGGGCTTCACCCGATACAACCCTCCCGAAGGATACTCAGAACTGCGAGAGGCGATCGCGAACTACTCGAAAACCAGAGGGATCCATGCAAGCCCCTCGCAGGTGGTAGTAGGGCCCGGCACCAAACCCGTTCTCCTGTTCCCGTTACTTGCGCTCCTCGAGAAAGGGGACGAGGTTCTTTTCCCAAATCCCGGATTTCCCTCCTACCCTGCCGATATCGAAATAGCCGGCGGAGTACCGGTTTCGGTACCACTGGTAGAGGCCAACAGTTTCTCTTTCGACTTGGACGAACTCGAAAGTCGTATCACTGAAAAAACGAAACTTCTGATCCTTAATTCTCCCGCCAATCCCACTGGTGGAGTCATCGCGAAGGCCGATTTAATGGCAATCGCCGCCCTCGCTAAGAAACACGACTTCTGGGTTCTGAGTGATGAAATCTATTCACGCCTGGTCTACAGTGATTCCCCCGCGAACAGTATCTATACACTTGAAGGCATGAGCGAGCGTACCCTAATTGTAGACGGGTTTTCCAAATCCTATGCCATGACCGGATGGCGGCTCGGCTACGCGATCATGCCCGAAGTCCTCGCGGAAAAAGTGTCGCTTTTGCTTACGCATGCAGTCGGCTGCACAGCTGGATTCACACAACGAGCGGGCATCGTTGCGATTCAACAGTGCGACGAACCGGTACACGAAATCGTGAAGACCTATCAGCAAAGGCGCAATGAATTCGTGCACGGACTCAATCAGATTGACGGATTTAACTGCCGCCTTCCTGAAGGCGCTTTCTATGCATTTCCCAACGTTTCCGACGTTGGAATACCTTCGTCTGTTTTGGCGGAGAAACTGCTAAATGAGGCGGGGGTTGCCTGCCTCTCAGGAACGGATTTTGGGATCAATGGCGAAGGCTATCTTCGATTCAGCTACGCCGCATCTAAAGAACAGCTAGCGAAAGCGGTCGACCGAATTGGGTCATTTATTTCAAAAATTAATAAGTAACCGATTTTTAACTACTATAAAAACAGGAGGTTAATTATATCTCTAAAAATCCCACGCCTATGTATTACTTTTTATATCCAACTTTTAGATATATTTATCATTATCAATAATCCTACCATTACTGAATCATTCGACCCCAAATTGAAATTGTAAGTATCCACTTGGCTCGATAGATATTAACCTCTCTGATCTAGCCACCCATTGCACATTTCTTCTTCGATGCGATCAGACTTCCCTCAATATTATACAAAGTAATTCTAGGCTTTTCTTTTTTTAAAACCGCTTTCATCCCTGGTTCTTTCAAGTTCGTAGCCGATGACGCTCTAATCTTGCCCCCGAAGAAAATCGGGAACCTCATCAATGTATAAAGAATGATCCTTCTCAACTGATATCTATTTCCATCAGGAGACCATTCCGTCCGCCTGCTCGACAAAACCAGTGTATCTTCCCAATGGTCAACCGCCTTGATTTTAGATGGGGCATCGCTCGATTTTCGAGACAATCCATCGATCTTTGGATTTTGAGTGAGAACCTCGTCTATAGATTCTTGTATGAGACCAAACTTACCCGCATTATTGTGATCCGTCCTGTTAGAATCTCGATTTGATTCACACAGCCAAACGGCTACGATTGCCGCCAAAAGAATTCCCGAAATCTTGACCGGCTACCTGGGTTTCACTATCGACCTAGAAAATCGACGTTTTTCAAAAGATCGAATTGCCATTCTATCTATCGGGCTAACGCCGACTAATTTTGGCTGAACTCACAACAAAGAGCACAGGCTTAGTGTGAACTCGGGTAAACAAACTATAAATCGGCCTCCAACATAAATAACGTGCAGCCGCTTGGGGCATAATCGAACGATCGAGGCCTTTACTACCAAAGTTGAGCCTATTCTTCGTCTCTATCCATTTCATATAGAATACGCTCCGAAGCCTTGAATGCTTTCGAATTATCTCGACGTTTCACTTTAGCAAATTCCACCCTTGCCTCTCCCCTTCGACCTAGATGCAGGAGCGCATTAGCATACAGCATCTGTGCCCAGGCGCGTAGTTCCGTATCCGACGGTTCAACGGTTTCCAGCAATACGCTTCCCTTCTCAAGTGCGATCTCCGGCTTTTCCAGTTGAATAGCCAGGTTGCCCGAGTGAAGCATCACCCAATCCCGCATTTCCCCTATATAACTGATTTCGGGAATCGACAGTATATACTGGTAACCTTCAAATGCTTCCTCAAATCGCTCCGTTTTGCGATCCAGATCAGCTCGCATTGAGAGGGCGTCTACGTTTCGAGGAAATCGCTCAATGAAGCGATCCAGAATTTCCCTAGCCGCCTCCTTATCCTCTAACAATACCCATTGAACGCTTATTTGATAATAAAGACTTTCATATCGGGTCAGGAACCCCTTCGTTTCCGATTCTTTCAGCTGCTGTAGACCGAGCTCCATGTCGCCGGAAAACCGCAAAAGGGCTGCAAGCGGCTTGAGGTATGAAGGTGTTTTGTCCAGAAAGCAATTCGCTACACCCAGAGGCATTTTCGCGTCATGGAAATCTGGATGCTCTTTCAGAATTGCTTTCAAATGTCCCAAACCTGAAGTCGCCCTGAAAAACCCACTGAACCAACGCCGATGGTCTATGTAGTAACGGGCCAAATTGAGCTCGCACATCCCCAGAGCATAGCGAGCTTCATGATCCTGCGGATTCCGATTATAGTAGTTCTTTGCCGCTTCGATTGCGAGGTCAGACGCCTCTTGAAACTGCTCGGAGATTTCCGTATCAGATCCTTCGGCATAATCGTCGAGCCGAAAGAGCCGGGCGGCCTTCAAACACAGTCCCAATGGGGATTCAGGGTAGTCTACAATGATCTGCTCAATCAAATTCGGCGTTCTCGGGTCGAGATTATAACCCAAGTCCATTACCTCTTCGACCACCTCTAGGGGAACCCCCAGGAAATCCTCCGCACAAAGTGAACCGATTAGAGAAATGGCTCCCCAGAAAAGGATCAGCATGAGGCATTGTTCTCTCCTGAACCTCATTTTTCTCAATAGAATCAAAGGGAGCCGCCCCCCTTTAGCTCCCTTTCATTCTCCTGAATGAGACACTGTAAGGATACTGCCTCCATTACACTGTATTCATCTTTCAAGGGCCCATAGTTCTCTAAGAGACAAATGACCAGGGAAAGCTTCTGAGGTCGATGCACTATTATCAAGGTCTGATTTTCACCTTGGATCGATTCGTCGACCCCATCGCCCATGAACAAATTCACCGCATCGAAGGCAGAAAAAGCCGACTTCCTCGCATTATCGAAATGATCTGCGTAGCGACAGTGCGGTTCAACGTAGCAGAAAACCAAATAGTGAGGATCGTTGAATATGTCGCTCAGCATACTAATGGAGCCGGTATGCTTTCGCTCCAACTTCAATAGTGTATCCTCCAATGGCCCAAGCCAATCCGATGAGATATGCATATAGGTTCTTCCTAATATTAAGTTTGTCGAGACCGCCTTTCTAAAACTTATCTAGTTAATTCTTTTGGCTAATCAAAGAAGAAATGAAACGGTTTCGAATTGCGGTTCGATTTCGATATATTTCTTGATTTCAAGTACAAAAATCACCGACCGCATCCAACCCGCGGAGGTCAGTTCAGCGAGCTCCGGTCTACACCCCGACAATCCTCTACGGATCAGATTTCCAAAGACGCTTTTTCTCAAACGCTTTGCCAAGCCCAGACTTAAGATAGCGTTGGGAATCCAAGGCGATCTCCTTCTTTTCAAACGCTGATTAGAAAGTCAATTTCCAGGCTCGATAGGTTGCAGTGGAAACATTTCTGCCCTGATTGTGATCTGAAAAACGTTGTTTCAAGTCTTCCCGAGGCCCAGCGTTGGAGTGCCCCGGATATTTGACACGCCGATCCCGGAAAACATCGAACATACTAGACCGTCATCGTCCTAATAAGCTTCTTTAAGCTTCAAAGCACATCCTTCGCAAGCCAACGCGAAACACGGCATCGCCAGAAAAGTCATTCCCCAAAGAAAAAATGGCGTGCCATCCAACCATTAACGCGAAGGATGGCAGCCCGACAGGGGCTCGAACCCCGACCGCCTGGACCAAAACCAGGTGTGCTACCATTACACCATCAGGCTATTGAAGGCCGGATAAATTGCGAAGACTTCCCTACCTCGTCAAGCGCTGAAATGGACGAAGTTTACAAAACCCAGCATTGACGCCCTTAAGACCTTATGGCTTAACGAGTTTTTAATGTCCTCTGACTCAAACTATTGCGAAAAACCCAAGTATAAACGTATCATTCTCAAGCTGAGTGGCGAAGTGCTGCGAAGCCCCGAAACTGGTGATCCGATCGATTGGGATATTCTAAAGCGAATCTGCGAGCAGATTAAGGACATTCGCTCTCTTGGGGCCGAGGTGTGCATCGTTATTGGAGGCGGTAACATTTTTCGCGGCCTGTCTGGCTCCAAGGACCGAGGAGTCGATCGGACCACTGGCGACTATATGGGCATGCTTTCAACTGTCATCAACGGCCTTGCGTTCATGGAGTGCCTCGAAAAGATGGGTGTGGTCACACGCGTTCAAACCTCGATACCCATGAATCAAGTAGCCGAGCCTTTCATTCTTCGTCGAGCCATAAGACACCTGGAAAAAGGGAGGGTCGTCATTTTCGTCGCTGGCACCGGAAATCCCTACTTTTCTACCGATACTACCGCGGCCTTACGAGCGAGCGAGATCCAGGCAGAGGTCATCATGAAAGCGACTAAAGTCGATGGTATTTATGACAGGGATCCGATGAAACACGATGACGCCGTCCGCTACGACAAGCTCAGCTACATCGACGCTCTCCAGCAGAGACTGAATATACTCGATTCCACCGCATTCTCTCTTTGCATGGACAACGAAGTGCCCATTCTCGTGTTCAGCCTCAACGAGGAGGGCAGCATCCGGCGAGCGATCCTGGGAGAAAAGGTCGGTACGCTCGTCTGCTCCGATGTTTAAATTTTTGATTTCAAACGAAGTATAAAACCTCTAACTTAACGTGAAAACGAATACGCTATGGACGAAGATGAAATCTTTTTGAATTTTGAGGAAGGTGTCGAAAAAGCGACAGAATACGCCGCACATGAGTTCTCAGCCGTAAACACCGGCAAAGCCAACCCTCACATGGTTGAGGGAATCATGGTAGAAGCCTATGGCAGCACCATGCCGATTCGAGACATGGCCGCCATTTCAACCCCCGACAATCGAACGATCGCGATCACTCCCTGGGACAAGGGCACGTTGAAAGCCATCGAGAAGGCTATCCAAACTTCAAATATTGGCATCACCCCTGCAATTATGGGCGACATAATCCGGCTTCCCCTTCCAGAGCTCACCGGAGATCGGAGACAAGAGCTGGTTAAATTGGTGGGCAAACATGCCGAAGCCGCCCGCGTGGGCGTCAGGAAGGCACGTCACGACGCCATGGATGCCATTAAGAAGCTACAAAAGGATGGTGAGATCTCCGAAGACAATCTCAAGCGTTGCGAAAAGGAAATCCAGACGGGAACGGATAACGGCATCAAAAAGATAAACGATCTCCTCGCGGCCAAGGAGAAGGACCTCTTGACGGTCTAAGTACCGCTTCGCCAATATCTAAGCTCATTAGTCGATAGCTCGCAAAAAGCTAAGGACTTACCCGCTATTTGCTATCAATCTATAATGCACCGTATCGTCATAAAGCTTGGCACCGGTATTCTAACCAAAGGTATCGGTGAGATTGATACGATACGCATCCAGGCTATCTGTCGCCAGATAGCGGAACTGAGAAATCGGAACATTGAAGTCCTCGTCGTCAGCTCCGGAGCCATCGGCATGGGAATGGGCAATCTTAAACTGAGAAGCCGACCCTCAACCCTCCCCAAACAGCAGGCCTGTGCTTCCATCGGCCAAAGCCGGCTGATCCAGTGCTGGCAAAACGGTCTGGATCCCTACGATCTTTTGGTCGGCCAAATTCTGCTTACTCACGAAGGACTTCGCATTCGGAATCGCTATGTCAATGCCAAGGCTACGATCGACCAGCTTCTCAGCTACAACGTAGTGCCCATTATCAACGAGAACGATTCAGTCAGTGCATTCGAAATTAGATTTGGCAACAACGACACACTGGGAGCAATGGTGGCTTCCTTGGCTGAAGCCAGTCAACTCATGGTGCTTTCGACTGTGCCCGGACTGATCGACATGGACGGAACCGGGGAGATTATTCCTGTCGTCGAGACCATAGATTCGAAAATAGAGTCGATGGCCAAGGGAACCAACTCTCCAACCGCGGTAGGCGGTATGATCCCGAAAATCCAAGCCGCGAAGATCGCCACCGCTGCCGGGTGCGAGACCTTCATCGCGGATGGATCAGCGGAGAATATAATTTTAAGACTGATCGACGGAGAAAGTATCGGAACTCGCTTCGTGGCCAGCAAGGCCCCATTAGTATCCAAAAAACGGTGGCTCGCTTATTTCCAACGCCCACTCGGCTCGATACAGATCGATACCGGAGCGTGCAATGCTCTTATACGTGAGGAACGCAGCTTACTGGCTGCTGGTATCACGAAATGCGACGGTAACTTTCATGCGGGTGACGTCATAGATGTCGTTAGTCAGGACGGAGTACCGATTGCCCGAGGCGAATGCTCCTATTCGAGTCACGAGATTCGTCAAATCGCAGGAAAAGCACTTAAAGAGATTGAAACCCTTTTCTCTGACCGGAAGCGGTTCGAAGTTATCCATCGCGACGCACTTGTGCTGCTGTAGCCGATTTCTTGTTCGAACGTCTATCTCACCATGGATAGGATTCCGACCAACAGGGAAAAGATAAATTCGAGCGTGTAAGAGAAAAGTCTTCTTCCATCTTCCTTTTTCATTCTTAATTCCCACAAATGGACTTCAATCTCCCAGCGACTCCCCCCTCGATCAACATTCCTTCGATAGACTTTCGGCGTGATCTCAATGACGAGCAGTACGCTGCTGTAACCGCAGAGCCCGCCCCCCTCCTCATTCTAGCAGGTGCCGGTAGTGGTAAGACCCGTACCCTCACCTATCGTGTCGCCTATCTGCTCTCACAGGGGGTCAGCCCCAATAACATTCTGCTTCTTACGTTCACCAACAAGGCCGCAAAAGAAATGCTCAAACGGGTCGAGGATCTGACTGGTTTTGAGCCGCGCCGGTTCTGGGGGGGGACTTTTCACAGCATTGGCCATCGGTTGCTCCGCATACATGGCGAATCCGTTGGTCTAGCCAAGAATTTCACCATTCTCGATGCGGGTGAGGCGGAATCCGTTCTGAAAGGAGCAGTCGAAGCCATCGACAAGAGTTTTTTCAAGGACAAGACTCGCCCGAAACCAGGACCCCTCTCTTCCATTATCAGCATGGCCTGCAATACGCTAGGCACCATCGAAGAAACCATTATCAACTACTTTCCCCAACACAATGAGTTGGTGGATCAGATACAGTCCTTTTCAGAGGTCTATGCCAAGCGAAAGAAGGAGCAGCGAGTGGTCGACTATGACGACCTGCTGACCAATTGGCTCAAACTCATGGAGGTCGCTCCCGAGGTAAAAAAATACTACAACCAACGATTTCGTCACACTTTGGTCGATGAGTACCAGGACACTAACACGCTTCAGGCAAAAATCGTCGATACGATAGGGGCTAATCACCAAATCATGGCAGTAGGAGACGATTCTCAGTGCATCTATTCCTGGCGCGGCGCTAACTACGAAAACATCATGACTTTCCCGGATCGCCATCCGGAAACTCGTATCCTTCGAATCGAGACAAACTATCGTAGTACACCGGAGATATTGACCCTCGCGAATTCCGTAATCCAGAACAGAACCACTCACGGGTTCGACAAAGAGCTGCGGGCCTCCAAGCCCTCGAGCCAGGTTCCTTACGTGGTTCAGGCAATGGACGGCAAGGAACAAGCCCAGTTTGTCATAACGCGTATTAAGGGACTTCTCGAAGAGGGGAAAGAGGCTGGCGAGATTGCCGTCCTCTATCGAGCCCACTATCAGTCTCTTGACTTGCAAATGGAGCTCTCTAGGGCGGGTCTCCCCTATCAAATCACCAGTGGCGTCCGGTTTTTTGAACAGGCTCACATCAAGGATATGGTCGCTCACTTACGATTGGTCTACAATCCGAGAGACATATCCGCTTTTATGCGACTCGCCGTATTGCTTCCCAAAGTTGGTGAGAAAAACAGTCAGAAGCTCCACGCTTTGACCGCAGAGGTGGCCAAGTCAAAAAGACTCGACTTCATCGACGCCATGACCGATCCCTCCGTCACCAAAAAAGCTCCCGCCGCGGCGCGGCAAGACTGGGAATCACTAGCCATCAGTCTCCAGGACATGAAAAAGGCCAACGAGTCCGGTTCTCCCGAAGAAGTCGTGGAGATTGGTCTCGAAGGTTGGTACAACCTCTACCTTCAGGGAGCGTACGCCAACTACGTCAACCGCTTGGATGACCTCAAATCGCTCGTCGGATTCGCCGCCCGGTTTGAAGAGATGCAGGAGCTCATCGCTCAAATCACTCTGCTAAATTCCGAAGTCGCGGACCGCAATATGGAAGATAGCGACCAGTCGATCCGACTCACCACCGTTCATCAAGCCAAAGGTCTCGAATTTGATGTCGTCTTTGTCATCGGAGCGGCCGATGGGCTCTTCCCCATTCGGAGATCCATAGAGGCGGGAGATACCGAAGAGGAAAGGCGACTCTTCTACGTCGCAGTCACCCGGGCTCGCGATGAACTTTACCTACTTTTCCCTAAAATGAATTCCAGAGGGGGACCGTCTATGTTCCTCACACCAAGCCGGTTCCTCCAGGAGATTCCCCACGAGCTCTACGAGCCAGTTCGCATCCGCCGCAACTATGGCTGGTAATTTTTCGCATTCTTTCCAATTGTGGAACACTCAGCATCCCTTTCAGTCTCCTCACCTAAGAATATGAAAACCATTCTCTCATTTCTAGTTTTTGCAGTCACAGGACCATCGTCTCAGACCGCTGAGATCATTTTTTCCGATCGACGCGACGAAGACTCCTTTAAGCGAATCTCTGAGCACCTCACCGGGAAGGAAAATCCTGGCAGGTATGCCATCGCCCGCACCGACCCGTCACAACGTAATGGATACTATGTTGCCCTAAAACTAGATAAGAGGGATCAAGCCAGAAATGCTGCGTCCATTCGGATTCATTTCGTTGGACCGGGTTCCCAGGATATCGAGACCAAGACAATCGACATTCAGCCAATCAAGAAAAAGCGGGCACTCGTGGGACTCACCGACGGTATTTGGAGTTCTAGCGACACCAACCCCACTGCTTGGAAAATCGAGATTCTCGATATAAACGGAACCATTCTCTCAAGCTCCCAGAGCTTTTTATGGTCGAGCGTTTCCGCTTAGTCGTAATAACTCTACCAAAAACCTTGGAACGAAATTTCGTATGCGTTGGACCCACTGGCAAACGCTCATACTCAAAACTCCGTTTTCAGATCTTTCATTTAAAGAGACCCTAATTGGCGGACAAGCGTTCCGATGGTCGTTTAATGAAATAGACCAATGCTGGCAAGGGACTTGGTCTAAGAGTTTCACCCAATTGAGACTGAATACAGAGGAATCGATTGAATGCCGTTTTCCAGAGGAATCAGAAGCGAACGTAACAGAATCTCTCCGCCAATACTTGCTTGTTGATACTGATTGGTCGTACCTCACCGAGCAACTCCCTTGGCGAAGCGACCCAGTGCTAGCTGACGCTATCTACGCTTTTCGTGGCTTGCGCCTTTTGAATCAGCCTTTTGCTGAAACCTTGCTTTGCTTTCTTTGCTCGGCGACCAAGCAGATTCCCCAAATTAAAATCATGTGCGAAAATATGGCACGTGAAATTGGATCCGAGATCATTCCTGGAGGCCCGCACGCCCTTCCAACCTGGAAGCAACTATCCAATACGAGCGAGTCAGTCCTTCGGTCACTCGGACTAGGCTTTCGGGCAAAAAACATAAAGCAAACCGCCGATCTTATTGCAGGATCGAACAAGATACTCGAAGAAATCGAAGGGCTTCCCTATGAAGAGGCGAAAGACGAACTCACCAAATTTCCTGGTGTAGGTTCGAAGATCGCCGACTGCACCCTCCTTTTCGGTGCCCAGAAATACCAAGCCTTTCCTGTTGATACGTGGATTTTGAAGGTCCTAAAAAACCGCTACAGACTCAAGGGCTGGAACAAGGACCAGCTTGAACACTTTGGCAGAGTGCATCTCGGTCCGCTAGCTGGCTATGCCCAGCAATTCCTATTCGCCTACGAGAGAGCACAGCGATAGGAACATCAATTCGAGAGACGCGCTTATTGGCCTTGTCGCTACCGAACACTAAGCTAAGATATTTCACTCACGCTTCTCTGTGGACAACCAAGACACAAATCCAAACTTTCTCGTTAAGTCTCTAGGCGAAACAATTCAAAAGCAGCATTCCGGAACTCCTCGAAAGCCTGCCTTCCCGATCAGCGACACGCTTCGCTATTACCTAACAAATTTCAATCGGGAGAACCGCCTTCCAGTTTCTTACAACGACCTCGAGCAGTTTTCGGCTGCTGCCTCCCTTTATGACGATGACGATCAAGACACTCTTTGGAAAACGGTCATATACGATCATGTCCTAGTCGCTAAGATTTCTGAAGGGCTCAAGCGCGTTTACGCGATTATCAAAGCTGGTGGTGATCTTTCCGTCATTCAACATCTCTACGTCGACCGGATCGACTACTGCGAGTTTGGTAATTCCAAGCCCTTCCGAATTCGAATTGTCAATTCAAGGAACGACAACCAAGACTACTTCTACGTCAAGAAGGCGGATGCTTCTCGAATTTACGGGCTCGAACTCGAACATCTCCTCTCTCCGAATCGGATGCACTTCATCACGGACGGTGACACGCTCATCGAAGAGCACATCGTGGGCCTACCAGGAGATATGTTTATCGATTCCTGGCTCGACAACGAACAGCTCAAAGCGATCCGAATTGCCAAGGAACTGATAAAGTTTAACGAGCGATGCTTTGTCCGCCTACTCGGAGACATGCGTCCCTATAATTTCATAGTCGATATCACTCCTGATTTCGAAGGTACACAAATCCGTATCCGTGCCATGGACTTCGATCAGCAATCTTATGACGGAAGAAAAAATTTCTATTTGCCACAATTTTTCAAAGAAAACAACCCACTCGTCGGGTTCTGCGTCAGTCACATCGACGCGGATACCGCCCATCAATACCAGAGCGAGGAGCAGCATTTGATCGCTCGAAGAATGAAGACAAGCAAGCTGCGCATCAAGGGTCTCCTCGAATCAATGTCGAAAGACACGCTCGCTCCTATTGAAAATGTCCATCAACTACGTCAAGAGCTAGCCTATCACTACAAGGACGACGACTTCCTCAAAGGGCAGACTATGGGCGGACTCGTACGCCAGAGCCTCCAAAGAATATATGAGTCGAAAGGCGCTTAGTAATTCGAGATATGACGATCGACGCCCATATTCACTTGTATCCGGCCAGCGTTTACGATAATCCGTTTTCCTGGGCAGAGGAGTGGAAAGAGCCCTATTGGCTCCAATGCGTTTCCCCTAGCTCTGGTCCAAAGCTGCAAGGATGGGCTTCAGTTGATGAACTACTCAGGGACATGGATGCTGCAGAGATTCAACAGGCGATCATACTTGGCTGGTATTGGGAAAATGCCAGCACTTGCTACGAAAACATATCCTGGCAAAGGAATTGGATCGCTAGCCATCCGGATCGCCTAATTGCGTTTGCACCTTTCAACGCTAAAGGGCGAGCCGCATCAATCGACACTTTAAAACAGGCACTTGAATGCGGATTTGGCGGGATCGGGGAACTCAATCCCCCCGCTCAAGGCTACACTTACGACAACGAAACTTTGGATCTAGCACTTGCTCTAGCCGGCGAATACGACGCTCCCATCAATTTTCACGTTACCGATCCAGCAAGCCACGATTATCCAGGCAAAATAGAAACGCCAATCGATTCCCTTTTAGCACTGGCGGAAAGCCACCCTAAAACCACTTTCATCTTCGCTCATCTTGCTGGGATGATGGAGCTGCCCAAGTTGAAGAGCCTAAGCAATGTATATCTCGATACCGCTGCGGTTCCAATGTTGTACCCACGCGACATTTATCAAACAGCAATCGAATCGGTGGGGTGCGATCGCATCCTGTTTGGGAGTGACTATCCCCTTAGGACATTTCCGAAGATGCAGCGCAAACCGGATTTTAAAACCCATATTGATTCCCTTAAGAGCTCCGGTATTTCACAGGTTGATTTAGACAATATTTTCGACAGAAATATTAGGGAGATTCTCCCACAGGGCGAGCCTTTCCCCAAAGAAGCAAACTCATGACTACCGAAGAACGACTAGAAAAACACCTTTCCAAAGATCCTGTTATTCCGGATACCGCCTACGTTGCCAAGGAAGCTGCTGTGATGGGTGATGTCACCATCGGTGACCAGGCCAGCATATGGCCCGGTTGCGTACTCAGAGGGGACATTAACTCAATCAGAGTCGGGGATCGGTCAAATATACAAGACGGTACGATCGTACACCTTGCGGATGACTATGGCGTGGAAATCGGCAACGACGTAACGATAGGGCACGCGGCGATAATCCACGCGTGCAGGATTGAGGACGAATGCCTTATTGGGATGGGTGCAACAGTATTGGATGGTTCCGTGATCGGAAAGAATAGCATCATCGGAGCCGGCGCTCTTGTAACGGGTTCGACAAAAGTTCCTTCTGGATCGCTCGTCCTCGGGTCTCCGGCAAGGGTTTCTCGGATACTGAACCCCGAGGAGCAGTCAAGCATCAAGAACTGGGCCCACAAGTACACTGTAGTAGCCACGGCTCACAAAAGCAAATACCAGCAAACCAAATCACCCTAAGGTTAGTCTTTCAGCACACCTTTATCACGAAGGGCGATCAGTCCAGCTATCAATAAAGCACCCCAGCAAACCGCGACGAACCAATCTCCTTTCTGGGTATAAAAGGTCTCTCGTCCTTTCCACCGCTTGTCACGATCAACTTTCCAGGTCGTACCACCGGAAAACCAAATTTTGCCCTTTTCGTCGAGGAGTGCATCCCGCACGTTACCGTATTCGTCGATCCACCCGGACCATCCGTCATTTCCTACACGAAACACAACTCTACGGTTTTCGACGGCTCTCAGAACCGAGTGGGCCATATGCTGGAAAGAAGCGGCGCTCTGGCCATACCAGGCACTGTTTGTGGCAACGAAGAGCATACCCGCACCTTCAAGCGTAGACTTTCTGGCCAGACTGGGAAAGACGTCTTCATAGCAAATCAGCGTTCCAATATTAACGGTTCGGCTCGGCATGGACGCGGGCAACAAGGAGACTTCCTCTCCCGGATACAGATCGCCCTCGATCGGCACTATTTTTTCAATCCATGGCCAAACGCTCCTCAAAGGGATGTACTCGCCAAAAGGAACCAAGTGCCTTTTCGCGTAGTATTCTGGATACATGCCCCATTTAGGTCGAATCAAATATACTCCGTTGTACCAAACTTCATCTGATTCTGCAGCCAACGCTCCGGCAAAAATGGGGGTATCAATCTTCGTAGCTAATCGCTCGATCCAAGCCTGCATAGTGGTGTCACCTTTGATCGGATGCGGCAAGGTAGCTTCAGGCCAGAAAACCAAATCCGGTTTCATCGGCGCCAGAAGCAGGGTGTTTTTTTCAATTTGATCCAATATCTCTCTACTGAGCGAAGCGTCCCATTTTTCGTTTTGGGGAATCGCTGGCTGCATGGCAGCCGCTCTAAAGAGAGGCTCTCTATCCTGTCCCGAAATATGACGCGCCTGCAAGAACGTCATGCTAACGAAAACAATGAGGGCCAGATAGAATTCTGGACAAAACGTCTTAGTATATGTTCGCGAATAACGGACGATCCGCAGCATGTAGGCAGCCACGCCGACATTGAGCAGAACCAATCCAAAAGAAATCCCCCAAGCACCCCAGAAACCGGCGCTCTGCAGCATGATAGGCCGACTCCATTGACTCGCTGACAACGGCAACCAAGGAAAACCGGTAAAAACCCATCCTCTTATATGTTCTAGAACAACCCACAAAGCAGAGGTTCCGATCGCAAAGGGAAGGCCCATCCAAAGACCCTTTCCGAGGGGGTGCCTACTCAACCAAAAAGTCCCCACGCACCAGAGCATAAAATGCAGCCCCACTACTCCCGAGAGAAGCACCAAACCCATCCACGTCACATGCCTTAGCCAAAAGATAAGGATAAACCACGCCACCCAACCTGTGAAGAGACCCGTCCAGGCGACCTGCTTAAAAGTAGGCCTCATACGGAACCAAATCAAAAAGGGAATCAGCACGACAAATCCCGCTTCAGGAAAGTCGTATGGAGGGAACGCCCCGACATAGAAAACAACCGTCAATACGAAAGCTGCGCACTGGGCGATCTTAATCCGATTTGCCGCCATCCACTTTGCCATTTCGCTGATCCACATCTGCGGACAAAGCAGCCCGAATTCCTTTTCTTAGCAAGAAATTCCGCTTCCCGACATTGACGAACCCCTATCGCTGCACAAGTTAGAGGCATGGCAACGTACCTCTATGAGACAATTCCCGATTCTGCATCCGAAGAACCTGTCCGGTTTGAGTACCAGCAAAGCATGAATGACGCACCTTTGACAAACCACCCAACCACAGGTGTACCCGTAAAACGAGTCATCACAGGCGGATACGGATTCAACGTGACTGGAAGCACCCAGAGTGCTCTGGTGCCATCCGCTGGAGAGAGCTGTTGCCGGCAGGGCGGATGCGGCTGCTCCTAGAACTTAAGTGTCACCACAAAACCAGACTCCTCCCAAAACATTCAAGATCTGTCTTGTAGAGCCTTTCTTTACCGGGTCACACCAACGCTGGGCTAACGAATTCGCAAATCGTTCTAGACATCGGATAGATATTCTCTCCCTGCCTGGGCGCCACTGGAAGTGGCGTATGCATGGAGCCGCCGTAACAATAGCGGAAAAATACCGAGCGCTCGGAATTCAATACGATGCCATTATAGCCAGCGATATGCTCGACCTTACCGTGTTTCTCTCCTGTCTGAGGGATGAAACGGCTCGTACTCCGGTTGCGGTCTATTTCCACGAGAACCAGTTACTCTACCCCTGGTCCCCAAGAGACTCTGATACAAAGAAAGGACGAGACCTCCACTACGCCTTTATCAACTATTCCAGTGCCTTGGCAGCAGATGCGATCTACTTCAACTCCGACTATCATCGTACGTCTTTTCTGAACGCCTTACCCAATTTTCTAAAACGATACCCGGATTTCCAAAACTTGGATACGGTTTCAAATATTCGACACAACGCATCGACCCTCTGGCTCGGTATGGATCTGAAGGCACTCGACTCCTTTCGCTGTCCAAATCGAGGGAAAATGGCAGACAAGCCACTGATCGTTTGGAACCATCGCTGGGAGTATGACAAAAACCCCATCGGCTTTTTTCGAATATTGTACGGTCTTGTCGAACAAGGAATCGATTTCGATTTGGCCTTGCTAGGAGAAGGCTTTGAAGAAGAACCTCCTTATTTCAAGGAAGCAAAAGAAAGGCTCGGCAATCAAATCGTGCAATACGGGAGAGTTTCTCTACCCTCGGGCTACGCTCGCCTGCTATGGGAGGCGGACATTTCCCTAGTCACGTCTCGACAGGACTTCTTCGGCCAAAGCGTGGTGGAAACAATACACTGCGGATGTCACCCCATCCTACCCAATCGGCTTGCCTACCCCAATCATCTAGAGCCCAGCAAATGGTCACAGAACTTCTATGAAACAGAAGACGAAGCCCTGGGCTTGACGACAGAACTGATCCAAAGCGGAGCTTGGAAAAAGCCTTTTCAGGGAGCAAACCTAGTAGCACACTATGATTGGAGCAATCAGACGCGTATCTACGATTCTTGCCTGGACGAGCTTGCACAGCTGAGGAAGTCCTAGTTTTAATGACATTCCCGTTTCCATTGCAGAAACCCCATATTGAGCTTTTAACATATAGTTGTATCGAACGTATCTGTACGCGTCTATACGCCAGTTAACCCCGTATTTTTTTAAATATAAACGTCAAATCTTCCAGAATTCGATTGGTGCTTCTATAGCCAACGAGTGTGACCGCATGGCCATATTTTTCGTCAAGGTTTGACCATCCAGAAAGGCCGCCCTTCTAATCGCCCGAGAAAAGGACAGCCCATTCCGACAACAACCGGCCACTCTGTATTCAACGTATGCACGCTATTCCCCGAGGGATATTCTAGGTATTGCAACCGCCTGGATCAATGAGCAAACACAGGCTTTCTGGATGATCTCGCTCGAGACGATCTGCTAGAACGCTCGGTAGTAGTCCCTCATGCTCTGTGCGGATGAAAGCATCACGTTCCTTTATTCAGGATTGAAACTAGTGTCAACAAGCTCATCAAATGCCCGATTGAGCCCCGCTAACATGCGACAAAAGGGGTACCATCCACGTACCTTAGAAATTTTCTAAAAATGGACCTCAAAAGACCATAGATAAGACGGTCCGACCTTCGTGAATTGCGAAAGGCAAAATACTTCAGTCTAGGTCGATGATCGAAGCGTATTCGGGATCGTAAAGACGCTTGTGAATTCTCAATGCCTGACCATCCGTCAAGCTGGCTAGGAAGTCCCGAACGACCAACCGTTGCTTTTCGGGGTCTTCCGTTGCTTGCTTCATCCAAATCGCCTGCTGTTCCGGAAGAATCTTGGATCTCGGCTTTTCCGACTCCAAATACGAACCCGACAAGGCTCGAAACAAATCCTCCAAAATGCGATCTCCCTTGTAGTCCATCTGCTGAAGCGGCGCTGACCTAAAAATAAGGTCTAGGGCCACTCGCTTAAAGAAGCGGGCCGTTCGTTTTGCCTCCGAATTAACTTCCAAGGAGAACGCATACCGGTTTGTGACTCTCGACAGAGGACTTTCACGAGGAACGAGACGGCAGGACCGAATAAAGTCACCTATCTTGACCCCGAAAACCGCTTCGAGCCGATCTTTTCGGATATCATTAACGAAAGCGTCAAACAAGGGTTGCGACTCCGCATCGATACCCTCTCTCGCCGCCCAACGCTCAAGCCGTTCCAAACTAAGGAAACCAGCTCGGACGCCGTCAACGATATCGTTGATACAGTAAGCAGTATCATCCGCCCAGTCCATTATCTGGCACTCCAGACTAGCCATCTTTCGAAACGCACCATCCACTTGTACTCCCTTACGATCAATGTCTTTCTCGTGTACAAATTCTCGATACACGCGTTGAAAATCGTATATGAAGTGGTTTCGAGGGCGATTCCTTTCTGAAAACAAAGACTTGTATTTCAGAATGCCGTCGAGAAATGCTCTCGTAGGAGAAATACCCCTTTGCTTTCCACTTGATTGGTACAGCGTATCCGTGATCAGACGTAAGGTTTGAGCATTCCCTTCAAATCCGCCAATGTCGTAAAACAAACGGTGGAGCGTTTGCTCACCGCCATGACCAAAAGGCGGATGGCCCAGATCGTGGCTCAAGCAGCAGGCCTCAACCAAATCCGAATCGATATAGAAGTCGTCTTTTAAATACTTCGAGTCGCTCTGCAGGAAATGGCAGATCGATCGACCAATCTGGGCAACCTCAATGGAATGGGTCAGCCGCGTACGATAAAAATCGTACTCTCCCGAGAGATAAACCTGGGTTTTGGATTGAAGCTTTCTGAAGGCTGACGAATGGATGATCCGGTCCCTATCAACCTGAAAAGGCGTTCGGTAGTCATCTGGTCTCTTCCCTCCAGTGAGTGGTTCAAAATCGTAATCGGAATAGAAGGAGTTTTTCGACATTTCCTTAAGTGAAGACTCCGTACTCGTAGGACCTAGTCACCAATCTCCGTGACAAAAAGTAAGCTCAATTTCGAAGCCATTAACATTATACTTTGTCGTGCCTATCCTTCTCACTTGCTATAGCGAAAATTGGCTTTTCAGGAATTCGACATCCAATTCTGGATACAATACGAATCGGTCTAGAAGGCTTTGCACACGAGCTCTTCCCTCCTCAA
This sequence comes from Opitutales bacterium UBA5694, assembly GCA_002420185.1. Classification (GTDB taxonomy): domain Bacteria; phylum Verrucomicrobiota; class Verrucomicrobiia; order Opitutales; family Opitutaceae; genus Pelagisphaera. Next base: position 81,813 of record DIHO01000015.1, read on the forward strand.
CAACAGTTTCAGGTATATCGTATTTCACTTTGCTGGGCTGACCTGCATTCTTACCCTTAGTGAGTATTTTTGGCGTAGTGCTTGAGAGTATGAGCTTAAAAATCGAAGCTATCTCCTTCATCTCCTCTGCTCCCATTCCCAATGATGTAATCGCGGGGGAACCAACTCGCAATCCACTCGTGTAGTGGGGGCCATTGGGATCGAAAGGTAATGAGTTCCGGTTCAAAGTAACGCCACATTCACGAACGGCAGCTTCCGCCTGTCGTCCGTTGAGACCGAACGGAGTCACGTCGATCAGCAGGAGGTGATTGTCGGTTCCACCCGTGCAGATCTTGAAACCTTCGTCGATCATGGCGTCCGCTATAGCTCGGGAATTATTCACGACGTTATGTGCGTATTCTTTAAACTCAATCTCGTTTGCTTCCTTAAAAGCAACTGCTTTGGCAGCCATCACGTGCGGCAGCGGTCCGCCAATCACCAGAGGACACCCTTTATCAATATACTCAGCAAACTCCTTTTTACAAAGGATCACTCCACCACGGGGGCCTCGGAGTGTCTTGTGTGTGGTCGTTGTGACTACATCAGCAAACGGCATCGGATTGTAGTCGCCCTCGAAAACACCCCCAGCAACCAGTCCTGAGAAGTGGGCCATGTCAACCAACAGAACTGCTCCCACCTTATCAGCGATTTCCTTCATCCGACGGAAATCTACCTTTCTGGGATAGGCACTATAACCCGCTAACAGGATCAATGGCTTGATCTCCAGTGCCTGAGCTTCCAGCTCATCGTAGTCGAGCAATCCGGTCTCCTTGCTGACCGAATAGTTATACGCATCGAAAAACTGGGCGGAAATGTTAAATCGATAACCGTGAGTCAAGTGGCCTCCGGAGTAATAATCCAGTCCGAGCATTTTCTGATTACCCATCGCCGCACGCACCTTGTTCCAATCCTCCCGGGACATTTTGGAAGCGTTGGTTTCACCCATTTCCTCGATAAGAGGTGTACCGACTCTAGCCTGCAGGATGGCCCAAAAAGCGATTAGGTTCGCATCCGCCCCCGAGTGAGGCTGCACATAAGCGTGCTCCGCATCAAATAGCCGGCAAGCTTGCTCACAGGCTTCGCTCTCGATCGCATCAATGTTTTCGCAACCCGCGTAGTACCGAGCCCCAGCGAATCCTTCCGCGTACTTGTCCGTAAGCAAATTGCCCATGGCCGCTTGAGTATTCAGCGTGGTAAAATTCTCGGATGCAATGAGCTTGAGATTGCTGCGTTGATCTTGGAGCTCTTTCACAATCAATGCGGCGATCGGTGCGTTTACCGAGGCGATTTGTTGCAGGTTTGCAACATAGCTCAGCATGGCGGGATTCACTTGATCCGGCGAGCGGGACGAAAGATACTCACAGACGGGTGACGTCGTAGTCAGATTAGACATGATGGAAGCATTTATAGTTTCATACAGTGGCTCTACCCAGGCGCTCGATAGAACCGCGAAGCTTCCCAGCGGTCAATCCCGCCTTACTCGCCAGTCGCAAAAAAATAGGACCTATCGATTGCAAAACCAGCAGTGGAAGTCAACCCATAGATAAACAATGGCCACGATACCTTTCCAATCCAGACACACTTTGAAGCAAAAACGATAGGTCAAACGGTAACAAAAGGACATCGATTCCCCCACTCAAGACCTAAGACTTTCCGCTCGGTGATGGGCCACCACTGGGCGATCTTGTGGGCCAGCCGAACTACGAGTTTCGGATTCGATGTGGCTAGATTGTTCCTCTCGTGGGGGTCGATATTCACGTCAAACAATAGAGGCGCTGTCTCATCGGGAGGATTTTTCATGCTTCCCGATTGGCCGTCATCCCGAAGCAAGAATTTCCAATCATATTCACTTGCCCAACGATAGAGAAGAGAATCTTAGGGCTTGTGTAAGTTTGCAATATCGCGAGCTCGAGCTTCGCCAAATATCATGTCGCGACGGATCTTCTTTCCACTTTCGATTCCGGGTAGCAAATTTATACCCGGCCAGATATTTGGAACCTCAACACCAGCGGTCGCGAGGATCGTATATGAAATATCAATACTCATACACATTTCAGGACGATCGGTCGATTCAATGCGACCCTGCCATTAAAACAGGATCGGTGTATGCGTCCCCATCTCATTAGGGCTGCGTTCGGAATGAGCCGCGTATCCATTCCTATCTGTACTCTGAATCCAACCATTGTCACACAAGTAAACGACCAGTGCGTTTTCGTGAAGCTCCTCAGCTTCCAACTTCTCAAGAAGTTGCCCAGAAGTCTTATCAAACCACTCGCACATTGCATAATACTTGGCGACAAAATACCCTAGAACCATCGCTTTGTAATTCTCGAACAAGTGCGCCGGTGGCCTGTGGGGGTGTGCGGCAAAAACGGAGCGTACCAACCGAAGAATGGTTTTTTCTTTTCAACTGGCTCATCGATAGGGTCGAAAACCAGCTCCATTCCGTCGCGGCCAATTGTCAGGCCCACATCTCCTTGACGACCTCTTGGCTTGCGAAAGCACGCAGTCATACCATGCGTAAAACCACCCAGCTGGTAAAAATCCGCCCACCATTTACCGCTCTGGTGGCTCAGGTAGCCCGCTTCGCTCAACAGGTCGGGAACGCTCGACAGGTCATCAATGTGGGAAATAATCAGCTCTCGGGAATTCTTACCCGTTTCCCTCGCTTGTCTGGCATTGGCTTCGGTTCCCGCTCGGTTGTTTCCCAACGCTCAATGTTGCTGCGTATACAGCCCAGTTAATAGACTCATCAAAGACGGCCAACAAAGGGCGGTGGAAACATAGCCTCGCCGGAACGCCGCGCTCTTGCCCGCCAACCGATCAATGTGGGGCGTGCCAATTCGTTAGTACCCCATGAAACTGTAGTACGTCCATGTCTTGTCGTCAGACAGGATCAGCACAATGTTTGGCTTTCCAGCAGCCGCGGCTTCGACGGATCAAGCAGAATCAACAATCACGAATGGGTGGGCTAGAAGTAAGAATAAACGCATCATGAGAAATAACTATCCAAACTGACATCTCGAAGACCAATGATTAACCAACCAATGCCAATTTGGCACTAAGTTTAGCACCGATCGTACTAGCAGATTAGGGACTCATCATGGATAATGATTCCTACGATCCTGAATCCACAACCAGTTTTGCGACTGCATCGACAGCTTGCGTTGGAAGCACCAGTACCCATCATCTCCTGGCCGTCAAATTTTTCTAGTGACGATATGCTACCGTTTCACTTTCAAGAGCTAAAAAACCTTTATGACGACTCGAACATCTGCACCCGCGTTCCAACGATTCAAAATGGCAACGACGATCAGTATCACACTGCTGGCTGTTTCCGCGTTCGCCCAGGAAAGCTTCGAATCCCTTTTCGACGGCAAAGACCTTTCCGGATGGAAAGGACAAAGTGGTCTCTGGAAAGTCGAAGACGGAGCAATCGTCGGCTCCACACATGGAGTCACCTTGGACGCCAACACGTTTCTCATCTGGCAGGGAGAAGACGTCGGCAATTTCCACTTAAAGGCAACGCTCAAACTCGTCGGGGAAAACAACTCCGGCATCATGTATCGAGCTCAAGCTATCGAAGGCGTGGCCTATGGGCTATCTGGAAATCAGCTCGATATTCACCCCAAGCCAGAGTATCTTGGCATGTTCTACAGCGAGAAAACCGGCAGGGGTATCGTTGCCACTCGTGGGCAGAAAGTCCTTGTTACCAAGGCAGTGGATGAAAAAGGAAAATCCAAACCGCAGATTACCGGTGATTTAGGCATGGAACCCAAATTCAGAGTCGACGATTGGAATGAATACGAAGTGCTGGCAGTAGGTGCCCGTGTGATTCATAAATTAAATGGAGTGGTAACTGTAGATGTGGTCGACCGTTTTCCGGATATACCTCGCAAAGGCGCGATAGGAATTCAACTACACCGTGGCCCTCCAATGGTTACCTACACAAAAGACATCCAACTAAAGCGCTTGAATGGGAAAGCGGGCCGTGAGGCTATTGAGGCGTTTGTGGCTAAGCCCAAGGAATTTGAAGAAGGAGCGGTCATTAATGAAAATCGGGCGACGCCACGCGACCGCATAACAGTCAAAGAAGGTTTCGAGGTCGAGCTGCTCTATTCCGTTCCGGGCGAGACTCAAGGCTCCTGGGTCAATCTTTGCCTCGACAATAAGGGCCGAATCATTGCCAGCGACCAATACGGCGCCCTATATCGTTTTCCGGTTCCCGCCCCCGGCCAAAAACTTAACCCTGAAGACGTGGAAAAGGTCCCTGCCAAAATTGAAGCGGTTAACGGAATGCTATGGGCTTTCGACGCTCTCTACGTAGGGGTTAATGAATACCGCGATCCCACCAAGTCCGGTCTCTACCGCCTCACCGATTCTGACGGGGACGACATGCTAGACAAGGTCGAGCTGCTACGCCAAATTTCCGCACGTGGAGACCACGGCGTCCATGCCATTCAGCTCTCCCCGAATGGTGAGTCGCTATTTCTGATAACGGGCAATAACACCGAGCCAACCGAATGGATCTCTTCTCGGGTAAATACGAATTGGGGGGAAGACCACCTACTTCCCCGAATGCCCGATGGCCGAGGACACAACCGCGACCGCCTGGCTCCTGCGGGAATCATCTACCAAGTATCTCCCGATGGTAAGGACTTCGAAATCTACTCTCACGGCTACCGCAATATTTTCGATGCTGACTTTAACGCCGAGGGAGAGCTCTTTACCTACGACGCGGACATGGAGTACGACTTTAACACCCCATGGTACCGCCCTACTCGCGTTCTCCACACTGTGAGCGGCTCAGACTATGGCTGGCGTAATGGAACGGGCAAGTGGCCCGAATGGTACGTCGACAGCTTACCTGCTACCATTAATATCGGTCCCGGTTCACCCACGGGTGTGGCCTTTGGTTACGGAGCTAAGTTTCCAGCCAGGTATCAAAATGCTCTATACATTCTTGATTGGAGTTGGGGTAAGATCTACAGCGTCCACCTACGTCCAGACGGTTCCAGCTATAAGGGCGAGAAAGAGAACTTTATTTCCGGTGCCCCGCTTCCCGTTACCGACATTGTTATCAATCCAAGTGACGGCGCAATGTATTTCACTATTGGGGGCCGCAAAGTTCAGTCGGGGATCTATCGCGTTACTTACATCGGTGATGAAGACACTTCCCCCTCTATCGTGAAAAACAGCGGAAAGAAAGCCAGAAAATTGCGCCATAGTCTTGAGGTTTTTCATGGATTTGTGGATTCAAGGGCCATCAATAAGTCGTGGAAGTATTTGAATCATGAGGACCCATTCATTCGTTCTGCCGCTCGAATTGCCATAGAAAGCCAGCCTTCCAAAAGCTGGGCCAACCGCGCCCTTAAAGAGAAAATTCCCGAACGCCGCATATCGGCGTTGCTCGCGCTCGCTCGTGCAACAGGAATTGATCGCTTTCACCGAAAGGAAGGCGATCCACCTGTCAACAAGACTATAGGCAATAACATTATCAATGCTCTCCTAGACATTGACTTCGAGGATCTCGACGAAACAGGACGGCGTGCTTTGGTTCGAACCTATCAAGTAGTGTTCAACCGATTTGGAGCTCCCAACCCTGAACTGGCCCTGAGAGCAACCGTTCAACTGGACGCTCAGTTCCCAGCGGAAACGATTGAGATGAACCAGCTCCTTTGCGAGACGCTCGTTTATCTGCAGGCCCCCACCGTCGCTCGAAAGGCGATCGAGCTGCTAAAGCAAGCTCCGACTCAGGAGGAGCAGCTCGAGTATGCTCGGTCGCTTCGCATGTTAAAGGCGGGATGGAACAATCAACTCCGCACGGACTACATCGAGTGGTTTCTCAACGCAGCGAACTACCGTGGTGGTGCGTCCTTCGAAATCTTCATCGAGAACATTCGCAAGGAGGCGATGGCAACTCTAACCGACAAAGAACGCAGTGATCTTGCGGCCGTTCTCTCGCGAAAGTCTGAAAGGAAGTCACCCACCGAAGCCCTCACAGCCAATTTTATGAAGGGTCGGACTTACGTTAAAACCTGGACGATGGACGACCTTGCCGCAGAAGCGAATTTGAGCATGGCAAACCGCAATTTTGAAAGAGGCCGTACTATGTTCGCTGGAACCGGCTGCTACTCCTGCCACAGATTCCAGAATGCCGGTGGCTCCACGGGACCTGACCTTACTGGCTCCGGTGGACGGTACTCTCCAAGCGACTTTCTCGACCAGATCATCAATCCTAGCAAGGAGATCAATGAGCAATTCGTTCCGATCGCCGTGGAGATGCTCAATGGCGGGACTCACTACGGAGTGGTCGTCAATCTAAAGGCCGACAGAGTTACGATAAACACGGATCTCACCAATCCCAACCAGCGTACCAACATTGACCGAAAGCAAATCAAGAGCCTCGAACCTTCGCCGGTATCGCCTATGCCCCCTGGGCTCATCAATATGCTGACCAAGGAAGAGATCTTCGACCTTACCGCCTACGTCCTCAGTGGAGGGAATCCGGACGACAAACGGTTCTCGAACTGAGCAACTCGGACAAACATTTTGTTGTTGGCGGGCAATCTCTGATTACCCACTACCCATTTTGTCCCATCTCGTTCCGATGACTTGCTAGTTTTTTGAGGCGAATTCGTTGTGTATTGCTAAAGTAACAACTCAATCTACCCCGATGAAATTTCACTACTCCCTTCTTTCGTTGGCCATTCGGACTCGTTCAACCTTTTGAGCTTTGGTGATCGCTAAGTATCGTAATGAAGAATATTCTGAAACTGGTATTGAAAACGAGAACGTCATTGTTCGAATCAATAATCGCCTAGAAACAATCAAGGCGGAGCGGATTTCCGTAGTTGATGATGCCGCCAACCAAAAACTTGCTGTGGTTGCAGAAATGGACGACCTCCTCGTCTATCTAAAATCTAATGAAACTCGCAGTCTCATAGTTGAGGCGGATATCGAAGTATCCGCAGACTTAAGTGACCGTTTTCTCGTTATAGTTTCCGGGTCCAGCAATGATGTGGGCAATGTTATTCGGTCTTTACCCTACCAACTCGCCAACCAATCGTCAAAAGTCTCTTTCACGATCAAAACAAGCAACCTTACCAATGTTGAGCACTATCGTTTTGCCTTTTTACCGAAGGAAAATCGAACTGATATGTTCCCTGACCCTTTTAGACAAGCCTGCGTCAGCAAAAACCCACAACGATCAGAGCGGTAATCTTGAGGGCAATTCTTGGATGCGTGAATTCCGTAGAATATTTGCAAAAGACTTTGGATCCAGAATGAACAGCTGTCCCCGCACCCTGGATAAGATTAGCGGCCTCGAAATGGACGATGAACCGCGGTTATCCTGTAGTTACATAGAAATAACCGCGATCCCTTTTTATGAACAACCAAAAAGTTGTTCACTTAAAGGTCTTTTGAGTTGGGGCAGTATCATTAGCTGTGCAATCTATCATTATGCTTATTTTTGACTCAAATATGCCGATTTATTTTTGTTCAAGCATCATATATAGCCCGAATATTTACAATGAACAATTTTTGAACTCTGTAAGAAGGTAGGATTGGCCCTGTTTTCCTTGCTCAGGCCAGACCAAACCCGTGTTTTCTGCTGTGTGAACTACTTCACAAGTTATCTAATACCTAGTTCGGTCTCTTTAAACTGTTCAAGACAATGAGAAAAACACTTAGCACAATTTCAATCGGTGTAAGCATTGCACGGCTCTCAGTCAGCATCGAGGCCGCCGAGCTTACGATCCAAGCGTCCATCGATGCATTTCAGTCAACTACGGGCTTATTTCCTGAGGTCGAAACTGTCCTATCACCCTTACCTGGTTAACCGAATCCGCAGCCGGGCGCCGCAAACCTCTCGAAGTAGGCAGGCCTCTAATTGTTTCGGACCAAACCTCCCTTCAGGTCGCTAGAATTACGAACGTTCCCAATTTACTACACCACCACTTTTCATAATCGGGATTTAACCCATACCCCTCGACTGGACCTAACATGGGATATTGACGAACCTTTCTTTCCGTTAACATTCTATAGACAAAACAACTAAAACCTAACGATAATATTCATAATCAACTAAAATGAATCTTCAAACTGAAAATCCTTACTTCGAAATAGGTGCCGTATCCAAAATCACTGGACTATCTCCCAACACCCTAAGGACTTGGGAACGTCGAAAATTTATTGAAGCTGGGTTTCGCTCCCCCACGGGACGTCGGCGGTATTCCCAAGAGCAGGTGGAACAACTCGCACTGATGAAACGCCTGACGAACATGGGCGACTCGATCAGTTCCATCGCAAAACTTAATTTGTCCGAGCTTAGAAGCCGAGTACTGGAGTACGAAACTCGTCACACCGAGGCTCGGACCAAACGATCCTCATCTGACAAAACCAAAGTTCTCCCCATCGGGAATATCGCTAAAACTTGGTCCGGCAACCTACCGAGCCAGTTCCTCATAGCAGAAAAAGATGAAGAGCACCCAGACATCCTCATGGTGGATCTCGACGTCTCCGCAATTGAGTGCCGACGACGAGTCAGCGTCGCAGCTATCGAATATCCAGACGTTCCAATGGCCTTAGTATATGACTACGCGCCAAGTGAACTATTAAGACAGTTTTCCAAGGAAGGCCGGTTTCTCATTCGAATACCCTGCTCTCCTGAGCTCTTGACGCACTATCTCAACGCTGCTCTCGCCAATGCGACGCACCAGGCAGATCCCACCGCTCAATCAGAAATTTCTCTAAACTCAGCACCTCGTCTTTTCACAGACAAACAACTGGCTACCATCGCCGCTTCAAATCCAAACATCAAATGCGAGTGCCCACACCATACCTCTGCCCTCGTTGCCAGTCTCGCCTCATTCGAAAACTACTGCCGACGTTGCGAGATCGAGTCTCCCACCGACAAGGAGGTCCACGAATACCTAGGAACGGAAATTGGGAAAGCGAGGGCAATCGTTGAAGACGCTCTCCTGTACCTGTGCCAGAAAGATAATCTCATCATCCCTCCCGACACGCCGTGAAACATCGGGTCGCAATCATTGGCACCGGTATCGCCGGGATGGCTGCCGCCTTCTACTTGCGGCACGAATGCGACGTCACACTCGTGGAAAAGAACAATTATGCGGGGGGGCACACCAATACCGTTTCCGTTTCCCTCAGCGGCGACTCTATTCCCGTCGACACGGGTTTTATGGTATTCAACGATACGACCTACCCAAATCTCGTCCGACTTTTTAAAGAACTAGGGGTCAAATCCTATAACACTTCCATGTCTTTTGGAGTCTGCAATGCAAACCGAAATCTTGAGTACGCTTGCTCCGGATTCTCCACATTTTTCGCCCAGAAGAAAAATCTTCTAAATCCCGTTCACTGGAAATTGTACAGGGACATCTTGAAGTTTTTCAGGGCGGCCAATGCAGTGATTGCAGACAAGCCCTCTCCCGAGTTCTCGCTCGGCGATTTCGCGGAGCAATACTCGCTCAGCCACCAGGTAATGAATGATTTCGTGCTGCCGATGGCGGGTGCCATTTGGTCTACACCCGGAGGGGAAATTAATAATTTTCCCGCACTTCCGCTTCTGCGATTCATGAAAAATCATCAAATGCTCGGAGTGGGAATTCAGCTCCAATGGAAAACAGTAGAAGGCGGAAGCAATCAGTACAAAGAAAAGCTACTTGCCTCACTCCCTAACAAAACGCTCCTCAGCCAAAATATCAAAGCCATCGGACAAGACACCGCCTGTGCCTATTTCTTAGACGAGGCAGGGAAAAAGCAAAGCTACGATTTCATCATTGTCGCCACCCACGCGGACCAGGCCCTACGTCTACTGGAATGTCCGAGCGAACTACAGAGTAAATTGCTGTCCGCATTTCGGTACAACAAGAACCATGTGAAACTTCACTCTGACGCTTCAGTGATGCCGCAATCAAAAAAAGCGTGGGCTTCCTGGAACGTTCTTAACCAAACAAGCCCGCTCGGAGAGATCGTGTCCTCTACGCACTATTGGATGAATAGCCTACAAAATCTCAATACGAAAAAAAATCTATTCGTTAGTGTAGACTACACCGGCTCAATCAATCCTGAAAAGACTTACTGGCAGACACGTTACGAACATCCTCGATTCGATGCCGCTGCCATCTCAGCACAGCAACGATTACCCGAGCTCAATGCTTCTGGCAGAATCCGTTTCTGTGGCAGCTACTTTAGAAACGGGTTTCACGAGGACGCCCTTTGGTCAGCTCTCAATGTAGTGGACGATCTCAACAACCGCATAAAACGCCCCAATGAACTCGTGCCTGTATAAGTCCGAGGTCATGCATCAACGGACCGCTCCTAAGCGGCATTCCTTCAGGTATAAGCTATTTATGTTCTACTTGGACCTCGATGAGATTGAATCGCTAGATCGAAGCTACAGTTTTATAGGGCACAACCATTTCGCGCCGTACGAATTCAGAGATGATGATCACTACAATCCCTCGAAGACAGATCTCAAAACGAGCATTAGGAATTATCTTAGAGAGCAAGGTATCGAAGATCCTGTAGGCAAAATCCACCTGCTAACTCACTTGAGAACCTGGGGGCACCTTTTCAACCCCGTTTCTTTTTACTTTGTCACCGACCAAAATGGTTCCCCAATCTGCTCAATCGCTGAAGTGGGAAACACGTTCAACGAGCAAAAGCTCTTCATTGTAAGGTCACAAACCGATGGGCGAAGCCATGCCGACACGATCAAGAACTTCTACGTTTCCCCATTCAGCGAACTGGACACACAATTTCATTTCAAAATCGCAACTCCTCGCGAGCATGTGAGGATCGCTATCAGCCAATCAAAGAATGGCGAGACCTACTTTAATAGTGTACTCACAGGCAGGAAAAGCCCTTTAACGGACAAAAACTTGCTTGTCAGCGCACTGCAATTTCCACTGCTAACCCTCAAAATTGTAGGAGCGATCCACTGGCAAGCCCTTCGACTTTACCTGAAGGGAGTCCCGTACTTCCGGAAATCCGAAAATCCGCATCTCCAGACCAACACTCACCCCTACCTAACAAAGGAAAACTACCAAGAACATTAGCTCATGAAGTCCTTGTACAAAAAAGTTATCATTAGGAGCCTGCAAAAAGCTCGTCTCGGACAACTCAACCTTTCCCTAACCAACGGCGACAGCATCGTTTGCGGACAGCCCGACGGAAAAAAAATCCAAAATCTCTGCGTTCACAGCGACGCATTTTTTAACGAATTGGCCCACAAGGGAGGAATAGGTTTGGGAGAGGCTTACCAAGAGAGGTATTGGAGTTCCGATGACCTTACCGGTGCCTTGGAGTGGCTTCTCATCAACAGCAAGTACATTGCTAGGGGCACCAGCCCCTATTTCGCCTCCTTAATCCGAAAGGTGAATTCCCTCGCGACCGGATTGCTTCACCACAGAAACCGTAACAACGTAGAAGGCAGCCGCAATAATATCCATGCCCACTACGACCTTGGCAACCGCTTCTACCAGACTTTTCTTGACCCGAGTCTCACCTATTCTTCAGGTTACTTCGAGGGTTCCGAGACCCAATTGGAGGAAGCCCAAGCAGAGAAGTACGATCGACTCTGCCGCAAGCTAGGGATCGATTCCACGAGCCATATCCTTGAAATTGGCTGCGGCTGGGGTGGCTTCGCCATTTACGCGGCTAAACACTACGACTGCTGTATCACAGGCACCACCATCTCCAAAGAGCAGTTCGACAGAGCTACTCAAAGGGTGAGAGAGGAGAGACTAGAGCATCGTATCGACATAATAATGACAGACTACCGAAAGCTCCAGGGAACCTACAATCGTATTGTTTCTATCGAGATGATGGAAGCGGTTGGCCGGGAATTTCTGGGCGAATATTTCAAACATATCGAGGCCCTGCTAGAACCCAATGGTCTCGTCGGAATTCAAGTTATCACCTGTCCAAACCCTCTTTACGAAGCATACAAGGATCGAGTAGATTGGATTCAAAAGCACATTTTTCCGGGATCCCATCTCCCTTCAACTCATGCACTGTTGGAGAATGCCGAAAAAAGCGGGCGACTAGATTTGTACCACATGGAAAGCTTTGGGCTCCACTACGCTCGCACATTGAGAGAGTGGCGTAACCGTTTTCTCGATCAATGGGATGAAATCGAGAAAATGGGATTTGATGATTTTTTTAAGCGGAAATGGGAATACTATCTTGCCTACTGCGAAGCAGGCTTTCTACGACGGCATGTCAATGTATGCCAGCTGGTCTTTGGCCGGGCAGATGAAACCGCCTATCATTTCGAGAAGAAGCAAAAAACCCCGTTGGAGTGCCCTGAATTAACCCAAGCTATTTAGTACATTATGAACGCAATAAAATTCGCTGAAAATGGACACCTTCCCTACTGGCTCCTTCGATTTGGCATCCGCCAGCGCGTAGGCAAAAAGCTGTCCATCGAAACTTCCAAAACAACTGAAGAGCGCAACGCCTTCCTGGAGCGGCTAAGAGAGAGCCCCATTGCCCAGGATACCGAAAAGGCGAACGAGCAGCACTACGAAGTGCCGGCCGCTTTCTACAAATTTGTTCTCGGTCCCAATTTGAAATACAGCTGCTCGTACTGGCCCAGCGACTGCAAATCCTTGGCAGCGGCTGAAGAGGCCGCTCTAAAGCAGATCGAAGACCGTGCCCAACTTACTGACCACCAAAAAGTCCTCGACCTCGGTTGCGGCTGGGGATCGTTTTCCCTTTGGGCCGCCCCTCGATACCCGAACGCCAACTTTCTCGCGGTGTCAAATTCACACAGCCAGGCGACGCACATTCGGGAACAAGCAACCTCGAGAGGGATCGACAACCTCAAAGTGGTTACCTGCGATGTGAACGAGTTCAGCCCCGACATGGTTTTCGATCGAATTGTCTCTGTCGAGATGCTCGAACACGCTCGCAACTACGAAAAGCTTTTTCAACGGATCAGCTCCTGGATGCACGACGATGCCAAAATGTTTATACATGTGTTCTCGCATCGGCGATACGCCTACGACTACGACTCCAACAATCCCAAAGAGTGGATGGCACGCCAGTTCTTTACCGGTGGCATTATGCCTTCGCACGACCTGCTCCCTAGTTTCGATCAGCACTTAAAGCAGGATGCTTCATGGTTGCTAGATGGGACTAACTATCAGAAGACAGCGGAAGCCTGGCTTGACAACATGAACCAGAATGAGGCCGAGGTAAAAAGCGTCTTCGACGCCGTTTACGGTCCGAAGAATAGCAAACAATGGATGTGGCGATGGCGTTTATTTTTCTTGGCTTGCTCTGAGCTCTTTGGCTACAAAGATGGTTTGGAATGGGGCGTGTCTCATTACGTCTTTAGTAAGCGAATTTAGGTTAACGGGTATTTTGCGAAAAAAGGAACTGGCATGCTGATCATTATCGGTTTTTTTGTGGCTCACTGGTACGCGAGCGTTTTCGCTCAGAGTTTCTTTCTGCATCGCTACATGGCGCACAGGATGTTTTTGATGAATCCGTTTTGGGAACGGTTTTTTTACCTGTTCACTTTCATCACACAGGGATCCTCATTTCTCCATCCGAAATCCTATGCCCAACTCCATCTAGAACACCATAAGCACAGCGACACCGAGCACGACCCTCATTCGCCTCACTTTTTGAAGGATGTGATTTCGATGATGATCAACACCGCTCGCATCTACCTTGAGTTCAAAAACGGCAAACGAACATCCAGCTCTCCCTATATACAAGGGCTACCCACTTGGGATCGGATCGACCGGATCGGCAACAGCCACTCGGTTCGGTTGGCCTTTTGTGGAGCATACATCGGCATCTACCTATGGGTTAGCCCCCCGCTTTGGATGTACGCCCTGCTACCCGTCCATTTCCTTATGGGCCCCGTACATGGAGCTTTTGTGAATTGGTGTGGACACAAATATGGATATCGGAACTACGACACGAGTGACCAATCTCGTAACACGTTTCTTTGGGATGTCTTTTTCGTGGGCGAGACCTTTCAAAACAACCACCATAAGTATCCCAGCCGTCTCAACTTTGCCACTCGCTGGTATGAGCTCGACCTTGGCTATCCCGTCATTTGGGTTCTCAGCAAGTTGGGAATCGTAATCCCACGTTAAAGAACTGAACGCCGTTTACAGCGATGTCAGGGGGGCGGGCGATGCAAACTTCACTAAGTCCCCGGCAAGAATGAATCCCTCCGATCAGACTGCGACGTCCTCCAAAAAGTTCCAAGTGAAGATTTTCACCGCATTTAGTCTTCGATCTAGCTTGGTCCAAAATCACTTTCTCGACTTGAGACCTCAGTTCTAGTCGTAGGTTTTCTGGACACCTCTATCGCTAGAATCTGGAGGGGTGAAGTCTAGCCCAATTGGCCTAGCCGTCGCATCTGCAATCCGGCCCTCAAGTGCTTTGAGCAAGTTCTCAATCTCCTGCTCATACTCCGGATTTCGGGCGACGTTTCGCATTTCCTCAGGGTCCCTCCTTAGGTCATACAACTCCAGATTGTCCGGATCATCGATTTTCCATTGCGTAATCCGGAAATTATCGGTCCGTAGCGTATATCCGTTTATCAACTGTGTGAAGGCATTGGAGCGGACCGTGTTTGAAACATCCCTGAGGACAGGCTGCAGGCTGATTCCCTTCACGTAGTCCGGCGGGCTAGGCAAACCGACTAAATCACTTAAGGTACGGTAAAAGTCAATCATCTCAGCAAACCCTTGAGCCCGCCGACCCGATTGCGTAACCCCCGGAGCAGAAATTATCAAGGGCACTCTATCCGCGTCATCAAAAAGCGTGTTCTTTTGGTAGTGCCCATGTTCACCCATGTGATATCCATGATCTGAGCTAAAGAGCACAATGGTATCCTCTTTTAAGCCTAGATCTTCGAGGGCGTCCATGACTCGTCCGATCTGAGCATCTACAAAGGAGATCGTCGCATAGTAGGCATGAATCGCCTTACGAGCCATTTCCTCTGGTAGGTCTATTTGGGGTTTAAACGCAGTAACCGATTTCCGGGCGGGTTCAGGAAGAGTATCCCAATAATCCTCTGGAATCCGTGGGACAGTGATTTCAGACAAGTCATACAAATCGAAATACTTCTTTGGAGCAACATATGGGGTGTGCGGTTTATAGAATCCAACCGCGAGAAAAAAGGGTTCTTCCGTAGCCGCATACTGGCGTAATAACCGGATGGATTCTGTCGCCACGATACCATCTGTCTGTTCTTCATCCTCCCCTTCAGCTGCAAGCCAACTCAATGTGGCCCCAAAACTTCCAGGTCGTAGCGAAAAAATCTTTTCCTCCTCTTCCTTGTCGCGTCCACGTGGGTTTATCTTCGTATCCCAAGAAGCCGGATCGTCGTGCCCATCCGTGCCAATGCCTCTCGGATTATCGTAGTGATAGATCTTTCCAACCCGAGCCGCCGTGTATCCATTCGCCATGAAATGCTGCGAAAGCGTCACCGCGTCTGGAACATAGTCCCGGAACATCCTTCGCAACACGGTCACGCCATTTTGCTCTGGATATAAGCCCGTCATAAAGCTGGCTCTAGAGGGGCCGCAAACGGGATAGTTACAGTAAGCATTCTCGAAAAGAACTCCCTCCTCAGCCAGCCGATCAATATTGGGAGACTGAACCAACGGGTGACCATAGCTGCCCAGATCGCAGTTTAAGTCATCCGTCATGATGAATACCACGTTGAGTTTGGCAACAGAACTTAAGGTGCTAGCAAAGAAAAAACCGATCGTGATGCCAATTCTAAAAAAAAATCCCGGCGTCATGGTAAGAATTACTACGGCAACTCTCTAGAATTTACAAGCAGCCATACAATCGGCGACAGAAATTACAACCTGCAGATTGTAGTCATCCATATTTGGGCATCAGATTCTTTAAGAAACCCAAGGATCCCGAAGGATGGGATCGGCTGGATACCCGCCCATGATCAATCCCCTAGCTGCTTAATCTTGAAGCGTGCCAAAACCGCAGGTTCGTGTTCGCTCTCCATAATCGCTTCAATCCTACCAACAACTTCAGGATAGGCAGCAGAAACATCGAACTGCTCCCTTGGGTCAGTCTTCAGATTGTACAGCTCCAGATCCATGTTTCCTCTGAAAATCCCTTTTCGCAGGGCTTTCCAATCTCCCATGCGAACCGCTTGCTGACCCTCGTAGGCAGGAAATTCCCAATAAAGGAATTCATGAGGTTCTTGCGGTTCTCCCAGAAGATTCGGGACAAAACTGAGTCCGTCTACATCCGATGGAACTCGGGCGCCGGAAAGCTCGCACAGTGTAGGGAGTACGTCCCAAAAGGCGGAGACATGCTGAGAAGTTCGTCCACCCTTGATCATGCCCTCCCAGCTGGCAATCATCGGTACGCGAATACCCCCTTCCGTGGAAAAACCTTTGGCCCAACCGTATTCACTTTTGAAGGGCGAAGCACTTTCAAAGTAGGCGGAATCGCTACCGCCATTGTAAGTCGGGCCGTTGTCGCTGGAAAACAGAATCAATGTGTTTTCGTACAATCCTAGATCTTTCAACTCACTGACTATGTCGCCCACCTGTTCATCCAAATAGGATACCATTGCTGCATAGGTCGCTCGGGGGGTCCTATTGGGGAAATATCCCTTGTTCCCAAGATAGGGATCTTCAGGTCCCAGCTTTTCCTGGTAATATTCAACCCAACTCGCCGGGGCCTGCAGCGGAACATGCGGAATGGGCGAAGCGAAATACAAAAAGAAGGGGCTCTCCTTGTTTTCCCTTACAAAGCCCAAGGCCTCCTCGAGCATAAGCTCCGGTGCATATTCGCTTAACCGGTATTTCAAATAGCTCGCAGGATCGTTTGGATCTGCTCCTTCTGCCAGCTTCGTTCCCGGAACGACTAGCTCATTATCGAGCCAATCCTTTTGTTCGTTTTTCCAAAGGTGTTTGGGATAGAAAGTGTGTGCCTGACGCTGGCAGTTGTATCCGTAGAAAAAGTCAAACCCCATCTTGGTCGGGATACTGTTTGTAAGGGGGGCACCCAGTCCCCATTTACCGACAATGGCCGTTTTGTATCCAACTCCCTGTAGCAACGTACCAATCGTTTCAGTCCCTACTGGAAGCGGGCGCTGACCCTCGAGATTCGGATCTTCGACCGCCTTTGCGAAATTCCAAGTGTCTCCACGTTCCCCCCACTCATCATTGCCACGAATGTAAGCGTGGCCTGTGTGTTTCCCTGTCATGAGAACACAGCGTGATGGCGCGCAAACCGGGGAACCTGAGTAATGCTGAGTGAATCGAATACCATTCGCCGCTAGGGCGTCTATGTTTGGCGTTTCAATCGTGTCCTGTCCATAGCAGCCAAGTTCATTGTAGCCTAAATCGTCTGCGAGAATATAAACGATGTTTGGCTTCTCTGAATAGACTGGTTGTAGTTGCAGGATCGTTACGACCGAAATTAAGAGAATCGATTTCATAATTAGTCTACTTTTTATCCTTAGATCAGTGCTTCAGTCTAAGCCATTTTTCGTTCTCAATCTTTCCTGCTCAGGCTGAAGCACCAAGCTACTTTGTTACCCGACAATATCTAAAGGCTTCGTATGCTTCCACTCTCCTCGCGTAAAATCGGGAAACACTTGTGGGGCCCCATCTTCCACAACCGATTTTTCGCTCAGCGGTGAAACCGCACTCCAAAACGCACCTTCATATATATTCTGATCCAGCGGCTGCCCAAGACGCAAGCACTCAATCATACGGTATCGCATGATAAAGTCCATTCCCCCATGGCCACCCATCTTCTTAGCAAGTTCTCCGAGACGCTTGTATAAAGGATGCTCGTATTTAGCAAAAATCGTTTCCAAGTACTCCCCCTCCGCCCACTTGTGGTGGTTGTCGGTCACCCCTTCTACTCCACCTTCTAAAGCCACTCGAGTGGGGAACCCCGCTAGGGTCCCCTTGGTCCCTTGTATCAAATTGTGACGAGAGTAGGGACGAGGACTAGTTTCGTCCCATTGAACCATTACGGTTCGTCCCAAATTCGTTTTGATGATCGACGTATTGAGGTCACCCCCTTTGAAATCAATATTATTCCACTTATGATCGTCCGGAAAGCTCTTTTTCGCGTACAGATTGCGGCCTCGTCCAGGGGTTGAATACGAAACCAGTCTTCCAAAGTTGTCATCTCCACGAGCCAGATTCATGTATTGTGCCACTGGGCCAAGGCCATGAGTAGGATACAAGTTCCCATCACGGTTTGCGTAATGGTAGGTTCTCCAAGAGCCGGTACCGCGCCTACTCTTCATTTGGCGACGCAGCGAGTGAATGTATGAGGCTTCGGCGTGCAGCAATTCGCCAATCACCCCTTGGCGGCACATATTAAGATAGATCAACTCTTCGCGCCCGTAGTTGACATTCTCCATCATCATACAGTGCTTGCCGGTTGATTCCGATGTATCCACGACATCCCACATTTCCTTATTGGTCAACGCCAAGGGAACTTCGACAAACGCGTGCACTCCTGACTTCATGGCCTCAATTGCCATCGGAGCGTGCAACTTCCATGGAGTAGCGATGACTACCATGTCAGGCTTTAGCTCGCGAAGCATTTGCTTCCAGCTATCACCATTTTCGTAGTACAATTTAATGTTTTGATGCCGCTCTCCCTTGCCCGCCGCAACGCTCTTGCCTTGGGCTTTTTTCGCTAGATCTTCGTACAGGTCACTGATTCCAACCACTTCAGTGCCTTCGATTTCCGCGATCTGCCTGTTGTGCCCGCTCCCTCGAGCTCCAACACCGATAAAGGCGCAACGCACAGTATCGAGTTTAGGAGCGACAAAGTCGCCCATATACTTGGCGCCAGCTCTCCGCGAAGGCATTTCACTCTTCTTCGCTACCGCACAACCGGCCACGATTCCGGTCGCCGAAGCCCCTACAATTTTTACGAATTTGCGGCGCGAACTTTCTTCACTTTTCATTTTAGCTGAAGGCTTTTTGTTTTATTCTGTATCCACATGTCATTTGTCAATCATGCTTCTTAATCCGCCGCCCACATTTTTTGAGGTGATTAGTTTCACCGCCAAACCGATCGCTATCACTAGGAAAGTTAGGCCTATTCCATATTCCCCATAAATCAGTTTTCCGATTCCAAAAAGAAAACCGTATACGGAAACGATGCCCATAAGGGACTGGGTAATTTGCGGCCACAGGGCCTCCGGTCTGGGGAGGAAAGTCTTGGATTGTTCACGCACAGGATTCCAACCGTTGCCTCCAGGGCTGACCCGCTTGTAGAACATGAGCAAATTCTTCATGTCGCTCGGAGGCGTAAGGAGAGTCACCGTTACCCAAATGAATGTTGTCATTCCAATACCACTGATGAGCTCTACCCACCAAGCCCATCCAGGCTCTACCACCTTGAATATAACCGCGATAGTGAAGGAAGTAATCATCGCCGCCAGCTCGCTGAAGGCATTGATTCGCCACCAGAACCAGCGAAGGATGAAAAGAAGTCCCGTACCCGCACCGACTTGAAGCAAAATTTGAAACGTATCAAGAGCGCTCTTCAAATTAAGGGCCAGCCAGCCAGCAAACACCATTAGCACCACGGTTGATATCCGGCCGACCAATACCAGTTCCTTACCACTCGCTTTCGGCTTAACGAAACGCTTGTAAAAATCGTGCGCTACGTACGAGGAGCCCCAATTCAGATGCGTCGAAATCGTCGACATGTAAGCGGCTACCAGCGATGCAAGCACGAGACCCATCCAACCACTTGGTAGAAAGGTCAGCATCGCTGGATAGGCAAGATCGTGACCTAAAACGCTTGGATCTACTTCGGGAAACGCCACCTGGATGCTCTCTAGAGTCGGGAATACGACCAACGACGCAAGTGCTACTATGATCCAAGGCCAAGGACGCAGCCCATAGTGAGCGAAATTGAAAAAGAGAACCGCCCCCGTTGCCTGTCGCTCATTTTTCGCCGCCAGCATACGCTGAGCGATATAACCGCCACCGCCTGGCTCCGCACCCGGATACCAGACACTCCACCACTGGACGACTAACGGGATCACCAGCAATGTCATCCAGAGGTTTAGGTTCTCATCTGTCAACGCCCCCGTGGCGTCACGCTCCACCGTCGGAAAAAATCCAATCTTGTCCGCGACGTTTGGGTGCTCCAGTAAGGCTCCCAACGACCCAATATCCGCATGATCAATAGCGAAAAAAGCAGCCCCCAAAGAGCCTATCATGGCCACAATAAACAACAGGAAGTCAGTGAAAACAACTCCCCTAAATCCTCCCAATGTTGAGAATACCAACGTAACCGCCGATGCCCAAAAGATACATTGCAGAGGACTGAATCCTAGCATGACACCACCAATCTTGATCGCTGCAAGAGAGACCGAAGCCATGATCATGATATTGAAAAAGACCCCGAGATAGAGAGCTCTGAAGCCACGCAAAAACGCTGCGCCCTTTCCAGTGTATCGAACTTCATAAAACTGGATGTCCGTCAATACGTCCATACGCCTCCACAGTTTGGCGTAAAGAAATACCGTCACCATACCGGTGACCAGAAAAGCCCACCAAACCCAGTTCCCCGCCACTCCGTTTTGCCGCACAATATCCGTGACGAGATTCGGAGTATCCGTTGAAAAGGTTGTCGCTACCATCGATACTCCCAGTAGCCACCAGGGCATCTCTCTTCCCCCAAGGAAAAAGTTCCAGGCATTTTTACCAGCTACCTTTCCGACAACGAACCCGATCAATATAACTGCGATAAAGTAGACACCAATTATAATCCAATCGAGATTTGTGAGTTGCATAGTGGGGAGGGGCTTTATCGGAAGGTCAAGCGAGGCCGAATATACTGTCCATAGCCCGAGAGGTATTGTCGATCAAAGTCTCAGGAGCGTACTTATAAAAGGGAACAGGAGGTATCATTTCCGCCGCCACCCAGCCGGAATAACCGATCGATCCAAGTGAGTGGACCACCGCTGGCCAATTGACGTCCCCTGACAGTAGATCTACAAATCCGTCCACCGATCCCACTGCTCTTCGATAGTCTTTTACGTGAACCCGACGAATCCGATCCTTCAGAATCTGGATCCAGTGCTCGGGATAGCCCGTGGCTAGTACGTTCCCCACATCAAAATAGCTCCCGACATGCCCATCATCAAACTGATCAATGAATCGAGCCATTTCCATAGGGCTCAACAAAAATTTATTCCACACGTTTTCAATACCGATATCTACTCCCAACTCTTTCGCTAAAGGAAGCGCGCTCGAAATGAATTCAGTCGCTCGATCCCAAACTTTATCATAGGATAACTCCTCGCAGCCCGGAATAAAGTCGGCTCCAACGGAGCCCGGAACAACGAGGACCGCGCCGATCCCCAATTGGGATGCCACACGAATTTGCTTTTCCAATACTACTCTAGCTTGAGCCCGCGATTCGGCATTCTCGCTAGCAGGATTGAATTCCCAGTACATCCCCGTAGCTAAGCCGCTTAGGGAAAGCCCAGAATCAGCTGCCAGTGATCTGATCGCGGCGATCGCGTCCTCATCACTATCCAATGTAATGGGCCCATCCCCACTGACATCGAGCTCGATACCTTCAAATCCCGCATCCTTGGCGAGCTTCATCTTATCCTTTAAAGACCAGTCCCCATAAAAGGACCAAATACTGATAGATTTTTTCATGAGATTTTTTGTATTCTGATATAGGGCTGGCGCTGGCACCATGCTCTACGAATTCAGATGATTACTCTTTTCCTTCCCCAAATTCAATCTCCTTGAGCGTTAGGGCCAACGATTCACGAGCATCCTCCAAAGTCGCAATAGCCGGAGGAATTCCTTCACTGAGGCAATTCACAAAATACTTCAACTCGTTCAGGTAGCCCCCCAAGTCCGAGATATTGCCCTCGCCACTTTGGGATTCGCCCGCATCCGGTTGAACGACATCCAATGGGGTGGGAGCTTCCTCGCCTTGGCATATTGTCAGACCTTTCCCGTTAGCTGAATCGAAATCGAGAACGGCATTCTCGTAGACCGCATGAAACGCCATCTGGAACCCCCAATTCTTCGGATAGTTCCAACCGCCTTCCGAACACACAGTCAACGAATCATACTCCATCAAACTGAACACGTGAACCGGACCACTAAAGTCACGCGTCACGCTGCTCTTGACAGAATGCGGCTGTCCCAACAAAGCCAGTACGAAATCTGTATCGTGAATATGCAAATCCAATGCCGCACCTCCGGATTTAGATTCGTCGTTCAGCCAGTTCTCTATTCCGTAATCTGGCCGACCGGCCCGCCTGGCAAGACTCAGGCTCAACAACTTCCCTCCGTCACCGCATTTATGATACTTCATAAAGCGCATGTACTCTGGCCAGAAGCGAAGGCAATGTCCGACCTGGGCAAATGTCCCATTCGCCTTCGCTGCACTTATAATCGCATCTGCTTCTTCCACCGACAAAGCGAGTGGCTTTTCACAAAAAAGAGCCTTTCCCGCTTCGACTGCCTCGATCGCGTATTTCTTATGCAAAAACGTTGGCATGCACACATCGACGAAATCGCAATCGACCACCGCCAAGGCCTCGCTCAATTCTGCGAATACCGGAGCATGACAACCCAGTTTATCCAATTTCTCCTTTGACGCCTCAATCCGGTCGTCGACCGCTGCAACAAGCTTTACGTTCGGCAAGCTTTTGTAGATTTGGGCGTGCATACCGCCCATAAAACCGCATCCGACTAGGATGCCCTTTAAATTGTCTCTTTCGTTACTCATTAGGAATATTTCCGAACCCGATCTTTTACATCTTGTGACAACCGACCGATTTTTTCTAGGATGAAGGCTTCAATGGAAAGGTCCGGATTCACCACGAGCGGTTTCAAATCGATTCCCCAAGCTACCGATTGATAGATGTCCGATCCATGCGAATCAAACATGGTAGCGTTGGCTCGCCTTCGACCTTCAACCGCCAAATCATACCGTTTTCCTCCCGCGATCTGGGATTCGAAAACCGCATACAGTTTAGCTGACAAATTTGGATGTGCATCGCAAACCATCGCAACCTTCTCCGAATCATCCAGCCAATCCAGACTTCTCCAAACTTCGCAGCCAATCACTCGTTCAGGAACGTGAGTTGCAGCCGTCTGGCGCAAGGCTTCAATGCTGCATCTTAAAACCGCAATGTGGCTATCATGCTTGTCAGCCGGTTGATGTAGATAAACTACATCCGGTCGGGATTTCTCCAATACATTTAGGATATCTTCTATCACTTGAGGTCGCCCCTCCCCCTTTAAAAGCGAACTGGGATAATCCAGTTGAAACTGAGCGGAATAATGGCCGATTTCAGCCGCCGTTCGTTGTTCCTCTCTTCGGATTTCACGGATCTCTTCGTCGCTAAGGTTAGCGAACGGCCCTGTCCGAGAGCTTCCGCGTCCATCTGTAACCGTTATTCCTGAAAACCAGCGATCATCGCAGTAATAGCACGCCGCAATGCCTTCATAAGCCATAAACTCTAGATCATCTTGATGGGCGCCGATGCCCAAATGAGTCGTTCTCATCAAGGCCTCATCCGCAGACCGTCCATCCCTGAGCCAAATATCTGCATCCTTGTTATGAAAGAACGACACCTAAAAATCCTCCTCTATTTAAGTCTCCAACAAGGTGTCCAACTCGATTCCCTTAAAGGACTCAATCGCTTCGTATTCCGCCATTCCAACCGCATCATAGGCCTCCGCCGTTGACCGGTTTATCTCATCGGTCTCTAGCCAGATTTCACGGTGCGAGGCCGCTCTAAAGGGGTACTGGCTTCTCTGAGACCGGTATTGAAAACTCGCCTCAATCTTCGACTCCAATTCTCCCGGACTTAGCGGAACCGCCATATCGATCTCGCACAAAGGCCATTCCTGCCCCACCCCGCGATAGCTCCAAACACGGCAATCTTTGATCCAGTCCTTCCGTTTGACTCGCATCATTGCCTGACAAAACAAGCGATAGCACACTCCCGCTATCGATCCCGGATCCGCTAAACCTCCACTGATATAAATCTGATGTGGTTTTTCCTTTTCCAGCAATTTCACTAAAATGTCCACGTCTTCCTCGTCCGTAGAAAAATTGCGGTAGCGTCCCTTCTCGTAAAAGGGCAGGTCGAGAAAGATTTGCGAACTTGTATCAATTTTTAAAATTCGGGCCGCGTCTCGGGCTTCGTTTCTTCGCACAAACCCCTTGATCCGCCGCGTAGATTCCGAATCCGCCTCCGATTCTTTCTTATCCTCTATACTGTTAAGAATAACCTCTGCAAACTGACCCAGGCTTGGGCCATCCCCCTGACTAAAAAACATCTCCTTTTCCAGCTCCGTCATGAGAGCCAGCGTTTGCTTGGCCAAATTGTCCGGAACCGCCAAATTGCCTGAGGTCATGTACCCCAAAGTGACATGCGAACCTTGGTCTTTCAGCCGGTGGACAGTGCCACCCATACAGAGAATGTCCTCATAGGGCTCTGGGCTTAGCACAAGCACACGTTTGGGGAACGGTTTTGCTCGCTCGGGGCGATGACTGTCATCCGCATCCGGCTTCCCACCGGGCCAACCAGTAATCGTATGTTGCGTCTGATTAAAAACGATGATGTTGAGATCATACGCCGGACCGGAATGAATCAGAAGATCCCCGAGCCCGTTTTCATTGTAGTCGGACTCTTGCAGCTTCAGAACAGGCTTCTTAACGGTATTAGATAGCCATAGCACTGCTTTGCGGATAGTGTGAGGTTCCCATTTGGCGGTTCCAACCAGCCAGGGCAGCTTTATGCGAATGAGTTCTTCTGCTGCTGTGCCATCAACGAAAAACCGAACATCCGGGTGACTTTGCAAAAGACTCGCTGGCAAATTTTCGTTGGGTTTTCCCTCAACCGCAGCCTGTACCACCGACGCCTTTGACTGCCCCCAAGCCATCAATACCAGTTTCCGCGCTTTTAAGATTGTCCCAACTCCCATGGTAATAGCGTACAGCGGAACATTCGCCTCTCCGAGAAAATCTCTCGCTGCGTCCAATCGAGTCAGCGAATCCAAGGTAACCAATCGCGTTATTGAATCACGGGTTGAACCAGGTTCATTAAAACCAATATGTCCCGTCCGCCCGATTCCCAAAATCTGGTAGTCGAGTCCGCCCGCGTCTTCAATCGCCTTCTCATAGGATTCGCAAAACTTGTATACTTCTGAACGGGACAAGGTACCAGAGGGTACGTGCACGTTGTCCTTTGGAATGTCGACATGCTTGAACAAACGCTCCCACATGAACAGATTGTAGCTTTCGGGATGATCGTCGGACAGACCGAAATACTCATCGAGGTTGAATGTGATGACATTGCGAAAACTCAGCCCCTCTTCTTTATGTAGTCTCACCAGTTCACGGTAAACGGGCAGCGGAGTTGATCCCGTCGCTAAACCCAGTACCACATTGCGTCGAGCTTTCGCTCTCTCCTGTATCAGTGCTGCTATCTCACCCGCCACGGTCGAGGCGGCCTCTTCGGAATCTCGGCAAATATGCGTGGGGATCCGCTCAAATTGTTCTTCTTCTCGAACCATATTTCAAATTACCCAGTTACAATATCATTGTTCAGATAGCAAAAACTTTCCATTATTTGCTCAATACTTTGCAGTTTTGTCAGGATGTGTCTCTCTCTGATACTGCACCTTCGAGCTGGGGACCCCAGACGACTATTTTGATGGTCGGTCTTCGGCGGACATTTGCATCCCAAGCAATATCATCCTATTTTCCCGAAGCCCGTCACAAGAACTGCAACGACGGAGCTTCGAAGCCTATCCCATCATCGATTTATCCTCATCTTTAACCTAATGACTGAGGGAAGCGTTACGGTTGATGGGATTCCATGGCGAATCAGCCCCCGACCAAGGGTTTCTAATTTTCCCCTACCAGTTCCACTACTATTCCGATATCTTCGATTCGAATATCGTATGGCTTATCCTCACGTTTGAATTGCAGAACCCCGTGGTGATGGAGTCGTTTCGTAACCAGCTCATCAACCTATATTCAGACGCGATCGAACAGCTAACTCTGATCCTTCAAGATTACCGCGAATCGAACACCCCGCGGACTAATAGCCGTTTGATAATCAAATCAGCTTCCCTCATCAATTACCTAAGAGAGTACCCCCAAGGCGGGCCCAAAGTCACGATTTCCCAGCAATCAGCCACAAGAGATACATGGACCGAATTGATAAACTCGATACATGAGTTCCTCACCAGGAACTCCGGTACGTTGCAAAGCGTTTCGAACATCGCTTAGGCCTCGCATATGTCCGAAAATAACCTCCGGGCACACTTTCGACAGCACTTCAATATAAGCCTGGGTGCATACTTGAAAAACTACCGTTCCCATCAAGCCATTCTCTATCTGCAAAACCCGAATCTCAGTCTTACCGAGATCGCCTTCGAACTCGGTTTCACTACCTTATCCGCGTTCTCCCGAATATTTCAGCAATTCCATCAGCGAATCCCCACGCATCTACAGCAAGCGATTCGCTCAGCCAAGGCAGTGAGGTATTTTGAAGAGTTTATGACAAGGTTTGGCTTCTTTATTTGGCACTGCTGGTTTTTAAGGATCGAACTGCTTATCCGTTCGACTGAGCTAACGGCCGAAGCCTTAAGCAGCCAGCAAAGTGCTGTGAGAGAGATTCTAGCTTACTAAGGATAGGATTAAATCTACCCTACTCTCCCGGAAGCCGACAGGGCTAAACTCTCGACGTTAATTCGAAAAGATTTGGAAAATGATCGTCAAACCAAATCAATCCTTCTTCAAAAGCGGCACGGTTAGGGTCGCACAGTGAATAAATCCTAGATCTGAGACCATGGAATCGCAATTAATCCAGTGAATCTTTGCTTCCGGCCAGGCAGTTCGGTAGACGCTCTCGACCTCCCGTTCCCACTCTTTTAACGACGTGCTTTCGTCAGCATCTGATGATGTGAATTGAGGTACCAAAAACGCCTGTCGGCCGTCTTTGGTGTGTAAAAATACACTGTTGATATAGGATCGGTAACGAGTCGCCGGTTCCGAATAACGATCAATAAAAGCGTCGAGAGGCAATTGACCGTAGTACCGTAAAACCTCATCCAGCGATTCGGGGGTACTGAGACCCGCTTTGGGCAATTCCTTTCGAATCGTCGTTAATACTGTTTTCTCAAGATCCACCAGCTGGAGATCCGTGAGCCGGTTGATCTTTTCCGTAGAGACAATTCCCTTTTCCAAGGCCACCGCCTTGACAAAAGACTGTTTGGCTTGGTTTACAATTTCCTCTCTGCCTTTGAATAGGATGGGAGGCATCGGCATTTTGAGGAACTTGTGATCAGGAAAATGCTTGCGCAGGTAGCGTTCATTTTTGTCGATAACCGAACGAGCCCCACGGCTCAATTCAGCATGATAAGGATTGATAGCTTTTTCCGACGATTCCTTGAAATCGGGTAGCAAGATGGTTTCTTGGTCCAGAAACTTCACGATCATATCGAGGTGGGGGACCGTTCTACCAGGTAGAGCTTCCAGAATATGCATCTGCTTTGCTCCAAAATACTGAAGAAATACGCCTTCCAGCTCGGATCGGTTGCCGCCGTTGCGAACTAATGTTTGCCTGGAAACGAAAATGTTACCGCGACCATCGGTGATGAAGTCGCCCCCATCCATAGATACCGGGGGCCGTACGATATCGACGGGAATCTCGTATTCAAATTGAAGGAGAGCCGCGACTTCCGCTGGCATGGCGTCCCCGTGGAGGTTGAAAAAATCCCGTAATGGATCGAGCGGCTCGTCTAATTGCAGGACCTCTTCTTCTAGCGACTTCATTGAGTCGCGATAGACCATATCGATAGTGACCAACTGGCTTTCTCTACCAAATCCAAAAACCGGCCCAAAGTCACGTGCCCATCGTAATAGCGAACGGGAATCGATAAAATGGGTTTTTTTCATAATCTCTTCCACCCGCGGGTGATGATGGAGAAGCGAAAGAAAGTGGGCGTATTCCTTGTGCTTTTGCTGCTCACAGAAAACATAAATATCCAAATAAGGCTGAGCAGCGTCCAGCACGCTGACGAAATTCCGGGCAATATCCAGATCCTCCATCGCTTCCGGAAAGGAAATACTGAGAATCAAGGCCTGCTGCGGCTCCCACTCATTCGCCAAACGGGAGAGCTCAACCGGAGGCGTGATCTGGAAAAACGTTTCCCTAATCGGAGCGGCATACGGGCACTGCACTGCCATCACGAGCGATAGTAAAAGAAACCGTAACGGCCAAGCTTTCCTCGTTGGTAGAAGCGATTCTTTCGTACTCATAAGATAATCCATTCAAAGGATGGACCGATGGGCCAGACACGAAAAAAGAAACATTGAAGTTCCGATTTTAACATAACCCGAACGATTGCAAGCGAGATCGGGCTTCAAATTTTACCGACGATCGTCCGCAGGAGATCTTTGAGCCTAAGGATTCAGGGAAATTAGGGAGAGGAGGATAAGATTTGTACGAATACCATCAAGCCAATCGTAGGAGCGATTTTCGAAAGTCCTCCCTTGCGTTCGCGAAGGATGGAACACCGCGAAAAAAAACTCAAGGATCGCCCCGACGTATCGAGGCTTCTACGTTTTAGAATTTACAAAAAAGACCCTCGTCGTTAAACGAGGGTCTCGAAAGTTATGTTTGATTTATCCGACTAGAAGCGAAAGGTGTTCGTCAGGAACCACTGTTGCTCAACTGGGATACGAACAAAAGTGACAGATCCGTCCGGATTGAACTCAATCGGAATGTCCTCGTCACCGTTCTTGCGGTAGACGTTACGACCATTCAACTGGATGATCCAGTCCGCCTTACCGTTCATGATAGGACGGCTGTAGCGGGCGAAAACGTCACCATTGATATCATCAGGACCAAACCAAGGGCTGGTAATGTCAGGAAGGACATTACCCGACTCATCGAGTAGGTTTGGGTAACCACCGGCCACCTTATCCTGATACCGCAAGCTTCCACCAACTTGAATACCCTTAAGGGGACCGTCTAGGAAGTCGTAGCGACCCGTCATATTGACTCGCCACTCCCGTTGTTCGGGCAATTGAGTGCCATCAAGGGACTTGGCAAGGATAATTCGGTTGAGTGCGTTGTTCTGGAATCGCTGACCGATCTGGTCAGACTCACGCTGGAACGGAGAACCACGCAACTCCCAGAGACTGTAGCCGAACGGTCCTATAGGACGCTTCAGTCTTTCAGCCTGCTCGAAAGCGAGGTCATACGCAACCGGAGCCGTGTTGGAAGTAACTGTCGTTTGCTGGGCCACATTGAGTGACAGCGTGAAGTTCTTGGTCACTTGTCCTACAAGGTCGACTTCCTTACCCTTCGAAACGAAATCGCGGGTTGAGTTCAGACCTGGTTGCGGATCAGACAAATCCACTCGCTCGCCGCTTTCAAGGGTCTCTACACGGTGGTTTCTGAGAGCTTGGAGCTCGGGAACCACGGCATCTTGAATCGCTTTATAGTAATCCTCGTACGATGCTGCTCCGATAAGGTCTGCACCCGTACCGCTGAGACGCTGGCGATTGTCCGGAACGGTGTCTGGCTTTTTGGCCGCGTCACTCGTAGAGGGATCACCTGCCGTGTAACTACCGGGGTTCGCGAAAAAGTCCGCGTAGTTCCCAGTTACATTCGGATCAGGCGAGTAGCCGTCTGGAAACAGGTTGGTAGACGGGTCGTTCTCCGCCGATGTGATACGGTCGAGGTAGAAGCCAATACGTCCACCGATATTGCTCAGACCTCCGTTGAGGTTCGTACGGTCGTTGTTCAGGGCAGTCTCAAACTCGTTGTAACGTACCGAAAGGCGGCCTTCCAGGAACGTCATCTGTATACCCTTCTCTTCCGTGACTCCTAGTGGAGGAGGCAACGGCTGGTTGAGAAGGTTAACCGATACACCTGCGGGCTGGAAACTATCTGCCTCGTAGTAGTGAGCCTGTAAGTCCATTCCAAAGGGAAGCTCAAAGAGATACTCCTCTGGGAATTTTACGACCAAGCTCTTCGTACTCGTATCCCCCGAATTGATACTGTCAGGTACGTCCGGGAAATAAAGCAGGTCCGCATTATACGTTCCGTCTACCTCGTTGATACCAGGCAAGTCTAGACGAAGTGCTCCATCCCGTCCTGCCGCACCGTAGCCGCCGGGATTCGGTGCAAGGTACGCATCCTGCGTGTCCGAACGCTCAGCGTATAAAGCAACGATGTTTCCGCCAAGGAAGGTGCTCTGCAAGCTCCAAGCCTCAGACTCCAGCCGACTTTTGTTGTAGGTGGCTGGGCCCTCATTCTCGATGATGCGCCAGATTGCCTGCTTGTCCGTCTTCGCTTGGTTGTCGAAATACCAGATGCCGTACTCGTCCCCAATCTTTGGAAACGGAGTTTGGAGAACACCGGTGATGCGAACCTCCTCCGGGCTCGCAAAGCTACGAACGTCCGGCCCCATGTAAACCTGTGTCTTGACGATACGACGGAAATTGTCGCTCAGACCGTTGGAAATGTAAGCACTACCAGGCCAATCGCTGTTGTCAGCCCACCAAGATCCGCGGACCTGCCGGGCCAGGTTGACATTTTCGCGTTCCTCATAGAGCCCTGTGAACGTGTGCTTGCCCAGAAACTTGGCCCAGCTGTCATTTTGCATGATGTTCTGGAAGTCCACCGTCGCGAAAGTAGTCGCACGGAACGTGTCCTGCTCGTTGACCCTAGTTTTCGAGAAATTGTCGTTCCAGCGGACAACCGGACGGCCCAAGTTCTCGTTGAACAAACGGTCGGGAACCCCGTCGAAATCAGAATCACCTGGCGAGAGGTTCTCGCTGAGGTCAATCTTGATCGCTTTGCGGTCGCCTTGGTCGAAGGGTGTGAACTCGAACTGGTCACGGGTCTGAGTGTCGAACGCCAACTCGATACCCGCGCTGCCGTTGAACAACTCCTGCACCAAGAACACCTGGTTCATGTCGAAATCGGTCACAATCTCGTTCGTTGTTCCCATGAACATTTTGTTGTGGTAATCGAAAACGTTCCGGTCTCTAAGGGACTTGGAAGTGAAGCCAGTTCCGCCGGTAGCTGCTTTGCTCCACTGAACATCCTGCGTAGCGAAGCCTCTCGGACGCCAGCGACCCATGATGCCCTGTATGCCGAAGCCGCCCAATGCTCCGCTCAATTCGGGATCGTTGTCCCAACCGGGGACCTGATCCATTGGCGAATTGAAATTGATGGCTGGGAAGAGGAAGTAAGGTGTCGAGCTGACTTGATTATCTCGTCCTCCCTGATTGGTACCTCCCAGGGGATTGCCCCGCTTAAAGCGATCAATCGTCGTACGGGGAATAAACTGGCCTTCCAAGGCAATGAACTCCTCTCGAGTGCCATCCCACGCGGCTGGAATGGTCTCGATGCCGGAGTCTAGGAGAGCCCTTACATTGGCCTGCGATAAGGCCCCGTTATCGATGTCATCTAAGTCCGTTCCAGGAACACTCAGGATAGCATTAATCTCCTCCTGAGTTCCCAAGCCGTTCCACCAAGAAGAGAAGTCGTCATTCGGAGGAACCACATCGGGCGGGTTCGAATCTATCTTGCCATGTTCGTAGCTACCGCGAACCGACGTGCGGCCCAGCCAGTTTGAATTCTCGTTCTTAAAAAGCGTTGCTTCCCAGGCCACGTATAACCGGGTGTCATCTGTAAAGGCAGGTCTCTGTTTGTACTTCTGCTCCTCACGCAAGCCTGCTATACGAACCGCTAGTCGATCGTCCACCAAGGTGCGAGCAATGTCGAAGGTACCTCGCATCGAACCGCGATGGTCGAAGCGGAAAGCCACTTCTGTGCTGTCCTGTCCGATGTAAGCTCGTTTTAAGCCGTTGTTGATCACGCCACCAGGAGATCCCAATCCAAAAAGAATCGAATTAGGTCCACGGTTGACCGTTACGCGAGACGTGTTGTAGGCGTCGAACGGAATGTCCGTCTGGAAGTAGTCGCGGGTCAAGTTAGCACTGACCAAACCGCGAACACGCTGTCCACGCTGTGGATTTACGCGGGACTCGACTGTACCGTTGTCACCTGGAGTATCAGTATTGGAGAAGTTACCAAGAACCCCGCCGACTTCCATGTTCCCCACGAACTGGAGCAACGACTCACCATCCGTCGCACCAGTGTCCTGCATGAACTCTTCGGTGATGACCGCGATGGACGCACCCAAGTCTCCGATGTTGGACCGGACGCGCGAACCCGCGAGGGTTGTTGTGGCACGATAGCCTACGTCCTCAGCAGCATCAACCGCGAATGGGGACAACTCGATAACCTCATTATCGTCCTGGGCTTGCAGAAACAAGCCCGTTGTTAAAAAGCCAACTAAAGCCAGCCTAGTCATATTCATTTTCATCATATTGGTAGTTATTCGTTTATCTGGATGAGCCCCCTTTAAAACACGGATCGAGACAGCCAGTTCGGTCATACAATGACCCAGTGAAGCTGCTCCCCTAGTTTACAGGGAAAGTTATTTTTGGTTAATTTGTATAGAATACAGGGGTGTTAGATTTAAAAAACAGAAAAGCAGGAGCCTGTAAAAGCATCCAACTCTTTTGGAGAGCTTTTAAGAATTTCGTTCTGGCAAGCCAAAAGCCATTGTTGCTTAAGGTGTTACCCGAACTTTGTTGGCCAAGCTTAACACGGGGTTAGGGTGAAAATTCTGTCGTTATGGAGCATTGATACATTCGATGGAACTATCTGACACTCCTTACGTCAAGCCAAAGTTATTGCCAGAAATTCGCCTATACTATGTTTTTCTTTCAAAATGTGTCCGGCATGTCTAGATCCCGTTCGTAAAAGAGAATAGCTTAGCCCCAAACACCATTGACGCAGCATTTTAAAAGTCTGACCGGGTTAAATCCATTCTTACCTCACAGCGTCCATTCGGGTTTACTGCACAATTTCGGATCGCCGATCAGGGCGACCGCTCTTATCAACGGACTCATTTACGGGGCCAACTCGATGGCGCTGTCGTCGTCTTGATACAGTACGAATCGACCCGAAGATAAAAGGCTAGCGAGTCCCAGCCAGGTTATATTAATTTTCATCGTAGTGGTGTTTTCTAGCTTGGTTTTGTCGAAACGCGTTTAACTAATAAAACTAGAAGTGTTTCTTTCAAGAAATGGGACGAGGATAGTCGCTATGAATTATTGACAAAAAAAATGAATCCCTTTCCCACTTTGAAGAGCATTGGATCGATTCCACCAATACCTGTAAGTAGATCATTGATGATTGAACAGATCACCCAAAACCTAGGCGATCACGACGCTATCTTCTTGTCTGAGATGGAATCCGCTTTCGATCTACTAAACATCTTCGACTGCATCGGATTCAATATCCTTAAGGAAGTAAAAGTGATCAGTTTGGACGGCACATTCGAAGAACCAAAGAACATGGTGCAAGCCAGCATGCGATAGGAAGAAATTCGAGTTAATCGCGACGATCTCCGCCGATTAATTACGGCTCCTTTGCACTGAAAAGCCACCGCAACGAAGACGGAATAAAAGAAAAAGATCATTGGGCTTACGCAAATTGTCCTACGGGAATCGGTCTGGGACTTCCTCTTCATGATACTCATGCTTCCTCTTCAACCGCGAACACCACCTTGGAATCTTGTGGACGTCCGGTTCGACCTAGTTAATCCTCGACTACTCTAACTAAATATGAAACCAATTTTTGCTCTCCTCACCCGATTTCTATTATTAACGGTTGGCTTAGCCGCTTCGGCTGTCGATCGGCCCAACATCCTTTGGATTACGAGCGAAGACAATAGCCCGGATTACCTCGGGTGCTACGGCGACCCACATGGGAAGACACCCAACATTGATAGTCTCGCGGCTAACGGCATTTTATACAAGCACGCCTACGCTAACGGAGCCGTTTGCGGTCCCGCTCGCACGGTACTCATCACGGGAATGTATCCACCCACCTTCGGCGGGGAGCACATGCGTAGCCAAGCATCGCTTCCCTCGCATGTGAAGATCTATCCGCAATATCTGAAAGACGCGGGATACTATGTAACCAACAACAGCAAGAAGGACTACAACATAGACCAAAATACGCCAGGATGGGACGAAAGCAGCCGCAATGCCCACTGGAAAAACCGACCGAAAGGGAAGCCCTTTTTTGCCATTTTCAATAGTGGCCTGACTCACGAGAGCTCGCTCCATCCATCTCGTCATACGGTGAAACCCGGAATCCCGCTAAACCAAGTTCGCGTCCCCGCCTACCTTCCGGATACTAAAACGGTACGCGATCGGATCGCTTCGTATTACACGCGGATTCAGGAGATGGATAGTTTCGTCGCTAAGCAGCTTAAAGATCTGGAGGATGCCGGTCTTGCGGAAGATACCATCGTTTTCTACTATTCAGACCATGGCGGTATCATGCCTCGCAGCAAACGCTTCGTTTACGACAGTGGCACGCACGTACCCCTCGTCGTACGGTTCCCCAAAAAATGGGCCCACCTTTCGCCTCATAAACCCGGCACCCAAACCGATGAACGGGTAGGGTTTGTCGACTTCGCTCCTACCATACTCAGCCTGATAGGAGCAGACATTCCCGTTCACATGCAGGGCCGGGCGTTTCTTGGGGAAAAAACGTCCCCAGCACCTAAATACGCCCACACATTTCGAGCCCGAGCCGACGAGAGAATCGATTTCAAACGCGGCGTGACCGATGGCCGCTATAACTACATCCGCAACTACCTCGCCTACCTTCCAACTGGACAGCACGTCAACTACCTCTGGGACAACCCTGCCACCGGAGAATGGGAAGCATTATTCAAACAGGGTAAAACAACCGCCGCCCAAAGCGCGTTCTTTCTGCCGGCTCCACTCGAGGAGCTTTTCGACCTCGAAGCCGACCCCGACGAAGTCAACAACCTTGCCAATGACCCCAAGTATCGCGAAGTCCTGCTACGCATGCGAGAGGCCAACCGAGACCATCTTCTCACAACTCGCGATACGGGATTTATCCCCGAAGCACTGCTTGTTGAATGGAGTCGAGGCTCTGGGAAGACACCCTACGACATCGCTCGAGACGATCTACAATATCCACTCGCGGAGATCATGGACGCCGCCGACGCCCTGCTCGATCGGGGAGACAAAGTGCTTCCAAAATTGACCCGTTTGCTCGGGAACAAGAATCCAATTATCCAATACTGGGCCTTGATAAACTGCATGGTATTGAAAACTGAAGACGAGAAAGCAACCCGGCGCATACAAGCGTTGACTCGGAGCCCGATCGCCTCCATCCGTATCGCTGCTTCCGAGCACTTGGCTCGACTCGGGAAAAAAGATCCTCGTCCAGTTCTGAACGAAGTCTTGCTAAACAATTCCAACGTCATGGCTCGGCTTCAGGCCATCAACGCCCTGGACCACGTAAGCGAAGCCTATCCCTACGATCAAAGTGTATTCAGAAAGTCAGCTGCTATCTGGCCTTCGGAAGCTGATGAATTGACCGCAGTCGATTGGATGGGCCGCTACAAAGCCTACGACGTCCGGGTGATGGAGTTCCTGGAATCGAAATAGGGGGTTTGGGCAGCGGGCGATCTCCGATAGCCCGCTACCAGATTCGACATCGAACCAAGCTCCACCGGATATACCCAAAGATAATAATGGTTCGAAAGTAGGGCTGGACGGGGGCGCGAACCGCGTTGTCCTGATTTTCTTACGCAACAAACTGGGAGAGTGCTTGTGGCATTCGGCTTTCCGACGGACTGAGAACAGTCTCGCCCTCTCATTAAAGCGGAATTAAAGGTTCCCTATATCAAAATATCGTCCACAACCCTAGCCTCTTCAACGCCTGTTAGGCGCTGGTTGAGACCTCTGAACTTGTAGGTGAAACGCTCGTGATCGATTCCCATGCATTTCAAAATGGTCGCATTGAGGTCGCGAATGTGCACTCCATCCTCAACGACGTTGTAGGCCCAGTCATCCGTCAATCCGTATTCAAACCCTCCTTTCACACCACCGCCCGCCATCCAAATGGAAAAACAGCGCCCATGGTGGTCCCGGCCTGCACTCGCATCGCCCAGCTTCCCTTGACTGTAGGCAGTACGGCCAAACTCGCCTCCCCAAACGACTAAGGTTTCATCCAGGAGCCCGCGCTGCTTGAGGTCCTTTATCAAAGCCGCCGATGGCTGGTCCACGTCGCGGCACTGTTTGGGTAATTGGGTAGTCAGTTTCTTGTGCTGATCCCAGCCCCGGTGAAACAGCTGCACAAACCGCACTCCTTTTTCCGCCATACGACGCGCCAGAAGACAGTTAGCCGCAAAGCTTCCGGGCCTGCGCGATTCCTCTCCAAAAAGCTCGAACGTTGACTCGGGTTCATCGCTCAAATCCATCAAATCCGGAACCGACGTCTGCATGCGGTAAGCCATTTCATAGGCGTCGATGCGGGCGTGAATTTCCGGATCTCCCACCTGCCTAGCGTAGGCTCTATTCAGGGTCTCTAAACGATCCAACGCCTTTCGCCGCTGCCCGCGATCCACTCCTGGAGGGTTTTGCAGAAAGTAAACCGGGTCCGTACCGGACCCCAGCTTCACGCCTTGGAAACTAGATGGCAGATAACCGTTCCCCCACAAACGGGAAAAAAGCGGCTGACCGGGGTTTTTGCCCGACCCTTGCGATAACAATACCATATACGCCGGGAGATCCTGATTATCACTGCCCAACCCGTAACTGAGCCAAGACCCCAAACTCGCATGACCCATTTGTTGCGAACCCGTGTTGATGTAGGTCACCGCAGGATCATGGTTGATCGCTTCCGTGTTCATTCCCCGGATAATGGTTAAATCATCCGCCACTTTCTGAGTGTAAGGAAGGAGATCGCTGATCCAAGCTCCATTTTTGCCGCACCGTTTGAAATCCCAATGGGGCGCAACAAACGGATAACTCGACTGATTCTGAGTCATGCCTGTTACTCGCTGGTTTCCGCGCACTGAGTCTGGAAGCTCAACCCCATGCAGATCCCGCATGCTCGGCTTGTAATCGAACAGATCGATGTGAGAAGGTCCACCCGACTGAAACAGGTAAATCACTCGCTTCGCCTTCGGGGCAAAGTGTGGCAAATTCCTCAGCAATGACGAACCACCCGGCTCCGACTGGTCCAGTTCCCTACCTCCCAGAAGCCGTGGCATCATCAGACACCCCAGCGCCATACCACCCAGCCCTTTTCCCATTCGGCCAAAGAGCGAACGTCGTGTTAGCTTACGATGAAAGTCGATGAAAGGGTCCATGTTGTTCGCGAGCTAATGCTTACAGTTGCCAAATGTCGATCGATTCGAGATTAAAGTCCATCATGGTCATCCCTTTGTCACGGCCTCGCTTAGATTGAAAATCAGATTGGCGATCACGGAAAAGGCCGCGTGATCGGCTACATCTACGCTACCGTTTCGCATCGCTTCTCCGACTCCAAGAACGGCCAGGGCCGCTTTCTCGTTTCGCTCGAAATAAACCCGCTGCTCTTTTAGAGCTTTTACCAATTCCTCCAGTTCATCACTGCGCGGCAACCGACTTGTTACGGTTTCGAAAGCCAGGGAAACGCGATCCCTATCCGCGGCGTCAACCAGCTCTTGCAATATTCGCTCTGCGAATACTCGCCCTGCTTCCACAAATTGCGGATCGTTTAACAGAGTCAGTGCTTGCAGAGGCGTATTTGTCGTCTCACGTTGCATGACGCAAAGCTCCCGATTCGGGGCATCAAACGCCATCATTGATGGTGGAGGACTTGTTCGTTTCCACAAGGTGTAGAGGCTTCTTCGGTACAAATTAAGACCCTGGTCTTGGACAAATACCTGAGTTAAATCTTTGACAGAACCGTAATGACTGATTTCGCGCCATATCCCTCTAGGTTGGTACGGCTTCACGCTCGACCCTCCAATCCAATCATTGAGAAGCCCACTAGCCTTTAGTGCGGTGTCGCGAATAAATTCACCATGTAGTCGAAATCGGGGCCCTCTCGACAACAAGCGATTATCAGGATCAACGGAACTCTGCTCCTGAATAACATCCGATCGCTGTCGATACGTTTGCGACATTACAATCTGCTTAACGAGGGCCTTTACACTCCAGCCGTTTTCAATGAAGTCAACTGCAAGGTAATCGAGCAACTCTGGATGGCTTGGCCATTCTCCCTGAGCCCCAAAGTCAGCAGAGGTGGACACGAACCCATTGCCGAAAAAGAGTTGCCAAATCCGATTTACTGCTACTCGGCTCGTCAGGGGATGACTAGGATCGGTGAACCAATCGGCGAGTGCGCGACGATCGCCGGGAGCGGCTTCAGGTAGAGGAGGAAGAAAAGCAGGTACGCCCGGCTCGACTTCTCGACCCGGCTGATCATAACTGCCACGGTTTAAAATATACGTCTTTCTGGGTTTCTTAGCCGTATCCATTACTTGGACAGGATACGCTTCGGTCATCTCACTGAGACGTCTACGATAGGTGGCAATATCGGTATTCAAACGCTCTAGCTCAGGATCATGTAGTTCGTGGTAATTTGCGATCTCCACGATCTCACTTTGGGTTCGCTCCTTGGAAGGTTTGTTCAATATACGCTGAATTGAGAAAGGGATATTCGTTCCATCGTCCTTGCCCGTCATCGCCATCATTTTAAAATGCCCCGCATTGGCGATCTGCTGAAAGTTTACCATAATGGAGAAATAAGGAGCCTCTCTTGGGTCTACCGGCTTTTCAAACGTGAGGGTTAAATGCTGCGACTTCCTGACCTTTCCAAGAGGCGACCACGCCGTGGACCATCGGGGGTCCAGTATTGCCCGGGCCGGATAGTCATCGTGGGAATAGCTCGCGGTCGCATCCTTGAGAGCAACCTCACTATTCAGGTCAAAGTCGGCAACGGGAACCTTCCCTGCCGAGACGGAAACGGCAGAAATTCCAAACGCTCCATATTCGTCTTCTTTGCCATATCCCAAGGAGCCTTCGTTTACCTCAGGGTGCGGCAAGATTTCGATGCGAAGGCCCGTTATGGAAGAATCCGGAACTTCCTCCAAGGAGCAAGCAAAGGAATAAAACGTCCCTCTTGGTGCGATCGACTGCTGCTTCAGGAACACCGTCCCGTTCTCTTGAAACTCGACCATCGAAGGAGGAATATTTGGGTTATTCACCATTAAAGGCTTTAATTCATAGAATGCCAGATCCTGACCAAGTTGCTCCAAGCTCTCTCGCTCCCTTGATTCCCAATCGCTCTGCAGTCTCGACGCTCGTTTCCGTCTTTCCAATTTAAGAAATTCAATTGTATCTCGTATCGTACTCACATCTTTGTGATGCATAGGTGATTTCGCATGAATAATCGGTTCTGCATTCTTGCCACCCGCACCATCAATCCCCTTATCACTGAGTCTATTGAAGTAAGCGAACATGCGGTAAAAGTCTTCTTGCGAGATCGGATCGTACTTGTGATCGTGGCACTGAGCGCAGGCCATCGTCAGCCCAAGGAACGCTTCCGAGGTCGTCTTCACTCGGTCCACCGCATAGTTAGTCAAATTCTCCAATTTTATAGTTCCACCCTCGGCAGTTATCATGTGGTTGCGATTGAACCCGGTCGCCACGATCTGCGCTTCCGTCGCATCCGGAAGCAAGTCTCCCGCTAGCTGTTCCCGCAAAAAGACATCATAAGGCTTATCCTCATTGTAGGCCTGAATCACCCAGTCCCGCCAAACCCACATGGTGCGTGCGCCATCCCGAGAATAGCCATTAGTATCCGCATATCGGGCCTGATCGAGCCAGGCGAGTGCCATCCGCTCACCATAGTGGGGCGAATCGAGGATTCGATCTACCAGAAGCTCATAAGCATCGTGGCGGTCATCATCAAGAAACTGATACAACTCTTCCAGGCTAGGCGGCAGGCCCAACAAATCATAGGATAAACGGCGAATCAGCGTCCGCTTGTCCGCTGGCTCGCTCGGAGAGAGTCCTTCCGATTTCAGTTTAGCCAGGACAAATCGATCAATTGCGGATCGATCCCACCCTGCTCTATCTGCGACCGGAGGCGGTGCCTTTCGAGGGGTCTCAAACGCCCAATGATCTTGGTACTTGGCACCAGACTCGATCCACCTTTTGATCGTTCCTTTCTGCGTGTCGCTCAACGTGAAATGGGAATCCGGGGGCGGCATAATAAGATTGGGGTCGTCGCTCACAATCCGCCTCCACGCTTCGCTTTTCTCGGGGGAACCCGCAACTAAAGCAAACACACCCCCATCGCGCTCAGAGAAAGCACTTTCAGGCAAATCAAACCGCAGCTCCGCTTCGCGCGAGTGCTCATCAGGCCCGTGGCAATTGAAACAAGTTTCCGAAAACAGGGGCCGAATATCGCGATTGAATTGAACCTCTCCCTGAGCAAATTCCAACGTCCCGGGACTATCCTCGCGTTGAAGCAAGACGATCGTGCCTGAAACCAGGACGAGCATTAGAATCAATCTAGCTAGCTTACTTCTCATCGGATATCAAAAACAAAGCCGTTTACCGACTTCACAGGCAAGTCAATTGGACCGCAAAGAGCCGATTACCCCATTGAATATTGACCCTCAGCCAAGCTATTATAAAACAGTCCCTTTTTAAGTCTCATTGATATTCTAGATTGACCCCAAATATGAATCGCCAACTCATTTGCTGCGTACTTTGCCTCACTTCAATACTTGGAATTATTCCATTAAGCGCCAAGGTCTCAACCCCGTCAATTTTCGGCGATCATATGGTTCTCCAGCGCAACCACGATAATCCGGTTTGGGGCTGGGCAGAAGCGGGCGAGAAGGTAACCATCGCGATCGGCGGCCAAGCACACACGACTAAAGCGGATCGAGATGGCAACTGGAAAGTGACCCTCAAGCCAATTCCTGCCGGCGGGCCGCACCGCTTGACGATCAAGGGCAAAAATACGATCACATACGATGATGTGCTGGTAGGGGAGGTCTGGATATGCTCAGGGCAGTCCAATATGGCTTGGCCGGTGCAGAATTCATATGACGGAGACTTAGTAGCCCTAACCGCAAACCAATCTGAGATTCGACTGATTTCCGTTCCGCAAGTGGGAACTCAAGAACCGCAGAAGGACTTCGATGGCGAGTGGGCCCACGCTG
Source organism: Opitutales bacterium UBA5694 (assembly GCA_002420185.1). Classification (GTDB taxonomy): domain Bacteria; phylum Verrucomicrobiota; class Verrucomicrobiia; order Opitutales; family Opitutaceae; genus Pelagisphaera. The sequence continues at coordinate 123,026 of DIHO01000015.1, forward strand.
CTCCCGATACTGTAAAGGACTTTTCCGCTGTCGGCTACCGCTTCGGCCTACAATTGCATCAAGCATTGGGGGTCCCAGTTGGACTTATCGACAATGCTTGGGGAGGCTCCACAGCCGAAGCCTGGATACGACGCGATGTCCTTCGCAAAGACAAACGCTACTCTGAATTGCTTGGCAGATGGAAGGAAACGGAAGCAAATTACGATCACGCAAAGGCGGTCGCGGACTACGAGGTGAAAATCACCGAATGGAAGAAAGGGGGAAGCCAAGGCACCAGGCCGAGGGCCCCACGCAATCCCATCGTAGGTCAGCATCGTCCCGCCAATATCTACAACGGCGTTTTGAAACCGACCATTGGATACGGAATCAAAGGGGCAATCTGGTATCAGGGCGAAGCCAACGCAGGCCGAGCCTACCAGTATAGGCATCTTTTTCCGCTTATGATTCAACATTGGCGAGACGAATGGGGCCAAGGCGATTTTCCCTTCTACTATGTACAACTCGCCGATTTTAGAGAACGGGTTTCGGAGCCTCAAGAGGCGGACTGGCCGGAGCTGAGGGAAGCCCAAACCATGACGATGGACAAGCTCCGCCACACAGGTCAAGCGGTCATCATCGACGTCGGCGAAGGTCGCGACATTCACCCGCGCGACAAACACACCGTCGCCAATCGACTAGCCAGGTGGGCACTAGCCCGAGACTATGGAATAGACGTCGCCCACCAAAGCCCACGGTACAGATCGATGCAAATTAACGGCTCGAAAATCTCAATCGATCTCGACCATGTTGGTGCCCGTGGCCTTTACACTTTCGACACCCGTGAGCCGGTTGGCTTTTCCATCGCTGGAAAAGACCAGAAGTTTTTTTGGGCCTCCGCCCGGATTGTGGATGAGGATACGATAGAAGTTTGGAGCGAGTCGGTGGAAAATCCAGTTGCGGTACGTTATGCCTGGGCCAACAACCCCGACTGTAACGTGTATAGTCGGGAAGGTCTCCCAGCAACCCCGTTCCGCACCGATGACTGGCCCGGTGTAACAACTAACGTCCATAGATAGAACACCCAGATCGCCCGCTACCTTTGGAGTACTAGCCGGTTCGTTCTTCCTAATTCGTGTGATTAAATCGAACGGAAAGAACGCCTACCGATTTTCCCCTCGGCGTTTACTTCTATACCAATTTTACAACGCTGCCCAAAGATCGATACCATTTCAATAAGCCAAAAAAACCATTATTCGCAACGATTAGCCCATTGCTCGCCCGCTATCATTACAGCTACAGCTTGAAGCCATTCTGGTGACAGAAAATACAAAGGTGGAGATGTGCAAGCGGAGATCTGGAAGCAAGTAAACTTTCGGCCGGCACCGATTCTTGCTTTGCAAGAGAGTGTCGAAAGCATCCAGCTAGCCCCCGGATTTTGACTGGAGCTCTTCGCTTCGGAACCAATCGAGAATGACCAAGTAACGATCGCCTGGGATAAGGACGATCGGCTCAACGCCGTGGAGATGCAAGGCTACATTCTGGATGTCCACAGGAATAAGGAGGAGAAGCCCTTTGGACGTAAGGCGGTTTTTTCATATGAGAATGATGATGTCGTAGTGGACACATCCACCGTTGTTAATGATTGTCTCGTTGTACCTCGGGCCATCACTATCGTCAAAGGCGACTTGCTTGTCGCCAAGCCCCTACCATCCGGTTCGTTTGGCAGGGAGCGATGACAACTAATTCGACATTTCTCAGATTCGCTCTGAAAAGAATGTGAGAAGCGATACCGAAGAAAACGCGAAATTCTTGTCATTGCCTATTCATGACGAAAAATCTAGCTCAACACGTATCCGGGAAGTGGATCTACTGGGTGGGAGCATAAAGGACAAATTCAAAAAGGTCTGGAAACCAACGAGATTCCGAATCCTCATGCTGTACTAAAACTGCACATCAAATACTATGGACCCAGCTTGCAGTTTGAAATTCCTGCTCCTGGTTTCAACATAGGCTCTCTGGAGGTCGCCGTGTTCATTTGCGTATTCGAACTAATTTTTCTCACCACCTTTCCTATTCCATTTTTGACCCAACCGATGTGCCCGGCCTTTTCCTTGTTTTCGCCGCCATCTTTGGTTTAATTTTTCCAAGACTGCCCCCGCGGTATTTAATTAGGCTAATTGGAATCTTATTCGTCGAACCCAATCGGTATCCGTCAGCAATGACACGCTCAAAGGAACCAAGGGATAGCCCCTTCGGAAAACGAGAAGCATCTCTGCCAATAAAATTGAGGAGTTTATCATGCGGGAACAGAAACCTGGAACTCGAGGCAATAAGGCTGTCGTGATAATCGGAGTATCGCTGGAGATCGAAGCAATATCCGATGCCGATCAATTGTCGTTTTGAGCGGGATTGCCCCAGATGAGCTCGAATACATCTACCCCCTCGAACAAGGAATTCTGGTTTCCCAGATAGCGAGGCATCCGTGCTTCCCGATTCCAAAGCGACTAAAATCTTGCGCTCAATTGGCGAGACGACAATAAACCACCGACTTGAGCATACAATCAAAACAACCCCAAAACGGTCAGAAATCGCTATCGCTGGGCGTCATATTCTTAACCATTTTCTTAGACCTCGTTGGGTTTAGTATCATCTTTCCCCTTTTTCCGTCTGTTCTCGAATACTATGGGCAAAGCGGACTGCTCAACAGCCTCACTCTATTTCTGGACGAATTTTCTGCCGCCACCGGAGCCGGAGACCGCTTTACCCCGGTTTTATTCGGAGGGATACTGGGTTCGCTCTATGCCTTTCTACAATTTTTCTTTGCCCCGATTTGGGGCAGCCTTTCGGACAAGAAAGGCCGACGCGCTATACTCCTTATTACCACTCTGGGGGTTTTCGCCAGCTATATCCTGTGGGGGTTTGCTGGAACCTTTTTAACATTGGTGATAGCCCGTTTTGTCGGGGGCTGCATGAGCGGCAACATCTCGGTCGCCACAGCAGCGGTCGCTGACATCACCACCAAAGAAAACCGATCAAAAGGAATGGGGATCGTAGGAGCCGCTTTCGGACTTGGGTTCATTCTGGGACCCGCTTTGGGAGGCTTCTTAAGCCAGTTCAATTTGCTTGAGTCACATCCGGAGTGGGCTAGATACGGAATCAACCCTTTCTCCGTCGTAGCATTTGTGGCAGCGGGGCTGGCGTTGCTAAATTTCCTCTGGGTGAAGGCTCGATTTAAGGAATCACTTTCAGACGAAAATCGAGAGAGTTCGGAATCCCGCAACCCGATTGCTCGCCTCACCGATAAGCTTCCTCCCGCTATCAGGAAAACCAATCTAGCCTACTTCGTCTTCATGTTCGCTTTCGCCGGAATGGAATTCACCCTGACCTTCCTCGGAGCGGATCGTTTTGGATTTAGTGCCGCACAAAACGCCTTGATGATGGTTTTCGTAGGCTTCGTTCTCGTTCTGGTACAGGGTGGCATCGTACGACAACTTGCTCCCAAACTGGGAGAAAAACGCGGTGCGATCGCTGGTCTTCTACTGGTTGCGACCGGGCTCGTCATTCTGGGGATCGCTTCGAGCGTTTCTGTTTTGTATGTCGGACTTGCGTTTCTTGCGTTCGGTGTCGGCGTCGCAAGCCCAACGCTAACATCGCTCGTGTCTCTTTTCGCCGACGAATTCGAGCAAGGGCGTGCCCTGGGGACTTTTCGGGCAATCGGATCCCTCGCTCGGGCGATTGGACCGCTACTCGCCAGCTTCGTTTTCTGGTGGTTCGGCTCACTCCAGCTCTACCTGGTGGGGGCCATAATCACCGTCGTGGCAGCCTTCCTTTGCAGTCGCCTGCCCAGGCCTGCTGAGAACTAGCCCTGCCGGCGCAGCAGAGCAGCACCCGCTCCATCGTGTCTCGTAATCCAGGGTTTGCTAGCGACCCGCTCGACCAAACTGAATCTCCGACCCATTTCCGAATCGAGAAAACGATTAACGACCCCTTCGTTCTCTTCGACATCAAAACTGCAGGTACTGTAGACCAGCAGTCCATTCTCACCCACCAGTTCGGAAGCCTTGGTCAACATTCTAAACTGCAAGGCTACCAGATCGGAAATCCTCTCGATCGAAAGGCGCCATTTCGCATCCGGCTTCTTTTGCAGAACACCAGAATTACTGCATGGGGCATCCAGTAAGACGGCCTCGAACCGCCCTTGCTCTTTATCGTCCAATTCAAAGAGGTCGGCCGCCAAACTCCTAAGCCTTCCAGATCCAGACCGTTTTATGTTGGTATGGAGTCGCTCGAAACGGGGTCCTGGAAGATCAACGCAAACGATTTCCCGAATCGACTCCCTTAATATCTTATCAAGGTAGAAACTCTTGCCACCAGGAGCTGCGCACAGATCAAGAATGCGGCCATCGTGAAAGTGCTTCACGATCAGATTGGGCGCCAGTCTCGCTCCTGGGTTCTGAATATAGATAGATCCTGCCTTGAGGGCTTCTGCCAACTCGCTCCAATTCGTATCAGTGCCCTTCCGATAGGGATCCCAATCAGTTGACTGGCCCAGCGCAGCAGCCTTGGCACCCTCTAGAGGAAGAAAGTATGTATCAGGCTCTTCTTGATTCCAACGTGCTAGCTCGGACGCATCCTCGAAGCCGAATTGCTTAATCCAGCGGTCGATTAGCCAAGCCGGGTGGCTATACTGAATCGCCATCGATAAGCAATCGGATGGAACCGTTTCTTTCGATTCTGCAATCCCTTGAGCCACTTTTCTCAGGACCGCGTTAGCGAGTGCCTTTTCGGATTTGCTGAATTTCTTGCCGATCCTGCCCACCGCATAGTCGACGATCTGGGCTGATTTTCCCAAGTTGGCCATGAGCTCATAGCTGGTAACCAAAAACGCCGCCCACATTCCTAGTCGAGGGCGCTTCCTCAGGAAAGCATCTAAGTTTGACTCCAGAAAAGACAAATTTCGGACTACACCGAACAAAAGGAACTGACAACGCCGTCGACTGCCAGGGTCCATATCGGCTGACAATCGCTCAAGCAAATGAGACAACCGTGCGGGTTTATTGAGAAATCTGCTGGTCAATTCGACCGCACAGCTCCAAGATGAGTCGTTCATTTGCAAGGGAGATGTTGTTGAGGGAATAGTCGCTCGTTGACAACTGCATAAAAAGCCGCCTCTCTTAAGCTTTTATTCTCATAACTTCAGATGAACGAAGAAGCCGTATTAGAACTCATTACGCGGAAACCCGAGCTGAAGCCTGCTAAGGCAAAGCTCGAGTCAATGCAGCCCGGACGCTACTGTATCCATCAAAGCTGGGGATTTGGCCAGATCAAGGAATACGATGCTGCCAGCTCAAAGCTGATCATCGATTTCGAGGGGAAAGAAGGTCACCGGATGGATCCTGGCTTCTGCGTCGTCACGATGCAGGTCCTTCCTCCGGAGCATTTGCTAGCCCGCAAAGAGACCGAGCCAGATTTAATCACGGAGATGATTGCAAAACAACAGGCAGACCTCGTTGTGGAGGTCCTCAAGCAATATCCGAACGGAGCCACAAGTGCCACTGAGGTTGAGAGCATCCTTTCTCAAGTTATCGGTGATCCAATCAAATTTAAGAAATGGTGGACCGCCACTAAAAAAATTCTGGCCAAAGATCCTCGAATCGCGGTTCCGCCGCGCAAAACCGGCATGTACGTTCTGCGGGACGAACCTGTCAGCATCGAGGATGAACTTTTGGAGGAGTACAATGCGACCCAATCCGCCAAACGACGAGTAATCATCGCGGATAAGTTACTCGATGCGGTGACCGAAAATCCGGATATAAAAGAGCATCTTCCCGCCGTTCTTCATGGTTTAGCGACTGCCGTTAAAGAAAGTAACCAGCTCACACCCGCTGAAACGCTGAAGGGGGCTTGGATTCGCAATGATTTGGCTAAAATTCTCGAGGTAGACATTGCCGAGTTTGAACCGGTATTGGTAGATCTCGTCAGTGACATCGAAGGGCTCGATGAAATCCTAGATGACTTGGCGACCAATCTCCATACCCGGGCCTTAGAGCTCATCAAGGAGGCTCATCCCGCGGACTGGAAAGAAATCTCCTTCAGTCTGTTGAAGTCCAGCAGCGGGAAACTCACAACTGACTGCGTCAACTTCCTTCTGCTGAACGGCTTCGATCAGGATCTTCTCGAAACATTCGAGCGCTGGCAAACCGAACAGAACCTGAAAGAGCCCGTTCTGCTCTGGATCGTGAAAAATCGGAATTCCCGCAAATTCGGAAATCTGGTTCGACCAATGATCAAGCCTCGCCTGCTCAATGCTATTTTCTATGCGATAGACTATGAGGCGCTTCAAATCGTGACTTCCCGACGCATTCCTCTGGCTGATATTCTTAGCGAAGATACGGAGCTCATTCCAGACCTGCTCGCTGAAGCGGATTCGGAAACCGCACGGGACCTCGCCAACAATCTCTTGCTAAACCAAGGTTTTGAGGAATTAACGAAAAAGTCTCTGCTCGCTCGATTCATCAAGATATTCCCTGCCGTTCAGTCATTGCTGGAAACAGGTGAGGAAACCAAAGCGACCGGGCTCATCGTTTCACGCGAAAGCTACGACAAGGCTGTGGCTGAGTACGACGATCTTGTCACCAAGCAGATTCCTGAAAACAGTAAGGCCATCGGCGTCGCGCGCGAACACGGTGACCTGAAAGAAAATTCTGAATACAAGATGGCCAAGCAAGATCAGTCATTGTTGCTTGCACGACGCAACAAGCTTGAGATGGACCTGCAACGAGCAAAAATCACCGACTTTAGCGAGATCGGAACCGAGATGGTAGGCATCGGTAGCATTGTCAATCTCCTCGATGAAACGACCAATAAAGAGATCACTTATACCATTCTAGGAGCTTGGGACAGCGATCCGGAAAAGGAAGTCATTTCCTACAAAACGCCTCTCGGCACTGCTCTGCTCGGCAAATCTCCTGGGGACGAAGTCGAACTACATATCGAGGGAGTCGATAGCTTGCTGAAAATAATATCAATCCAACGTTTCGTTGACCTAGTCGCCAAGTAGTAAATCCACTGCCAAATCATTTTTCCCAGGCCGCGGTCCTACAGAGGGATCGCGGTTTTTCTTGGCTGAATTGTTCGGATCGAGTCCGTCCATAGCGTTTTTTCCTTCTTATAATTAGATTCTTAATTCTTACTTTCCCCATGAAGATGGCTTGGGATACTCTCAAAATATTGGCAAAGCCCACAAGGCTGCGTATTTTGGGGCTGTTGAGTCAGGAAGAGTTATCGGTAGCTGAGCTACAGGAGGCTCTCAACATGTCGCAATCGCGGATTTCATCCCAACTGGCTATTCTGAGACAATCTGAACTCGTCGTAGATCGGCGAGACGGGAAAAAGAATTTCTACTCAATCAAGACGTCACTTGTGAAATGGGAGGCAGAACTGATTGCTGCTGCCATTAACTCTGTTTCAGGTTCCCCTGAACTCCTCGAAGATAATGAGAATTTGGAAAGAGTAATCCAGAGGCGCCGCAAAATCGCAGAAGAGTACTTTAATTTGATCGCGGGCAGGCTCGGCAAGAACTACTGTCCTGGACGTTCATGGGAAGGCATTGGCCATATGCTTTTGCATCTGGTTCCGAAAGTAGTTGTGGCTGATCTTGGAGCAGGTGAAGGAATGATTTCCCAGTTGATCGCGAGACAGGCCGAACAGGTTTATTGCATCGACAACTCCACCCGGATGGTCGAGGTCGGAAAAGAGCTCGCGGAAAAAAACCAACTGGAGAATCTCCAGTATTTGCTGGGTGACATCGAGGCCGTCCCGCTCGACGACGCGTCAGTGGATATTGCCTTACTAAGCCAGGCCCTCCATCACGCCAATCGCCCAGAGAAAGCAATCGAAGAAGCCTATCGAATTACTAAACTGGGCGGCAGAGTTGTGATTCTCGACTTGAAGGAACACACGTTCGAGAAGGCCCGAGAACTATACGCAGACAACTGGTTGGGATTCTCCGAAAAAAAGCTGCATTCTTGGCTGAAAGGTGCCCGCTTTGAGAATGTTGCCGTATCGGTCGTATCCAAAGAAGCGGGCGAGCCTGGCTTCGAGACCCTTCTAGCTACCGGTATCAAAAGATAGCTGTGCTAATTTTTAGATAGTGGTCACAATCTCGTCCTCAATAGAGGGACGCCATTCGCTCTTTATAAAACACCAAAAGATTTTCATAGATAGTTGTGCTATCCGACTCGGAAAATGCCATTTTCGCCAGATCTTTCGCCTCCTTGAGCGTCATGCTTTGCACTACAAACTTCACGTTCGGCAGCAATCCAGGTGCGATGCTTAACGACTCAATTCCCATTCCAATGAGCATGGGAACCAAAACGGGATCTCCCGCCATTTCGCCACAAATAGAAACTTCCCTGTCTCCATCTCGACCTGCTTTGACGACCTGAGCCAAGGTCCGAATTACCGCCGGATGAGTCGGCTCGTACAAGTGGGCGACACGATCATTTAACCGATCGACCGCTATAAGGTACTGTATCAGATCATTTGATCCTATACTAAAAAATGAAGATCCGGCCACTAGGGTATCGCAAGCGGTAGCGGCGCTTGGAATTTCGATCATCGAACCCGCCGACAGGTTTTCATTAAAAGGAATGCTCTCGCCGCGGAGCTGATCTTTGGCTATTTCAAGATATTCATTAGCCTGTTCCAGTTCAGGTGCACCACTGATCATCGGATACATAATACGTATATCCCCGTGTGCGCTCGCCCTCAAAATAGCCCGCAACTGTGTCGTGAAAAATTCGATATTGTCTAAGCAGTATCGAATCGCTCTGTAACCAAGAAACGGATTCGACTCCCCTATCCTTCCGAGCTCAGGAATTTTGGATATCTTGTCGCCACCTAAATCAAAAGTTCGTATAACGACCGGAAGCCCGTTCATTGTTTCCACCGTATTTTTGTAGGCCTCATACTGCTGCTCTTCGGTGGGGAGCACTTTGGAATTCAAAAACAGGTACTCCGTGCGGAAGAGCCCAATTCCATCTGCTCCAATTTCGACAGCCCGCTTTGCTTCGTGCTCAGACTCTATATTGGCCATCAATTGTATCGGATGCCCATCCTTCGTCTGAGAGACGTTTTGGGATAACGCAATCAGCCGCTTTGTTATCGACGCATGCTCGTCCTTGATTTTGCCGTAACGGTAGAGGGTAGCCTCACTAGGGTTGACCACAACTCTGCCTTCAAAGCCATCCACCAAAACAATGTCATCCGGCTTGATCTGTTCGGACACGTTTCCCAGACCGACAACGGCTGGAATATTCATAGACCGAGCAACAATCACCGTGTGGCTTGTTTTGCCACCCGCATCCGTTGCCAGACCCAGCAGATGACTCTTGTCAATCCTCGCTGAATCCGATGGCACGATATCGTGGGCGACTACGACGTGCTTGTCGCTCATCCGATCCGCATTTTCGAGTGATTGCCCCGTTAAGTTGCTGATGAGCCGCCTTAGCACGTCCCGAAGGTCACTGGCACGTTCACGCAGGTACTCATCGTCAATCTGACCAAAAGCCTCTATGTAACGATTCCCAACTCTCCAAACACAGGACTCAACATTTTCCACGGAGGACTCCATCTCTCGAATCGTCTCGCCGATTAACGCCTGATCTTCGAGCACTAGCAAATGAGCATCAAAAATTCTCGCCTCATCTTCACCTAGGCTCGCTTGAACTTCATCTCTTATCGCCTGGATCTGCATTCGAGTAGCGAGAAGGGCACTCTCAAAGCGCTCGGTCTCCGATTCTAACCGATCAGATGACAATTTGTATTTGGGAACAGATATCTTTTTCTCTCGCAGTAGCGACACCTGTCCATGAGCGATACCCGGCGATGCAGCAATCCCCGTAAACTCAACTTCTTTTGCTTTATTGCTATCCATCGACTCTCAACGCTTCAAAAGCGACGGAAACTGTACTCCACAAAATAATTTCCCCTTTTCGCTGTGCTCTAAAATGAAAAACCTTCTGTCCCCGTCAACCCTATATCTGAAATGCGAGTCGAGCGGAAAAACGCCCTTTCACCCCAAAATTCGGCTACCAGCTCTCTAATAGGGTCCTCCGTGTTTGGATCACAAAGCGCAAAACAGCAGCTTCCACTACCCGACATCAAGCACGGCGACCCTGTCTTTTCCCGAATGAGTTCCAGCAAAAGCGAGATACTAGGATATTTGTTTCCTACAACTGGATCAAAGCTATTCATTAGAAGATTACCCAACGGGAGATTCCCGCTTTTCCATGCTTCCAGTCGGTTTTCAGTTTCCACTTGGTCAGCATAAGCTCCCAAACACGCAAGCGACTGGTAGGCCCAGGCTGTTGAGATCCCAAATGACGGTTTAAATAATACGATGGATTGACCAAGCAACGAACGCCTTAACACCTCGCCCAATCTCTCAATCTCCTCTCCGCGGCCTCTCATAATGAGTGGTTCCGATTTCAGGAAGAGCGGACAATCCGAGCCTAATTCCCCTGCGAGCACCTCCAAAACAGAGTCATCTTGAATGTCTAGAAGTGCCGCTAGACCCTTTAAAACGGATGCCGCATTGCTGCTGCCCCCTCCGAGTCCCGCTCCAATCGGGATACTTTTCTCGATTCTTATATCGACTCTCGCCTCAAACCCAAAGTTGCGCAGAAACCGGTCCGCCGCCCGCCAAGCTATGTTTTGGTCGTCAATGGGCAGATGCGGATCCGTCGATTTAAGGGAAATCCCCTCTTTGCCCGCCTCAACCGTCAACGAAACTCGGTCGCCAAAAGCTAAAGGGGCCACTAGACTCGTTAGCCCGTGAAACCCGTCCGCACGCAACCCAGTCACGGCAAGCGACAGGTTAATTTTCGCAGGACTGGAGATCACGATTTCCATGGCACCCTCTTAGCAAGTACTAAACCGTGCTTTTTCGGACCAATAGGGCAAGCTCTCAAACCGATCTCGGTCGTTTGCCTTTGCATGAAACGATAAAAGGACTTCATTGTCGTTTTTCGATGACCAAAAATTTTGATCAAACAAGTAACTGCGAACTGATCCTCGCTTTGGATATCGACGATCGGTCCAAGGCGATCGAGCTCGTCAAGAGATCCGGCGAAAGTCTGAATTGGGTAAAGATCGGGCTCCAGATGTTCACGAAGTATGGCCCGGAGTACGTTCGTGAGATTTCAGATCTCGGCAAAAAGGTATTCCTCGACCTCAAGCTTCACGACATTCCCAACACCGTTGCCAAAGCCATCGCCTCCATTTCCGAGCTCCCGATCGATATGCTAACCATTCACACCTGTGGCGGGAGGGAGATGATAGAGTGGGCCGTGAGGTCGCAGCGCGATCACAAACCGGAACTACAGCTTCTCGGAGTTACCGTCTTAACTTCCATGGACGATGAAGCCCTCGCAGGAATCGGGGTGAACCGCTCCGCGGCAGAGCAGGTATCCGCACTAACCGCCCTTGCAAGTGATGCCGGTTTGAGTGGACTTGTTTGTTCTCCTCATGAAGCTGCCAAGGTCAAATCCATACATGGGAATCAATTTAAGCTAATAACTCCCGGCATTCGGCCGGTGGGTGCCGACGCAGGCGATCAAAAACGCATTATGACCCCTCGACTTGCCGCGGAACAAGGAGCGGATTTCATCGTCGTGGGACGACCCATCTACCAAGCGGAAGATCCCGAGTCCGTAGTGAAATCGGTTCTCGAAGACCTACGTTAGTTCCGCAACTCCTATACGATAAAATGTCTCGAGCTCGTCTATGAATTCACCGTCACCATCCGCTACTGCGATCCTTTTGGCCGGCGGTTCAGGCGCTCGTATGGGGGAATCCATTCCTGACAAGATGCTTCTCCCTATTTGCGGCAAACCGGTTCTCCGTTATTCAATCGAGGCCTTTGCCAGCTGTGAAACAATAGATTCAATAATCGTAGTCTATCGGGACGACGCACAAAAGACGTCTGTCGAACCATTTATTCCAGTCGATGCGTTTCGGCGTGTCGAATGGGTCCAGGGAGGTGAAAGGCGCCAGGACTCAGTCTGGTCAGGGCTATCGAAATTGAGTTCGGATTGCGACGTGGTCCTCATTCATGATGGTGCTCGCCCTTTCATAGATCCTGAAACGATTGATACCGTGGCAAAAGCCTCGAGAGACTCGGGTGCTGCCTGCGTCGCTCGAAAAGTCACCGACACGATCAAACAGGCTAAATCTTCGGAGAGTGGATACACTCTTGAGACATTTAGCCGTTCAAACCTGTGGGCGACGGAAACGCCTCAGGGATTCCAGATGCCGGTCATTATCGAGGGGTATCGAAGTACAATCGAGAGCGGCCTGCACGTTACGGATGACCTGTCTGCAATCGAAGCCACAAATCTCCCGGTCTCGCTGATCGAAATCGACGCTCCCAACCCTAAACTGACGACCCCTCGGGATATCCTCTTGTTCGAATTCCTGTTCAATCAGCGGCGCGAAGGATGAAAAGTCAGGATGCAGCAAGGAGGTGGTGTCGTGGAATAGGGACCGAAATAGGGGCCTTTAAATACCCAATACCCGGAATAAAGCCCATTTACGTAGACAAATATGAAAAATACGCCAATGAACCCACCCACGCCGCGTACTTTGGAGAGGCTACCGACCTGCCCTTTGCAGACGAGTCACTTGACTATGTAGCATCTTCACACGTTTTGGAGCATACTGCCAACCCCGTGAAGGCTCTATGCGAATGGCATCGCGTTCTGAAGCGAAAGGGCATCGTCTACATGGTCGTCCCAGACAAGCAGTTCACTTTTGACTACCCTCGAAAGACCACGGTCGTCGACCACATGATAGACGACTATCTGAACAACGTGGACGATACCGACCCCACTCATATCGAGGATTTCGTGTATGGGGTCGAATGGTCCGATTTCGCCCCGAGCGACACCCCTGATGAATCCAAGGAAAATCGGGACGAACTCGCTCAATCCTACAGGCTCGCCACCGAGCGAAAAGACAATATCAACATTCACTTTCATGTCTTTACGAAGGACTCACTAATCGACCTAATTAAATCCGTTAACCAAGATGAACGCGTACCTTGCCGTTGGACCATCGAGGCAACCGTTACTCGATTTCCCGATGAAATACCGAACGGCATACTCGTCGTGTTGAGAAAAAAAGCACGCAAATTCAGATTATCTCTTTTCAAGCAGACAAGGAACAAGCGACTGCATCCCAATTTCCCACTACTTAAATCCGCTCGTGCTTTTACCCAAAGAATTACGAATTCAGTTTAGCTCCATTTACTATCCATTTAATAAGTTCCGTGTCAGATAAAGAACAGACAGCTCCTATCCGAATTGGCCAAGGTTATGATATCCATCCATTCAAAGAAGGCAGACCTTTGGTTTTGGGCGGCATCTCCTTCGATACTCCTTACGGATTAGACGGTCATTCCGACGCTGACGTCCTTACTCACGCTATTTGTGACGCATTACTCGGCGCTGCTGGCCTGCCCGATATTGGTCACTATTTTCCAAATACAGACCCCAATTACCGCAATATCGATTCGCAAGAGCTCCTGAAGGAAGTTGCCTCCTCCATTAGTAACGAAGGATACTTTATCGGAAACATCGACGCAACTTTGATCACGGAAAAACCGAAGATCGCTGCGAAAACCGATGCAATGAAGCATCGTCTCGCACGAAGCGCCGGGATCAGCCCCAGTCAAATCGGTATTAAAGCGACCACCAATGAAGGCCTCGGATCAATCGGTCGCGGAGAGGGAGCGGCCGCTTTAGCGACCTCGTTGATCTATATTAAATGACTCGTCCTAGCTGCAGAAATAATCTCATCGAATGGGTGTACACCATTCTCCCTTTCATTCTGTTGGGCGTATTCAGCTTTGTGTTTTTCGGCTGTTCTAATTCAGCATCCAAAAACGCTGAAATCGCCAACACTCTTAGGATTAGCCATCCGGCCGAACCCAATGCAATAGATCCACATCAAGCGATCTCCGTCGCAGAGGGTAATATCGCGAGCGCCCTATTCGAAGGACTGGTAACTCAGCCAGCACGAGGTGACACCGAAATACTGCCTGGTGTCGCGAGCAGTTGGACCGTTAACGCAAAAAAATCGAAATTCGTTTTTTCCCTTAACCCCAATGCGGTGTGGTCAGACGGTACCCCAATCGACGCCAACACATTTGTCGAATCGTACAAACGGATACTGACGCCTCGTTTTGCCGCTCAAAACGCCGTTCTCTTCTACGATATTCTCAATGCAGAAGAATTCCACAAAGGAGAAATCACCGATTTCTCGAAAGTCGGTGTCTCCGCGATTTCCAACTACGAACTCGAAATTGAATTAAATAGGTCAGTTCCATACTTCCTCCAAAAGCTCAAACACTTCGCTTGGTTTCCCGTACCCATACATGAGATACAAGCTAACGGCGGTCTTTACTCAATTTCAAATAGTTGGGCAAGTAATCCGAACTTGGTTTCGAATGGTCCCTATGTGCTAGCTTCCTGGCAACGAAATTTGAGAATCTCTATCGTCAAGAACAAGAGGTACTGGGATGCTGAGAAGGTATCCGTTGCTTCAATAGAGTTTCACCTCATCGAAAATACCCAATCACAATACAGGGCATTCCAAGCCGGTCAAATAGACGTGACCGAAGAGATTCCATCGGAACTCAAAAGTCCTAACCTTCCAAACGCTCGCTTTGACCCTGTTCTTTCAACTGCCTATTTGGTCCTGAATACAGAATCTTCCCCTCTTAATAGTTCCCGTGCTCGCATTGCGCTCAGCCAGGCTATCGATCGGAAGCTCCTCATCAAAGCCGTTCTGAAATCCGGAACCCCAGCAAATCGATTCACCCCGAAATCAATGCCCGGTTATCCACTTCGATCAGATTTAGCGAATCCTGCCCTTGTTACTCTTGCCGAGATTGAGCTTGATGCACTACGTGCAAACGGGCCTCTAACAATGATTGTCTCCAATCGCGACGTTTCAATCGACGTCGCTGAGGCACTCCAAAACATGTGGGAAGCGAAACTGGGAATCGATGTTCGAATCCAGAACATGGAATTCCGGACTTTTTTAACGCGACTAGATGAGGGAGACTACGACATCGGCTATATCGCGTGGACAGGCGACTACGCTCACGCCTACACGTTTCTAGACGTGTTGAGAAGCGACGGACTACACAACCGATCTCGATGGAAGCATTCGGGATACGACAACCTTTTGGACAAATCTCTGACTCAACACGATTCAAAATCCCGCCTCGAAACTCTTTACAAAGCTGAAAATCTACTAATGGAAGAAATGCCAATCATTCCAATTTCCTGGAAAACCAAAGACTACTTTTTGAGTTCTCGAGTTCAAAACTGGCCAGCATCTCTAGTTCTTCTTCGAACTTATAAATACGTTCATCTTCAAAATTAAAGAACCAATGACAAACCGACTTTTCTGTAGTACCTTAATTGTTATCCATTGCTTCAACCCGTTCTCCTCTGCCACACCTGCGGACGACGCCATCGAGGAAGGAATTCTTTTGCTCGGCAACGGTAGCGAGCCGCACAGCCTCGACCCCCATATCAACTCCTCTATGAACGGGCACCATGTGATTGTCAGTCTGATTGAAGGACTGATCGCCCCGCATCCCACGGACGATAGCCTGCCTCTCCCTGGAATGGCCTACAAATGGGGACATGAAAACAATACGGTATGGACCTTCCATCTTAGAGACGCCAAATGGACTAACGGCGATCCCGTAACCGCTCATGATTTCGTTTATAGCTTTAAGCGCATTCTCTCGCCGCGCTTGGGCTCTCAGTATTCAGAGATGCTCTACTCAATGAAAAACGCCAAAGAGTACAACGAAGGAGAGATTACCGATTTCTCGCAAGTCGGAGCGGAGGCTCTAGACGAGCGAACGCTGCGCGTAACTCTCAAGGAACCAGTACCCTACTTTTACAACATTATTAAGCATAATTCCTGGTTCCCTGTCCACCCTGAAACAGTCGAAAAGTACGGCACAATCGATGATCCCGCTAATAATTGGATACGCGAGGAATACGTAAGCAATGGTCCGTTCAAGCTCAAGAATTGGCAAATGAACCAGATAATTGAGGTCGAAAAAAACCCGGGCTACTGGAACGCCGACCAAGTGAAGCTTAACGGAATCAAGTTCTACCCTATCGTAAGTGAGAACACGGAGGATCAAATGTTCAACAGCGGGGCGCTCCACTACAGCTATACTATTCCAAGCGACATGATCCCCGTTTATCGAGAGCGCAATGACCCCACTCTTAAGATCGAACCCTTCCTTGGGGTCTATTATTATTCTCTGAACACGAAAGTGCCTCCTCTAGACAACCCGAAAGTTAGACACGCATTAAGCTACGCGGTAAACAGAAACACCATTGTACGCAGAATCACCAAAGGGGGACAGCTCCCTGCAGGCAATTTCACCCCCCCTGGGATAAGTGGGTACGAGCCAGAATCCATTGCCTCCTTCAACCCTAAGAGAGCGCGTGAGCTCATAACGGAGGCTGGTTTCCCAAATGGAGAGGGATTTCCCAAACTTACCTTGCTCTTTAACACATTGGAGAGCCACAAGGCGATTGCTGAGGCAATCCAGCAAATGTGGAAGAGCATCCTGGGAATAGACGTAGAAATCCGGAACCAGGAATGGAAAGTCTTCGTTAACACGAGACATGAAGGAAACTTCGAAATCGCCCGGAATGGCTGGATCGGCGACTACATGTATCCCGATACATTCTTGAGGATTCTTCAATCGGATAGCGGGCAGAATGACGCCCAATATTCTAACCCCGAATACGATCAACTTATTGCAGAATCTTTTTCCGAAACCGACGATCAGAGGCGTCTTAATCTCTTAGCTGAGGCCGAAGCGATCATGCTAAATGACATGCCTATTATTCCAATATACCACTATGTGAGAACCTACCGGATCGACCCTAGGGTCAAGGGCTGGAATCCCACGCCTCTCGACGTGCGCAATTTCACGAGCGTCTATTTTGAATAAGCGTCATCTCGACTGCTGCCTGCCACTTTTTAGTGCTTCATATATGCTCAGATTCATCCTCATTCGCCTCGGACAAGCCATACCCATTCTTCTGGCGATCTACACGATCACCTTTTTTATGGTTCTTGCGGCTCCGGGTGGACCCTTCACTCAGGAACGCAAAGTCGCTCCTCACATACTGGAGCAACAGATGGAGTACTACGGATTCAATGACCCTTTGCCTATTCAATTCTTCAGGACTCTATGGCAGCACATAACATTCGAATTTCCCCCCTTAACTAGCTATCCAGGTCTTACCTCAAAAGATATTATAGTGGATACGTTCCCGGTTTCTCTAGAACTAGGTCTACTCGCCATGATCGTCGCGTTAGCGATCGGACTACCTGTTGGGATTCTTGCGGCTGCCAAGAAAAACAGCATCCTCGACTACGCTCCAATGAGCTTAGCCATGGTTGGCATTTGCCTGCCGACTTTCGTGATTGGGCCGTTACTATCCCTCGTTTTTGGGGTCTGGCTGGGATGGCTCAACATTTCCGGTTGGTTTTCGTTCGCAGACCGTATTCTCCCCGCATGCACCCTTGGATTATTTTACGCCGCCTATATCGCTCGCCTCACGCGTGGCGGCATGCTAGAGACATTGAATATGGACTACATCAGATCCGCACGAGCTAAAGGAGCCCCAGAATTCAAGGTCGTTATCGTCCATGCATTGCGTGGAGGTATAATGCCCGTTGTCTCGTTTTTCGGCCCGGCACTAGCTGGCCTGATCAGTGGCTCCTTTGTCGTCGAGACGATCTTCCAAGTCCCTGGACTCGGCCGACATTTCATACAAGCGGCACTTAGTAGGGATCACTCTCTCATTCTTTCGACTGTCCTATTCTATGCCGCCCTGATAATAGTCGCCAATATGATAGTCGATATAGTTCAAATTTTGCTTAACCCAAAACTCCGCTACCGATGAGCAGCCTGAAAGACATCGAAGTGATTCAGGCCCGATCACCTTGGAGAGATGCCTGGCTAAAGCTCGGAAAGAACAGACTTGCCATGTTTGGCCTCGGTTTCTTCGCCACGATGGTTGTTCTTTGCTACGCTAGTCCTCTTTTCTATCCTCACTCTCCTACCAGCCAAACGCTCTCCCTCGG
This sequence comes from Opitutales bacterium UBA5694, assembly GCA_002420185.1. GTDB lineage: Bacteria > Verrucomicrobiota > Verrucomicrobiia > Opitutales > Opitutaceae > Pelagisphaera. Next base: position 141,206 of record DIHO01000015.1, read on the forward strand.
AGCCACTCCTCCGTTATCGATGGGAATCGAACTCCGCTATGACGCAGAATCCGAGGTTGCTGACGAAGTCATCACAGTCAAAGAATTCGCCGATGTCTACGCATCCAATCCTGAGGAAGAAGCACTTCGCATCCGCAATGGCGAAGTCATCGACGTCGATGGCTTGATATTCTCGAAATCTTCACAAATCCATATTTTGGGTACAGATGGTCACGGGCGAGATCTGCTTGCACGGATTTTCCAAGGTGGCCGAATCTCTCTGGGTGTTGGCTTCATCGCGACCTTTGTCTCTTTGCTCATAGGCGTTTTCTATGGAGCTGTATCCGGCTATTTGGGAGGAAATACCGACGCCATTATGATGCGGCTCGTGGACGTCCTCTACGCTTTACCTTTCCTTATATTCGTGATCCTTTTAATGGTCGTATTCGAAGGTTCGGATCACCAGCTTCTTCTCATATTTTTGGCAATCGGAGCCGTCGAATGGCTAACCATGGCTCGTATCGTAAGGGGCCAAGTAGCTAACCTAAAAAATCAAGATTTTGTAGAAGCTGCCCGAGCCACTGGCGTCCAGACATTTAGCATTATCCTTCGCCATCTTGCCCCCAACATCCTAGGACCCGTAATTGTCTATTCGACCCTTCTGGTCCCCGCCGTCATGCTTCTGGAATCCACATTGAGTTTCCTAGGTCTTGGCGTGCAGCCTCCCAATGCATCTTGGGGCACCCTCATCAAGGAGGGAGCCGAAAAGATGATGGTCTATCCATGGCTTCTCTTTGTTCCCGCGACATTCTTTTCCTTTACCCTTTTCGCTATGAATTTCCTTGGAGATGGTCTGAGAGACGCACTCGATGTGAAATCCTCTAAAGATTGAACTCCACCATTTTAGTTGTGTTCTAACCTACCCTCTTATGCTCAAGGACCTGAAGCTATTCCTGGCCCTCCTGGGCCCCTACAAGACGCGAGTACGGTTCGCTCTGCTGGTTGGTGGAGTAGCCGGTCTTTGCACCGGGGCGGGAATCACGCTCGGAGCGGAAAAGCTTTTCTCCATCGTATTGAATGGGGAGCAATCGATCGAATTGAAGCGCATTATTCTCGTCGCAAGCATCTTTCCTCTCTTATTTCTCACCATTGGTGTCAGTACATTTTTGAGCACCTACCATCTGAACTACTCGGGACTAGGTGTCATTCGAGATCTTAGAGCGGAGCTTTTTTCCCATATCCAGCGGCTCCCGTTGGCCTTTTTTCAAACCAAGAAGACCGGGGACCTTATCGCACGCCTAACCGCGGATACGCAGGCGATGCAATACGCACTAACAATCACCGGCCGTGACCTCGCCATTGCCCCTCTCACATTTTTGGGAGCCATTTCCATGCTGGCTTACAAGGGTTGGCAGCACGATGGAGTCGTCTATATCTACTGCAGCATCGCATTACTCCCATTGGTAATTTTCCCCGTGCGAAAACTGACTCAGAAACTAGGCCAGAAAGCAAAAAACCAGCAGGAAGAGCTTTCGAGCGTCACCAACGATCTTTCTCAAAATCTTGGCGCAGTCAAAGAAGTGCGGGCTTTCAATCTTCAAGACCGAGAAACGCGGCGTTTTTCAAAGGCCTTAAGCGAACTCTTTAACTCACAGATGAAGGTGGTCAAATACACCTTCTCCCTATCGCCCGTGGTCGAGATCATTTCCTCAGTCGGTCTGGCCTCGGCCTTTGTGGTCGGTTACTACAAAGGGGTTACCGGCGAAGTATTTATCGCCATTTTTGCTGCGCTGTACTTCAGTTACTCACCGATTAAACGGATCAGCTACCTTGCAGGGGAACTTAAGAAAGGGGCCGAATCACTGCGACGCATCCGTGAAGTCATCAATGAACCGGTCTCTATCGAAGAGCCCATTTCACCCGTAACTATTAATTCCATACAAGGTCGAATCGAGTTTCATGAGGTGTCTTTCTCCTTTGGAGCCTCACCTGCTTTGAAGAACGCGAGCACGGTAATCGAACCCGGGTGTGTTTGCGCCCTCGTCGGACCTAGCGGCGCGGGCAAGAGCACTTTCGCCAATCTCGTCCCCAGATTTTACGACGTACTCAAAGGGAGTATATCCATAGATGGAATTGATATACGTGAATTCAATACGAACGACTTGAGACAGTGCATCGCAATCGTTTCCCAAGAACCTGTGCTCTTCGACGACACAATCGCAGAAAATATCCGTCTCGGTCGACAAAACGCGACCGATGAAGAGGTTTTCGAGGCAGCCCATCAGGCCTTCGCAGACGACTTCATCAAGGAACAACCAAAAGGATACCAAACGATTGTGGGTGAGCGAGGAACCCGTCTATCCGGTGGGCAGAAACAGAGAATCGCCATCGCTCGAGCCTTTCTCAGAAACGCTCCAATCCTAATACTAGATGAAGCTACTTCCGCTCTCGATTCAGAAAGCGAGCGGATGATCCAGAGAGCCTTAAACAGGCTAGTCGTCGGCAAAACGGTCCTGATTATCGCCCATCGTTTCAGTACGATCAAAAACGCGACCCAAATCCTCGTATTCGAATCCGGCAACATCATCGACGAAGGATCCCATGCCGACCTCTACGCTAGTTGCCCTCTCTATCAGAGCCTCTATGACCAACAGGTTCACTAGGAACGAGCGATCAAATTGTAAGCGTCAACGAGCTCTTTCGCTTCGCGCTCTGTTGAAAAGCTCTCTTCCACGCGTAATCTCCCTGAACGCGCCATCTCAGTAAGTCTAGAGGGAGTCTCCGCCATAGTTCCGAAAGCCTCAGCGATAGCATCGGAATCATTGCAGTCCACTAATCGTCCATCGGTATCATCTCGCACCACCATTTCGAATCCGCCTGTCCGACTAGCGATTACCGGTGTGCCCGCACTCATCGCTTCCAAACAGGTAAGGCCAAATCCCTCCACGCGAGAGACCGCCGCTACAATTGACATCGCCCCGTATAAAGAAGGCAGCTCATCAAATTCGACTTCACCCAACCATAAAAACCGATCGGATAGTCCCGCATCTTCAATTTCCTTTTTGAGCGATTGAGCAAAACCTTCGAACTTGAGGGTAGTTTTACCAACGATCACCGCAGTGTATTCAGGGAACTGAGGCAATTTCTGAATCATCGCTCTGACAAATAGATCTACGCCTTTCTGTGGTCTTACCCTCCCAAAAACTCCAATCCCCTTTTTGCCAGGAAACCCCAGTTCACGCCAAGCGCACTCTTTGTCTTCGATAAACGGGTACCGCTCAATCGCTATACCGTGAGGAATCACAAAGTCCGCTGGTTTCTCTAAAAAACTTCCCGCTCGATCAGAGGTTGTAATAATGGCATCCATCCTTTGAATCAAGAACCGCGTATAACGGCTGTGTTTCCGTTGAGCCGTTGAGGTGAATACTAGTTTCAGGGGTCTGCAGAACCAGTCTCTTAGGATAAGCCCCCAAAGCATCTCAATGTTTCGCCGGGCATGATAGACCCTCCTTAAGCCGTTTGCCATCGGGCTCTTTGTAAGAGAAAGTAATTCTGGAAATCGGACTAACGGAATGCCTTCGCCTACAAAGGACTTTCCCCACACTACGAGCGGCACAAGATCTTTTTGACGCTCTACTGCTTGTAACAATGTGGAAGTAACCCCAGAAAATCGCCTTCCCAAGTTCGGCAATATTACACGGGGTGATTCGACAGGCAAATGAGAGGAAGGCGTGGCCATTGAAAGGCATGGTGTACCAGTGAGTGCCGCTACACCGCAAGCGTCTTCCTCAATCCCCTTTCGATCCCCACAACTCTTAAAGGCAAAAAAGGGGCCCGGCTCTCCTTTCGGAAAACCGGGCCATAATCTGGCAATAACCTACTCTCACAGGACATTGCGTCCAACTACCATCGGCGGCTAAGGCTTTCACGGCCGTGTTCGGTATGGGAACGGGTGGAGCACCTTGCCTATTGTCACCAAAAATCATAAATGAGGCTTCCTCCTGCGCCTTGCCAGAGGACGCATGCCTTCATGGTGTTAAAGTGTTTGGACAACGTTGTTACGCAGTCCGAGTTAATAACCTTGTTTCTTCTTTCTAAGAAAGTAATACAAGCGCCTAAAACGTAGAATATCACGACTAAATCTATCGAGTAATTAGTACTGGTTAGCTCAATACGTTACCGCACTTACACATCCAGCCTATCAACGTAGTGGTCTACTACGGCTCTGTGGGAAGAACTAGTTTTAAGGTGGGTTTCCCGCTTAGATGCTTTCAGCGGTTATCCCGTCCATACTTAGCTACCC
>DIHO01000014.1 GCA_002420185.1 Opitutales bacterium UBA5694
CTTCCATATGGAGTCCTGTGGATTAAATTTTCCTATTAAATAATTCTTCGGTATCAGGTTGAATAATGTTTCTGAAAATTCCTTGATCACTCATAGAAAAGGGTGAGCTGAGTCCACCAAAGGGACTAGGGTTCTCGTCAGCCCATTCTTGGAATTTAGCCGCTAGCCAACTATGCCATCAAAGCACTATTTTAATCGCGATCCGCTAAAGCTGATATCCCGCGGACCACTAAACTCTCCCCCGATGCGGTCCCCATTAATAACAGCTTTGAGATTAAAAGAATAGCCACTAATTGTAAAAATCGCAGTTACCGAGCCATCAGATTCAAGGACTACGTTTTTGAGTGGTGACTCGCCTCTTGGAAAAATAACTGAACCCGAAAATTCTTTACCCTCTTCATTGAGCCGTAGTTCTGGACTCATTCTCGCCCCGTTCATTGGGTTAACAAAATTAATAAGGAAATTGCCGCCTAGCGGTTCTTCATCTGCTTCAGGAATTTGGGTTGATTGGGTCTCAGCGACTTCCTGAACAGTCTGACAACCAGCAAATAGAAGGCAACCGAGAGCGAGTAGGGTGAGGAGCGATTTCATAACTGAACCAAATCAGAGTTTGCCCCATCTGACGACAATTTTTTCTGGGGGCAGTTGATCCATATACATTTCAATGCGGCTGCCGCCTCCAAACCTTTCCCCCGTTAGTGTGCTTCACCAAGATCAGCAGTCTCAGAACACCAAGATTAGGGTGCTGCCGAACGGGTTATAGGGGTAACAATACCTCATCAGGCAATTAATGCTCAGATTAAATATAACCCTATAATTATTATAAAACTTTGTCTACAAATAATTTATATTCTTTATGAGGAGAAAATTTTGTAATGTCCCTCAATTATCGAGGCTGCCGGTTCGGTTATTGAGAGTGGCCCATTATAGAGCGTGGATGCTCTTTCGGTTTCTGCCGGCTGCGAAGGTAACGAAGGAACCGTATATAGTTTAGAGCCAAAAATGATGGTTTCGTCTTTGGCGACCTAGTCGGCTGCGGCTATCCCGACGACAATTCCTGAGAGAGTGCCGATTTCGTTGGCTTTGTGAGTGAAGAGACCGAGTGCTAAGGTGCCGAAGTAGTAAAGTGTCATTTGGACTGATCGTTTGAAGGACGGGATTCAACTATCAATGCTGCTAAGGTAAAGACCGGGAGTTTGCCCGGTGTGTTTTTTGAATACACGATAGAAGTATGCCAGGTCGTTAAAGCCCGATTCGTAGCAGGCGTAGACAATATGTCTTGTTTGACGCAAGCGCTGGCGGGCGTACTCAATACGGCGTTCATTGAGATAGTTACTAAAGGTTTGGCCAGTTTGGGCTTTGAATAGTGCCGTAAACCGTCTCGGCGAGAGCGCACAGCGTTCTGCCATATCTTCGATGCGTTGCACTTCGTTGAAGTGTTGATCCAGGTATTCGATCGAACCGCGCACGGCTGCGAAGCTGTTGGATTCGAATGACTCACGCATTACGCAATGACCTCGGGCCATACGAATGAGCAAACTTTGTGCAATACCTGTTAATGTGATTTGCCAGCCAGTCTCGCGGTTCAATTGCTCACGCAGGCCCTTGCGGAAATCTTCCACGAATGCGTTATGATGAAAGGCTGATTTAGCGCAACGTGCTTGCCCAAGTGTTCCTTTGGCCAGAGTGGCCGACCAAATCGGCCTCAATGCCGAACCCGTAGCGGTCAACCTTTGATCGACGCAGATAATCACTAGCGTCAAGGGCTCATTCGGATCATCGACAAAACGATGTGGCCAATCTGCTGGTAAAACCAGAAGGTCATTGCGTTGAATAGGCGTTGAGCTACCGGAAAATTCAAGCTGACCCTGTCCGACCGCGACCCAGCAGATTTTGTGGAATGCCCAATGGTCCAGTTCCATTTCGAAACCGGCGGCATGATGACTCTCCAACATACGTACCTGTCCTCTTGGAACCACAATCGGTGCTGGAGTCTGGCGGACCAGTTTTTCTGCCTCTCGATTCTTCATTGCCGGATAATGCAATTGGATTAAGCGGTTTCATCCAAGATAAAACGAAGTGCTCTGCTATTATGTATGTGTTGGGACGTGAGAAGTTGCGAAGCAGTAATGAGCGGAATATTTCAAATGGAGAAATGGCTGAAGGAAAAGGTGTACGGTTATAAAACCTGCGGCCAATTTATCTTGACCCATACGAAGTTGATTTGCCCCAAAGGTCTGCGCAACGGACCGTGCAGAGGTACGTTGGATGGCAAATGCGAAGTTATCCCAAAAATCGATTGTGTGTGGGCCAACATAGAGCTGAAAAAAAAGGAAGCGAAATCTACCAAGAACAGCCTGCCTCAGAACGATTCGTTGCTCAACAATGCTAGCTACATCAACCTGATCGACGAATTCCTAACTCGAATCCGTGCCCCCGGCAAAGGGCACCTTTCCATAGGGGTCCCTCAATTCGAATTTATGGAAGTCTAAGCGAAGCAGAGGACTAGCTGAAACGATTTTTTGAAAAATGAATTAGCGTAATTATGTCTCATACTAATATTGCAACAAACCACAAATGGACCGTTGAAATTGTTCCCGCTCATGCCGAACGAACCGATGTTTTTACTGGACTGGTGCGGGAAATTTTCGTGACTATGATTCCTGGGACGGATGAACGAGATATCCTCGGTGCCCTAGCCCAATTGAAAGCTGCGGGTTTTAAGCCTGTTCCTCACGTCGCCGCCCGTGGTTTCCGTGATGACCACCAGCTACAATACTTTTTTGAAGGACTGCGTGATCATGATATTGAGAAGGTTCTTGTCATAGCTGGAGGCCTAAGCTCTCCCAGTGGTCCCTACGAGAACAGCTTACAGGTGCTTCAATCCAAAGCCTTTCAAAACTCCGGCATTTCTACCGTGGCTATAGCTGGACACCCAGATGGTAATCCGGTTGATAGGAAGGCCGAAATGAGTTTGCTTAAAAAGCTCGATTTATTGAGCGAGCGAGGTTACGGTGCTGAGATAGTTACTCAGTGGAGCTTCGTGCCCGAAAAAGTAAACGCCTATCTCAAGGAGATGGAGACTGTAGGTCCAGGCATAGCTGTGCGGGTTGGCGTGCCCGGCCCTGCCTCGCTAAAAACGCTCTTAAAGTATGCCAAAGTCTGCGGCGTCTCGGCATCAACCGCTGTGCTTAAAAAACAAGGGTTCAGCCTCGGGCGTCTGCTCTTATCGGGCGAGCCATCCAAATTCATCAATAAGGTCAATGGCTCGCAAAATTTTCATCTCTACCCATTCGGTGGGCTTGAAAAAAGTGCTAAATGGCTACGCGAACATAACCAGCCTGTGTGAAAATCCACCACGATACGAGCAAGTATCATCTATGCAAAAATATGAACACTCACAACAACACCTCCCTAGAAGAAAAACTCCAGAAATTCAGCAGTCCAGTAGAAATGCTGCGCCACGCCCAGGTGGGTGGATACGACTTCCCCTTTCCCGGTCAGTACACTAACTGGCGTGACGAGCAGGAGGCATGGCAGAAAAGCGTTGTACTATTCGACCAGTCCTTCCACATGACGGACGTCTACTTCGAGGGACCGGATGTTGTGCGCCTGCTCTCGGACGTGGGGGTCAATACGCTGAAGAATTTCGGAACGAACAAGGCCAAGCAATTCGTGGCCTGTAACTACGATGGCTACGTGATAGGCGATGCGATCCTGTTCGGCCTCGCCGAAGGCAGGGTAAGCTTGGTTGGCCGTCCTTCTGTGCCGAACTGGGTGCATTTTCACGCGGAAAGCGGCGACTATGATGTTAAGGTGACTCGCGACGAGCGCACTGTCAGCAATGATGACTCGCGACTCATTTATCGTTACCAGATACAAGGACCGAACGCCTTAGACCTCATTAAGAGCGTGCACCAAGGCGTTTTTCCGGACATCAAGTTTTTCAATCTGGGTGACCTCAAAATCGCAGGCAAAAAGGTACGTGCTCTCAACCACAACATGTCGCGTATGGGCGGGCTCGAACTGCACGGTCCCGTCGAAGACCGTGATGTCATCCTCGAGGCGCTCTTGAAGGCTGGTCCAGAGTTTGACCTCTTCATGGGCGGCAGCCGCGCCTACTCAACCGTCTCTCCCGAAAGCGGCTGGATCCCTTCGCCGATGCCGGCAATCTATACCGGCGAGGCAATGAAGCCCTACCGCGAGTGGCTGAGTGCAAACGGGTTCGAGGCCAATGCATCTCTCGGCGGCAGCTTCTATTCTGACAATATTGAAGACTACTACCAGACCCCATGGGATCTTGGCTACGGCAAACATATCAACTTTGACCACGACTTCATCGGCCACGAAGCCCTCGAAAAGATGGTTGACCAGCCGCATCGACGTAAGGTTTGGCTGAAATGGAATAACGACGATGTACAAAAGGTTTTTGCTAGTCAGTTGGGCTCAGGCGACCGCTACAAATATATGGAGGTACCCAATGCTTATTATTCAATTTTACCGTTCGACAAGATCGTCGCCGAAGAACGCGTTGTTGGCTTGTCTACCTACACGGTCTACACCTCCAATGTTCGCGGTTGGTTCTCGCTGGCGATGGTCGACGAGGATATTCCCGACAACACTGAAGTGAACGTGGTATGGGGCGAGGAAGACGGCGGATCTGCCAAGCCGGTCGTCGAACGTCATATCCAGACTAACATAAGAGCAACCGTATCCTTTAGCCGTTTAAATGAAGATTAATAGCACGCATTTGCGTTTAGTTGGCAGCTGTCCGGATCAAGTGGGTATCATAGCCCGCGTGGCCAGTTTTATTGCTGACCATGGAGGCAATATCACGGCTTCTAATCAATACGAGGATGTTCGCAGTAAAACATTTTTTATGCGATATGGTATTGAATTATTAGATACAAAAATGTCTTACAGCGAATTCGCGATAACTTTTCGTTCGCTTGCGGATGAACTTCGAATGAAATGGCATGTGACCGATCTCGCTGTAAAGCCCCGCATTGTTCTTTTGGTAAGTAAATTCGATCACTGTCTCGCATACCTGCTGCATCGTTGGAAGGGGGGCGACTTGCGGTTCGATATTCCCTGCGTTATCTCTAATCACGAAACGCTGCGTGAGCTAGTCGAATGGTACGGTATCCCTTACCATCATGTGCCAGTGCCGAAGGAATCCGAGGCTAAACAGGCAGCCTTCGAGAAGACAGCGGAACTTATCGAACAGGCGGAGCCGGATACAATTGTGCTGGCACGCTACATGCAAATATTTCCCGCTTGGCTCTGCAAAAAGTACCGTCATAAAGTCATTAATATTCATCACAGCTTTCTCCCGTCATTCATCGGTGCGAAGCCTTATCACCAGGCGGATGAGCGTGGCGTGAAGTTGATCGGTGCAACCTGCCACTACGTAACGGAAAACCTCGATGCGGGCCCGATTATCGAGCAGGATGTTGTGCGTGTCCGGCACAGCGATAGCATCGAAGATATGATGCGTCAGGGCAAGGATGTTGAAAATACGGTGCTAGCCCGAGGCTTACGATACCACCTGGAGGACCGCGTTTTGGTGCACGGCAACAAAACCATTCTGTTCAGCTAGAGTAGGAAACCCGTTTCGCATTTTTGCAGCGACTTTTTCTCTCAGTCTTGTTCTCTGGTTTTTGGGGAGGGAAATAAGATTCAGTTAGTGAGGTTAGATTGGCAGCTTTAGGTTCAAAAACAATGGGGATTCGAAGCATGCGAAACAGTAGGGTGCCTAATGGAGATCGCAGAGGTCTTCGAGGAGACGGGGAGCTTGTGGTTGCGATTCTGCGAATTGTTTAGGCAGTATGGATATTTGGTCGGCCAGATTCTACTGTAAACTTGGCGAGCGATGCCGTCTTGCCGCCTACGCGAGTGACATTGTCGATAACCTTGTAATCCGAGTAGTAGATATTAGGGGTGACATCGCACATTATGTAGCCGCGTTGGCGGTTGTGAAATTTAGTGCAGGGATTGCGGCCGAGGAATTCGTCTAGTCCTTCGAATTGCGATGGTCCATTGCCGCCGCTAGAAAGGGAGGTAGTGGCGAATTCGGAGGCCACGAGAGCTTGGTCGGGCTTGAAGTCGTCAACGCGGAGCTCGTTGGCCCAGCTCGAATGGATGTCGCCGGTGAGGACAACGGGGTTTTTGATTTTGTGGTTCTGTAGGTGCTTGAGGAGAACTTTTCGTTCGTGAGCGTAGCCGGGCCATTGATCCATGGAGTAGGCGGCTGGTGAGTTGGCATTCGAGCGATCGACTAGAGCCATCATGACTTGTTGGGCTAGGATGTTCCAGCTGCCTTTGGAGCGGGACAGGGAATCGAATAGCCACTTACGTTGGGTTTTGCCGAGGAGGGTTTGTCTTGGATTAGTGGCGGCGGTATTGAGCGGGCTATGTCGGTCGCCGTTCGGTTGGTCGCTGCGGTATTGGCGGGTGTCGAGAATGAAGAATTCGGCGAGAGTACCGAAGCTCCCCTTGCGATAGAGAGTCATGTTGGGGCCGACGGGAAGTGAAGAGGTGCGTAGAGGCATCATCTCATAGTAGGCTTGATAGGCATTTGCACGGCGGATGAGGAATTTGGCGGTATCGATCCCCTGTTGTTCGGAAATGTCGTTGGCACAGTTGTTGTCGAATTCGTGATCGTCCCAGGTTACGAACCACGGACAGGCGGCGTGCATAGCTTGGAGTTCCTTGTCCCCTTTGTACTGGGCGTAGCGGATTCGGTATTGGTCCAGGGACTCAGTTTCGGGGCCTTGGTGGGTGCGGACTTTACCGTTTACTCCGGCATATTCGTAGATGTAGTCGCCAAGGTGAAAGACAAAATCGGGTTTGTCGGCGGCCATTTGATGGTACGCGGTAAAGAGGCCTTGTTCGAAGTTCTGGCAAGAGGTGACGGCAAAGCGGAGTTTGTCCGGTGAGGCGTCAGGTGCGGGGAGCGTCCGGGTGCGGCCGACGGGACTTATAGCGTCGCAGGATTTGAAACGATAAAAATACCAATGGTCTGGCTTGAGGTTTCGGGGCTCGATGTGGAGGGAGTGACCGAGTTCAGGCGTGGCGTTGACCTTGCCCGACTGGACGATTTTTTTGAAGGAGTTCTCTTCAGCGATCTCCCAATAAACCTCCACAGGAGTCTTGGGCATGCCGCCGCCCGGTTCTAGGGGCTTGGGCGCGAGGCGAGTCCAGAGGATGACACTTTCGTGATCGGGGTCACCGGACGCGACGCCGAGCGTGAAGGGATCTTTGGTCAAGTCGTGAGACGTAGTGGCGGAGCCGTAGTGGCTTAGGAGAGGGATCGATGAAAGGGAAGCGGCGTAGGCCAGGAAGAGACGGCGAGAGAGTCCACCTTCGTGGCGAAGGGCCTTGGGAAGGTCGTAGATGTTCATAGTGTATGAAATCTACAATGGGAGCGTGGTGTGTCAAATTGTGAACAAGCAATTTAATTGCAGCGATCGAGGACATAATTACTGATCGTCACAACCGAGAAACTTACGAAAAGATATATCTAGGAATGTACCTGGTTACGGGAATTGTTGCTGGCTTTAATGATAAATATAGAAAGCTACAAAATGAGATTTGGCCCGAATTGCCGTTGGAGCTCTCGGCGGCGGGTGTATCCGATTGAACGATATTTCTGGATGAAGAGAATCTGACGCTTTCAGCGGTGCAGAAGTTGTCGGACGTCCATTCGGGTGATCAGTTGTTAGGGACGGGAATCTTAAAGGAGTGGTGGGCTTACATGGCCGATTTAATGGATACGAATTCTGATAACTCGCCGGTTTGCGGTTAGCTGAAAAAAGTGTTTCACACAAATTTAAGAAGGAATTCTGGATCGTGAGGGCAATCGTTTTTGGCATAATTGTGCATGTGGCAGTGAGTTGTTCGCTTTGGTGAACTCGCTCCCCAGCGTTTTCAAGGGAAATTAATAGGGGTGCCTGCCGTCTTCGATTTCCAAGCTAGCAAGATTCGGCCTACGATTCAGGTGAGCGTTCCCAGAACGGTGTTTAATCGTTTTTCTGGTGATCCCCTGAGATTGATGTATGGGATTCTAAAGTGCTCAAGAATCGATTCGAATTGCTTGTGCAGTCTCTGGCGTTCTTGCGGGCTGACGCGCTGGCCTGGATCCGCTTTCCAGGGAATGTCGGGCTGGCATAGGTAGTATCGATCGTAGATGCGGCCAAGGAATCGTTCATCGACCCAATGAATAGACGTGTTGAAATAATATTGTGCGTAGAGGATTGATGAGAGGAGATTAGTATCATGGAAAACGTATCGGGCCGCTTTCGCATAGGCGTCATCTTCAAGGCGAATCTGTCCCTGAGCGATGGGTTCGAGGTCGGATTCGTCGAGGGGCCGATCGAGCTGTTCGACATGCTGGCGCACGTATTCATTCGAGCAGGGGTCACCAAAATGTTCTGCGACGGCCCGAGCGATGGTGCTCTTCCCCGTACATTCCGCCCCTGAGAAAACGATACGGCGAACCTTAGTTAATGGGGTTGGCATGTTGAGAGAGTTGCTTCCTCCAGCTAAAGAATCCTAATACCGCCATTACCGAGAAAACGGTAAACATCGCGACCGCGATCCAGTAGCCCTGGATCGCCCAAAGAACGATAAAAGCCGTGTCTGCAATGAACCAAGCGATCCAATTCTCGATAAGCTTCCGACTCAGCAGCAATTGTGCAAGAAAGGAGATTGAGGTAGCGAAAGCGTCGAGATAGGGAAGATTGCATTCCGTATATCGATCTAGAATTGTTCCGATCCCGATCGTAGCGAGGAGACTGATCCCGCCTATCGCCGTGCTCTGTTTTAAGGTCATTCGTGTGATGGCGAGCGATATGCTGGTGGGAGTACTTTTGTTTTTTCCCCGAGAGGCTACTCCCCATTTCCACCAGCCGTAGGTCGATATCGGAATGAAGCACGCGTTCAACGTCATCGCCGCATAGAGCGACGCGCCGTAGCTCAGGTAGGCGTAAAGTCCGTAGCAAAACAGGAAAAAGGGCCAGGCAAGGACTTTTTCTTTAATGCTCAGGTAGACTCCGATTAGCCCGGCTGCCGTTCCGAGCCACTCCGCTGTTGAGGCTTGTTGAATCTGAGTAATGATTGATTCCATGTAACGGTATCTTTTCGAAAGAGTAAATCGTTGGAACTGTCCATTCTCGAAATCAAATGCGGGCTTCGCCGGGCAATAATGCAATTGTTTTTTCGAGGTTTTTCGTGAGGAGAGCGGGTTGGTTCGGCCAAAATCGGTCAAAGCGTGTTCAAGTCGCTATTGACAAAACCAGTAAGGAGCTTACGCAGTTTGAGTATCCTTAGGGGCGACCTGGTATGGGTCTGAGATAGCTTCCTCGCTGATCGGAACGACGAGCAGTGCAGACGCGGTCCCTTTGAACCTGATCCGGTTTGTACCGGCGTAGGAAAAGGAACGAGTCCTGTTCTTGTTTTGGAGGGGACTCACCTTTCTTCGCTAAATACCGGATCTCAAACCGCTAATATTGAGATCCTAAATGAAGAATAGAAAAACATTGAAGGCCATCGCGGCAGGCAGCGTCATTGCTTTGGCGGCGATCGGACCGATTAATGCCCAGGAAGTTACTGATGCAAATGGCGACGCTATCGGCTTGCCCTCCGTGATCGTGACGGGTGATTTATGGCAGACCGAGCGCGGCAAAACGACGGCGAGCGTCAGCCTGCTTGATCGAAAAGAGCTGCAAAGCCCTGAATGGGGTCACTTCGATGACCTTTCAGCCTACCTGCCAAATCTCACCACGACCGGTGGCACCGCTCGCTCCCGCTACATCCAAATCCGGGGTATCGGTGAGAACTCGCAGTTTGAAGGCGAAACGCCTGATTCCGCCGTGGTTTTCCTCATCGACGACATGGACTTTACCGGGCTTGGATCCGCGGGGAGTCTTTTCGATGTCAAGCAGGTCGAGGTCCTTCGCGGGCCGCAAGCCGGCGCCTTCGGAGCCAACGCGGCGGGAGGATTGATTCGCATTGTAAGTGCGGAACCCACTCCTTATTGGACGGGGACGGTGCAGACGAGTATGGGTGAGGACTCGATGTATGGCGGCGAGATTGCTATCGGCGGACCGTTATCTGAAAACGACCCGGAAAGACTGACCATGCGCTTCGCATTAAAGAGCCAGCAAAGCGATGGGTTTTACAGGAACGAATTTCTGGGTCGAGATGATACCAATGAGCACAATGAAACCTCTGCACGTTTCAAACTTCGTTTTAAGGAAGACCGCTACCAATGGGACGGGGCCTTGTTATATGTGGATATGAATGACGGTTACGACCAGTTCTCCATGGGAAACGATCCTTTTAGAAGCTTCTCCAACGAGCCCGGAAGAGACGAGCAAGAATCCCTTGGCGTTAGCTTGAAGGGTCAATTCGATCCAGGGGATGTCTTCGAAGTTACTTCGAAGACATCCGTCATTAAAACCGACTCCTTCTATAGTTATGATGCGGACTGGACCGAAGCATCTTACGCCGGCTATCTTTCCACCTTACGCGTAAGAGAAGTCTTCAATCAGGAGATACGAATCGATAGCGACAGCAGTGACCTTAGTCGTTGGACAGTCGGGTTGTATTATCAGAATCTCCTGGAAGACTCGGACGTGCACTACCGCGACGGCGATCCCAGCCAGGGCGAGTTCAGTTTCGGCCAGGCGGATGTCGATTCGATATACGAAACGGAGACGATCGCTGCTTTCGGTCAAATGGCGTTCGAACTTAATGAAGAAACCCGCATAATCGCGGGATTACGATATGAGATGCACGAGGTTGCCTTCGACTCGGTATCCAACGAGTTGGGCTATTATCAAGGCTTCCTCTATGACGGGAAAAACGGGAACGACGATGATGTCTTCGGTGGTAAGCTCACACTGGAGCACGACTTGAATACGGGCGTGATGGCCTTCGCGAGTATCGCTCGCGGCTACAAGGCCGGCGGTGCAAATAGCGGTACCTTCACGAGTCCTGAGTATCCGAGCGTATATGGCGAGGAAACGCTCTGGAATCTCGAAGCAGGCGTCAAAGGAAGCTGGGTGGACAACCGATTGACCAGTCAGTTAACCGCTTTTTGTCTCAGTCGCGACGATGCCCAACTTCGCGACTCCGTAGGCGCCGGCGGCTTCTTCCGCTATTTGACGGTGAATGGAGAGGATGCGACGCATATCGGAGCGGAGGTAGAATTACAGTGGCAACTCAGCGAAGACTGGAGAATCGAGGGTGGTATCGGATTCCTGAATGCAAAGCGATGCTCCTATACGGATCCAGGAGGACTTGTGCCGGAACGCGAGCTAGCGAGTTCTCCTAGCTACAACTACAATTTTCGGCTTAACTATAGTGCGGAATCCGGAGTCTTCGGATCCGTCGCCCTGGCTGGGAGGGACGCTTACTTTGAATCGAACAGCCATCTCCAACAGCGCGATGCGGTCGCCACGGTAAATGCATCCGCAGGTTACCAGTTCGAAAACTGGCGCATCTCGGTTTGGTCGAAGAATCTTCTAGACGAGCGCTACGCAAGCCGCGTGTTCTTCTTCGATAACGGAGACGGCGATCGTCGTTACGAAGCCCTCGCTAACCCACGGCAAATCGGAGCGACGCTTTCCTACGAGTTCTAGCCTTTCTGTCGTCACATTTGAACGAGTATGAGGTATCCTTTTAAAGTGCCCTTACGTATGGCTGCACTCAGAAATTGGCCTTTCCTTTGATCACAAAAAAAGACCGCATGAATCGGTCTGATTTTTTGGTGCCCAGGGGGGGACTCGAACCCCCACACCTCTTGGCACATGAACCTGAATCATGCGTGTCTACCAATTCCACCACCTGGGCGGGTGTATGTGAAAAGGAGGGAAAGGAAATGGAAATCGGAGAATCGAGCAAGTTAAATTCTGTGTGATCAAGGTGGATAGGGGGAATGGTAATGGAAGGGGGACCAATTAGCTTCGCTCAGGGTTGTGCCTCGAACTTGAGGTTTGGCCATCTGTGCTCCTGCTGGGTCGCTCCGTGGGTTTGAGCTAGAACGCTCAAAGTCCTTCGGATATGCACTTCGTGCTGCCCTCATTGTGTTAGTCCTGCGTTGTTCAAGTGTCGGCTGTTGCTCCGGTACCGCACCGTGTGTTGCTCCATCAAATCCTACATTTGGCGGTACATGATTCTGAATCATGGGTGTCTACCCTTTTAACCAAATAGGCATTTTGATTTAAGGGTGGGGAGAAAAGAGAAATTAATTGGGGCGAGCAAGCGAAATTAGATTCTTAGAAATGAGATTGAAACGACTTACAAGGTATTGTGGCCTATCAGGCTCTTTTCTGAAGAGTGGAACGCTCGTTTCTTTCGAGACAGTTGACGTTTTTACACTTGGCGGCGGAGTGAATCTCCCCAATGTGGATCGCGATCCTATGTTATTGGACGTTCAAGATCTCAGAGTATTGTTTCATTCCCGCGATGGAGTGAATGAGGCGGTAAAAGGTATATCCTTCCACTTAGAGGAGGGTAAAACGCTGGCCATCGTGGGAGAGAGCGGGAGCGGCAAGAGTGTGACATCCATGGCCCTGACAAAACTGCTGCCACCGGAACCGCAGTGCTGCGTTTCGGGGAAAGCCTATCTGGATGGTGAAAGCCTTTTAAATCTTTCGGCTAGCGAGATGCGGGCGGTGCGGGGAAAGCAAATAGCCTACATATTCCAGGAACCTTCTACGTCGTTGAATCCTTACTACACGGTGGGAAATCAGATTGCGGAGGCGATCAAGTTCCACCGTAAGGAGGTTTCCGACGTTTGGAAAGAAGTGGTCAAACTGTTGGATCAGGTGGGCATACGCGAGCCGGAAAAGCGGGCGGTGGACTATCCTCACCAAATGAGTGGTGGAATGAAGCAGCGTGTCATGATTGCCATCGCCTTAGCGTGCCAGCCTAGAATTCTCGTTGCTGATGAACCGACAACAGCACTTGATGTGACCATTGAGGCCCAGATCATAAATCTACTCAAGGACCTCCGTGTTCGACTCAATATGTCCATTATCTTGATTACGCACAATTTTGGAATCGTTGACGAGTTCGCCGATGACATAGCGGTGATGTTTCGCGGGAAAATTGTAGAAACGGGCTCGGTGGAAAGTGTTTTATCGAAGCCTCAGCATCCCTACACTCAGGCACTGATCAATTGTATTCCAAAATTGGGTAAAAATAAAAAACGATTGCCGGTGGTTGACTACGCGGAATTGGAAAAGTGAATTTTGATGAAACTGAGCGGAGATGGTAGAGCAATGGTGAGCACTGCTGGTGAGGTGAAGGAAGAACCTTTATTGGAGGTTCGCGACCTGAGCGTGACATTCAAGGCGGAGCGTGGTGGGTTCATCAAGCGGGTGGAGTATGTCTACGCGGTCAAGCGGGTGTCGTTTCAGATCAGAAAGGGCACGACCATGGGATTAGTGGGCGAAAGTGGTAGTGGCAAGAGCACCATCGGCAAAGCAATTCTTCGGCTGGCTCCTCTGGGAGAGGGTACGATCCACTATGGTGGCCAAGAGCTTACGGGACTTGCCGACAATGAGTTCATGCCCTTCCGTAAGCGAATCCAGACGATTTTCCAGGATCCCTACGCCTCTATGAATCCTCGGCTGACGATCGCCTCGATCGTTGCAGAGCCATTGATCGTGCATGCACAAGCTATGACTCGGAAGCAACGGGAAGAGCTCGTTGCGGACTTACTAGAGAAAGTCGGCCTTCCTGCCGACTCGATGAATCGGTATCCACACCAATTCAGCGGGGGCCAACGCCAGCGAATTTGTATTGCTCGCGCTCTGAGTAGCAGTCCGGAGTTTATCATATGCGACGAGTGCGTTAGTGCACTCGATGTGAGCGTCCAGGCGCAGATCGTCAATCTGCTTCAAGACATTCAGGACGAACTCGGGATTACGTATTTGTTCATCGCTCATGATCTGGCTGTTGTTGAGCACATGTGTGATGAGGCGTTAGTGATGGAGCTCGGAGAGATCGTGGAGCAAGGACCGACGGATTCGCTCTACCGCTCGCCGCAGCATTCGTACACGCACCGATTGCTCAGTGCGGTTCCTCGCATGCCGACGATAGCCCGAGCACATTGAGAGTCCAGGCTTGATGGGGTCGCTCCATTTTGAGCGTTCAAGGAATAATTTCTTTGTAGTCGTCGCCCAGAATGGGATTCTGTCGAGGTGATTTACGGCAAATGTGACGATTCAGACCAAAGAATCGCTTAGATCTTGATCGTTGGCACGAAAATCGCGTTATGATTTGTCTGAACTGAATCACCCCCATTTACTGGCTATGAACAACGATTGGAAAAATTTGGAATCACGAATTGGATTTGATCTCGATTCAGGCGAAAATTCCTATGATGAAGAGGGATTAGTAGAGTATCTAAATATCAAACTCCGATCTAAGGGGTACCCCATTTTTGGGGATGAGAAAGACTATCCTTTTCTCCAGATCGGGGGTTCCCTTCTCCAGAGCGTCGCAGAGAAGAATCGGCTCCTCCGAAAGCATTTGTGCCCGGTTGACCAGCGAATCCAGGACTATTTGGAGCGATTGTTCAGTGATTTGGACGTGGAGAAGCGCAATTGGGTGCCTACTGATTCGCTTATACTGGAGCGTCATGGGCTGGCTCGGGCGCTATCCCTTCCTCCGGATGAAGACTCGTTTGTCTCTGACATAGTAAGTAGTTTTCGAGTTAGGCAGGGCGTATTGAACAATCCATCTAGTGACCGTCGGACAACCAAGGGCGTCTTTCATGTCTCTGAAGGCGGACTGCCGGTTCCTGCGGATAAGAAATCGGTTCCCTTGCCGGTATTTGCGAAACTTTTGGAAAAAGCTTTGAACCCGCCAGACGATCTTTTGGAGTTACCGTTTACCTCAACGCAGGAAGACAAGGCCAGATTGTTCCTCTCGTTAATGTTGCGGCCCATCGTGCAGCCAGAAGTGGAAGGAGTTACAGAGGAGAAGCGTCTGGAAGTGCGGTTCTTTGCTCCGGGCAACCTTGCGAGCAATCTCGATTTCGTGGAAAGCATTTTTGGAAATGCTGGTGATCCGTATTTATCAGAGAACGACAGTGGGCTGGACGTCAAACATTGGTCGGGTCATACGGGATGTGTTATTCTCGCGCCGCATTTAGTGAATTTTACCAAAAAGGAATTGGGATTACCTCCAATGGCCGAAGCAACAGAGCGTCAGAAACGCGATGGGATGTGCTGGGAATCTGAAGACGATTTATACAATGATGGGGGTGCTTTTAAAGTAACCTCTCGCGACAGTAGTGGCGTTGTGGTCACATTGATAGCGGACAATTATTACGGCTACTGCAAGAAAGAGGTTAAGACGCAAATTTCCTACGCAGCGAATCTCTTAGGGAATGTTGAGGAAGAACATGCTGGAGGAGCCATTTCATTCGCGAGCTATGACCTCGGTGAAGAGTTTCACCTAAGTAAGTACATCAAGGAGGTGGATCACTCTTTCTTGGAAACGGTTGAGTATATGGAGGGGGATATTAATGTGTTTGAGGAAGGATACGCAATTGATAAGACCTATCCGGATATATACTACATCTCCGCCGAGTCGAATATTACATTGCATGACCAAACGATACGGTGGGAACATAATGGAGAGAAGCAAAGTTTACAGCTTCAGCCCGATGTTACGTATATTCTTCCGTCCGGATACAAGGTTGAGATGATTAGACCCATGGTGGGGAGACGCTGGCGCTTGATTGGGACTAGGGCTGTGGGTACCTATTGCCACAAGCCGTGTACCGTCTCTGGGGGTGGGAAGTCCGAGATCTCGAAGTCGCTTGCTGACGCTATCGTAGCCGGTCCTGTTTTCACTGCGGACATTAAGAAGGACTTCGACATGGTCGAACAAGTCTTGGGCAAAGATTTCGGGTCCCGTTTTGAAGACCCAAGTTTGCAGAAAATCGAAGGTAGGCCGATCCTCAGCGAGAACAGGTCGCTGGGTTCAGTGATTAAACTACTGTCGCCGTCGCGAAAATATACGGACAAATATAATGAGTGGTTACGTTCGATTCCCGAGCATGTTATCGATATAGTACTCGTTGTAAAGCGTTTCTACAAGAGTGACTGGGGAGAGGATTGGCGCGGCCGTTTCAGCGTGGATGTCGTTAATGGCAAACCTGGAAACGAGTTGAAGTATCGCAATCAGAAATTGATCAGCCAGTATCTAAGAGTTGGTTTCGAGGAGAATGGCTCATGGCGTGTATTTAGTTTGAGAAAAGATTTCTCGCCAGCGATGAAAATCCAGACCGAAGACGACATTTCCTCTTCGGTTGTCGTTCCCGCCTCTCATGTGGAGGGCCTGGACGATGGATTGGAGACCGATCGGTCTCTTAAGTTTATTTTAAATTGCGAGTACCGACTATTCCAACGACCCGACGAGGCGATTCACAGGGGATATGACAAGACGACGGAGAAGGACTTTTCTCGTCATGGGCTTTTCTTTTCTAATTATGAGCCGCTGAACCGCGAGGATACTAAGGCGATTGAGAAAGATGCGATTCGTTTTGGCAATTTCACGGAGCCGATGCAGAAGGGCATTGCTGCCTTCAATCAGGCTGAATCTCCGGATTACGCAGTGGTATCTTCCGAGCCAAGGCTCGTCGCCGGGGTACCTTCGGTTAACCCCCGGTATTTGCAGAACCGATTGGATATGGAAGATGGTCGATCGACTTACATCGCAAAGGTTGGAGCGCGACTTTACCGTCGTATTCCCAAAGGGAAGACACCGCCTTTCCCTGTGAATGCTGTACTACCAGGGCGTCGTAACAATCCGCCCTCCAAGGGAATCCGGGCATTGGCTGTTTACAATCCAATTCATTACCAAGAACTACCTGAATTGCTGATGGACTTCACCGCCAGTTTGACTGGTAAGTCGCCTTCGACTACGGGGGCTGGCTCTGAGGGGGCCTTGACGAAGGGTCCTTTCAATATGCTTTTGCCAGTAGTGGATCTGAACAACGCTCTCGTATCATATTTGGTTACCGGCTACGAGTGCTTCACCTCTTCCGCGGGCTGTATCGGCCCTAAGTTTCGTTGCGACCATGACATTAGCCTGTTGATTCCTGAACTTTGGAGCCGAATGACGCATTCCGAGAGGAAAGCGGCTTACATGATTGAGAACGGGTATCTCGAAGCGTGTGAAGACTTTGAGTACGGAGGTAAATTGGTTGAAGCTTCGCGACTAGGCTACCGTATCACGAGCGAATTCGTTCAGGAGTATGGAGGCCGGGTATTCAGCAATCCGAGGTCGGTGTTCACCGATTTTATCCTGAAACCGGAAACTCAGGATATGGACGTGTTCGTGGATGGTATCAACAATATCGTAGAAACTCAGCGAAGGGTAGCGTTGAATTATTTTGAAGATGGTTCAATTGATGCGGCCTGCCCCCCACTCAAAGCATTGCTCAACGTCATGGCTCATGGGGATTATGAGGGCATGGGGTATCGGGATCCCAAGTTTAGATCAATGTTCACCCTCGATGCGTTAACCTCAAGCGACTGGTATCAGGAACGCCTGGATACAAAGCAGAAAGTGGATATAGAGTTATGGGAACGTCACCAGAAGTATTTAGAAGCATTCTTGAGAATAGACATTAACGAAGGCATGGAAGAACGCATTGACGAAGAAGGGCTTCGTCGACGCATCGCACGACGTATTGAGACTTTCAAGTCAAATGAATATCGTGAGAAGCTGGAAGGCTGCCTTGGGGTCGACCCGTGTTTGTTTAGTTGGTGATTTTAGGAGTTTGCCTCGTAAGTTGAATTGTAGAGCCGACTACCCCTTGTCAGCCGCTTTAGTTAGTCCTTTATCGCTTGCTGCAGGGGTAGGGGTGATAATAACCTAGATATCAGAAGAATTGTAAACCCAAGACGGGTGTTTTGACTTATGAACAAGAGCAAAAATTCTTTCCGAAGATATTGTGAATAATGGTGGATATAAAGGACGTATCGCCCCGACTCCTACTGGTTTTATGCACAGAGGGCATGCGAAAACATTTCTCGCCGCTCAGAGGCGTGCGAGAGAGTGTGGGGGTCGGTTGATCCTGAGGGTGGAAGATCTTGATGGAGACCGGTGCAAACCAGAATTTACGGATGCTCTAGTAGAAGATTTGCTCTGGGCGGGATTGCGTTGGGATGAAGGTCCAGACCGCGGAGGACCCAGCGGCGAATACGTTCAAAGCAAGCGATCTGCGGTGTTCGTAGAGGCGTGGAGAGATCTCATATCGCAAGGTGCTATTTTCCCTTGTGACTGCTCTAGAAAAGACGTTCTGTCGGCGGTTCAAGCGCCCCACGATGAGGGAGGTGAACCAGTGTATCCAGGGACCTGTCGGAATCGATCAACGGCGTTTTGGTCTGAATCAGAAGCTTTGGAGTGGAATTGGAGAATGAGGGTACCCGATGGTGAGACGATTTCCTTTACGGACGAGAATCTTGGAAACCTACGTTTTGTTACGGGGGTCGATTTTGGCGATTTCCTTGTATGGAGAAAAGATGGAATTCCGTCCTACGAACTGGCGGTGGTTGCTGATGATATCGCGATGGGTATCACGGAAGTGGTTCGAGGTGAGGACTTGCTTCTGTCGACCGCTCGTCAATTATTGATATACCGTGCTCTCGGAGTGACTCCTCCTGCTTTCTATCATTGTCCTTTAGTTCGTGATGCATCTGGAAATCGACTAGCAAAGAGAGACAAAGCTCAAAGTTTGAGGGAGTTGAGGGCCGGCGGAATGGATCCAAAGATGCTTTAGCCTACTTGCTCTCTGGAATCGTTCGGATGAGGCGAAAATTGTAGTCAACGAGAGCGAAGCTTAGAGATCTGGGATCGCTTCCGATTTTTTCGGGAGGAGTCGGACTATAGAATCTGAGGGTGTTATTGCCGGGAATAAGGATGAGCGGGATTGTGTAGACGTCCCCGTAAAGCTCCTCGTTCTCCGCTTGCCAGATGAGCTCCCCATTGACTTCCAGAATGATGTCGCGAGGACTGATCGTCTTCGGAGTGAAACTGAATTCAACTTCTATACTTTGATTACGAGGGACAAAGAATTCGGCAACGCTATCACCTTGAGACCATCTCCAATAGCGACTTTTCTTGCCCTCATTGATAGACCATCCATTCGTGAACTCCAGATATGAATATTCGTTCGTTGAAGCGTCGTAGGCCAAATTTGACTCGTCGATCATTTCGAATCGCTCTTCAATGAGCCTCGGTTTGAACGAGCTAATTCCGACAAATGTCAATGTATTAGCGAAAACTAGGATAGGGATAAGAAAGAGTTTTCTGGAAAATAGAATATTGAAAGCAATAGTCATCGGGAGGAGTAGGCGCGGGACGGCCTGAAGGCCTTCCCATACGGCGGGTCCCAGTACGAGCATCAGGATAGCGAATACAATGCCGATTCTTGACCAGATTGAATTCTTCTTCGGTCGCACTAAAAGATAGATTCCCTGTACTAGAAGGCTGCCGAGGGTTGCTAAGGTCAAAAATGTTCCGGGAGGAAAGCCCTTGTCGCCCGCCACCTTAATTATGTTTAGAAAAGTCTCGAACGCTCCCACAAAAGGCAGGGTGAAATTTCGGGTGCTAATATTCTCAGAATTTCCGAATTGGCTCGAACTGAGTATGTAAGCGAACCAAAGGAGGAAGGGAAGGGTGGAAAGGGCCGCTTTGAGGATGAATTGAGAGTTAAGATTGGAGCGAAGCTTGCCCCGCCCAAGGAGGGTAACGACCGCAATGAGGTTGGTCTCTTTTCCGAGTCCGGCTAGTCCGAGAGTAGTGGCCGCTAACCATGAGCGTCTTGTTTCGATCAGAAAGGCTGCCAAAATTATGAGGAAAAGGCTGGGACCATCGAGGAGGGCCCGGCTAAAGCTGTTGACGAGTCCTAAAGTGAAGAAACAGGCGATGTAGCGAAAGGTGTTTTGGGCGTTTATGGGTGGCAGCCAGCGTAGAAGAAGGATTGCTGTGAGAAACCAGAAGATGGCGTTCTGGAATGAGTAGGCTTGTATTATCCACGAGGGATGACCAAGTCCAAGGCACCAGGCTGTCCAAGAAAACAGAATACGTCGCGCGCGATAGGTGTAGTTGTCAAGGGCTGTTTCGATCTCTGTTCCCCGTGCCAGAGGCTCCAGTGCCAACTGAGCGTAGAACTGGCCGTCGCCCCCGTCTTCATGAGTGTAGTGAGGGGTCTCTTTGAGCAGTTCAATCGATCTTTCTTGAAAATCATGATTGAACATGGGCAACAGCGAATAGCCATGGTTGTAGTGGTGATGCTGGTAGATCTTGAGTGCAAAGAAGACAAAAGCTGCGATATAGATTGATTTGTAGACT
Organism: Opitutales bacterium UBA5694; assembly: GCA_002420185.1. Taxonomy (GTDB): domain Bacteria; phylum Verrucomicrobiota; class Verrucomicrobiia; order Opitutales; family Opitutaceae; genus Pelagisphaera. Next base: position 20,386 of record DIHO01000014.1, read on the forward strand.
AGTCGCTTGAGCTGTTCCGGAGGGCCGTTGGTTGACGCATTTTCCATCTAAAGTCTTTAAAGCCTCAGCGAGAAATTAGGCATTGCGCACTGTTCTACTAGCCTTTCCAGAGCGACCTTTTCTGCGTTGCGCATTTCGATTTTGTCATCGTCCACGATATCTTTGAAACCGCATAGATGCAAATATCCATGGGTTAGATAGAGGGTTAGCTCTTCGGCGAAATTCTTATCGTTTTCCTTTGCGTAGCTTTGAGCTAAAGCGGGACAAACACAGATCTCGCCCGCCGTGCCGTTATCGGGGTCTCCTGAGAATGTGATGACATCAGTCGGGGAATCGTTCTGCATGAATACGTCATGAATGCGAGATATCTCAATTTTGGATACGAAAGCGATCGAGATCTCCCCCGGCGGGGGATCGAATCCACCAAATTCGTCTAGGATGGCGAACATTCGTTCAATTTCCTGATCGTTGAAGCTGAGAGCAGGGCAAAGGCTATTGACCGACACCCGCTTCGACTCGTTCGGACTTTCGTTCATGCGTTGTCTTTTTAGCGGATGTGTTATCCTGCTCTTTGGATCCAGGGTAAGCGATTCGTGTATGGAGCGAATTGATCAGAGTAAATATAAAACTCTCTTTGATTTTGGCGAGTTCCGCCATAGTGATCGCACATTCATCCAGTTGCCCGTCATCGATATTAGATTTGAAAATTCGTTCAACCAGTTCCTCAATATTTTGGGGCGTCACTTTCGGCAGAGATCGGCTCGCGGCCTCGAGAGAGTCCGCAAGTAGTATAACCGCACTTTCCTTAAACCGTGGCTTGGGCCCGTCGTAGCGATAGGTCGATTCCAGAACTTTGCTTTTCCCTGATTCGTCTTCCCCCGCTTGCTGCACTGCTTTGTGGTAAAAGAAGCGTATCAGGTTAGTTCCGTGATGCTGACGTATAACATCGATGATGGGACGGGGCAGCTTGAAGGTGAGTCCCAGATCCACACCCTCTTTGACATGGCTCTTTATCACGAGAGCACTGAAGGAAGCCGTTTTTTCGTCATGTGGGTTGTGGCCATCTAGCTGGTTCTCGGTAAAGTACTCCGGCTTAATCATCTTTCCGATGTCGTGGAACATACAACTTACACGTGCGAGTAGGGCGTTGCCTTTGATAGCGTTGCAGGCATTTTCCGCCAAGTTGGCAACCATCAGACTATGATGCCAGGTTCCCGGAGCTTCAAGTTGCATGCGCCGTAGCAATGGGTGGTTGTAGTCACTTAACTCCAGTAGCGTGATGTTGGTTGTCCGCTTGAAAAGGGTCTCGAGAATGGGCAAGACTCCCACAATTACCACCCCCTGGAGGAGGCCGGTTATGGCGGCTGCGGATACTTGATGGAAAATTGTGGCTACCGGAAGACCGTCGGCCCAGTTGTAGAGGAATGTGAAGAGTGAGATGCAGAGGCCTCCCGCGAATCCTGCGGAAACGACGCGACCTCGTCTACGAATATTGCGACAAATGAAAATAGCGACGCAAGAGGCTAGGAAAGTCATCACCATTAGCTCAAGCCGGTTGCCGAACATGACAGCGGAAAAGAGGCTAACGACCATGGCGGTCAAGAGTCCGGGACCACTTCCCATTAGTATGGCAATAATCAACGGAGCGAGTGCTGTGGGAGTGATGTAGGGAAGGATCGCGGACAAACTACTGTCGTAAAGAAACTGATCGAGATTGCCGAATTCGAAGCAAAGGCGCACGAGAGCCAGATTGCACACAACTACGAGGGCTAGCAGTCCGAGTCGGCCGTTGCTGAGCAGGGTAGCTCGGTCTTCGAGTCTAATATAGAACGTGGCGGCTGTGAGCATCGCCAATACCATCAACGCTCTACCGATTAACTGAAAGTCGATTGTGTCAACATCCTTTCCGTCAAGGTGGCGGATATATGCAAGGTGTTGTTCATATTGCTCCGGTATAACTCGGGTATTGGGCTCGATGATACTAGCGCCTTTTTCAACACGAACGATTACAGGTTGCAGGGACTCGAGCATCTTTTGCCGCAAAGCTAGAATCTCCGTTTCATCACGCTTGAAATTGGGACGCACGCCATCTCGGAAGAGCCTGCTAAAGGCGCTCGAAACTCTGGGAGGGACGTTTTCCGCATTCAGAGCGACCCGCAGCATGGTCAACGCATCGTCGGTAGATTCGATACGTCGCTGGCTTACTTCGTTGTCGGTTTTGAAGAGAGCGACCGAATCCTCGCCAAAATCGAAATTGGAATCCTCTTTGTCGTAGATCCCAATCTTATAGCTCTCTCTAAGGCTGATCAGGCCGGTTTCGATTAGGTCGCGGCGGGTTCGGGCATCAGAAAATTCTAGAATCGTGGTTAAGTCCGATGCCGAGAGCCGGTAGTTCCCCTTTTGGTTGAAAGTCTCTGTGATTTCCTGGATATAGCTTTGAGCTCCGCTAGCGGAGAGGTCTTGTTCCAACGTAGCGAATTTATCCATAGCCTCGAGCAGTTCATTTATATGAGTGCTAAAGGTTGTGAAATACTGCATGTCAGTACTGTAGACAGGAGGGACCTCGGTGAGGAGTTGCTCGCGCTTCCGTTCAGTCAGGATGGCACTTTGGTAAGTGAAGTCCTCTGAGGCGACGATACGTATGGTTGCCAACTGATTGGGGAGAAACTGAAACCCTGAGGGCTTTATGCCCATAAAGCTAGTCACGACGATTGAAGCTACGGTAATAGCGAAAATCGCGATGGATATAGCCCGGCTTTTTTCCAAAAAGATTAGGAAGGAAGAAGACGCCTCGGTTTTACGCTTCTTCCGTTTTTTTCGGAGGAATCGATTTAGAAGCGATCTGAACTGCTCAGAAAGAGGCATGGAGGTTCGACGTAATAGAGTTGAAAAGATTCAATTTCAACGAGCGGTGCAACTTATTCTTGAGTGGTATTGCTCAAGCATCACTTGGATTTTGGTAGGCATCATAGGCTTCAACAATCTTTTGCACAAGGTGGTGACGGACCACATCGGACGCTCCAAACTCATGGAAGCTTATGCCCTTCAGAGACTTGAGTATTTTTCTAATTTCTAGGAGACCGGATGTTTTGGAGCGGGGAATATCAATTTGAGTGATATCGCCGGTAATTACCATTTTACTTTCATTTCCCAAGCGAGTCAGAAACATCATCATCTGCGCAGGGGTGGTATTTTGGGCTTCATCCAAGATTATGAAGGAATCGCTCAGCGTCCTGCCTCTCATGTAGGCGAGGGGAGCGATTTCGATAACCCCCTTTTCTATGAGTTTGGCCACATCATCACGATCAATCATATCGTAAAGTGCGTCGTATAAGGGTCTTAGGTAAGGGAGGATCTTCTCTTGCAGGTCACCGGGCAAGAATCCCAGTGTTTCCCCTGCTTCCACAGCAGGTCGACTTAGAATAAGTCGCTTGATGCTGCCTTCCAGCAACTTAGCGACCGCCGCTGCCATAGCGAGGTAGGTCTTTCCCGTGCCCGCCGGTCCGATACCGAAGACGATGTCATTTTCGAATATAGACTGGAGGTATTTCTTCTGTCCTAGCGTCCTAGGTACAATGGTCGAGCGGCGCGTCTGGATGACACAGCTTTTGTCAAACAAAGTCTTCAGTTCCTCTTCTCGACCGGCAATGACCCCTTTAAGCACGTTCTTGAAGTCAGGGCTACGAATCTTTAGTCCTTGTGAGCGTGCATCTTGCAATAAGATCATGATTGCTTCTACCTTCTCGATTGCTTCTTCCTCGCCGTCGACTTGCAGCCAGCCATCTCGCGTTACGATGCGGACGCTAAGATGGGATTCGATCATGCGAAGATTCTCCTCCCTGCTGCAGTAGAGCTGCGTCAGCTGCTTTGGATTTTCAAAATGTAGTTTCCGTGTACCCATAAAATATGGAAAGGATGAGAAAATACTACTTAGTCGAGCTTTTCACAAACTGATTTTAAATGTTCCCACATCGCCTCGAGGGCGTGGGGGAGGACGCGTGTGGAACCGACAACCGGCATGAAGTTAGTGTCACCTGTCCAACGGGGGACGACATGCTGATGTAGGTGTTTGGGAATGCCGGCTCCTCCTGCTTCGCCCAAATTCATGCCTATATTGAATCCGTTCGGATTGAGAGCAGCTTTTAGAAGACGTTTTGCCTTCACAGTGGTTTCGAAAAAACAGACCCTTTCTTCAGGAGAAAGGTCCTCGATGTCTGGGACTTCCCGATAGGGGAGCACGAGGAGATGCCCAGCGTTGTAAGGATAGCGATTCATTAGAATGAAACTGAACTTTTCTTGGGACAAGATTAGCGACGCCTTGTCGTCGTTCGACTTCGGTAGATCGACGAAGGGGCGTCGATCTTGAGGTGACTTCTCCTGAGTCACGTATTCCATTCGCCAGTAGGCGTGCAAGTTTTCCATAGTGATTTGAAACGCTGGCGCCTGAGTTCGCGGGTGTCAAAGGCATCGTAGAGCGGATTTTTCGTCGGCAAAAGTCGACTATGAAGGGTAGATTGGAAGGGATTGCTTGCGTTCGACGGGCAAAGGCGATTCTAACCGATTGTTGTTTATTTGGATTTACAGATTGATTTTTGTGCCCATCGCTCTCCTCCTAACGCCGAGGTTTCTGCTCAAGATGAGAAGGCGGGGCGACTACAAGGGCACCTTGTCGAAGCGTCTTGGTATTGGAATTGAAGATTGGCCCCGAACTCCCGGAAAGTGTAGAGTGTGGATGCAGGCGGTTAGCCTTGGGGAAATACTTGTGATAGAAGGTCTATTGCGGAAATTGGCGGAAGATCCAAAAGTTGAATTGCTTCTGACGACCACGACAAGCACGGGATACCGATTGGCGAAAGAAAAGTATTCAGAAATTTGTGATAGGATCTATTATTTTCCCGTGGACTTCTGGCCCTTTGTTCGCAAGTTTTGGAATCGGATACGCCCGGACTTGGTGATTTGTGCGGAGACAGAGTTGTGGCCGGAGCATATGCAGCAAGCCGCAAACGCCGAAGTTCCAATGGTTTTAGTGAACGGCCGGCTTTCTGATCGATCGTTCAAGTACGCTAGAAAGCTCAGATGGGCCTACGGTAGGCATATGCTAATTTTAAGTAAGGTCATGGCTATTTCCAAGGAAGATTCAAGCCGGTTCATCGCCATGGGTGTTCCGTCTGATCGGGTTCTCGTATCGGGAAATTTGAAAATAGACGTATCCATTGATAAGATACTGGATGAGGTCAAAAAGCGTGAATTGAGAGCATTATTAGGGTTGGGTGATGGATTCGTGCTTCTAGGTTCATCCACGTGGCCTGGTGAGGAGGAAACACTGCTATCGATTTTTAGGGATTTGCGGGAGCGTCTACCGGAATGTAAACTGCTACTAGTGCCACGGCACGTGGAAAGGCGTAGTGAAATTCGGACGATGCTTGAGCAAAACGCTTCCGACCTGAGCTACCGTTTCAAATCGGAGAGTGATACTTTTGCTCCAGTGGACATTCTAGTGGCTGACACGAATGGAGAATTGCGGGTTTTGACCCAACTGTCGGATCTGGCTTTCATCGGTAAAAGTTTGCCTCCCTGCGGGGAAGGCCAAACCCCGATCGAGTGCGGGTTGCTTGGTGTTCCCGTGGTTTTTGGACCGGGAATGAGCAATTTTAAAAGTGTTTGCGAAGGAATGATCAAAATGGGGGCGGCAATTCAGCTATCGGATGTAGATTCCCTTCGAGAAGCGATTGAATCACTTGCACTGGATGAGGCAGCTCGCCAGGAGATGACGCGAAGACAGTCGAAATGGGCTGTAGCGAGCCGAGGCGCCCTAGAAAGGACGTTCGCAGCCATAGAGGGCTTCGTCCGAGGTGGTGACCCCGAATAGGCTTAAATTTGGTCAATTCCCTACTCTCTCCGCTTGACAGTTAGCGGCCCCATTGGATTTATACGCGTATTATGGCTGAAAAGGAAGAGAAGTGGGAAGACAACGTGCCAGGAAAATTTTATGTAGACGAACAGTGTATTGATTGCGATCTTTGTCGCGAAACTGCACCGGATTTCTACACACGCAACGACGACGAGGCATATTCCTACGTACACAACCAGCCGGAAACGCAGGAAGACGTCGATCTTTGTATGGAAGCACTGGAAGGCTGTCCGGTTGAAGCGATTGGAGACGACGGAGACTAAGACCCTCGATCGCGTCAACCAGCCTTTTGAATAGTGGGTGCAACCCGGGAAGGGACGTGCTGTTTTGTGTGTAGGCGAACATCTCGGTATTGTTGAATCCCAAATTTTGTCAGAAATACGCTTTGAGATTCCTTCGGTAAGGACACCGACTATGAGGTGTCCGAAGAACATTTGGACGATGTAAAGGTCGATCTCGTAAGCAGTTCCGAGTGGATTTTCCAATCGGGTTGTCAAACGATCTCTTGGCCCAGATCGATGCGAGGCATCAGCGTGTCCAAGGCGAAAAAAAAGGGACTTCGTAGTGCTCCAGTCCTACAAGGACGAACTCGAGGGCGAGACCTCGCCTTACATGCAGTATGCTCCGAAGTTTGCAAAACTGGCCAGCGATTAAGGAGCCAGAGTGTTTCTCAATGAGACGACTCCGGCTATTCAAAACGCCCCCATGGCCCTAATAGGTTATCGTTGTCAAAGTGAATGTCCGGACTTGACCCTTAGATTTGTGAATGACGCTCATTTGAATCACAAGATGGCTTATCTCACGGCCGCGACGCTCTATGCGGCAATGTTCGAGAGAAGCCCAGAGAGTTTGTCAGTTGATTCAATTACAAACACACGCTTTTTCAAAGAGGCAATAAGTCGAGAGACCGTGATGAAAATTCCATTACACGTGTATTCTTGAAAAAGGACCGATCCGATCTTCAACCCATCGCCTGGGAGGGCTGCAGCGAATTTGAACGTATGCGGAGAAATTAGAATCAATCCGTTGAGAGGGCTGTTGCACCCAATTGTCCCGATGCTGGCTCAACCCGAATCAATTCTGGGCAATCTGCGTGGACCGGATTTCACCTCGAAATAGCGGGCTTTCACAAATGGCGATAATCAAGTCTTTGAAGCCGCCGCCTCCTTGGCTGTTCGCCTTGGCGATGTCGTCGGCTATCAGTCTTTCTTGAAACGAGAGTGGGTGTCCGAGAGCGTAAGTGAAGAGCTTTTCGGTTAAGGCGCGAGCAAATTGGTCGGACCGGTTCAGGAGAACTCTTTTCATATCCGCTATTCCATCGAAGGAACCATTTGGTACGGAGCCTTTGGCATAGATGGGCTGGCCATTGCGGTATTGCGAGCGGTAGACCCCAACGGCGTCGAAATGCTCTAGTCCGAATCCCCACGGATCAATACTGCGATGGCAGTCGGCACAGGTCTCTATTTCCCGGTGCCTGGAAAGCATATCGAAGATCGTCTTGGTCCCGCGCACATCGGGTTCTATGGGCATCACATCGGCAGGGGGAGGGGATGGGGGGTCGCCGAGAATATTATCTAGTATCCAAACGCCACGTACGACGGGCGAGGTCCGTGTGCCATCAGACGTAATTTTCAAGATGCTGGCTTGGCCCAGCAAGCCACCGCGCGGATTGTCTTTTGGGAGTGCGACCCTACGAAACTCGCTCCCATTTACCCCCTCGATTTGGTAGTGCTTGGCTAGGCGTTCGTTTATGGTAATGAAATCCGAATCGAGAAAGGAGGTGATGGGTAGATTTTTTTCAAGTACTTCTTGGAAAAAGGTCTCGCTCTCTTGGCGCATGAGGCTTTCTAGAAGTGGATCGTAGTTTTCGTAAAGCTTCGGATCGGGTCGCATCAGCTCAATATCTTTGAGTCCGAGCCATTGAGCGGTGAAGTCTTGGATAAAGCGTTGTGTCTTGGGATCCTTTAGCATCCGAGCTGTCTGCTTGCGAAGGACTCCAGGTTTCTGCAATTGGTCGCTTTCCGCGAGCTGTATGAGCGTGTTGTCAGGCATCGAATTCCACAGAAAATAGGATAGGCGACTGGCCAGAGCCCAGACATCCTTTCCATCGCCTTTGTCGTAGTTGAACAGGAAACGCGGCGAGGTGAGCGCTCCTTCGATGACATTGCCCATCGATTCCTCTTCTGTGAGGCCTTGATCGAGGCCGGTTTGATAAAGCAGATTGAAATTTTGTAGGGTTTTTTTCGGTACAGGTCGGCGGAACGCTCGAAAAAGGAAATCTTCAATACGTTCCTCTATATTGTCGGGAATTGTATTTGAGGCTCCGAGCAGCTGCCGACGGGCAGGCGGGGGCCAGGATTCGATTTCGGGTCCGGAAACTGTGATGGACTTGACGTGAAGCAGATCCGCCACAAGCCGTTCCTCACCCTCGACGACCGCTGTGGGAGATTGGTTTAGGATCGGGGCCGCCGCGTAGTGAACCATAATGTTTTCGCCCTTTTTGAGACGAACGTCCACGTACTGGGAATCCATTTCGTTTCCAATATAGAAATAGCCCACGCGCCGTCCGGGAACGGAAGCAGCATCCATGTGCCGCGCTTCTGAGGCTTGTATGGCTATAATGGAAACTAGGCGGGGTTCGTCGTTGGGCTTCCGGTCTCGCTTCTTCAGACTTTGTTCGTAGTTGTCTCTCAGGTAAGTGTACTCGATTCCTTGCTCTTCGAGGTCAGTTCGGTAGTCGCGAGCAAAACCATCAACTCGTACCCGATAGAGCCCGTCTTGAGGGACGAAGAAATCTTGTGGCCACATCGTATGCTTCCGGTCACGACTCGACGATGTGGTAACAAATCCACAGCGCTCTTCCACATTGTACCCGTGCCCTATGGTCCCGATGGAGTAGGACTTTTTTTCGCGAACATCGTCGCCACTGGCGATGGCCAGTTTAGAAATCGTGTTGGCGTTATTCTGGAGTTTCAGGACCATTTCGGGATTGGCATCGAGCGTGACGGCAAGACTGTTGAATCCTTCCAGATCTGGATCGGCAGGAAGGTCCTGAGATAGAAGGAGATTGATCCCCAGCAAATCCTTTACAGTATTGTCCAAAGCCGAGTGGCTGAGTCGGCGAATGGCAATACGGCCTCTCTCGTTCATGGACGCGGCGGCAGATCGAAGTTCTGTATCTATCGCCTTGATGATTTGCGATACGTCGCCCATCGGTGGGCGGGCCTCTTTTTCAGGTGGCATGTCGCCCGTTATCAGCATATCGGATACGTCCTGCCAAAGAATCGCATTCTCTTCTTGAGAAAAGTCGCGGTCTAAGATGTCGAGTCGAATATCTCCCTTCTGCTTCTTCTCCCCATGGCATTTTACGCAGTGCGCTTCGACGAAAGGCGTTATAAGTGTGTCGAAGTCTTGGGAGGCGGGTAGGGAGAGGGCCGCTGCAGTTAGGGCAGCTAACGGGATGGCGATTCTTTCTACCTCTAGAGCTCCTCGATGAAGTGCGTTCATTTTATAGAACGTTAAGCGACAATGAGCCTAGGCCAACTCGTTGTTGATGTTGCCAGTGCTATGGGCGAAATTCTCGCTTTCGATACCGAGGGACTGCAGCATCGTTACGAATACGTTGGCCAAGGGCGTTTTTCCCTCCTCGAAAATGAGGTCTTTTCCGGAGTGTTTGAGATCGCCACCCGCGACGAGTACGGGGAGATTACGATTGGAGTGGGAGCTACCATTGCCCAGGCCGCTACCGAAGAGGACTTGGGTCCGGTCGAATAAAGTGGCACCCCCGTCATCGATCTCCTTCAGTCTGGACAAGAATTTCGAAAGCGAACGTGTATGCATCAGCTCAATTTTGACGAGTTCCTCCACGACCTCTGGATCTTTTCCGTGATGCGATTGGCCATGGTATCCGGAAAGTTGTTCGCCGCCGAAAGTGATCGGCAATCCGCCGGCGGGAAGTTCGATCGAGGCGACGCGGGTGGAATCGTGCTGCAAAGCGAGCGCGGTCAGCTCGTACATGAGGTCAAGATTTTCGTGAAAGGTCGTGGGACGCTCCATTAATGGCGGCACGCCTGGTTTTGGCGTATTGATCCATTGCTGCTGCCGTTCAATGCGCTTTTCTACGTCTCGGATCGAAGTGAAGTAGGCGTCTACCTTTTCGCGGTCTTCGTAGCCGATTTCCCTCTGAAGAGCCCTGGCGTCGTCGGCCACGATATCTAGGATGCTCCGTTTGAAGGTCATGGCCCGGCTGGCCTCCATGGGATTCAAATCGTTTACGAAAAGCTTCTGGAAAACGTTGATGGGATCCGGCTCGGGTAGCAGCGGAACTCCGTTCTCATCCCAGGAAAGGGTTTGGCTGGGCTTGCCCTCGGATGCTCCGAGCTGGAGCGAATGATACCGGCTATCGCGGCTGAGATGCTTCGCGGCAAGCTGGTCCAGCGTGATCTGGTTACGAACCATTATCGACTCACCAATGTACTCTGGTTGGTAGACCCCTGAGAGAAAGGAAGGGGTGCCCTTGTGGCCGCCATTGATACCGTGATCAACGCCTGAAACGACCGTAAAGTCTTTGCGGTGAGGCATTAGTGGCTCTAATAGGCGTGGTGTGCGGGCGCGATTTGGTTTGGGATGCCATTCGCCTGGGTACATACCCAAAAAGGTACCGACGCAGACGAGGCGCTTGCGTGCCTTGGCAATGGGATGGGTCGTCGCGGCTGAAAGAGGAAGTGAGCTTAAAAACGGCAGAGCCATCAGCCCCCCCGTCCCGCAAAGGAACTGCCTGCGATTAATTTCAATGGCCCTTTTCATTTTAACCAAGACTACAACAAAATTAGCAGAATTGGTCAATCGTTCTTGGTAGATCTTAATTTCGAGCCCTGATTGGAAAGGGCGTCAGCTAAATTTCTCATAACATGCTAACTACGACGCGAAAGCCGGATAGGCGGCTTTGAGATTTTTGCAGGAGGGATTGGCTGGAAGTGGAAACGCTGATGACTTCGCCAGTGCCCGGATGAAAGGAGTCGTTGTTCATAGTTTATGAAGTCGCTGGTTCGATGGATACGTCAGGTGGTTGTATAGGCGATAAATGATCGCCTACACAGTCTAAAAACCAAATACGCCTCGCTTGCCCGAAGCACAAGGTTCGAGACCTTTTGCCGAAGAGTAACTCAGCTCAGACGGAAGCTCAATAGCGCGTAGACGGTTGCAACGGGGCTCTTTATTCTTCCGCCTAGGCGAGATAGCGATTTGATGTGTAAATGTGTAGTTGTGCATGGCGGCGTTGAAAGTGCGCTCTCCAATAGTGGCGAGGGCTTCGCCGATGAGTCTTGTGGCACCTTTGTTTTGGGGTTGAAGACGGATCACATGCTGGGCAAGCTGAACAGGTCTGAGTGGGTCGTTGGTTTCCATAGCTTCGCGGGCCTTGGTCACGAGAAGACTTACCCCGCCGAGCAGATCGGCCATGCACTGGGACTTTTTAATGGTAGAATCGCGGTGTAAGTTGAGAGCATAACCATCGAACCAGCCGAGGTCCTGAGCAAAGATGTCGCGAATGATACCTTCAACGCTCCCGTAATAGGAGCCTGGGTATCATTGGTGCGATCCCCAGAATTTTTTAACCCAATGCGGGGGACTGAGCCGGTCTTTCCGACCCATGTACGAGAAACGGTTCCGGACGATGGTTGCGGCACCCAAAATTGGATAGATAGCGATAACGACTGCCGATCCGATTAAACTAGTGACGATTTCAGTTGTCGTGCCGAAAGATTAATTCAGCCGATTACTTCAATGATGATGCGAGAGTAAGGAGCACTCAAAACAACCGGAAGCCCGGTCGACGGTAGCGAGTGGTAAAACCTCCTTTGGAATGACGCTTGTAATTTATTCAGGATAGATTTAAGAGCCACCGAATTTTAAGGGAAATTTGTAGTGATTTCCAGCTGGCTATGAAACCGCTTGAATGGGTTCTAGATCGGTGAAGCCAGTACGCTCGTTGGCGGTCTGCTGCAGGATCAGCAAGGATTGCTCAACCTTAATTCGAACCTCCTCCATCTGGGCGGCGTTCATCTTTCCGGGAACATCAATGGGTTTGCCGTACGCAATTTCGACTTTGGCGAAGGGGAGGGGAAGCATGGTCCGGTCCCAGGCACTGCGGAAAATCCAGGCTGGATTTGCAGAAGCGGTAATTGGCAAGATGCGTCCGCCCGTCCAACGTGCCATGCGGACGATGCCCCCTTGAACATGTCCACGAGGACCTCGCGACCCGTCGACGGCGAGAGCGGCCCCTTGTCCTGGCTTCGACCTTACGAGCTGAATCATCTCCTGAATCGCTTCGAGTCCATCGCGACCGGAAGATCCTCTGACTACGTCCAGCCCCAGGCGTTCCTCAAGTTGGGCCATCGCTTCACCATCGAGACTCTTCGAGCACATGGAGACCCATTTGGCACCAGGCATTTGGGTCATGTGGTGGATGAGCACGAAGGTGCGCCCGTGAAGAAAGGCGGCGATTGCCGGTTCTGGGGAAGAGACCGCTGCATCCAAATGTTCCTTACCGGATTCCTGAATTCTCCAGGTCCAGTTGAGAATGCGGATAAGACCCAAAGCTAAGGTTGGGTAAACCTTTAGCATGAAAAAGCGTTTAATCGGTCTAGATTTGGCGGCGGACGGCATTGTTAGGGCTAAACCGTCCACAAATGGTCGGCAGGGAGGAAAGTCGAAAAACTAGATAGTGGCAATTTGTATTCGAGCGGAAATATCGGGGAGAAAGTTCATTTTGGCGTCAAGAGTGAACGGTGTTCTCGCCAGCTAGTCTTGTCTAGGCTTGGTGGATCAGAAAAACTTCTATTTTGGTAGTCTTTTTTTAACTCGCTTCTGTTTATGTCTTTAGGTATTTTGGTAACCTTACGGTATGCTCAACGAAATCAAGAATTTTCAACGGACCGACTTTTCAACGATTATTCCCTTCCGTATTACGGACCACAATTATGGGGATCATGTTGCCAATAATGTATTCGTCGAGTATCTGCACGAGGGAAGAGTGCAGTTTCTAAGTTCATTGGGCTACACGGAGCAAGATGTCGAAGGAGTATCTTTGATCCTGTCGGAGCTTTGGGTTAAATACGTAAATCAGGCATTCTATCCGGATAAACTGAAGTTGGAGATGTCCGCGACGAGTTTCAGAGGAACTCGATTCGACCTATTATATCGAGGATTTGATCAGGCAGAAGATCTACTCGTATTGGCCCGGACCGAAATGGCGGCGATCAATGGCGAAACTGGGAAGCCCATACGAATGCCAGAAGCGTTTGCAGAGCGGTTTAGGCGTTAGGAGGTTGAAGCTTGCACTTTGTGTTGAGTATCCATTGCAAGAGCTTCGATTTTTCGGGGCGTTAGGCCAGTTTTGTTCAAATTGCGGGGTAAAATCGCTCCTAAAATATGAAAACAGTTCTAGACAAAGGCATTTTCATTGTCGCTTATTCCCAAGGTGGTGATTCTGGAAGGCAGGCCTCGAATTCGTCTTCCAACTGCTTCTTGTAGTCGCCCGCGTAGGTGCCTGCGAAGAAGCGATCTAAGGCCTCTTCATGGAGCCGTTGCCAGCTTTGCTCTTCTGATCCGGGGTTGATCGGAAAAAAAAGGGCGCCGGTGGCCTCTGCGGCCTTTCGATCTCCGGGAGCATCCCCGATCATAAGAATTTTGTCGGTGGGGTACTTATCCTTAGCCGCCATTTCAAGGTGCTGAACCTTGGTTCCGAGCTCTTGGCCAGCAATAATGGATACACAGTCGCGGATGCCTTGCTCTTCCCATTCGCGTTCGAGGGCATCGACAGGGGTTTGGGAAATGCACATGGCGTCGGCCTTCTCGTTTATTTTAACCAGCGTTTCCCGGACAAGCGGGAAAGGCGGGACACCATGGACTATATCCGCTACCGATGCGTTTACGCCGTCGGACCATATTTTCACGGGTGCAAGACCTTCGTTGCCTCCGGCGACTTCAGTGTTAAGGGTAGCGTTGCCTAGCTTGGTTTCACGACCCATCCATTCATCCAGGGCGTAAAGGTCGGGTAGCTTTACGTTGCGGGCGGTAACTTCTGGGCGCTCGCTGAGAAGCTGGATCGCCGATTTGAGCGCAGGGAAACGATTGCAGCCGCGACTTTTGGAATAGAGGTTTACGAACTCCCAGACTTCGCGAGCATACTTGCTGACCGCTTGAAGATTCCAATACTTAATAAACATGGGAGCGAAGCACTCTTTGTGCTTGATCTCCATGCTGTCGAAGATGCATCCGTCAGAGTCGATGCCGACAAAGAACTCTTTCATAGGTTGGTGGTCTCGTAGAATTTGTGCTAGGTCGTTCATAATAGTCAGGAATCCCCTAGCACAATTGTTGCAAAAGAAAAGGGTTTTGCACGGCTTTTGATTCGTACTGTATCTGGAAATCTTTCTTTCTCCACTGGGGTGTGATTCATCTTATAGATGCTTTAGCCTATTCTCCTATACATACCAAAGACTTTTGGGGACATGGGCCTGTAGGTAGGTAACCCCACCTGTTGGATTGAGCAAACCCCTTTGCGGGTGGGTTTCCGTTCGGGGTTTTCCGGTTCGAAGTAGTCAACTACCGGTTTGTCATTGAGCCAGACTTGAATCCGTTTTCCCTCAGCACGAATGCGTGTCTCGAACCACTCGGTATGGTCGAGCAGCGGTTCCGTAAGATCTGCCACATCGTAAAGCCATCCCGTGTTCCGCGTGACCTTGGAGCTTGTATTCAAATTTATTTCTTATCCATTAGCCAAGTGACCTAACTCGTCTCAAAGATCTTAGTCAATATGGATAAAGTTGCCCGATTTGGAATCGGGCTCATCTTTGGCAGCTGCCATCAGTTCAAAATTCTTGAACTCGATCGGGAAGACAATTTTTGAACACATTGAATTTTCGTTTGGTCTTCCCGAAGCGTAACTAGCGGTTTGAATAGGGTAAGGATGATGGGCGAAACCGACTACACAGAGATTCTGAGCTTGATCGAACGTGTGGATCCAGTGTCTTATTGTCGTACTCGGAATTTCATCGATGGTTCGGTTACTAAGCTGTCTCCTTACATTTCACGAGGTGTCATTTCAACCAAACAAGTCTTTCGTGCGATTAAGGAGCGTGGGATCGATCCCAGGAAAATCGAAAAGTTTATTCAGGAGCTTGCATGGAGGGATTACTGGCAGCAGGTTTGGATTGCGAACGGTAGTAAGATCAATCAGGACCTGCGGCGCGAACAGCCGAACTTTTGCCATCATAAAATTCCGAAAGCCCTTGTTGAGGCGAGCACAGGTATAAATGCTATCGACGAAGCGTTAGATAAATTTTATGAGACCGGGTATATGCATAATCATGTTAGGATGTATGTCGCGTCCATTGCATGTAATGTGGGGGGAAGTCATTGGCGTGTGCCAGCTCGGTGGATGTACTACCATCTCCTAGACGGAGACTGGGCCAGCAACGCGCTGAGCTGGCAGTGGGTGTCTGGATCCAATGCGGGAAAAAAGTACTACGCTAATCAGCAAAATATAAACAAATATTGTCGCACCCATCAAAAAGGGACCTTTTTAGACGTGGATTATGGGAGTCTAGAAAAAGCGGAAATTCCCGAAGTTCTTCGAGAAAGGTCAGTTCCCATGCTGGAAACACCGTTGCCGGAAAAAAGGAGCATCGAAATTGACCCTGAACTGCCCACTTTGATCTACAATTTCTACAACCTTGATCCGAAATGGCACGAGGATGCGAACTACAATAGGGTCCTGCTGATGGAGCCCTCCGTGTACAAGGCGTATCCAATATCCAGTAAATCAATAGAATTTATGCTCGGGTTGTCAGGAAACATTAAGGGAATTCAATGCTACGTGGGGGAGTTTGACGAATTGGTTGAAACATACGGTATCAGAGAGGCGGTTTTCAAAGAACATCCACTCAACAAATACATTGGCAGAGAAGAGCCTCGTGATTGGATGTTTGAGGTTACGGGATATTACAGGTCGTTTTTCGCGTTCTGGAAAAAGTGCCAAAGAGAGCTGAAGTAGTGAAAGCCATTAATCTCGTCTGGCTCAAACGCGACATCAGGACGCAAGACCATGCCCCCTTCAACGCAGCGGAGAAGGGTAGTCTACCATACTACCCGATATATATCTTCGAGCCATCCCTGTTGGCTCACCCTGACGCATCATTGAGGCACCAGCAGTTTATTTATCATTCGTCATTCGTGTTGAATGATGAGCTCATAAAATACAATCGTCGTGTGGAATTACTCTTTGGTGAAGCGGAGGAAGTATTTCGGTCCATCGCTAGCAAATTTGTGATTGGAAAGGTTTTTTCGTACCAAGAAACAGGCGTAGAGCTCACATGGAAGCGCGACAAGAAAGTGAATTCTTTTTTTCGGGAGAAAGGAATAGTTTGGAAGCAATTTCAGCGAGACGGTATTGTTAGAGGCATCACAAATCGTGATGGTTGGGACAAAAACTGGTTTACAACCATGAATGAGCCAGTGCTCAAAAACACCTACTCCGTTTCTGGCGTTAAACCGCTTGCCCACTCTTTTTCTTTGCCAGACGATTTCAGAAGTCAACTGGAGGCCTACCCCACTGTCTTTCAACCGGCTGGAGAAAAAAGTGGATGGAGCAGCTTGAAGTCTTTCGCAAACGAGCGAGGATTCGATTACAGCAAGCACATTTCGAAGCCTCAGCAAAGCAGCGTTTCAGGAGGTCGTATTTCTCCCTATCTCGCCTGGGGCAGTTTAAGCATCAAACAGGCCTATCAACACGTCAAAAACCATGAGAAATACGGTTCTAACAAACGTCCGTTTGGGGCCTTTCTTACACGACTCAAATGGCATTGCCACTTCATTCAAAAGTTTGAAGTGGAATGCGAATACGAACATACCTGTATAAATCGAGGATATGAATTGCTTTCCCGCGAGAGCGACCCGGCGAAACTCAGTGCGTGGCGAGAAGGTCGGACGGGGTTTCCCTTGGTAGATGCCTGTATGCGGAGCGTATCCCAGACGGGATGGATAAACTTCCGTATGCGAGCAATGCTGATTTCTTTTCTCTGCCACCACTTGGATCAGGATTGGCGGAAAGGGGTTTATCACTTGGCTCGACAATTCTTGGACTACGAGCCTGGAATTCACTACCCGCAGTTCCAAATGCAGGCGGGCACCACGGGTATTAATACAATTAGAATTTACAATCCAGTAAAGCAAAGTAAGGATCATGACCCAAGTGGGGTGTTCATTAAAAAATGGGTCAAGGAGCTGGAAAATGTTCCAGCGGAGTATATCCATGAACCCTGGCTGATGACTGGCATGGAACAGCAATTGTGCGGATTCAAAATTGGCAGGGACTACCCACATCCCATAGTAGACCTCCAGGAAAGCGCCAAGAGAGCTCGTAGCAAGATATGGGGGCATCGTAAAAATTTGACTGTAAAAAAGGAGAGCAAACGAATCCTCGCGATGCACACTCGTTCCAACGTTCGAACTCCCTGACCTACGTAAAAAACTATGCTCGAGCCAGAGGCGACTCCAGCGAATTGAAGCCTTCAGCAACGATAGCAGGAAAGGACTGCTCGCGAATTGTTTGACGGAGATTGTCCCGTTTTCATGCGTTTGTTGCTTCTCCCTTCGAAACAGAGAGCGTCCGAACGATCCCGGAGCATCTCGCTGTCGATTTGTTCAACCTCGCAGTCTTCTGTTATCGCGACCTACCCAAAAAAGTGGCCGGGGCAATTGTTGACCCTTGCGAGTGCGTGCGAGACTCGCAGCAAAGTACTCGCTCGAATTCATCTGAAAGCACCTCTAGATGGTGCATAGCGTGCTGATTTTTCTCGTTTCTGGAATCAGGCACATGTGGGCGATTGACAGGTTTTGAATCGATAAAACGAGGAGGGGATCTATTTAAGAGCATCCGCGGGTTGCAATGAGGAATTGGCTGAATATCTGGTGTATTATGCTATCAGTTGAGTCCGTTTCGAAAGCTTACCAGAATCGTCGTGTTTTAAATGAGGTCTCCTTTGCCATGAATTCTGGTGAGCGGGTTGCCCTGATGGGCCCCTCCGGTTCCGGCAAATCGACTTTGCTCAATTGCCTTTCCGGGCTTGATACCCCTGACGAGGGATCGGTCATCTTTGACGGCGAGGAATTGACTCGGCTCTCGTCTGATGAGCGAACCTTTATACGCAGGGGTCGTCTCGGCTCTATTTTTCAGTTCTTCCATCTGCTTCCCACGTTAACCGCCTTGGAAAACGTGGCCCTTTCTTTGCAGCTCAATAATTACTCTGTCTCAGAGCAAGTAGAGCTCGCGATGGATATGCTAGAAGAGGTTGGTGTCGACCACCGAGCTAAGGCCTTCCCAATGGAAATGAGCGGTGGCGAAATGCAGCGGGTAGCGATTGCCAGGGCTTTGGTTATGAAACCGAAGCTAATTCTAGCAGATGAACCAACCGGCAGTTTGGATACGAAAAACGGGGAACGTGTCCTCAACTTGATTGAGGCCTTGTCTGAGGCTAAACAGGTAGGGCTCATATTAGTGACCCATCAGGAGGAAACCACGCGAATCTGTCACCGAACCCTGCATATTCACGACGGCATGCTGTCTGAAGAAGCACTGAAGTAGAGGGCTTAGTCCAACCCGTTGCAAATGGAACGTCCAGCGTCACCGCAAGCCCTACTGGAAGTCTGGCTCAAGACCAGTCTGAGGCATTGGCGGCGGCACAAGCTTCAATCCGCCATCTTAATCGCGATCATAGCTTTGGGCGTAGCGTCTTTTCTTTCAATTCGCATGGCCAACAGGGCTGCCGTAAAAGGATTTAGCGGATTCACGGAAACCGTCACCGGGAAGGCGGATTTTACCTTGGAAGCTCAAGGGGGACGGTTTCCCGTTTCCTGGTTGAGTGGAATTAGGAAAAGCCTGCAGCAGAATCCTGTCGAATTGGCTCCTATTCTTGAGGTTCTGGCATTCGTCGAAACACCAGTGCCTAGGCAAGAGAGATCGAACGATTTCCTGCAAATCCCCGGCGAAACGCTGCGGATTATCGGCGTCGACATTATCGGTATCCAAAACTTTAATAACCAGAATATCAGTGCATCTCTGTTGTTTTCCGAAAAGGGAGAAGAGGAGCGAGATATCTTCTCCATCGCAAGAGATCCGAAAGCCTTGTTCATATCACCCAGATTGGCTGAAAATCTTTGGCTCGCGGTTGGAGATGAAGTTGAAGTCATAGTAGACGACCAGCGTTTTATCTTAACCGTAAGAGGAATACTGCCAACGAGCCGATCGGGAGTGGAGGTTCCGGAGAATCTGGCAATCATGGATCTACCAGCCGCGATGGCATTGGCGGGTAAGCCGGATGTCGTCTCGCGGGTGGAAGTGATTGTCGAGGCCGAGGAACGATCGGAGGCTTTTCTAGAGACTATCAGGAGTTTACTGAGCGAACATGCCTCGGGTCGCTGGAGGGTGCTTCAAACCGAGCAGAAGGAAGAGACGGGAGCTGCTATGACATCCGCATTTCGGCTCAATCTCACTATATTGTCTTTGATTTCCCTGCTCGTGGGGCTTTACCTGATCTGTCAATCGATCGACGCAGCCGTGATTCAGAGGCGCAAAGAAATCGGCATTCTAAGAGCATTGGGATTGATCCCGAAAGAGATTAAGAAGTTATGGCTGCTTGATCTGACTGCACTGGGGTTCATTGGCGGATTCTTTGGAATTTTCATCGGTTGGGCGTCCTCACAATTCGTGGTCGTGGCCATAGCCAGAACGGTTAGTGCCCTGTATACCGAAACGACTGCCGAAAGTGCCCAGCTCAATAGCATCGACTGCTTGATTGGAATGGGGCTTGGCGTTTTTGGAAGCCTGGTCGCTGGAATCATGCCCCTCAACGTTGCCACTCGGACGAGCCCCGCCGAAATAATCGCCAGCGGCCGTCAGGAACTAAATGGAGAAAGGTACCGTTATCAATGGCTAGGCGGGCTCCTTGTTTTATTGGGTTGCATGAGCTCTTTGGCAAAGCCGGTTATATTTTCCGATGGTCAGGCCTTTCCCGTCTTTGGCTACATAACGGCGCTTTGTTGGCTCCTTGGAGGAGCACTCACAGTAGCCGGTCTTATTTCACCTCTGGGGAAAGTATTGTACCGTGGTGTATCCAAACATCTTGCGGCAAGAGTCGGGATCGGAAAGCTGCGTCTGCCAGGTAACCGACATCGATTGGCTGTATCGGGACTTTTTGTGGCGATCGGCATGGCGGCCAGCATGAGTATTCTGATCGGCAGCTTCGAAACAACGATTACGCATTGGTTGAAGACCCGCTTCCAAGCGGATATCTATGTCGCAAGTCGAGCATTCAGCGGAGTTTCCTCCCAGCACTTTATTCGTTCGACCACCATTGCTAAGTTGGCGGAAGAGCCTGGAATTGATGCTGTATCCACTCAGCGTTACCTACCCATTCGGTTTCAGGAAAAACAGGTTTATCTGGTCGGCATTCGTACGGAGCTAATCGAGGACTACGAAAAATTCTTGTGGATTGATCCTCTACTGAGTTTGAGCGATATGCCTGAAGGAACGGAGTCCTGGGCCATCATCAACGAAACATACTGCTATCGCTTTGGATACCGAACTGGCGATGTAGTCAATCTGGAAAGCAGCAAAGGAAGTCACCCGATTTGGATACGCGGAATGAAAGCCGATTATGGAAACGATCAAGGCGCGATATTTGTCGACCAAAAGTATCTGGAATCCTGGTACGAATTGTATGATTTTTCGAACGCGACTCTTTACCTTTCAGCAGGGGTTGATGTTAATCTGATTGTGGAGGACCTGAAAGAACGGTTTCCGGCATTAGCGATTCGGGAGCAAGAAGCTTTGCTTAAGAATGCCCTGCAGGTATTTAAAGAAACCTTCGTTGTGACCTATGCCTTGAAAGTGCTGGGATTGTTTGTGGCGGTCATGGGATTAGCACTGGCGCTTTTAAACATACTTCGGGAAGATATCTCCAGTCTCCATACCCTCCGTGCACTCGGAGTCACTCGAGCCGAGCGAGCGTGTATCACCGCTTGTGAGGGCATGGGGATGACTCTTATCGCTACGCTAGGCGGGATTCTCCTAAGCTTCGCATTGGGTTGGCTGCTCGTTTTCGTAATCAACCGGCAGAGCTTTGGCTGGACGCTTCAATACGCCGTTCCTTGGGGTGAAATTTTGAGTTTAGGAATCCTCCTTGTCGCCTTGGGAGCCCTGGTAAGCTGGCTGGTCGGATGGCTGGCAGAAAACGAAAAACCCGTGCAGGAAGAATGATGAACCGAAGACGATTCCACTTATTCCTATTGATATTCAGTATTGTAATACTGGAATGCCTTCGGTCTGACGTTCCAGAATTTACTCAGGAAGGCTTTCGAGTTCCCCAGCCGTATCAAGCTCTCAAGTTTCCAAGGACGCATGGAAGCCATCCTGATTTTAAAATCGAATGGTGGTACTTAACCGGTCACCTCAAGTCCAATTCAGGGAGGGAATTCGGGTTCCAAGTAACGTTTTTTCGCTTTGCTGGAACCAAAGTGGAAATCGGTCTTGAAGATCCAAATTTCGGGCAAACGCAGATCTACTCCACCCAAGTGGCCCTGACGGACATTGGAGCAGGCAAGTTCTACTTTGATGAAAGAATCGATCGCAACGGATGGGATGCATTTGCGAGCGAAGACATACTCGACCTGAGGCACGGCCCCTGGTCAATGAAGATGACCGACCATCTCAAGGAAGCCATCGAGGTTGGTTTTAATATCCGCGACAAGGCGACGGTAAAACTGCGAATGCGTCCGACAAAGCCGTTGGTAGTCTTCGGCCCTGACGGCACTTCCCGTAAAGGCCCCGATCCCACTGCACGAAGCTATTACATTACGTTCACCAGACTGGCAGTTTCCGGTAGTATTGAGATCGATAAGGAGATTCTCAATCTCTCGGGCGAAGCATGGATGGATCATGAAATTTCTAGCCAGCAATTGAGCGAGAATCTTGAAGGCTGGGATTGGACGGCTATCCAGCTGGATGACGGGCGGGAAATTAAGGCGTATCTCTTAAGGCAAACCGATGGGACTCCCTCCGAATTTTCGCAACTGATCTGGATCGATGAAGCAGGTCGTTCTGTGTACCAGGACTATGGGGATGAAGGCTTCTCATGGAGTAAGGAAAGCTTTTGGGAGAGTCCAGTGACCGGTACCGTCTATCCCACCACCGTAACGATTGAAACCGTAGACCCTAAGACGGGATTGTGGAGGAAATTAACATTGAGCCCAATCGTTGCGGAACAGGAGCTCACCGGAGACCTTAATGGCACCAACTACTGGGAAGGGGCTTGTAGAGTGACGAATGAAACAGGCAAGTGGATCGGGCGTGCGTATCTGGAGCTCGCCGGCTATGACGATTCATTGAGCGGTGCATTGCGATAGAGGGGCGAAATCTTCTGGCTCCGTGACCTCTAGCACCACCAAACTCAGTGGTACTCCATTAGGCCCTCGATCGCAGTGGCGATGCGTTTGCTGATGTCGGCAGGGGGGAAGGGGTTAAAGGGTCCGCCTTCGCCGGGATCGATGTCGTTGAAACCGCTTAGTTTCATGGCTTCGATGACTGCTGAGTAATTGTAGGCACGGCCATTTTCGAATCGAATCTCCTCGAAAGCCTTTACCTTTTCCTCAATCGAAAAAGCTGTATCGTAGTCTTTGATACGCTGTGCATTGTTGATTTCGTCGCCTGCTCGAGCGCAAAGAATGGAAATTCCTGAAGTGTGACCTTTTGTTCCGAGTTGAGCTCCCCTTGTGCTTCGGTCTCCAACTCCCCAGACAACGATGCCGTCATCGGCGACATCTTCGACCATGGAAGGGACATCTTTTTCGCAGGTGCCTACTTTGACGCCGATAATATAAGGGGAATTCTTGATCAGTAGCACAATCGGGTCTCGATCTCGCTCGTTACGATAATAGCAGAGGAAGCGAGCCCCGCAGGATTCTCCATATCGATTGGCGAATTCAAGCAAGCCTTCGTAGAGCCCTTCCGTGCTGTAGATTCCGCCAAGAGGCATAATGAGGTAGAGATCAGGGGGGCGGGGCAGAGCAGCTTGCTTTTCGATCAAGTCTCCGACTTCTCCAATTGGATTGAGCACGATCGCCGACATCAGAATCCCGTTATCGTTCATGAGGTTACCGGTTTCCTCAACGAGCTTCAACTGATCGTCCAAACCGACGTGGTTGATAAGGCTAGTACCCGCGAGGGAGATGACCCGTTTACGCCCATCGCTAAGGAAGTTGCGATTCATCAAGTAGCTCATGTTCTTCAGATGAGCGTCATAGTCGATGCGTCCATCGCGATAGACGATCGGGGGAATCGTAGTAACCGAGTCGAGGGCCTCGAGGAGTTCTGAATTGTTCATCTTGGGAGTAACTTCACAGGGTAATCTTCGATTAAGCCAAAGGTGAGGTATAGCAAACCTTAAGCAAAATAGCGAAAAATCCCTGTAGTAATGACTCAAAGATTTCTATCAAAAAACGTCCTTCAATGCACGATATTGTGTTTAATCAGATTTGAGTATTGAGAGTCGCACAAATTGAAGGTTAGCAGTTTTTTGTACTTTGCGTGTGGATTTCCGTTCTAAGACTTGAGGATTCAATAACCTCATTCGCCAAGTGAGTCGCTGCAATGGTGTAGCGCTCTGTTCGGCCTAGGGCAGCAGGAAGGCTGAGGCTAAGCGGATTGTTTGATGGGCACGGAGATTTAGGACACCGCACTTTTACTACAGCTCTTTGATCATGATATTGCGCCAGCGGACTTCAAAGGGTCCAGTGCCGGCCTTTATGCCGTGAACCTGCAGACCAATCGAGCCTGAGGGGTACTCGCGGTAAATGACGCGGGGAAGTTTTAGCTTGGTGACCTGTTCCCCGTTGATGAAAGTAGTGATGGTGTCGCCTTTGGCAATGATGTGGAATTCATTCCAATCATTGTTCTTCATGTGATTGTGGCTCGCTCCATCGCCCGGTTCTTTCGAGATCCAGCCAGTATTGAGGCCTTCACCGTAAACAAAGCCTGATTGCCCTGGACTTGTCTCAATTTCAACCTGTGGACCGAAGTAACGGCGACTGCCCCATTCGCGATTATGCGAGCGAATCTGGACTCCAGAGTTCAATCCCTCGTCCACCTTAACTTCGAACTTCAATTCGAAGTCACCGAAGTGCTCGTAGGAAGTGAGAAAGGTGTTCGGGCTGCCTTCGGCTGTTCGTCCTAGGATGGCCCCGTCCTCTACGTAATAGTTGGCGTAGCCTTGAGCAACGCCCCAGCCAGAAAGAGTTTGGCCGTTGAATAGCGGCTTCCAGCCATGGTCCCCATGGGAATCGGCGAGGAGCGATGGGGCCAGGGGACATAAAGACAAAAAAATCAGGCGACTTAAAGTTGTTTTCATAAAGCGTAAAAGATTAAGGATTCAATTGGTTGGGTTTAGCTAAGAGATTAAAGTGTTAGGTGAGTGGAATCTTGGCAAGCGGGTAACCGTTCAAATTTTCAAGAAATGTTTCAGTCTAATGTGGAAAGTATAGTGAGACAGTTTTGAGTCGCAGGCGTAGAGTTGGAGCTAGCTTTACAATGTATTGCATTGAGCTCCGATCATACGCGACGCGTCGTGAGCCCTAATCCTGTTTAGGGAAAAAGTTTCATCCCAACTGCAATGTACTCTTCTAGTTTTGCGTCTAGCAATTATCGCGTGTTAGTGGGGTTGATTTTGTCTTGATGTGTCCCGATGGGAATAGTGATTCAAAGGAAGCTCCTTTTTCTAATTTTACGCTCTAGTTAGCTTCCATAAAATCTCCGAGTTGGTTTGATATACTTAACCTGAGCCCGGTTCTTCCGTAGTCGCGATTGGAGCCTGCGTCTCCCTGATTGAACGATTAGAAAACCGTGAGGGTAACGGAGGAATTTGCCTTTTCCTGCTCGGGTTGCACAAGGATAGATTCGATCTTGTCTTGCGAACTAAGGCAGTCAGACTTTAGATGCGGGGATGATTATTTCAGTGCTCGCGTCTCTAGACATATTCTTCAGCAGTTTTTTTTCGCTGATCGTAAACGTGTTCTACGCCTGCCTAACGATTTTGCTCGCCGTGGGTATACTATGGTTGGTGGACGGGCATGTATTTAAGGAAATCGACTTTCTTAGGGAGATTCAAAAGGGCAATATTGCCGCCGCGATATTTGCGGGATTCTTCCTCCTTTCCGTTTGTCTGCTCCTGAGCTTCACAATGCGTTGAGTTATGGGTCTAAGGAACTACGCAATCGGATTTTCGGGCCTAGTTTTTCTGATATCCCTATTACAAGCAGCGGAGCAAAGTTTGGTAAGGGACGATGAGCTGGGAGAGGGAGCTCAAGATCTCCAATTTTCGAGAGACCTCACAGACCGACACGACGAAATCTTCCGAAAGTATACCCGTACCTACTTCGGAAGAATGCCCTGGAAATGGTTTAAGGCTCAGAGTATCCAAGAGAGCAATTTGCAGCCTCACGCAAAAAGTGTGGCAGGTGCGATGGGATTGATGCAGTTGATGCCGGCCACATTTCAGGAGATTCGAAAGGAAGTGGGGTTGCCGAATGCTCCTTATGATGCAAAGTCTAACATTCATGCGGGCATTTGGTATAATATGAAGTGTTACAATGTATGGACTGAAAGCCGGAGCAGCAGGGAGACTCTGAAACTGATGTTCGCTTCTTACAATGCCGGACCGGGGAGTGTTATCCGTGCCCAGAAAGTGGTACGGAGTGGTGGCCTCTGCAATGGAAAGCACTGGGACTGTATTCAGCGCGGCCTTCCTCAGGTAACGGGTAATCATTCGAAAGAAACAATCCAATACGTTGCGAATGTGGAACGCTACTACAAAATCTTGCGATAGTAGGGTGTGGAACCGGACCTCAAAGGCTGAATACGTTCGGTAATAGCCCGCGGGAGTGTTAGCGATCTTCGAACGGGGTTGCCTGTAGCCTAGAGCGTTTTCCAATTAGTGGTTCTTTCCCCTGTGTGGGGTTGGTTTGGACAGCTCTGGCATTGGAGGGGGGCTCGACGGTTCGGTGAGCCGTATACAGGAACTTAGGGCCGTCGTGTCCTTGGTTTGCGACCTACTGAAGGAAGAATGCTTGAGACTGTTTAATTGAGAACAGGTTTTCACCAGTAATTCGTCACATTCAGATCTTTTGGAAAGTCTACCTATTCTTTAAGAAAATTTCGCACGAATCGAAAGGTAGGGCTCACTATCCTTGTTCATCAGCATTGGCTAGTCCTGGTTTGGCTACCTAAGGACAAGCAGATCAATTTCCTAGTTTTATACTAATTGGACACTTGCTTAGACCTGCCTATTGTAGAGACGTCGGTAAATTGGGCTGTTGACAATTAGGTCATCGTGAGAACCTGAATCAACGATTTGGCCGTTTTCGAAAACGAGTATTTGTTGGGCAGAGTCGATCGTGCTGAATCGGTGTGCGATTATGAGGACCGTCTTACCTACTATTAACTTGCGGAGTGCTTGCTGAACTTTCTCCTCACTTTCTGTATCCAGAGCTGAGGTCGCCTCATCCAATATCAAGATCGGGGCCGCACGCAGAAAAGCACGGGCTATGGCAATACGCTGGCGCTGCCCGCCTGAAAGCCGAGCTCCTCGTTCTCCGACGATTTCGTTGTACCCTTTATCCATTGATCGAATGAACTCATCGGCGAATGCATCTTCAGCGGCAGCTATGACCTCTTCATCGCTGGCATCCTGACGCCCCAAGCGAATATTCTCCATCACGGTATCATCGAAGAGCACCGGTTCCTGAGAAACTAGAGCGATTTGTTGGCGAAGCTCGCTCAAGGGGACAGTGCGAAGATCTCTCCCATCGATTGAAATCGATCCGTTCGCCACGTCAAAAAAGCGAGGTACCAGATTTACGAAGGTGCTTTTTCCGGATCCACTTGGGCCGACTAGGGCACAGGTAGAACCAGCTGGGATCCGGGCGTTCACGCTACGCAGCACGGGATTGGAGTCGTAGGAAAAATCAACTTGGTCGAATCGGATTTCTCCATTGACCGATTTGAGGGGAGCTGCACCAGAATTGTCGACGACATCGATCGGCTCATTCAATATTTCCTCAACCCGACTCAAGGCAGCTGCCCCCTTGGAAAGCTCGGCCGCAAACATCCCCAGATTTTTGATCGCTGTATATAAAAAGTAGAGTCCGAGAAAAACGCCGGTGAACACCCCGCCGGCGACACCCTGAAAGTAGCCGATTACGAAGGCGATAGACAGGCCGACTGACGATATGGTCTCAATTACGGGAGGTAGAGAAAATCCATATTTTACGACCTTCATTTGTGCCTTGAACAGTTGTGCTGCCCGATCTCGGAAACGCGTGGACTCGCGTTCCTCAAGGTTGAAGGCACGGACTTCTCGAGCGGCGCTGAGATTTTGAGCAATATTCTGGGTTAAGCCGCCAAACTCTTCCTGTTGCTTTACCGCTTTTCGTGAGAGTTTCAGCGTAATGTGACGTATTGGGAAAATGACGATGGGCAGGGCTGCCAGGCAGAGGTATATTTCGAGCACCCCTTCGTCTTGAACGGCCTTGAGCGTGAGAAAGTAGGCAGCACCTATGATTGTCGCTGGCTGGGTGATGAATTTACGGGCGACATAATTAAGGGTGATCTGCAGCATCTGAGTGTCGCCTGTAATACGAGCGATTAAGTCACCTGTGGTATTCTTCTGAAAGTAGGAGAATGAGAGCAGCTGGAGACGGTCGAAAACTCGAATGCGAAGGTCCCGGATAGCGGATAGGCCCGCCGAGTGGAGAAGGTAGGCCCCAATGAAATTTGACCCTCCAATGATAAGAAAAAGGACCGGAAAGATTGAGGCGACGAGGATTATTTCGTTTACCATCAATGCCCGGTCATCGCTGAAAATACTTGTAAATAGCTTTTCGACCCCGTTCGTCAAACCGGCTCCAGTAAGGGCGCCCCCAATCGATCCAAAGATCGCTGAAAGCCATATTTTGCCTTGATATGGCCTAACAAGATCGTAAAATATAAGAAGGTTCGTTAGCATGCGAGTACAAAAGAGTGAGGGTCAGTAGGCTGAGTGCAATAGCGGATATCCCTCGGAACAATTTCCGGAGCCAGGCTCTGATACACTTGCAATTTACCAAACGATCCGCAACTTTCTCATCACGCCCGACTTTTTCATTTATTCCGAGTCACTTCTTAAAGGGAGCATGGCCATTCCCCTTAGGACACTCCTCTGGGTCTTCGTTTTCCACTTACATGCCATTGAAAATGCGAATTGCCGACTCATACGACCAGCCTGTCTGGCAGAGTTGGCTGCATGACTTGCCGGAGGCAGTTGCCCAATTTCCCGAGAAAAGTTTGCTTCAAGGTGGCCGTAACCAGCTCTTTCGATGCCGTTTTGAGGGCGTTGATCTCGTCGTGAAGCGATTCCCAAACGATGGAGGTTGGAAAAAAACAGTCTATCGGATTTGGGATAGCAAAGCCAAACGTTCCTATTTGCACACACAGCGCCTCAATCAAGCGGGTCTGAGTAGCCCTGCCCCTGTAGCCTGGCTCGAAGCATGGGAAGGTCAGTGGTTGAATGAGAGCTTTTACGTCTGCCTGTTTGTTCCTTTCGAACATGAAGCTCGCAAGCTCCATCAACTCCACCTGCCTCAAAGGGAGGAAAAAGCCCGCCTGCTGGGGCATTCTCTCGCAAAGATGCATTGTGCGGAAATACTGCATCTGGATCTTACTCCCGGAAATCTTCTCTACACGCCTAGACAAAGCAGCGGCTGGGACATCCAGATAGTAGATAACAATCGGATGCGTTTTGGTCCAGTGCCTCGTCGGGCTGCCATCACTTCTCTTGCTCAGGCCGATTTGCCTGACGACTTGCTGTCGCCAATGCTCTCTACCTATGCTGAATCCGTAAGGATTCCGGTTGGAGAATTGGAAAAAGCGTATCGCCGTCGCAGCCGAGGCTATGCATTGAAATGGCGAATTAAAAACGCAACTCGACCATTAAGGAGAAAAATTGGCCTCTAAACATAAAGTGAATCAGGGCTCATGGGACGGCTTCAGTGAGCAACCTTATCCGGTCCGGAATCGTTACACGGTCTTCGAGCGAATCCGGTGTTGTCTGTGGTCTCACTTTAAGTCTGTGCTATTCACTATTGTTGCATTACCTGCAGTCGTTAGTTTTCAGGGTGCACTCTCTTTGGGTTTCCGCCCTAGAAATTGGACATATCGCAGCAGGATCCCGCACGAGTTCATGGGTATCGCGGTGGGGTTGGACTCATGCGATGGCCCCCGGGTCGCACACGAAATCGAAGAGCTGGGGGTGCAACAGATACTGCTTCGCTTTCCCCTTTGGGAAATGGATCGACTGGAGGAGCATTGGGATTTTGTGGAATCCCTCCCCAACTGCGAATTTGTCCTGTGTCCCATGCAAGACCGTGAGCATATTCTCGATCATGATTTATGGCGGAAAAATTTGAATACGGTTGTACAACGTTTTTGGCCCAGAATTAAGAGCTATCAAATTGGCCAAGGAATCAATCGTTCAAAATGGGGCTTTTTCGGCTGTGATGAATTTCTTGCCTTCGCCAGTGTTGCGGAAGAGCTCCGATTAGACTTTCACGGTATTCAGTTCGTCGGACCCTGTGTTTTGGATTTTGAGCCGGTTCCTTTCATTCGTTCGATGCTGCACAGTTACGATATAAAGTGGGATGTAGCGGGTTGTGCGCTTTACGTTGACCGGCGAGGCTGTCCTCGAAATAGACAGCTCCTCATTTTTAACCTCACTCAGAAGATCTATCATTTTGTCGCCTGTGTGCTTTGCAGTAACAAGTCAAGCCGGCGTTTGTGGATAACGGAAGTCAACTGGCCACTAAAGAATCAAGGTATCTACTCTCCGACGGGAAAAAAAGAATGTGTTGACGAGGATACCGCAGCCGTGTATCTGAATAGTTACTACGAAGATGCTTGGGAAAGCAAGCTTGTCGAGCGGGTTTATTGGTGGCAACTGATTTCACGTGGCTACGGCCTTATCGATGTCAACGATGATAATGAATTGCGCTATCGTCCTGCCTACTACCAATTCCAGAAATTACTGACGAAAAATTTGACTGATTCAGATCAGTTGGAGAAAAATAAAGTTTCAGGAAGCTCAACTAGCTCGATTACGTAAACGATTTGAGCCAACACAGATTCGCCATTTATCGCGACGGGGGTTGCAGAGGATGAGATTGGCTAACTTGTCTTGAAAGAACTGCTCCTTTTCTGAATCCGAGGATACGAGACGCATATCTTGATTTACAGCGATGGACCCCTACAGTGCGACCTAGGTTGGCCAAGCTTTCCCAACGGAGGCTGCACTTCCTTAAGATACGAAACCAAGACATTCGGCGGCGAATGGAGCGAGCAAAAGACGTTCTTTCATGCGAGGGTCAAAAGCCAAGATCCGACGCTTTTTGAGATCGTTCCAAGAGCCCATCGGGCGGTTTGGGATAGCGGTAGGGGGTAGACGTTCCCGCACGCAAGTTCTCTATGGCAAATTGAAACTCGGAAAATGACTTCCAGCGAATTGCAACGACGCCTGCTTGGCCGGAAACCGGTATTCGGTAAGCTCATTGTGTTGTCTTCGCGCTATTGGCTAGATGTTATTCGAGGCTTTTGTATGGAATTTGTATCCATCGATGCAGAATATATCGCACTCGTTTGATCGGAATTGACCTGGTTGTGTCAGGCCTACGCGGCGATTGGCTTGCCGCTTATCGCGAGAGCTATCGCTCTAGATCTATTCGCAGCGACCATGGTGATTGAATGAGGTGCGGCGGGCGTTTTTGCTCCGTACATGAAGACTGTAGACAACGTTAGGGCACTTAGAGGAGTAGTGAAAAATCGTCCTACTAAAGGACGGAATTCTGGTGGGCGAGGTGGTGGAGCCAGATCTCGAACGATTCATGAATAATGGCGCCAACGAGCGACTGTTGATTATCAATACAGAGAGCGTTTCGGCGATAGAGTCGCTGGACGATATTCTATCTGTTTGGGATTTGGACTGGTTACTGATCGGGCCTCACGATTTTTCGGTTAATCTAGGCGTGCCCGAACAGTATAAGCAGCCTGACTTTATCGCGGCCTGCTCAACGGTGTTTCGAAAAGTACGAGCAGTGGCAAGTGGTGCCGGTATACACTTTTAGGGATAGCCCGAACGGGAGGTCTGTTTTCTCGAGAACGGCGCCAACCTGCCGATCCACAGTGTGGGCACTCTTTTTATTTAACACCACTTGAACCTAGATCTGAAAGCGATCTGGAAAGTGGCGGACCCTGGAGACGAAGAGGACCCGCAACTGAATAGCGATACGATTGAAGTTATCGAAGAGACTGTCCAGTAAGTCAAAATTTGATGAGATTTCCTAATTGGCTGATTCGTTGTGGGTTTGTAGTTAAAAATGAATGTTGACCCTTTTTTGTAAATCGAGATTCTTCAATAAGTAAAGTTGGTTGTCGGATCAGATCCCTCTGGCGAAAAATAATTTCATATCCGAGCCATTAGACACTCTCTAAACTAATGTATACCTTAAATACCCGTAATTGAATGAATCCCGAAACTACCGCCTCCCATTTTAATGCCCCTGGTCAGGTCGTCACGGTTTTAAATATCGATTCGGGAAATGTCAATGATACTTACCGGGTCATAAAACGAACAACGTATTCAGAAAACCAATTCATATTACAGCGAATAAGCCAAGCGGTGTTTCCGAGACCTGACTTGGTAATGTCTAACGTTAAAGCTATTACTGACTACGCTCACGACAAATTGGAAGCGCAGTCCGGTAATTCGAAACGAATTTGGCAACTGCCTCGGGTGATCCAAACTCGAGACGGTTCAGACTATCATCTGGACGCTGATGGCAACTACTGGCGAGCACTATCGATGATTGCCTCAGCGACCTCCCACGAAAAGGTCCTGAATCCCGAACACGCCCACGAAGCTGGATATGTGTTAGGACATTTTCAAAGTATAATTGCGGATTTTCCAGCGGATCAACTCGCTGATACGTTGCCGGGCTTCCATATAACGCCTCAGTATTTGAAACAATTTGATAAGGTAATTGAAAAAGATGAGGCTCAGCAGCGATTGGTAGCGTCCTCTGAAGCCCGCCGCATAGCGGAGTTCGTTGAGGACCGGCGAATATTCGCCTCGAAGCTGGAAGATGCAGTTGAAAGCGGCGAGTTGCATCACCGTCCTATTCATGGAGATCCAAAGATATCGAATATAATGATTGACGATATTACGGGGAGGGGTACGGCAATCGTTGATTTAGATACAGTAAAACCTGGTCTTATACAGTACGATTTTGGCGACTGCGTACGTTCGGTGTGTAATCCAGCGGGTGAGGAGGCTCGGGATTTAAATGAGGTCTATATAGACACCGATTTATTTCAAGCCCTAGTGAAGGGTTACTTGAAACAGGCAGACAAATTTCTGACGGATGCAGACCGGAAGTACCTTTATCATTCAATCCGGCTAATTGCGTTCGAGCTTGGACTACGTTTCTTCACGGATTACCTTGCTGGTGATGTGTATTTCAAGACTAGTTACGGTTCTCAAAATTTGAACCGAGCGAGGGTGCAGATGAAACTTTGCGAGAGTATTGAAGTAAGAGAGTTAATACTCCGGCGCGTACTTGATGGTGAGTGACCTGGGAGAAACTAAATTGAATCCGGAGACATCGGATACCACGCAGAGAATTAATCGAATCGCGAATCTTTTCGATACCGTATTTCCCATTAGCGGAATTCGGATTAGAAACGACAGAAGTAATTTCGAGAGAAGTTAGATTAGCCCAATTTAGGGCGTTGAACACCAAGCACGGACCTGGGTTTTCGCTTTTGAAAGAAGAGGCAGCGGGCGATGCGTCCGAGCAAGGTCGCGGAGACTTTCTTTTTTACTTCTAGAAATTAAGGGGGAATTTGTTGAAGGCGTTCGACGTAGCAGAAAGGGTGTACTAAACTTGAATGGTAGATGGGCTTTCGGGGCAGGCGATAACAAAGAGCTTTGAGGTATTAGCTTTGGATTCTCGATTCGTGTGTTTGCGGATGAAATCGTTGAGAGCTGGTTCTTCTAAGATGAAGGATTCCCGATCGTGCTTCTCAGGGTGTAGAGGCTAGACCAGGCAATCGTCGGACGTTACGAAGATTAATGGAGAAAGTTTATTTAATAAGAGCAAAAAAAAACCCTACACCTGAACAGTGTGTAGGGCTTGAAAGTGAATGGGCAAGCTATTGCGGCTTGCTCGGCGGTCAATTCCCGCTTCATTGGCAGCTCTCGCAAATTTCCGGTTCCTCCGGCGTCTGTTTGGCCTGGGAGGAGGCGACTACTCCTCGGAGGTCTTTCTTGGCTCCAATGGTGGCTTTCTCAATGTTGGAGGCTCCGAGGGTGCGGAGGTAGTAGGTGGTCTTGAGGCCATGCTTCCAGGCGGCACGATACATATGGGACAGTGTCTTCATGTCTGGCGTAGCAAGGAAGAGGTTTACCGATTGGCTTTGATCGATCCATTTTTGGCGTCGCGCGGCGGCCAATACAAGCCAGCTGTAGTCGACGGCGAAGGCGGTCTTGTACTTGAGCTTGAGGTCTTCGGGGATTTCCTCGATCTCGTCGAGCTCGCCGTCGAAGTACTTTAGGTTGTTAAGCATGTCCGGATTCCAGAGGCCGCGGGCTTTGAGGTCGCGAACAAGGTGTTGATTGAGAATGGTGAACTCTCCGGAGAGATTGCTCTTAACAAAGAGGTTCTTGTAGGAAGGTTCGATACAAGGAGAGGTACCAGTGATATTCGAGATGGTCGCCGTTGGGGCGATAGCCATGACGTTAGAGTTGCGCATGCCGTGCTTGGCGATCTTCTTGCGGATGGGAGTCCAGTCAAGCTTGCCGCCCCGTGGAACATCCACGACGGTGCCCCGTTCTTCCGCGAGAAGGTCGAGGGTGTCTTGCGGAAGGAGACCGCGATCCCACTTAGAGCCTTTGTAGCTACTGTAGGCACCGCGCTCGGCTGCCAAGTCGCTGGACGCTTCGATAGAGTAGAAGGCGATGGCCTCCATTGCCTCGTCGTTGAATTCGACGGCTTCCTGGGAAGCGAAAGGAATGTTGCGAATGTAGAGTGCGTTTTGCAGTCCCATTACTCCGAGGCCGATCGGACGATGGGCTTGGTTGGAATGCTTAGCTGCCTCGGTCGGGTAGAAGTTAATGTCGATCACATTGTCGAGTGCCCGGATAGCGGTTTGGACCGTTTCCTTGAGCCTCTTGTGGTCGATGTTGCCGTCTTTATCCAAGTGCTGGTCAAGGACGACGCTGCCAAGGTTGCACACGGCTGTTTCATCGTTGCTCGTGTTGAGTGTAATCTCGGTACAGAGGTTGGACGAGTGGACCACGCCGACGTGGTCTTGTGGTGAGCGGATGTTGCAAGGATCCTTGAAGGTGATCCATGGGTGGCCCGTCTCGAAAATCATGCGGAGCATCAGTTTCCAAACTTCGATAGCGGGAACGGTTTTGGACCAAATTTCGCCCTCGCGGGCTCTGGCTTCGTAGGCGGTGTACTTCTCTTCGAAGTCCTTGCCATAGACGTTGTGTAGATCGGGAGCCTCGCTGGAGCGGAAGAAACTCCACTCGCCACGCTCCTCCATACGTTTCATGAACAAGTCGGGAATCCAGTTGGCTGTGTTCATGTCGTGACAGCGGCGACGGTCGTCACCTGTGTTCTTCCGGAGCTCTAGGAAATCGTAGAGATCGTTGTGCCACGTTTCCAAGTAGGCACAACCGGAGCCACGGCGCTTGCCACCTTGGTTTACTGCGATGAGCAGGTCGTTGTGCAGTTTTAGGAAAGGAACGATGCCTTGGCTTTCGCCGTTGGTGCCGGAAATGTGGCTGCCCGTTCCGCGAACGGCGGTCCAACTGCCGCCGAGTCCACCTGCCCATTTGGAGAGGTAGGCGTTTTCAGCGATGCCGCGCTGCATGATGCCTTCGATGGAATCATCTACGTAGTAGAGGTAGCAGGAAGAGAGTTGAGAGTGGCAGGTGCCGGAATTGAAAAGAGTGGGGGTGGACGAGCAAAAGCGACGGCTCTTGTAGAGTTTGTAAAGGGCCTTGGCCTTTACTTCTTTCTCTTCCTCCTCGGAGAAGAGTCCCATGGAGACCCGCATCCAGAAAAACTGGGGCGTTTCAATACGACGCTGGTTAGATAGGCCTTTAGTCTTATCGATGATGAGGTAGCGGTCGTACAAGGTCTGTACACCGAGGTAGTCGAGCTCGAGGTCGGCAGAAGGGTCGAGCGCCTTAGCGAGCTCGTCGATGTTGTAGTCTTTGATCCCGTCGTTGAGGCGACCGATTTTAGTGCCGTATTTGACGTACTCCTTGAATTTCTTCTGGTGATATCTTTTTAGAGCTCGTACGCCGTCTTTAACGATGTCCCAACCGAGCACCTCTTCATAGATATAAGAGAGTTGGATCCGGGCGGCGAACTTGGCGAAGTCCGCGTCTTGCTCGATCAAGGTTCGGGCGTTCAGAGTGATGGTCTTCTGTAGGCCATCCTCGCTGATTTCGTCGAAGATGGAGCGACGGAGCTCGGCCTCGATTTCTTCGAAACTGAGGCAGAGATCGAGCCCGATCATGGCGAAGTCGATTCGCTTTTTGAGATCAACGCCGTCCCAGAAATAGGTAGAGCCATCGTCGTTTTTGACGACGATCATGGAATTTTGCTCCGGCGTGTCTACGCCCTGAAGGGCTTCCGCCTCTCGCAAGGCCCGGCGTTCTGCTCTATAAAGAATGTAGTGTTCGGCTACTTTGAAATGGCCATGGCGCATGAGCTCTTCTTGAACCATGTCCTGGACTTCTTCGATTTGCACGAAGGCTTGGCCAGTAGCTTCGAGGCGTTCGGTAATGCCGCGGGCCACCGCGACGGACGGCTCGGAATTCATTTCTAATGTAAGGAAGGCTTTGCGAACGGCGATTTCGATCTTTTGTTCCTTCCAAGGTACAACCTGCCCGTTGCGGCGGATCAATCGAAGTGTTTTCAGGCCAGGATTTTGCTCCGTGGCGATCTTACGTTGGCGGTTCATGAGCATACATTTGGCTACATCATATGCGTCATTTTCTACCAGGGTATGTTCAATAACATCGTAAAGTTCACCCAATCCAAAACGCGTCTCCCGAGTCGAAGCCGACTTTGCCTCAAGCTTTTCGCATACCTGCGTGGCGACAACTTGTACCCAATCGCGGTTCTTTTCGGTAAAAATCTCTTTTTCGTTTTTGGACAAAAGCACATTGGCCAGAGCGTTGCCTATGGTGTCCATAATCTCGTTCTGATCGAAAGTGGCTTCGCCTTCGTGGGTAACGACGTGAATCTTTGATTTTTCCGATTCGTCTACGTCGCTACTTTCAGCACGCCAATTGTATCCCAGTTTCTTTTCACGGGAAACGGATACAAGGCGTTTTAGAGCGATGTCTTCTTCGAGGGTGGGATTAATCATAGTTTTGAATGCGGCAGGTGGTTACAGGTGAGAACGGGGATAGGAGTGGTGGTTGCGTTTAGATCGGGCAACTCAAAGACAATAAAATCAGAAGACCTTGTATATGATAAAAGGAGGACTCGGATTAGAGGTCGTCGTCGCTATCTAGATCGAGAGAGGATGCTTTCTGATATTCCGTTACGCGCCCTTCGAAGAAGTTTTGCTCCTTCTTGATATCCATCATTTCCGCTAGCCAAGGCAGCGGGTTTTGGACATCACCAATGAGCGGCTCGAGGCCGACTCCTTCGAGTCGCCGGTCCGCAATGTAGTCGATGTACTGGAGAAAATCTTCCTTGCGCAAGCCTATGGAGTCCATGGGCAGGCAATCGCTGATGAAATCCTTTTCCAAGGTGATTGCTTCAGCCATGGTGTCGCGCAGCTCTTGCTTGAAATCTTCGGTCCAGATCTCCGGATTTTCGTCTATGAGATCCATGAGGAGGTTACGAAACAGCTCGATGTGGTTGGACTCGTCGCGCAGCGTGTAGCGGAACATCTCGCCGATGCCCCGGAATTTGTTTTGCCGGTACAGAGAAAGTATCATCCCGAACATCCCGTAGAACTGAGTACCTTCCATGCATTGTCCGAAGACGAAAAGGTTCTTGGCAAAAATCTGCTTGTTGCGAGGCTCGGTCAGATCCATGTCCCGACGAAGACCGTGCGACGTACGGGTGACAAACTCGTTTTTCTTTACGATGGTCTCGATGTCTTCGAACATTGCCTCGCATTCGTGCGGGTTGATGCCCAACGAACTAATCATATAAAGCAGCGAATCCGCATGGATGTTCTCTTCGTGACTATGGCGGCCGAGGACGAGCTTGAGCTCAGGAGCTGTCACGTTTTCGCGGACAACGTGTATAACGTTATCCCCTACAATGCCTTCGGCAGCGGAAAAGTAGCCCACGCCCATCATAATGATCCAGCGCTCGATATCGGAAACGACGGAGTTGTCCTTCCATTGCTCGATGTCGCGGTTCATAATTATGTCCTCTGGCTCCCAGTGGTTCGCCTTCATCGTTTTGTACAAGTCGTAAGCCCAGTGGTACTTGAGCGGGAGGAGATTAAAACACATCGATTGGCGGCCATTGATGACACGCTTTTCCGCGAATGCTCTTTCCGCCTTTTCCTGGTCCAGTAAGAAGGTTTTATTGCCGACTGTGTACGTTTTATCCATGAGATGATATGATAGATGAAGTGTTAGTTAACGGTATGGGATTGACTTGGAACTGCTGAAAGTGATCAAAAAAGACCACAATCGATGTGAGGTGGCGAATGTAAGTTATTTTAAGTTGTCCACCTCTTGCTAACCACTAGATGGTGTGTCCGTTTAGTAAAAAACCACAAGATATTGTGATACTTTTTGCGACGTCAACGAGTTTGTATCGTTTTTTCTAACGAATTTTTCGATAAAGCGGGGGGTATTTATCGCTAACAAGCTCATACACAATAGCTTGTCTGAAAATGAGGAAACTCCTAAAAAAATTGCGCAAATTTTTGCAAGCAGAGGGAGGCTATCCGGATACGTTTTCTTTTTCCGTTGAAACCCCTTCCTCGCGCTTTGGAGCCTCGCGAAAAACGCTCTTTTTCGGATCTGAAATAGGACCGGTCAAGCGGACTTCGAAAATGCCCGTGAAGACATCGAGAAGCCGAAGGGGTACTTGGACGAGAGGAAT
Source organism: Opitutales bacterium UBA5694 (assembly GCA_002420185.1). Taxonomy (GTDB): domain Bacteria; phylum Verrucomicrobiota; class Verrucomicrobiia; order Opitutales; family Opitutaceae; genus Pelagisphaera. The sequence goes on from DIHO01000014.1 coordinate 58,592, forward strand.
GGAACGGAATGGTTGAAGCTGGGCTTTGAAGTCGAGCTCGTCTTCCCTAAGGTCGTACTTCCCGCTGCTTTTAATTTGAGCGATGGGGCCTACAAGAATGAGTTCGGGAAATTCCACATAGCGCTTCTGCACGGCAAATTCTCCCTCTGCTCCATTGAACTTGAGAGTAGCGATCGGGAGCCCCGCGCTATCTAGGGCTCGAGAAATCCCGCCTAAAAGCGGGAGATCTGTGAGGTTGGCCCCAGAAATTTGATACGTCCCCGCGCCGTCGTAAGAGAGCGAGTCCCCAACGACGCCCTTGCCAGTGAAGTGCAGGCTCGTCGTGCCACCATAGGCTGACAGTTCCTCAGCTGTGATTCCATGCGCGGAGCTTTCTGGATCATTGGCACGAAAGTAGTCGGCAGACGCTTTGAGCGTGTCTCCGAAGCGGGCGTCGCTAAGCGTTACGCTCAAAGCGATATTTTCGTTTCGAACGGTGGCGTTGGCATCAACGATCCCGCCTGCCAAGCGAGCCTTGACGGCGGGAATGTCCGCTCGGTCATTGCCAACGCTGACTGTTGCGCTGAGCGAATCGAGTGGGTAGTCGTAGTACTTGAAGGCTTCGTTCGTATCGATTTGCAGATCGACGTCATATGTGAAGCGATTCTTGTGCATGACGCTGGCTGAGCGAGCGTCGACCTTTGGTGGAACGCTGTATCCGTAGGGCTCCAGTATCTCTTCAACGTTTTCTCGCACTTCATAGATGAGGTCAGGGCCGATGCTCAGGTCGATCGTCGATTCGGCATCGAGCCATAGAGCGGTCAATTTATAAATGCCGTCGCGAGGGTCTTGGCCGATGGAAAACTGGCCGTCTCCTTTGATCGAGCCCTCCGTTCGGGTTAGTTCTAGATTGTATAGATCGATGTAGCGCTGAAGGATGAACATGTGGGTCTCGATTTCCTCCATTGGGTGACCCCGGATATCCAGTTCTTTGCAGGAACCGTACCCGGTCAACCATAGAGTTTCAGGTCGCTTGATGATTTGGCTAGAGTCCAACAAGCAATAGAAGCCTTCCTCCGGGAAACGAAAGTTAGACCAAAGCTCCGTCCACCAAGGGTCAGGAATCCAGCCATTGACTGTGTTGGGGTTGAACAAGCCATCTATCAATAAACGTCGGTGCATGGTTTCCAAATCAAGCGATACTGAAAGGCGTCCACTTTGCTTGCCGCTGCGTAGCCAGAGATTGGGGACTTCTACTTGGTTGCCGCGAAGATTCGCTTGAGCGATAACGCGATCAAAAGGAGCGTCAAGTGAGGTTAGACGGTTTGCCTCGAGTGCGGCGTCTACGGACTTGGGTTTGAGTGCTCCCTCGAATTCAGCAGAAATGTGCAGGTCGGGAGGATCTATGACACGAGCCATTCTCTCAAGGGGGAGCTTACCCATCTTCGGAGCCACCTGCTTCGCCAGATTGATGACCAGTTCGACCAGTCCTTGTGTGGGAGAACCCATCAGATCTACAGAGGCGGTCTTCTTCTCTGGGTTGGCGACTGAATTGACTTTCCATGATGAGTCAGCGATTTGAAAATACCCATTTGTCCGCCAGTTCTCGGGATCGAGTGGTTGAAAATTAAAGTAAATATTCGACGCGAAATTTGATTCCAGACCACCCGAGCCAATAGTCAGGTGAACGTGGCTTGGCTGCAAATTTTCAGTGGTCGGAATTTGAGGCCAAGACGCAAACAATTTGAGGTCTTTGGCGAACGTGTTTTGTGGAGCGTTGATTGAGCCGACGTGGGCCGATAGCGAAGCGTCACCACCCAGTGAGGCTTGGATCTCAACGAGAACTTCGTCCGCTGCAGCCTCGTTTTGCCATTTCCCACCAAGCGCGGTGATGACAGCGGTAACCGACTTCGGACCCTTGCGAGACGCATCAAACCGGATTCTCGCTTCGAGCCCTTCGATCTGGGAGAGAGAGTCCTTGATCTCCAATGCCTTCTTGTGAAATGTTATAAGTTGTTGGCTGAGGGGGAGGGGCTGATCTGGAACCTCTTCCAACATCAAGTCAGTAGGATCAATGATACCGCTGATAATTGCTCGGGCATCTCCAAATTGGAATTTGGATTGGTGTATTACCCAGCCCTCGCGTTGGTTTTTAGCTCTGAGGTCAATCTGATCGACCTGTGGTTCTGGAACTCCGGACCTCGAAAGAAGGGCCGGGATGATTAACGACCCGTTTATGACATTCAGCTCGGTTATTCGAGCTCTTCCAAATAGAAGCAAAGCACGGTTAACTTTTAGACTGATGCGGTCGGCATTAGCGATTTCAGACTGTAAATCAGCGGAATAGATCTTCGGATTATCAATCGTGATGCGACCGTTGGGCTGGATGCGAATACCTGACATATTCATCGTAGCACCTTGTGCTTTGAGCTCTTTCTCCAGCAACCGGACAAGAGATTCGGGCATGGGGGCCTCGTCGATGGTTATTGAATAGGCGACGAGGCAAACGATGAGAGCGAGAAGGCCCAATCCAAAAATATAAAGACAGTCTACAGTTGCCTTGCAGAACAGACAGGTACTTTGCCAAGCGAACTCTCCCTTTGATTTCACCTCGGTTTGCAATGCTTCCTCCTCTATTGCTGCTCAGCATCGGGACTGGCGTGTTCTTCCCCTTCGGATGGGAGAGGCAGATCATAATCGAAGGGCTCTTGGGGAACGGAGCGCTTAACACGATCGAAAACAACCGAGCTAAAAGCGTCGATAAATGGCTGCCTAAACTCGAAAACCGAGTTCCTATCGATCGAGCCACCAAGCAGAAGTGGTCCTCCCGTCAATTCTGAAACGTATAGTTCGACGCTTTTCGAGTGTCCTGTGTCAGCACTCGCCCACTGGAAAGTGACGCTCATCAAGTAGGCCCAACTTTGCCGTTTCCCCGCGATGGATACGGTAGAAGTGTATTGATCGAATAGATAGGACTTTACCTCTAGAGGGGTAAGTGAATCGACCAGTTCAACGGGTAAGTTACTGTCTTCGATGGATGTGTAAAGCAGGGTCTCCTCGTTGGAAAGGCGAGTGATCGATAATTTGTTAATTGTCGCGTCACCGGGGATTTCATACAAGCGACGGCTGTGATATTGGAACAATACGTCAGGGATCATTTCCAAAATATCGTTTGAAACGAGGTAGACGAAATCTGATTCGGCAAGTTTGACGTACCTCAATGTGCGGTCTTCGCTGTGAAGATCGCCGAAGAGCAGCGTCTCCACTTTTGGGGGCTTGGACTCTTCCGTGCGGTCTTTCAATCTCCCCGACGCAATACGGATCGAATACTCAGGAACCTCGAGTCCATAGGTTTCTAGGTCGGCGGCTGTTGGGGCATCGTGAACAAAGCCTGATGAGATTGGCGAGGCAATGGCTTTTATTTTGTTGAGCCAATCGAGGGCGTCTTTGACCGCTTCGTTAGAGCCCTTTTCCCGCATGAATCCTTGTTCCTCGTCGGGGATGAGGATTTCCCATTCGTCCGTTTCCAACTTCTGGAGTGAAAAGGATTCAGATCCATCCCTTTCAAAAGAAACGGATGTGGCGTAAGCCGTATCGATCTCGAAGATACGTCTGTCCCGTAGATTGGTCTGTGCTTTTTCTAGTTCAGGCACATAGTCTAGTTCAATTTCAAAAACCGTATTGCGATTTTCGAGTTTACCGTAGCGTATGAGGGGATCGGTTGGACTTATGGGGTTTCCAACTTCCAGAGCCTCACGGCTCTGGTCCGACTCGATTGCGATTCGCAAGGACGGCTGCTGCAACCCAAAAAGCCTGAGGTCCGCCGGGGTGGGTTGCAGCACACGAAGACTTTTCAACTCGAGCAGTTTTCCAAGAAGAGTGTTCACCTCAATAGAGTCCGCTCGAGTGTTGATAGGCGTTTCGATCGTCCAGATGTTTTCGTTCTTTGTGACTCGGGTTCGTAGATTGTCCTGCAATTGCAGATTCCAGGAATTTACTTCAAATATGTTGCTGCGAAAGATTCGAGGACTACGAAGGCTCTCAATGTCGATGGAAAGGCTGTCTAGCAGGCTACGATCCACCACGTGGATTTTGGTTTTATCGAATGAGAGTAGGTAGAGATGGTTTCCTAAATCCGTAGCTTTTCCGATTCCGATGGAATAGCGGCTCCCACTGCTACCGAATTCAAGCGTAAGGCTAGGTGGAGCGAGACCATATTCCGCCAGGCTGGATCCAGTCTGGTCAATCCGGTCCACGGCGAAGGTTACCTTGGTATCCAGAAATTGAAGTTGTGTGAGAATCCGCTCCACAGCGAAGGTGTTTGCCTGCCAGAGGAAAGGCTCGGTTAGCATCCAGTCGTTTTCCGACTTCTCCAACGTAAGGGCTCTATTCTTCGTATTGTCGTAGATTCTCAGATAGTCGATGTCCACCGCTAGGGAGGCGAGGGCATTGTCATCCTCACCCTCCAATGGTAAACGGGAACTCCACGGGTCAATGTAAAATATGTAGGTCAGAAGACCCAGGAGAATTATGAGAAGCGTGAGTGTGATTTTTAGTCGCATGGTGGCGTTACTGCCTTCTGGCGAAATACATGAGAATTCCTAAGAAACCGATGAGAAGAGGTGGACCCAGCCATATGAGATATCGAGAAAGCAGAAGCTGTTCCATGCTCAGGTCCAGTTTTACTTTTTGTATTGGCCTTGGAGGAATGTTGAGCTGAGCGACTCGGTCGATGGCATAGTTGATCGCATTGAGGGCGAGAAAGAGATTTCCGGATGCTTGGATACGATTATTCGCGATGAAACTTGAGGTGCCGATGACAATAAGCCGCCCTCCGGGTATGCTGATGCCTAGAGAGGAATCGACCTGTTTCTCTGAAACTGCTGCTACTCGGACGGGACCTTTCAAGTCGACTGCTGGGTCGAACTGGGGGAAGCCTTCGACGGCGTAATTCTTTTCGCCCCAACTGTTGTCCGAGGTAGCCATCAGCTCTTTTATAATGAGAGAATCGTCTATCGGTCTTCCAGGATCTTCGCGAACGACGCGAGCCCGATCTGTAATGATGGACATGTTTAATTTCAGGAGCTTGTCTGTTATGGGATGAGGAGCGAATCGTCGGACCATGAGGTCACCGCCGTCGATGAGGCTGTTTCGGCTGGCTTCGATGGCCACCGCTTTGTCGGTCAAAAGCCCCCACTCAAAAAGCAGATCGTCTAGTCCATGATCTGCATCCGGCTCTAGCAATAACAATACGCGGCCGGACTCTTTTCGTAGAAAACTCTTCAGCAATTCTTGCTCTCGGGGAAGAATTCTCGTTTTCGGAGCGGGAATAACTACCAGTGCCGCGTCTTTGGGAATCTCTCTGTTCGCCGAAAAATCCAAGCTAGCGGTTCTCAAGTTTCGACTTTTCAGCTCATCCATCAATTTGGAAATTCCCTGTGAGGGTGAAAAGTCGTTTGGGTCAAGTTCTCCGTGTCCTGTAGTGAAATAAATGACCGGAATCTCTTTCTGGGATATTTCCAGTATCGCACGAGTGAAGATTTTTTCACCTAGAAACTCTCTTTGCTCGCCTTTTTCAAGTTGGTAGAGTTCGTCAATTTGAATCGACTTGGGCGTCTCTAAACCTGGAGTTCTGAATATAATCGCATTTTCCTCGCTAATGTTGAGCTCTCTAGTTCGTCTCGTTTGTTGGTAGATGTCTACGTACTCAACGCTAACGCGGTTCTCGCCTTGGTTTCGGGTTTGATATTCGTATTCGCCAAGCAAGGATTTGACGTCGTAATAGATGTCCCTAACCCCCAGATCTACGTTCTGGTCTGGAAGCGTTACAATAATCTGAATCGGCTGTTCGAGCTGATGAAGATAGGCAACGGTTTGGGCTGAAAGAGTGTAGGTGCGACCGATCGTGGTATCGATTCGCTTGTAAGAACGCATCGCAATGGCGTTGACTGCCGCGAGGATGAGAAAGACCAATATGAACTGGGCGATCTTGTGAAGCGTATCGACGATTCGGTTGGACTGATAGGATTCGATCAAGCTCATGTAGCTAGCAACCTCCCTCCCGGTATTCTAGGATGAGAATGCTCAAAAATAAAAAGGCCAATGAGCAACTAGCATAGAGAACGATAGCCCTGGTGTCGATGATTCCAGATGAAAAGTCCCTCATATGTTGGAGGACGTCTGTGTGGTTGGCCAAAATCTCTACCCATCGAGGCTGGTCAATCCAAGGCAGAGCCATCTCATCGAGAAAACTGCCGACAACAATGAATCCGAAAACGAGTGAAAAGCTGACAATGCCGGCAATGAGCTGGCTTCGAGTCAATGTGCTCGCGAATATCCCCAGGCTGAGAAACAGCCCCCCACTGATGGCAACGTAAGCGTAGCCACCGAAAATAGGATACGGGTCAATCAAGGAGTCTTCCTGGACGAATGAGTAAAACAGAATGTGAAAGCTCCCCGTGAACATCCAAAGTAGGGAGTAGTAAAGGTATCCAGCACAGAATTTCGAGAGAATGACTTCCGTTGCGGTGACCGGGGTCGTCATGAGTGTTTCGATCGTTCCGGTCGCTCTTTCCTCGGCGATACTCTTCATCGTGAGGAGGGGTACCATAAAGAAAACGGGAATAAAGAAGAGCTGGAAAAAGGTTATGGATGGATTTTCCTCTTTGGGGTCGCTTGCGTATTCGAGGAGGATCAGCTGAAACAGAAATCCCATGACGAGCAGGAATAGAAATGCTGCGATGTAGGTGCTCGGACTTATCAGGAGCTTCCAGATCTCGTTTCGGAGTAGCGTAATGAAATGCCTCATTCTATTGCTGTACGGGTGTCGAAACCTTTTTTTCTTTGGTTTTTGAAGCGATGCTCTCCGGTTCCTTAGTAAGATCTGTATCTAGGGTTTCCCAACTGCGGCGCGTGGCAGCAAGGAAGACATCTTCGAGAGGAGCTTCCCGCATTCTAAGGGATTTTGTTCGAATCAGGGGATTGTTTGACAAACAGCTAAAAAGCTTTTCCCCATAATCGTGACGTCCTGGAATACGAATGGTCACCCTGGAAAAACCTCGCTCATCGGCTTCGGTGTGTTGGGCGACTTCAAGATTGGACGCTACATTTTTCAGCGACTCCAGAAGATCTTTTAGATCTCCATTGATTTCTAGCTCGTAGATCGTGGAGTCGATAAAGGTTTCCCGAAGCTCGTTGGGCGTTCCCTTGCCGACGATCTTTCCGCCGTTGATGATTATGACTTGGTCGCAGGTCATCTCGATTTCTGGGAGTATGTGACTGGAAATAATGACACTCATTTTTCCCCGCAGACTTGCGATAAGATCACGAATCATGATGACTTGATGGGGATCCAGCCCAATCGTTGGCTCATCCATTATGATAACCTCCGGATGGGCTAGTATTGCGTCGGCGATGCCCACTCTTTGGCGGAAACCTTTTGAGAGTTTTCCGATTATGCGGTCGCGAGCCCTTGTGAGGTCGCACAGTTCCATGACTTCATCGACGCGTTTGCTGCGGTGGCGCAAAGGCAGCTCCTTAAGGCGGGCTCTCCATTTAAGGTATTCGCATACCCGGAGCTCGAGCGGCAGTGGATTATTCTCCGGCATATAGCCGATGCGTCGCTTAATATCGTGAGGCTCTGAAGCAACCGGGAACCCGCATATTCTCGCTATCCCAGAAGTAGCTTGCGTGTAACCAGTTAATATACGCATTGTGGTACTTTTACCGGCTCCATTAGGCCCTAGAAATCCGAAAATTTGGCCTTTCTCAACCCTGAAGGAAATTCCAGCAACGGCTTCGAGCTTACCGAAACTTTTGCACAGGTTTTCGACTTCTATTGTATATTCCTTCTGGTCCACTTCCTAGGGCTAACTTATTTTGATTTCGACGATCCAAGAAACAATGAGAGGCTTCCGGATGTCCGCAATCCCAATATGTACTCGTTGAATGAGGGGAGCGGGATGAAGGAAGATTTGACTCACTTGAGCTGCGATCTCGACGTTTCGAAAAACGTTCATTTTTCGATCCTAACCTCTCCCGCTCTTATGAGGATCTTAGATCCGTCCACTCGCTCTAAAATGAGAGCTCCATGGACGTCTATTCCGCGAGTGATTCCGGTGATCTTGTCTTTCCCTTGCAGGAGGCTGACCTCACGGCCCTGCAAAGCATCATAGGAGTTCCATTTTTCCTTCAATGCGGCTCTGTGCGAATCGGAAACAAATTGTTCGTATGCGAGTGTAATCCGACCGGCGAGAGCCGCGGTAAAGCGATTTATGTCTTGTGCGGACCCGGTTTCCTGCCGGATAGACGTTGCGATCGCTTTCAGGTCTTCAGGCCAGTTGTACGTATCCCCGTTCACGTTGAGGCCTATTCCGAGAATAACGTCGCGGGTTTGATCCGCATCCATACGGGCTTCCGTTAAAATTCCGGCGACTTTGCGTCCTTCGATGTGGATGTCGTTGGGCCACTTGATACTGCTCTCAATTCTGAAGAAAGAATTGATGCATTCGCAAATGTTTACTCCCATCCAAAGAGTGAATGTCGATAACCTTGCTGGGGAGACTTCAGGTCGAAAAGCGAAGCTGGCGTACAGGTTCCCATTGTCAGGACTGTGCCATCGCCGCCCTAAACGGCCGCGGCCCTCGGTTTGTTCGCGAGCGAGGACGAGGACAGGTGTTTTCTGGCCATTTGCCAGAAGACGCTCGGACTCCGAATTGGTGCTGTTGGTACGGTCGCGTACAACGACATTCAAATCTTTGGCGGCCCGGGGAAGCAAAGCCCGTATCAATGCTTCGTTAAGCGAGTCTGGGCGAAGGGTTAGTCGATAGCCTTTACTGCGAACGGCTTCAAAATCAAAGCCCTGGGATCGTAGTTTTTCCATGTGTGACCATATGGCTACTCGTGAGATTCCCAGGCGTTCAGCAATATGGTTTCCGGATACGAATTCTTTTTTTGCTTCCAGAAGTTCCTGAAGTATCATGACCTCTTTCGTCAGCATCTGTTTCCTTGGTTTGGTGTTGAATTAGGCAGCATGAGGCCGAGTATTTAGTATCTGATGACGATTGGGAAGATTGAGGGAACTCGGGTTGATAAGTTCATTCATTCCAGTCTAACCCAATATCGACCCACACACTCTTGTGAACCAATGCTCCTGTCGATATGAAATCGAAGCAGAGAGGCGTTAAGTCTTTGAGGGTATCCAAAGTGACGTTACCGCTAATCTCGGTGACGGTCTGATCGCCAATCAGCTCTTTCGCTTTCCTCAGGTCCGGCACGGAGAAATTGTCCAGCAGAATGATATCTACCCCTGCATTGAGAGCTGCGGAAATCTGTTCGAGGCAATCTACCTCCATTTCGACAAGCACACACGGATTGGTCCGTCGAGATTGGGCCACCGCTTTAGCCGTTGCCCCCATGAGATCGTCACCGAATGCCGCTAGATGATTATCCTTGAGCATGACCCGATCGAAGAGTCCCATGCGATGGTTCCAGCCGCCGCCGCAGGCCACGGCGTATTTTTCCAGATAGCGGTATCCCGGTGTCGTCTTGCGGGTGTCGAGAATCCGAGTGCGAGAACCGCTAAGGGCATCGACATATGTTCGCGTGTTTGTAGCGATCCCGCTAAGGTGTTGAAGAAAATTGAGAAGCGTTCTCTCCGCGGTGAGCGCGGAGCGAGTGGAACCGCGTAGAGTGGCGATCGGATCCCCAGCAGCGAGGGCGGAGCCATCGTCGGCCAGGGCTTCGAGAGACAATTGAGGGCTGAAAGCAGTTGTTAGTTGGGCTAGCTCGATACCGCAGAGAGTCAGGGGCTGCCGAGCATGAAATGTGGCGGTGATTTCGTGGTCTTCTGGCACTAGGCAACTCGAAAGGTCCCCGGTAACCTTTGGCTTTTTGATGAGGCCAGAACAGACTGTATCCTCATCGATGGCGAGAGCAATGAGTTGCTTAATGGGTTGTGGGTCGAGTGCTTCCCAGCGTATTTGCTGGCAACACGATCGGAGGATGTCTTTTGTTTCTCGGGTCACTGGATCAGGGTTATCTGATTCAAATGCTATATTATAAAGTATAAAATCGCTCGGCAGCGAGCATCCTTCTCTCAAACGATGACAGTTGATGATTTTAAAGCCAGTGTGGAGACTGCGGTTCGACCGGATTCCGAACTAAATGACGTCCTCAAGGCGTTGTGGTACGATGCCAAGGGTGATTGGAAGAAAGCACATGAGCTTTGCCAGAGTGCGGGCAATGGGGATGGCGATTGGGTGCATGCCTATTTGCATCGAGTGGAAGGAGACCTACCCAATGCATCGTATTGGTACAGTAGGGCTAGCCAGTCTCGTTTCGAGGGGTCATTGTCGGAAGAATGGGAATCGATTGTGGCAGCGTTGCTGAGTCGGTAGCCTTGGTGTACGGCTTACCGATTAAACTGCAGACCGGCGACTAAACTCTAACGGTAACCGAAAAGGCTTCGGTTTCTCCGGGGCTGACCGTGTGAAGACCAATTTTGGTTTCCGGGCTGTTGGGCGGCCCCATCCAGGGCTCGATACAATAGAAGGTAGCGGTTTCGGATTGAGTCCAGGTCACGACGGCGTACTCAGGATCCAGCGGCTCATTTGTGCCGATTTCGATTTCGATCTTAGAATGATCGTCCGGACATTCGCAAAGGATCCTCGGGCTGGTTAGACCGTAATGAATGCGGTCGACGAGTTCTGGATTGGCTAGAGATTCGACCTGCACATTGCCCGTGACGGGGAAGAGGCTTCCGTCCGCAGCACGTCGATAGGCTTTGCCGGCAGGAATTTCGATCTGGTAGTTCTTACGGGAAGTTCCATCGGTCCAAGGTAGATTGAATTAGAAATGATGCCCAGCAGACCAGGGGATGGGGATCTTGTCATTGCTGTGCAGTTGAAGCTCAACCGTTAACGCCATCTCTTCGAAGCGATAGAGAACTTCGAAATCGTAGTTGTAGGGATACACGTCCAATGCATTTTGATCGGGCAGAAAATGAGCGGCGAATCCCGTCTCGGCTATTCGGGTGAGTTCAAATTGGCCTTGCCTCGCAATTCCATGCATCGGCATCGGTCGCTTGGTTCCCTCTGAGTCTTCCCAGAAGTTGATCTCTCCCTGGCGGAAGGTTCGGCGGGCGGGAAAGGGAAACAAAATCGGGTTTCCCCCACGAGCTTTCACCACTTCACGCTCATCTGAGAGTTCCGGCCAAATGATGATATCACGGAATGTACCATCCGGATAGGTGATGTCCCAATTTATGAGACGGGCCCCCGCTTGGGGCCAGGGTGAGAAGGTCGATGCCCCCACTTGCCACCGTCGAATGCTTGATCCCAAGTAGTCGATCTCCTCCATTTGCGAAGCGAGTTAAAAAAACCGATCTGGCCGAGAATGCGAAACGAAATTGTCGTTTCGGTCATACACCTTAATCAGCCGATGAGAAATATGGGATCCATTGCAACAAATATCAGTCACGCAAGCGTTTTGAGCGTTGTACTCTTAACCACCTATCCTTGCTTTTTGAGAATGAGTTAGGCAAATTATCGATACTCCTGAAATGAAGTTTCGTTTTGCAGTAATATTTATATCAACGATTTTCTTTGCTAGCTTCGACTTGGTTGCCCAAGCTGAAGAATCGTCCTTAGTGGAAGAGCCTTCACAGTCCGAGACGATAACGGAGAATCCCTCCGAAAGGCTGGTTCAGAGCTATCCAGATCTAGCTGTCCCAATTGATCCAGAGAAGACGCTCGCAGTTTATGTAATTCCGGTCAAAAACGCAATCGGTCAACCCACGCTTTTTGCCATTCGTTCTGGCATCAAAGAAGCCATTGAAAAAAATGCGTCACTGGTGATTTTGGAAATGGATACCCCAGGTGGAGAGCTGAGTGCGACGCTGGATATCATGAAAACTATCGACCGTTTTGAGGGTGGGACGGCTACTTTCATAAATGAGGAGGCGATTTCGGCAGGCGCGATCATCGCCTCGGTAACTCGGGACATTTACTTTACCCCAAGAGCAACGATGGGGAGCTCGGAAGTAGTGACGGGTTCTGGTCAGGACGTGGACGACTCGATGAAACGAAAAATTAACTCCTTGCTAACCTCGAAAGTGGACGCCTATATTGGCGAGTATCGTTATCGTAGTCAAGTTTTGGAGGCGATGATTGATCCCGATGTGGAGCTGGTCATCGATGGGGAGACCCTTTCGAAGGAAGGCAAGCTTTTAAATTTAAATGCTCGTAGAGCTCATGAAAATTACGGAGACCCATCGCAGCCTCTCCTCGGTGCTGGAATTCATGATGATCTAGACTCCCTCATCGAATCGATCGCGGATGGAAGAGAGATCGTCAGACACGATTTTGTAACGACCTGGTCCTTAAGCTTGGCGGCTCATTTGATGACTCTAAGCCCAGTGCTTTTAGGTTTGGGAATATTGGCCCTGCTTGTGGAATTCAAAACACCGGGATTTGGAGTTTTCGGGGTCGCAGGGATCGCGTTGATAGCGTTCGTTAATTTTGGACACAATGTTGCGGGGCTTTCGGGATACGAGGGTCTAATCATATTTGTGATAGGGGCACTCCTAGTTTTTATAGAAGTGGTTTTCTTTCCAGGGGTCGTTTTGCTGGCATTACCAGGAATCATAATGATGTTGGGAGGCATTGTTTGGAGCATGGCCGATATTTGGCCGCAGGAAACTCCCGATTTCGACATAACATTCGACCTCTTCCTGACCCCTATTTACAATCTTGTTGGCGGTATCCTGATTGCGGTGGTCTTGTTCATGGCCGTAGCCCGTTTTTTACCGAAATCGGTTTTCTGGGATCGAATGATACTCGCGGGATCGGTGCAAGGAGCGAGCCAAGGATTAGGCTCGATTAAGAGCGAGCGACCGGTTGCGGGTGCGGAAGGGATTGCCGTATCCGATCTTTTTCCGACGGGTGAAATCGAGATAGGCGGACAGCGTTTTGAAGCTAGAGTGGAAGTGGGTTCCGTATCCAAAGGATCACGAATTAGGGTCTTAAGATCGGACGTGTTTGGGTACTTTATTGAGGAGGTGAAGGAATGATTACGATCATTCTTCTTTTTCTAGCCGGCGTAGTCCTCATTGGTAGCGAAGTTTTCCTGCCCGGCGGAATTCTTGGGGCAATCGGGGGGGCTTTAATGGTCGGAGGGATTGCTGTCTCGTACACTGAATTTGGTGCGTTTATCGCGTTTATCGCGACTATTGTAGCAATTGCCTCAGTTTTTCTGGCACTCTTTTTTGAATTTAAAATACTGCCTAGAACCCCAATGGGGAAACAGTTGTTCATGTCAGGAACGATCAAAGATTCTACAATATATGTAAAAGCCGGCGACGACGTAGTTGGTCAGATAGGGCGGACCGTCACCGCATTGGGTCCAACCGGTTTTGTGCTTCTGGGTTCAAGAAAGCTGGAAGCCGCTTCGAAGTCTGGCTTCATTGAAAAAAACGAAGAAGTCAGAGTTACTGGAAAAGATAATTTTAGAATAACCGTATCCAAATTATAACGAAAATTAGCTCAATGAAATTCAACATGCCATACTTATTTGCCTTCGTCGAAGGCCTCCCGTTAATCGTCATTGTTCCGATCCTGCTCGTATTATTGGTGGTGGGGTTCGTCGTCATCTCTTTTTTCAATACGTGGCTCAAGGCGATGCTAGCCAAAGCACCGGTTGGTTTTTTAAATATCATCGCGATGAAATTGCGAGGAGTTCCCTACGGCTTAGTGGTGGACGCTCGAATAACTGCGGTCAAGGCGGGCGTTGAACTTTCGACCGATGATTTAGAAGCCCATTTTTTAGCTGGAGGAAATTTGATTCCTACAGTGCAAGCGATTATCGCGGCGATGAAAGCTGGGATTAGTTTAGACTGGTCTCGTGCTTGTGCCATCGATTTGGCAACAAAAGGGTCGGGCAAGTCGGTCGTTGAAGCGGTTCGAACCTCAGTGGATCCTAAAGTTATTGACTGCCCTAGCCAGGAAGCGGCGAAAAAGTCGATCGATGGGGTTGCCAAAGACGGTATCCAGGTGAAGGCGAAAGCTCGTGTAACCGTGCGGACCAATTTAGAACGCTTCGTCGGTGGAGCGAAGGAAGAGACCATTATCGCTCGTGTCGGTGAGGGTATTGTAACGACTATTGGATCTGCAGATACTTATAAGGTGGTTCTTGAGTCACCCGATTCCATCTCAAAAGTTGTGCTTAATCGCGGTCTAGATGTTGGAACTGCATTTGAGATTCTTTCGATCGATATTGCTGATGTCGATGTCGGAGCGAATGTCGGAGCGTCTTTGCAAGAAGCACAAGCGGAGGCCAATAAGAATATGGCCCAGGCCCAAGCCGAAATTCGACGGGCTGCCGCAGTCGCGGTCGAGCAGGAAATGAAGGCTCGAGTACAGGAAATGAGAGCAAAGGTAGTTGAGGCTGAAGCACAAGTACCTCTTGCGATGGCGGAGGCTTTCCGTAGCGGCAATCTGGGAGTCATGGACTATTACAAAATGAAAAACATCGATTCCGACACCCGTATGCGTGACTCCATCGCTGAACCTGGCAAGAGCGAGGAAGATTTGGATTCTGATCGATAATTTGTTCTTGCAGCCCTAATCGAATGGATACGTGGTTTTTAGATAATCTGGAAAAGCTTGTTCCGATCGTTATCGCTTTGCTCTATTTTTTAGGGGCAAGCAAAACGAAAAAGAATGTGGAGAAAGAGGTGGCTCCAGATTCGGAAGCGGATGATCGGGCCCGAAAAATCCAGGAAGAGATTCGGCGAAAGATTAGTGAGCGGCAGAAGAGAGGTAATGCTCCGGTGCAGCGGGAGAGCCCACCTGATTTACCAAGACCTGAAGTCGCTCAGCCTCTAAATACCGAAACGGAATCCTATAGGGAATTCACAGAGGTAGAAGTATTACCGAGATCGGAAGAGAGTGCACTTCCTCCATTTTCCAAGGAAACAAATCTACTGGATTTCTACGAGGAGCAGCATAAGGAAGTCGAAGAGCGTCTTCGAAAGTCGCGTGAAATCTCGTCCCAAGCACGTTTGAGCGATGTCGGTTCTGAATACGAACGTCCTATCACTAATGGAACGCAGAACGCCTTGAACTTTCAGCGCTACGCCCGAGTTTTGGACGGTCTCGATGATCCGGAGGCTTTACGACGGGCTATTGTGTTCAAAGAGATTCTCGATTCACCCGTAGCCCTAAGATAGACTGGGTAGGACAGGACGACAAAAATTGAAGACCTCATTGGCTCGGCCGTGCCAAATATGAAGATCGAATTACTAGCGATTTGCGATGCGGCGACCGATTATCAAGGCCGGCTCAATGTACTGGGAGTCTTTGAGGGAATCGCCGCGCCTAAGACGCCGGTCGTTCGAGAACGCTGCTGTATCGTGACTCGCCTAAGGTTTGAGAGGAATGAGGTGGGACCTCATCAGTTGAAAATCAGTCTACGCAACAGCAAGGGCGTGCAACTGGTGCCTGAAATGAAGGCGAATTTCTCAGTAAAGGTTCCGCCCAACAGAGCCTCTGTCGCAGTTAATATGGTTCTGAATCTCAACAAGTTGAAAATTGACGAGTTCGGAAATCATGAGATCGCTCTTTTTATGGATGAGACTATCCGAGGAACCGTTCCTTTTACGGTGGCTCGTGCGATGAAGAAGCAAGTGCGCGGAACAATGGATAATTAAGGACTTTTTCTATCCCGTTTTACTCCACTAGATGAGCAAGTTGGTTTTTGAGTGCTTCAGGTGATGGAGTGGTTAGCTGGCAGACAAAGTTTTCGGACAAATGGGCGGTCGGTTTCCCCTCGATGGCTTGAGCGATCTGGAAAGATGGAAGATGCTGCCAGAGAATCCTCTGACTGGAGCCTGTCATGAAGGCTTTCATTTAAGCCAAAGCCATTTGTCTGGTTTTCTCTCTCTGAGCGTCGCTGACGCCCTTTGCTATGTTTGTTTCGAGTAGGAAGGAGAGGTTTTAGGCGTTGGGGAATTAGGATCGGCTCCACAAGCCCCTGATCTTTGAATGAAAGCGTTTTGGAATGACTCGATCACCGCAGACAGAGATCAGGCCTATTTCGAATTATCCACTGGAATAGCCTATTGATTGGGAAGCGAAGTCGTTGGGGGCCGTGACCATTTGCTCTCCTCGCTCGACCATACTACCCTGATCTGTTTCCCACATATCATGAATAAGGGTAAGCAGTTCGGGAAACGTGGTGTCTTGCACTCGTCGACTCCGGTCTAGAGGAAAGTCGGTACCGCCAAAAAAGGTTTATGGTCAGGGGTGAGCAAAACGTTGAGGGGCTGACCTCTACAACCGGTCAGTTGCTAGACGAAGTTTATGTAAACGCTGTCGACCTCGGGACGCTCCTCGCAGTCGACTTTGATACAAACGAAATGCTCATTGAGGTAGTCGGCTATTTCGGGGTTGGAAAACGACTCGCGATTCATCGGGGGACACCATTGGCAAGTCGAGTAGCCGATCTAGAGAAGTACGACTTTTACTTCGGCTTTCGCTTTTTCTGACGCCTCGTCACCCAATGGGAATCAGTCTAGCGGCTTGGGGGCGTGCTGTTGTAGATAGGGCGATTACTTTGACAGGAGCCGATTGTGGGTGGAGTCAGAAGGGGAGGTTTCAGCGGATATCTATTTACCGCAGAGCGTGAGAGCGGTGATGATCATGAAATTAGTGTGTTGAGGCCTGGCATAGAACTAGAGAAAGAATTAGTTAGAGGACGTTAAAGCTTATCTGGCAGCTGATGCTCTTAAGGCCGCGAAGGAGGCGGATAACCTGTCGAGCACACTTTAGAGATGGAAAAATCTGCCTATCAATGGATTGCGGCTTGCTAGAACGGGATTAATAAAGTGGCATTGTAGATCGTTTTGCTTGCCGGGAATAGACCTGGAAGGAGGCGTGATTTTTGAAGAAGACCCAATTGCACAAACCTCTGTTTGAGAATCCCTCAATGCTGAATACTCGATATCAAATTAAGTGCCTAGATATTAGGAACTTATTCGCTAGGCTCTGATGTTAGGTTCCCTTTCATATTATGAGAATCCTTCTGGCTCGGTCTTTTATCGAGCTACTAAGAAAGAGTTAATTCTCTTTCTGTTTTCTGCATTTCTGTTTTTACTTGGGTGTTATTTAATGTCCGTTGCGGGATTACCCGAGTTGGGTGAAAACGTATCGAGCTTCCTTTGGGGGGCTGTGTTGGCATCGGTCGGTTTTTTTCTGAGCTGGTTCAATGGAAAACGTTGGATGTGGCTCATGATTGGCGTAGCGGTCTTAGGTCGACTTTTGCTTCTGCCACTACCCGCTTCTGAAGATCTGGTCCGGAGAATGTGGGAGGGTGAAGTATTGGATTCAAACTTTAATCCGTATCAGGTTACGCCGGGAGCCCAGGAACTGGAATTGCTGCGCGGCGATGCCTGGGAACGGATAGGAGATAAAGATGAGGTTTCAAGCCAGCCGCCGTTGAGCCTAGCTATATTTAGGCTTCTGCATGGGATGGGTTTTAATGAGTGGGGTATTAAAACGATAATTGTCGTAGTAGATATTTGGATATGCATCATTCTGGCAATGCGATACGGCTCCCGGAAAGCTGCCTTGTACGGGTGGAATCCTTTAGTTGCGTTTTCAGTGGCAGGGGAAGGGCATATGGAGAGCCTGATGCTCTTGCCCGCCTTGGGGGGATTCCTCATTTGGGAAGCTTGGGTTGACCGGAAAGGAGGTGCAGCCATAATCAGCACCAATGGAGGGTTGAGTGGTGGGCCCGGTCAAATGGTTAGCTTCGCGGCACTGTTAATGGGACTCGCGGCTGCCATGAATCTTGTCTTTCTACCTATCGTTATTTGGATGTTTTGGCATGTCTTAGTAAAGTCGGGCATCAAAACAGGAACAGCAATTTTGCTTGTGGGCTTGATCCCATTGATCGCTTTCAATGGTTGGGGTTCGGTATCGCTGAATATAGATTTGAAGATGGTCTCGCCCTTTTCAGCAAGCGTCTTGCCCGATACTTTGTCACTCGTTCCAGGAACTTTGAGCCGGATAGGCGTCGGATTGAGTCACGAATTTTTCTTTTGGCTTCTTCTCGTGATATCCTTGTTGTTACTATTTCGCAACTCGAGCATGGAGCGTTTCGCGAATCTTTACACAGGAACCTATCTCGTCTTGGCAGTAGTGGTTTATCCATCGAGCTTTTTGTGGATGGCCCCCTTTGCTTTAGGAGCGATGCACTTAGGTTTTCGTTTGGTTTCTATGTCCGCATTTATTTATTACGTATCCTATCTTGGGGGAGAGGGGCCTGTGGTGCTTGGCTGGTGGTGCAGCGTCGCATTGTGGATACCCTTTGTGATCGGTATCCTGTGGTACTTCTTCAAATGCCGTTCGAAGAGCAGTGGATTTTATGTCCGTTCCTACTAGGGCGATCCGAATGTACAAGGCGCCCGAATTGGGATGCTCAAAAACGAGACTAGCTAGGAGTGTTGGCGACTGGGCAGCCTTGAAAATCTACCGGTGGATGGGGATCATGCAACTGAATGTGATCCCAGCTGAATGGGAGATGGAGATTCGGTTTTAACAGGTTGGCCATAAATCCTTGATGAGAGGGTTGCTCGATTCTAGGACGCTTATGAGGCCTCAGGGAGAGAGATTGGGGAATCGGATGATACGACCCGATCGATCGCATTTGGAGGACGGCTTTGAGAGCAAGATTATTTTTTGGGAGCAGACTACATCGGGCTTGACGAGCGAGCTCTGCAGAAGGCCGCTTTGGCATTGGACTGCTTCGACTTTGTATTGGGGCCCGCAGCGAATTCGTTGGTCGTTTTTCTCAATTACGTCAAGACGAATGAGCCCGTTGTCTTCGAGGATATCTCCGCCAACTTCATTTGCTTTTGCGAGATTGGGGTAGTCGACGCTGACTGAGTGAACATCTTCAGAAGATAGCACATAAGGCGAGACGATGAAATCGAAGAGCTGGCCGACTTCGAGTACGATTAGCTTTTCGACCACTCTGGTGCAATTTCCGGTCCCTTGATATCTATCAAGATTGAAAGGGGACGCTCGATCTTTTCACCGATACTTCGAATACGACGGCAAACCCTATGCACATAGTCGTGGTTAGCATGAGCCATGTTGATGCGAGAGTTATCGACAAAGTGAACCTACATCAAAGTCCCGAGAATTTCTTTGCTATGGGTAGAAGGACTGATGGTGAAGACAATCTTTGTCCGTTGCTCTCTTCGTTGTGGATTGTAAGTCATAGTAACTAGGTTAGGGATCCTTAATAAGCGAATGTAGGGACAATCTGTCGGTGCAAGTCGATGCCCGAGCATTAAACCAAACGTAAGGCTGAACCTTCGCCCGCTTCGATGGTATCGATACGATAAGAGGATCGCTGTATCAAACTGGAAAATACATTTTGGATAGCGTCGGCACTGTTGCAGTCCCGGCTCAAGTGGGCGAGGAAAACCTGGCTCCAGCTTGGACTATCGATCGATTCGAGTAGGTCGCAAGCCGCCCGATTGGAAAGGTGGCCGTGCCGGCCGCTGATGCGCTGTTTGATTGACCAGGGGCGTTTTTCATCCCGTTCAAGCAATTTAGGGCAATAGTTGGATTCGATTATAAGAGTATTAACATCTCGAATACGTTGGGCAATGCCGACAGGGGCAAACCCAAGATCGGTTAGCCAGGCGAGACTGCGGATGGGAGAGAATAGGTCGTCGCCGCGGCCGCTCTTAAACTTGAATCCGACTGGATCGTGGGCATCGTGCGGCACCGAAAAGTTTTCAACGGTAAGATCTCGAAACTCGAATGTCGATCCGGTGTTGAAGATCTTCCAGTCAGGCTTGTGCTTTAGCTTGGGCTGAATCGCCCTAGCCGTCATGACATTGGCGAACACGACTGGATTGAATTTCTTGGTGAATGTAGAAATGCCCGCGGTATGATCACTGTGTTCGTGGGTAATGAATATGGCGTCGATTTCTTCCGGCTGGACATCGCGTTCCTCGAGCATGCCGCAGATTCGTTTGCAGCTAAAACCGGCGTCCACGAGGACTTTGCAGTTTTCCGTGATCAAGAGTCCGCTATTGCCGGAACTGCTACTGCCAAGGATCGAGAACTGCATAGACATCGGAGGACATAATGAAACGGAGAAACGGCGGAACTCAAACGCGAAATGGAGGGGGTCAAAATTGTTCAAAAGCGGGATTCGTTCTACAGCGAAATTGATGCTGATGAATTCTGTTTCCGCAGTCGCTCTCTACGCTGGACGAAGAAGTAGATGATAGCTCCGAGCAGTTGAGTGAATAGGATTACGAGCACCCAGATCAATTTTTGTTTCCCTTATCCGATTCGTGTTTGATGCAACCGACCAGCATCCAGATCCAAAAACCGAGTAGGGAAAAACTTACCAAACTAATGCACATAAAAAGGAAAACGGGGAGTATAGATGAAATCTCATGGGCGTAGGATTCCAAGGAAGATTTCGTGGTCGGAAGCTGGGAGGGCTTGGAGACTCGGTGTCAAAAGTCGGGATTTTTTGGAAGTGCCGTTTTCAGATGGATATTTCAAGGCAAGGAATAAGGGATCGGGTTGTGTAATCGTGATGAACCTTCCTTGGTAGGCTACGAAATCGATCTAGGTCGTTACTTTGGAATAAAAGGCAGGGCTTGCCTTTTTTTTTTCCGGGTATCTAGTGGCTGATTGCTAATTTCAGATCGAAGCGGGTCTGGCAGATTGCTGGCGGATATGCGACGATTTGGGGGCGAAAGCCGTCAATGTGGCAGTTGGAGCTTTGAATCCACTGCTCAGACGACTGTTTGTATTTTGTAAGTTCATGACCACCAAAAATAAGCCAAAAATGTATCTGCACAAGACCGAAGCCGAAGCAAAGGCTCCGATTGCACGCGGGTACGATGCTTCATTTCGTCCCTCGGAAGAATACCGGGATTCGATGCCAGATATCATGGATTCGGTGGAGTTGATGAATGGAGCACCAGTTCCGATCGAGCAAGTAGGTGTCTCCAACTTTCGTTTGCCACTGAAGTACCGCCGACTTGATGGATCGGAAATTGAACTTGAAACCAGCGTATTAGGGACTGTTTCCTTGGAAGCGAGTCTCAAGGGGATCAACATGTCCCGCATCATGCGTTCTTTCTACGAGCACAAAGATGACGCGTTCACTTTAGACACGATCAAGAAGGTGCTAGATAAATTTCGGGAAAAGGTGGAGAGTTTGGATGCCCGTGTGGCATTGCGTTTTAATTATCCGATTGCCCAGGAAAGTTTAAGAAGTGGCTTGAATGGATACCAATACTATCAAAGCGTTCTAGAAGGTCGACTTTCGAGGATGGGTGTATTTGAGAAACGAATTGTTTTCGACTTCATCTATTCGTCGGCCTGTCCCTGTTCAGCTGAGTTGGCGGAACATGCTCGTGATGTGAGGAACGTTTATTCAATTCCGCACTCCCAGCGAAGCAAGGCACGGATTTGGGTCACGCTTGCTGAAGGGGCGGACTTGTCTTTGGAAGAGATTCAAGGGCACTGCGTGAATGGGCTGAAGACCGAAACACAAGTGATGGTCAAGCGAGAGGACGAGCAAGCCTTCGCTGAGTTGAACGGGGCCCACATTAAATTTGTCGAGGATGCCGCGAGGTCGATTTTTAACGAATTGAATGCAGATCCCCGAATCGCCGACTTTCAGGTAGCGTGCTCGCATTTGGAATCGCTGCACTCGCACGACGCGGTTTCTGTTATTTGCAAAGGAGTTGAAGGGGGTCACCAAGCAGACTTTTCAGACTTTAACGATTTAATTTGCTAGCTGGCTGAACGAGACATCCTTTTACAGGGGGGACGGTAACAATGAGTTGCGGACTTCTTGGGAATCCTCCACTTTATCCTCTCCATTAATTCACAACAATGTCACGGACGACGATTGAGGCACCGTTTTCAGAAACGGAAATTGAAACCGAGGCGGAGCGTCTGCTTGCCAAACTCATGCACGTAGAATGTGATTCCCGGCATTCTTGGAATATCAAAACGTGCCGCTCAGTCGCGCCATTGACAATGGAGATCAATGCTCTCAAAAAGGAGAAGGAGGCAATCATCCTGGCTCACTCCTACGTGGAGCCAGAGATTGTCTACGGAGTGGCTGACTTTTCCGGCGATTCGTATTTTCTATCGATGAAAGCGAGGGAAGCGAAAGCGCGCCGAATCATCTTTTCAGGAGTGGTGTTTATGGCGGAGACGGCAAAAATATTGTCTCCAGCGGCCGAGGTCCTGGTACCTGATCGAAACTCCGGTTGCTCTCTGGCAGACTCGCTGACTGGTGAGCAGCTGCGAGAACTCAAAGCGGCCTATCCCGAAGCAGGAGTGGTCTGCTATATTAATAGCACTGCACAGGTGAAAGCCGAGTGCGATGTTTGTGTCACGTCGAGCAACGTTTACAAGATTGTTGCGGCCATGCCGCAACAGCAGATCCTATTCGTCCCCGATCGATTAATGGCGGACAATATCCGCGTCGAGATGAAAAGGAGAGGTATCGACAAGGAGATAATCTCTTCGGATGGTACCTGTATTGTGCATGACCAGTTTGATCCCAATCTGATTGCCGAGTCGCGGTCCAATTTTCCAGGTTTGAAAGTCGTGTCTCACCCCGAATGTACGATGGATATCACGGGCAAAAGCGACTACGTTGGAAGTACGGGGGGTATGATGGATTACGTGAAAAAAACGGAAGCACCGTACTTTATGATGCTGACAGAATGTGGGTTGGTGGAGCGGATAGAAGTCGAGAGTCCGGAAAAGCGATTTATTTCAGGGTGTAAGCTCTGTCCTTACATGAAAATGAACTCTCTGGAAAAAATTCGGGATATTCTCGTTTCGCCTCAACCTGAGCAAATAGTCGAACTCGAAGAGTCGCTTCGTGTGAAAGCACTTCACTCGATTGATCGGATGTTCGAAATGAGTTAGTGGATACGATTCGGACAGATTGCCTGGTCATCGGAGCAGGACTGGCGGGCTGTTCATATGCCCACTACGCTTCCCGGCTAGGAATGTCGGTCACACTTGTGTGTTCGAATGAACTTTCCAAGGGAGCGAACAGCCAGTGGGCTCAAGGGGGTATCATTTTCGATACTTCACTAAATGCGGAGCAGCTCAAGCGTGATATCATATCTGCATCTGATGGCACCTCGAATCCAGAGGCGGTCGACTCGCTGGTCGAACATGGACAGGAAGCGGTGCAGTCGCTCTTGCTGGATGAGCTTAATGTGCCGTTCGACCGCGAGAAAACGGGTGATCTTAAGTATACCCGAGAAGGTGGCCACACTGACCGTAGGATCATTTTCTCCAAAGATCTTACGGGTTTGGCGATTCTGACTAGTATGCACGAGCATCTGGTGGGTTTGAAAAACGTATCCGTTTTGACCAACACGGTTGCGGTGGACCTTTTGACGCTTTCGCACAATTCGCTTGATCCGCTCGACAAGTACAAGCCAATTACCTGCATCGGGGCTTATGTCCTGGATACCCAAACCGGGAACATTCGGGCGATCATTGCGAAAAAGACGATTTTGGCGACGGGTGGCCTGGGCCAGATTTTCCAAAACACAACCAATCAGGAAGGGGTCGTCGGCCACGGAGTCGCGATGGCCAAGCGAGTGGGGGCGCGAGTGATCGACTTGGAGTACATTCAATTCCATCCGACCGTTTTCCTCAAGAAGAACTGTCCTTTGTTTCTCGTTTCGGAAGCGGTGCGCGGGGAGGGAGGGGTACTCGTGAATAGTGAAGGTAAAGCATTCATGGATACAGTACATCCGATGAAGTCTTTGGCCCCTCGTGACATCGTGGCCCGGGCAATTCACCAAGAACTAATTTCTTCGGGGGAAAGTTGTGTCTATATCGACCTTTCCGCGATGGAATCTGATTTCATAAAAGAACGTTTTCCGTCCATATACGAGCGGTGTTTCGATAATGGATTGGATATCGCCAAAGAGCCGATACCGGTTGCCCCGGCAGCCCATTACAGCTGTGGTGGCGTCTTTACGGATCTCAAAGGTCGATCCTCGGTTTTGAATCTGAATGCGATTGGCGAGACGGCCTGTACAGGGTTACATGGAGCGAATCGCCTTGCGAGCACTTCTTTGCTCGAGTGCCTTGTAACGGCGAAATTAACGGCGGAAGCGGATTGCCAAGACGTTCGATCGGCTAACTTTCATTTGCCGGCCGTTCGAGAGTGGGAAAGCCCGGACGAGAGTCCTGACGAGGTGCTTATCCAACAAGACATGCGGTTGATTCGAAGTACTATGTGGAACTACGTTGGCCTGATCCGTTCTTCACGTCGCCTGCACCGGGCAAGGCGAATTCTATTGGAACTGGACCAGGAGATAAGCGAGTTTTATTCGGGCAACCGGTTAACTCGTTCCTTGATTGATCTTCGCAATGCGGTTCGAACTGCCTTGCTCCTCGTTCATGCGGCGAGTTTGAACTCGGAAAGTAAAGGAAGCCATTTTGTCGCGGTTGGGGATGATGAGGTTGACAACCCAGCGGCAGCCACGGACGAACTAAAATAGCCTTGTCTGTTTCGTATTTGTAATTGCCCTCTCAGTAAAAAGTCGAACAGTTCGAAGCATGTCAACGATCTCGAGTACCGATCTATTGGAGCAACTCAAATGGCGGTATGCCGTCAAAGAATTCGACTCCCGTAGGGCAATTCCGGAAGAACTGGTTTCTGCTCTAGAAGATTCCCTTGTGTTGACCCCGTCGTCGTTTGGGCTACAGCCTTGGAAGTTTTACCTAATAGAAGACCAGGCAATTAAAGACCAGCTTCCTGAGATTTCTTGGAATCAGCCGCAGCCAAAGGATTGTTCTCACATGGTGGCTCTTGCAATAAAGAGAAACTTCGCAGAAGTAGACGTGAACCATTTCATCGATTGTCTCGCCACTAGTAGAAATGTTTCGGTGGAAAGTCTTGAAGGCTATAAGAAATTTGCCGGAGGTTTCGTGGCTCGAGGAGTGAGTGAGGGATGGATTGAGCATTGGTCCACTCACCAAGTGTACATTGCGATCGGCCAGTTGATGTCCAGTGCGGCTCTTCTGGGAATTGACGCTTGTCCCATGGAAGGCATCCAAGCGGACAAGTATGACGAAATCCTTGGATTAAATGGGACCGATTACCACGTGGTGCTTGGTTGTGCTTTGGGATACCGTGCTGAAAGCGATAAGTATGCTGCCATGAACAAGGCACGATTTCGCAAGGAGGAAATGATCGAAAGGCGCTAGTGCATGGACAAGACCCGCGATCCAAATAAGTTAAGACAGCTAGCCCGGTTCATCCTGCACTAGCCCTAGAACACTAGGCCTTGTGGATTGGCTTTTGTTGATCTAGAAACCTCTAAGGTTGACAGCTCTCGAACTTTTTCGAGTCTCCGTTATTCCTGTTTGGAGATACTTCGAAAATCATGATCCGCATCAACGAGAACTTCCTGAAGCTGAAGGCTTCTTATCTTTTTTCAGATATCGCGAAACGAATTGCGTCCTACCAGCAGGCGAATCCCGATAGTTCAATCATCAAGTTGGGGATTGGCGACGTGACGGAGCCGTTGCCAGAAACGTGCCGAGCTGCGTTTCACTCTGCGATCGATGAGATGGGTACCCGAAGCGGTTTCCATGGCTATGGCCCGGAGCAAGGCTACGGGTTTTTGCGCAAGGCCATTGCGGAAAACGACTTTCAGGCCAGGGGTGCGAACATTTCTGCCGACGAAATTTTCGTTAGCGATGGCGCAAAGTGTGATAGCGGGAATTTCCAGGAAATTTTCGCTGAGGATATAAAGATTGCGGTTCCTGACCCCGTGTACCCAGTCTACGTGGACACCAATGTAATGGCCGGTCGAGCGGGTGAGAACATCAACGACCGGTACCAGGGATTTGTCTACTTAGAGTCGACTCCGGAAAATGGCTACGTTCCGTCGATCCCTGAAGAGGCAGTAGATTTGGTTTATCTGTGTTTTCCGAATAATCCAACTGGAGCGATGGCGACTAAGGAACAGTTGAAAGCCTGGGTGGATTACGCAAAGGCTTCGAGGGCACTTATCCTATTTGATGCTGCCTATGTGGCTTTCATTAGGGATGAGTCTTTGCCGCAGAGCATTTACGAAATCGAGGGAGCGAGTGATGTAGCGGTAGAGTTTCGCAGTTTTTCCAAGAATGCGGGTTTTACCGGAACGCGCTGCGCCTACACTGTGGTTCCTAAAGGCCTGTTCGCAAACGGCTCGACGGGGAAAGAGCACTCTGTCCACGCATTATGGAACCGCCGTCACTGCACCAAATTCAATGGAGTTTCGTATCCTGTTCAGAAAGCAGCTGAGTCGGTCTACAGTGAAGCTGGCAAGGCGGAGGTTAAGGCCTTAACCGATTTCTATTTAGCTAATGCGAAGATTGTAAGGGCGGAGATTGAAGCACTCGGTCTTTCCTGCGTTGGAGGAGACAATTCCCCTTATGTTTGGATTAATGCGGGCCGACCTTCCTGGGAGTTCTTTGATACCTTGCTGAATGATGCGGGAGTGGTTTGCACTCCAGGTGCGGGATTTGGTTCCTGCGGTGAGGGCCATATTCGGATCAGTGCATTCAATAGCCGGGAGAATGTTGAGGAAGCGATGAAGCGAATTCGAGAGGCTTTAGCCTAGTACACACGATCTTAAAAGCTGGCCTTCCGCGGGCCAAGGAGCCTGAAAGCAGGGTTTTAGAACCTTGTTTATACGCTCTTGACAAGCTGTGATCGTTTTTCGACTGTCTGCTGTTCTTATGAGCATTCTAGCCGATATTCTTACGATCGTTCTCGTTTTACTTTCCTTGTTTCTCATTCTTGTTGTTCTCATGCAAAAAGGAAGTGCCAATGGAGGTATGGGTGCGGCAATGGGTGGAGGAATGGCAGAAGCTGCTCTAGGTGTTGAGACATCCAATGTTTTAACCAAGGTAACGAGGAATACGGCAATTGTCTTTTTTGTGATGGTTTTCGGTTTAGGTTTGGCCTACATCTATTTGCATAATGTTGAGCTAGTGGCAGATGAAAATGCACTGCCAGAATTCGCCGCACCTGAAATGGAGACCTCAGGATTGCTGGAAACACTATCGGGTCCCGAATCAGCTGCAGACGAAGCAGCTGACGCCTTGGGTGACCAGGTCAATTCTTTCGTAACCGAAGCGGAAGCCTCGGCTACTGAAGAAACTGAAAGCGATTAAGTCGTAAAACTTTGTTCCGATGGCCGGGTCTATTCGCTCAATGCGCAATAATCCGGCTTTTTTTTTAGCTGCCTGTTTGACAGCTTTGCTAATGCTCTCCTCGAATGCCCAGCGTAGGATCTCAGATTCGAGCCCATTGGATACGCTAGGGAAAAATCCGAGCCAGGAAAAGGGTTGGGAGATTTTGAAGGGATTTCGGTCTTTTGGTTGGGATGGCGGGTATCACTGGCGCGTGCAGCTAAAGAATATGCCGAGGCGGGAGGGAGCTTGGTACTTGAATGGGGAGATATACGGGTATCGATCAGATAGTGGTCCCATTAGTCGGATCGACATAGTTGAGCAGCCAATTGATGTGGATGGGAACGGGAACCAGATTGAGAAGCGGGTCTTGCGATTACTTTTGCAGAGTGGCCAAAATTCCTATGCCATGGTCAAGCGGACTGGGGAAACAGGCCCACCGGTTGTAGTTGATTCAGAGGCCGCTCTAGAACCCGTAGCTGGATCGGAGTTTAGCTTGTTCGATCTACTAGCTCCGTACGTCTATTGGCCAAAATTTCGTTATGAAGGTAGAACGACATTTCGGGGAAGCCCAACCCATCTTTTCTGGATGTATCCGCCAGAAGGGGATCGGTTGCTAAATGAACGTATTGGAGGTGTGCGGATCTTTATAAACGACCAGTTCAACGTCCTAACTCAAACGGAGATTTTTGACCTCGATAAGACGAAGCTGAAAACAATCTATATCCTCGGTGTCTACAAGGTGGATGGTCAGACGATTTTTAGAGAGCTGGATGTTCGCAATGAAGTAACTCGTGACAAGACACGACTAAAAATATTGGACGCAAAGATGGGGCTAGAATTGCCTGCGAGTCTATTTACCGCTCAGTCTTTGATGGATGATTTGCAACATCAGACGATCCCGATTGTCAGGCAAGAGATGTTCGAATCGGTCCAGTAGTTCGACGCTTTTTTGAGGCTCATCAACGTATTCGAATAGCCCCAGTTCCGCTTGAATATCCTCTGTGTAGGGATCGAGATACTTAAATGGTATTGAGCATTGGATGAAACTTTCGGTGGGCTGATCGTGTTACTGTCAATGGTATTATGATACGTGGACCCATTTAAGGAACAGGTAATTAACCTTCAGTCACCCAATGGGGAAGGCGTGATTAGACTAAGCCTTTTTAGTGACAGATTCTCTCTACCTCGTTGAAGTAGCCACTGGAAGCGAGATTGGGCATTAAGTGCCTTGGAATTGAGAAAGCAAGCACGTGTTACCTCATATTTTGAGTATTGAATTTTCCTAATATAAACCTAAGTGAAATTAAGTCGTATCCAAGCTGTTATACTAGAGGGAATTTTGAGGTTGCCAATGTCTGGATACATTCGGCTATCCCTGTAATTCGATCGAAAACTGAACAATGAAGTAGGGTAATGGGCAATACGTACTTTAGATTTGTGCTTTCTCAAGATTCTGAATGGCGAAAATGGCGGTTTTGACTGTATTTTTAGGTTGGGTACCTCTGGCAGTTATCGGAAATAGGGTCAATTTATCCAGATTGGGCTCTTTGATCTTCGGTTTTGACAAATATTTTGAATACAATGCACTCAAATTCGAACTTTTTGGGAAAAATGGGTGTAACCAAATTATTATAACGCGAATGTTATTGAAATTACAAAGGATAGTAGTATCCATAGTAAGTAGGGTCGATTTACGTCCTTAAAACAATACTGTTAAAACATTATAACCACACTATAGCAATGGCAGCAAAGAAAAGCGCCGAGAGTTCACCTCTCACATTCGATCTGAAGGCAGATCTCATCGCAGTTCTGGACAAGTATCAGTCCAAACTTGGTGGTGTATCAAAAAGCGAAATCATTCGACACGCGATTTCGGGATTTGATTACAACTCCTTTAAACCGGTGGTAGAGTCGCATCGTCAGATTTCGGTTCGACTTCCATTAAAGCAAAAGAATGCTCTCGTGAGACTCGCGAAAGGCAAAAAAGTAAGTATCGGAGAGTTACTTCGTGCCGCTTTAGAAAGCCTACCTGTCAACCCTGTTAAATCTGGGATCGAGAAGGCAGCACCCAAGAAAAAGGCAGCACCCAAGAAAAAGGCAGCACCCAAGAAAAAGGCAGCTCCAAAGAAGGCAGCCAAGAAGGCGGCTCCTAAGAAAGCGGCCAAGAAGGCAGCTCCGAAGAAGGTAGCCAAGAAGGTAGCCAAGAAGGCAGCCCCTAAGAAGGCGGCCAAGAAGGCAGCTCCAAAGAAAAAGGCCAAGAAGGCAGCTCCTAAGAAGGTAGCCAAGAAGGCAGCCCCTAAGAAGGCGGTCAAGAAGGCAGCTCCTAAGAAGGTAGCCAAGAAGGCAGCACCTAAGAAGGCGGCCAAGAAAGCAGCTCCCAAGAAGGCGGCTAAAAAGTCAGCTCCAAAGAAAAAGGTAGCTCCAAAGAAAAAGGCAGCTCC
>DIHO01000017.1 GCA_002420185.1 Opitutales bacterium UBA5694
CCTCCTGCGTGACAGGCAGGCGCTCTAACCAACTGAGCTACTACCCCGTGATGATAAGAGATCGGTGAAATTAGGTTTCAGGTTACCCAAGTCAAGTGCTGTTTTGGCATTTTCCCTCAAAATAACTAAAGCAACCAACATCGATTTAGACAGGGGATTCGATTAAGCCCTATTGAACAGACTCATTTCTCCGTACTAGTTACCTGGTTGAACAGCAAGGGCATATGGCACAGCTTTAGCTTTGGAATGATACCAGAAAGACCGAATGAATTCATCGCAAAGGCGAAGTCCCCAAATGCGAACAAAGTACCAAAGGGATCGAGATGAGCATGAACGAGAACCAGGAAGACCTATTCGCATCCGATCCTTCAATTCCGCTTCCCCATACCACTGCAAGTTTCACGAAAAAGCGGCCATTGCGGATCCTTGTAGCGGACGACAATGCCATTAATAGAAACGTCGTACAAACCATCCTAGACCGGCTCGGTTACCAACCGATCGAAGAATCCGGAAGGGAAAAGGCTATGGGCCTCTTGAAAAAGGAACCGTTCGATATCTTATTTACCGACATTGACATGCCTGAAATGGATGGGGTCGAACTCGCTCAAGCGTTGAGGGAACACGTAAAATCCAGCACCATGGGATCAAACA
Source organism: Opitutales bacterium UBA5694 (assembly GCA_002420185.1). Lineage (GTDB taxonomy): Bacteria > Verrucomicrobiota > Verrucomicrobiia > Opitutales > Opitutaceae > Pelagisphaera. Next base: position 652 of record DIHO01000017.1, read on the forward strand.
AGACCGAAATTATTGCGATCACAGCCAACGTCAGCCCTGAGACCAAATTGAGATGCAAACTTGCCGGAATGGACGGTTTCTTGGAAAAACCCATTGATCAGGACAGAATCAAAAACCAGCTCCTAAAGAGCTGGAGACGCATTAAAACCCGACGCTCTCGATCTTGATCGTCCCGCTACGAGGCAGTCCGAGCCGCATCGATCAGCTCACAAAACGACTTGGAATCAAGCGAAGCTCCGCCAATCAGCCCTCCGTCGATATCCGTCTGAGCCAAAAGCTCGGCGGCATTCGATGGCTTCATTGAGCCTCCGTAGAGGATTCGAACCTTTTCCGCGGCCGCCTCACCGTACTTCTCAGTCAAAAGAGATCGGATCGAGCCGTGAACTTCTTGGGCCATCTCAGGTGTCGCTGTCTTGCCTGTGCCGATGGCCCAAACGGGTTCGTAGGCAACAACCACATTACTCAGGCCGTCTGTATCCACGCCTTCAAGTCCTCCTAGTAGCTGCCTTTTGACGACTTCGAGAGTCTCGTTGGCTTCGCGTTCTTCCAAGGTTTCACCGATACAGAGAATCGGGTTGAGCAGGTTCTCCAAAGAGAATCTTACCTTTTCGTTCACAAAGGAATCCGCCTCACCAAAATACTCCCTCCGCTCACTATGCCCAAGAATCACATACTTAGCAAATACTTCTCTCAGCATTTCTGGGGAGGATTCACCCGTGTAGGCTCCATTCGTTTTCGGATAGAAATTCTGGGCCCCCAACTTGACCGCTGAACCTTCAATCGCTTGGGACACGCGATCCAAAGCAATAAACGACGGGCAAACAACCACGTCGACAGCTGCATCTTTCGAAACGACCGAAGCGATTTCCGAAGCGAGCTTCTTGCCCTCTTCCGGTGTTTTGTTCATTTTCCAGTTTCCTGCGATAAAATATTTCCGGCTCATTTGTTATGATTAGTCTAAATTTCTAGTTGGGTACAAAGTCTATTTTTCATCGAGGGCCTCAACTCCCGGGAGCGCCCTGCCTTCGAGGAATTCGAGACTGGCTCCACCACCTGTGCTGATGAAGGATACATCTCCTCCAAAACCTGCCTGATTTACCGCTTTCACGGAATCGCCACCGCCAATAATTGAGATAGCCTCCTTATTCTCGGCTACTGCTTCCGCGATCGCAAAGGACCCTTTGCTGCAGGCCTCTATCTCGAAAATACCCATGGGGCCGTTCATCAGTATCGTTTTCGCATTGGCTAATTCCCTAGCGTATAGTGCAACCGTTTGGGGACCGATATCAACACCTTCCCAGCCATCGGGTATATTTCCGTCCACGTCTGATAGGCCGATATCGCCCACACTCATATTGTCGAAGTCGATCGAATCAACCGTAACGTTGTCCACCGGAAGCAGGAACTTGACTCCTTTTTCTTTGGCTTTCTTCAAAGCCGCTTTTGCCGTTTCAATAAATGCCGGTTCGGACAAACTATCGCCCACCGTCTTTCCTAAAGCGAGTGCGAAAGTATAGGCCATCGCTCCACCGATCAAAATAGTGTCCGCCTTGTCCAGCAATCGATCAATGACGGTTATTTTATCACTGACTTTCGCCCCTCCAAGAATCACTACAAATGGGCTTTCCGCGTTCTCGGTTTTGTCTCCGAGATACTCGAGCTCCCTCTGTATCAGCAAACCGGCAACTGCAGGTTTCAAGAACTGAGCTATACCCGCCGTTGAAGCATGGGCTCGGTGCGCTGTACCGAAAGCGTCATTAATAAAAACATCCCCAAGTTTAGCAAAATCTTGGGCCAGATCTGAGTCGTTATTTTCCTCGCCCACATGAAAACGGACGTTTTCCATCAGAGCTACTGAACCGGGAGAGAGTTCTGAAACTGATTTTTCGGCTGCCGGTCCACGCGATTCTGGCACAAAGACAACGGGCTGACCGAGTTCGTCAGCGAGCGCCTTGGCAACAGGGGCCAATGAGTATTTGGCATTCACCTCACCCTTGGGACGTCCCAAGTGGCTCAGCAATATTGCGGTGCCTCCCCGCTCGACAACGTATCTGATCGTGGGAAGTACTCCCAGAATACGCGTTTTGTCAGTGATTTCGTCTCCTCTCAAAGGAACATTGAAGTCAACGCGGATCACCGCTCGTTTGCCCTCGAGCTCTAAATCTTGAATCGTCTTTTTCGCCATGGCTAGATGGTTTGGCGTCCACCAAAAATCTGAAGTGTTAAAATTGGAGTTGTAGGTTTGAAAGCCTGTGTCGAATCAGAATTTTGAGCGACTAGCAATTGAACCGCGTGCTTGAAAGGCACTACAAAAAAAGAAAGCCCTTTGCCTGGCATTCCAGACAAAGGACCGAAATTAAACGCAACTATTGAGCCGAAATCTTCTTGAGAAGATCGACCACGCGATTGCTGTAGCCCCACTCATTGTCGTACCAGCTAACCAACTTAAAGAAGGTATCGCTCAGCGCGATGCCAGATCCTGCGTCAAAAATGGAAGATGCGGGGCAGTGGATAAAGTCGGAAGAAGCGACCTCGTCTTCCGTATACTCCAAGATGCCCTTGAGGGAACCTTCTGAAGCTTCCTTCATCTTCTGGCAGATCTCTTCGTAAGAAGTCGATTTCGTCGTCTTCACCGTCAAATCGACCACCGATACGGTAGGTGTTGGAACGCGAAAGGCCATACCAGTGAGTTTTCCTTGAACCTCTGGTATCACCAATCCTACCGCTTTGGCAGCACCCGTTGACGAGGGAATGATGTTCATAGCTGCAGCACGGCCACCTTTCATATCTTTGGGCGATGGACCGTCTACCGTCTTCTGGGTAGCAGTGTAGCTGTGTACCGTGGTCATCAGACCCTCTTCGATGCCGAAGTTGTCGAGGATGACTTTGGTGATGGGAGCCAAACAATTGGTGGTGCAAGATGCGTTGGAAATGAGCGTATCTTCAGCGGTCAAGGTATCATCGTTGACGCCTAGAACAACGGTCTTTACTCCGTCGCCCTTACCAGGAGCGGAAATGATCACTTTCTTGGCACCTGCGTCGACGTGACCCTGGGCCTTCTCATCCTGAACCCACAGGCCAGTGGACTCGATCACAATATCGATTCCTAGTTCCGCCCAAGGTAGGTTTGCAGGTATCTCGCGGAGGGCGAGACACTTAATCTTCTGGCCATTGACCACAAGAGCATCGTCGCCTTCCGCCTCTACGGTGCCGTTGAAACGACCTTGAGTCGTGTCGTACTTAAGCAGGTAAGCGAGGTTGCCTGCAGGAACGAGATCGTTCACGGCAACTACTTCTACCTGGTCGCCCAAGAGACCCTGGTCGACAATTGCGCGGAAGACTAGACGGCCGATGCGGCCAAATCCGTTAATAGCTACTTTTACAGCCATTGTTCTCTAATTTTTACTGGTTGACGTCTTAGTTCAAGAGATTCCTTCACTCTGGAATACCCCCAAAGATTTGGCAAACCGGGAGTAGATGGTACCCTCGAGAGAAAATCAAGGGTTTAAAACGTCACAATTTGAACGTCAGCTGTGCGAAACCCACAAACCCGTCCCTAGAGGAGGAAGTGTCAACTCCAACCTTAGATTATTGTTCAGGGATTTCTCCTCAAAGCCCCAAAATCGATCGTGATCCGCAAGTTGAATCCAATCTGCCTCCCAATTCCCAAGTGGTACACGGAGAGTCTCCCGCTCGGGATTCACCGCAAAAAGCAGCCGGGCGTTCCCCTTGCTTCGGTCTGCGTTGAGCACAGCAACCAAAGCATTCCCCCCTTCGGTCTTTATAAATTGAAAAAAACCTTCACTCGCTCTCGAGTAGTGGCGAACCAATTCGCCCAGCTCCGACTTCCTGAAACTAATCCAATCTTTGAAATAGTCGCTGGTCAGGGCATACTCGATCCGTCTTTCGTAGTCCAAAGCGTTCAAGTCGCCCCTCCGGTAGGTGTTGTTTACCCCTTTCTTGGAGAAAAGAAAATCCTGGCCCGCATGAATCATGGGGATCCCAATCGACATCATCATGATAGCTCCCATCATGCGTGTCCGCCTCTGATCGCTTACCGACGGATGGGATCCATTGTTGTCCGGGTACTCCGTAATGGCATCGATCCACGTCCGATCATCATGCGATTCCGTGTAGTTCACCGTCTGCGCGGGCCAACTAGCATAGTCGCCAGGAGATCCCATTAGAAAATAGCTAAGCACTTCAGAGCTCAAACCGCCCTTGATATATGACTTAACGCTTTCCCTGTAACCATCGTTCCATGACGCGTAGCCCGTATTTCTCAAGTCGCGGCCGATGTGGCCGCGAAAGCTCCACGGTTCTGCTATCAGAATGACATCCGGCTTGATCAATTTTAGCTCTCGCTCAACCTCCTGCAGCACCGCTATTCCCACCAAGTCCGCCAAATCAAAACGAAAACCATCGACCCCATAAAAAGCAACTAAGTGCTTGAGGCTCTCAATAATTAGGCGTCGGCTCATTGGGGCATCACATCTCATGTCGTTTCCACAACCACTCCAATTCGTCAATACACCATCGCACTCCAGATGAAAGTAGTACAGCTTGTCGATGTACATTAAGTGGGCTGGTTCCCCTACATGATTGTAAACGACATCGAGGATAACTGCCATTCCTCGACCGTGGATACTGGATACAAGATCGCGAAATTCCTCGATCTGGGACGCTCTTTCCGGATCACTGGCATACGAGGAGGCAGGAGAAAAGAAATTCGCCGTCATGTAACCCCAATGGTATTCTGAATGAGACTGGCTATCGTTCTCCTGGACTGGCTGAAGCTCCAATGCGTTTATGCCCAGGGTAGCCGGATAGAACTTCTCTTCTTGAACAAAACGGCTGAGGTCGGGAAATCCCAAAGCAACCCCATTTCTCCCACTCTCGGAAATTCCCGCCACCAAGTCACGGGTATGAGCTTCCATCACAACCAAGTCTTGCCACGCCATTGGCTGGAAATTCCGGACAGGAGGATAAATTTTCTCATCCACTACGATGCCAGGCCCATCGCAGCTCACAGTTGCTTTCGCATAGGGATCAAGGATTTTGAAATTTGGATCGAAATTCCCGGTGGAACCGCTCGGACCATCAAGTCGATACCAGTAGCGAGCTCCCGCAAGATTTTGGGGGAACACCGCCTCCCAAACGTAGTCATCCGACCGCTCCATTAGAGACCAATCCAATTCATCCTTCGACTCACCCTTTTGAAAAACGCCAACTTTTACCCATTTCGCTCGAGGTGCAAAAAGTCGAAACGTTGTGCACTCCTTTTCCACAATCGCACCGAGAGGCTTATCCGATTTGAGACCGAAAAAGAATGGGCCGGGGTCTAGATTCGCTTCGTGCGAGTGCAACCTTCCGTGATAGACAAGCGAGTGGTTTTCTGAAAGATCGAGAGGTCGGGATAGCCCAAAGCGAAAGCGATGCCTCCCGCTTCGCTTCAAGTTAAAGCGGTAATTACCATTTCCTTCATCGTCGCTAACGAAATTCGGAGCTTCTGGATTAGCGGGGATCCAGTAATTCTGATCAGTCACAAATTTGAAAAGGATGGCTTCCTCGATAGTCAACAACTCCAGTGGAAGTTTCAGAGTGTAGACCTCCCGACCTTCCAACTGGGTACGCGACATCCGCCACTTTGCCTTTCCAATTGCATCCTGCCACCCATTAAAAGAACTGGCTAGATAAATCGAAATCTCTTTGTAATCTAAACTTGGATACTCGTTCGGGTCGAAAACAAACACTCCAAAGCTATTTTCATCGACGTAGTATCGACTCCCAAAAGCGAAATCGCATGCGGGAATGGGTTCGAACTTTGATAGCCTGTCCGGTTCGCCAACTAAGCTAATAAGAGGAGGTCGTTGGGATTTCCAATCATGCGACAGCTCCACTACACCTTCATTGGGAGACGTCAGAAAGGCTTTTGCGATGCGATGTGATTCGTGTGACGACATAATTGCCTCGTTGAGTGATGATCCAAAAGCTCAACTTTAAATTCGATTGATTGACAAGCTAGGAAGCAAGAAGATCTCAACTACCCTCTGCGATGCCCAATCTGATGATTCAAATCGACAGCGTTCTCCCCTGTTTGAAGGAACCGTTGGAAAAGATTACGAACATCAACCATTTATGGCTCAATATTCCCATTCTTCGTCTCCAAGATTTAATCAAATACTGCTAGCTCAAACGGCTCATGCATCGCAAACTGGCAAACTGCTTCATACTTTCGAAAAGGATCCGTCACTTCGAAAAGCCGAAATTCTCCTCTTAGTTGTAATTGAAACGTGGAAAGGGTCGCAATGAAAAGACTCGCAAACTTCTCCTTCGATCCGTCAGTGAGCAAGTAGCGTTCCCAGAGCTGGATGAGCTTTCCTCTTAGCTCATGCTTGAGCTGGAAACGCATATTGGCATGACCGATGAACAACCGTTTTAGCCGGTCCTGGCCATGCAAAATTACGTAATGCTCCTTCATATCGAGAAGCTCGATCAGGAATACCTCCGAGGAATTCTTCAAAATCTTCCAAGCGGAGAGTGAAGGCAAAGTATTCCCGAATTCTGCTCATTGGGCATTCACAGGCCTTACAACATCAAGCTTCTCCAGCCCCCGCCTCGAGCAGACGACCATCAGATTTTGATCAGAATATTTTTCAGATCGCTCGCCCGTTTTCGCCGAACCATACCAGACCACTTACATTAACTAATCGCCTTGCAAATCTCGCAAATGCTCATTAGGTTTTTAGAGTTCTAAAGAAGATGTAGCCAGGCCGTTGATTGGACACGTGCCGTTCCGTATTCACCAAACGCAAATTTATCCCTTCCATCACGTTTGCTACCCAGACCCTATCTACTCGACAGTTTCCCTTTGATACGAATTCTTGCGATAGCCGATCCGCTGCATCGCGTCTTTTGAATGAATGAGTTGCCTAAAATCTCCATCGTCACTCCCTCTTTTAATCAGGGAGCTTTTCTGGCGGAAACACTTCAAAGCCTCGTCGATCAGAACTACCCCCATCTTGAAGTGATTATACAAGATGGGAAATCGACGGACGATTCGGTGAGAATTGCAGAGACCTTCGTCCAGCAGCACCCGGAACTTTTCAAACTCTACGTAGAATCCGATCAGGGGCAGGCTGACGCCCTCTATCGCGGGTTTGAAAAGGCAACTGGTGGAATCCTCGGCTTTCTCAATGCCGATGATGTCCTCCTTGGTGGATGTCTTCAACGCGTCGCCCAAGAAATCGATCCTAAACGCGGTCGGTACATCGTATCTGGGCGAAGCCTGTTTTTCGGAAATGATCCCGCCAAAGAAGGGAGAGACCATCCTTTCAGGTACACCTCACACTTCGATCAGCTCGCGATCTGGAAACGTCGGTACAACCAGATCCCTCAACCCTCCACATTCTGGCACCGAACCGTTTGGGACACTTGTGGTGGTATTGACTCTAAAATCTCCCATGCGATCGACTACGATCTCTTCTGTCGTTTCAGCCAAACATTCCGCTTCCATACCTTAGCGGAAGTCTGGAGCCGATATCGCCTCCACGATTCATCCAAAACGGTAAACAAGACTCGAGACCGTCTCATCGAAGAATGCATCGAGATTAGTAGACGTTATTGGGGAACCTGGTTAAAGCCACTGCGTTGGCGCTGCGAGATTTCGCACGGACTCTACCAAAGGAGCCGAAGACCCAAAGCGATTCAAGCAGTTCGAAAGGCGGAGGCTGCAATCTTAGATAAAACACCCCTAAAAGCCTTTTTCCTATCTCTCGCTGCGTTCTGGAACACGCCACTTGAGCTAGCCCCTCGCATTCTCTACCCGATCGCCGCCACACGAGGTTGGACCCAATTGGCGAGGCTATTTCAGCCCGAAACTTCCGATGAACTTTGTCCCAATTTTTGGATCGGCCCATTTTTCGAAACAAGATTGATTCTGGCCTCACCGAACAAAGTGATTCGCATCCAAGTCGAAATTCCCGAACAGCTCTCAAATAATACTATATCTTTAAAACTTTCGATTGATGGTATCGCCCACGGAGACTGGAAATCTAGTTCCGAGCACTTCAGGGAGCTAGAGGTCCCAATCCCGTCGAACAGATCTGGCTCAGCACACGTCGTACTCCACTGCAATCGATACTTCGTGCCGGCTCTTACAGGAGAAAACGAGGACGCTCGGCTGCTATCACTACGTTTAATAAAAATTGAAGCCGAATAATTAAGCCCTAACCGAGAGCGAAATACCACGGCAACCCGCCTACGACTTTTCTCAATCTACAGGCTTGCGAGACGTGATTGTAATTGCCTGAGTAGGCTTATGAAGAAGGTCTTCCTCGCAATGTCTGGAGGCGTTGACAGCAGCGTCGCCGCTTTGCTCCTGCAAGAGCAAGGGTACGATGTGGAAGGGGCCTATATGAAAAATTGGATCAACGAGGATGAAATTCTTGGCGATTGTCCCTGGCAGCAAGATATCGAGGATGCGGCAGCAGTTGCCGAAAAGCTTGGTATCCCTTTCCGAGTCGTGAATTTGATGAAGGATTATCGAGAGAAGATTGTGGACTATTTACTACAGGGCTACCAATCCGGTATCACCCCGAATCCAGATGTGATGTGCAATCGTGAAATTAAGTTCGGGGTATTTCTGGACTACGCTCTTGAACACGGGTTTGATTACGTCGCCACCGGGCACTACGCCCGAATGGAAGAGACAGCTTCGGGAAAATCGATTCTCGAAGGAGTCGACAAAAACAAGGACCAAACCTACTTTCTAGCACTTTTGAAATCTGACCAGTTGGATCGAGCCCTATTCCCTATCGGCCACTTAACGAAACCGGATATCCGGAAGCTCGCTCTTGAGTCAGATCTGCCCAACGCAAAGAAAAAGGACAGTCAGGGGATCTGCTTTATCGGAAATATCAAAATGCAGGACTTCCTACGGGAGTATGTGCCTGACCGGCCAGGTCTAATCATTAGAGCAGAGGATGACGTGCCGCTGGGTGAACACAGAGGCCTTCACTACTTCACCATCGGTCAACGCAAGGGTATCGGGATACCATCCAACAAGGACCATCAAAACTACGTTGTCGTCGGTAAAGACCGAGACCGCAACGCCCTCCTAATATCGTTCGAATCTCCTCATGCTCCCAGGCTTTATTCGTCTCGATGTGCCGTATCCAGTTTGAGTTTCACAGGACCTGCAATCTCCAGCGAATCTCGTATCGAGGCAAAAGCGCGCTATAGAGACCCTCGCGTTCCCATATCCTATTCGCCTACGAGTGATCAATCTGTCGAAATCACCTTCGACGACCCACAAAGAGCTTTAGCCCTGGGCCAGGTATTAGCTTTTTACGATGGAGAGCGACTCTTGGGGGGCGGCATCTATTCCCGTATCGATTAGGAGGTGGAAAACCTTTATGCTCGACGATTCCAACAACAGTCCGATTGAAGATCCGAAACTGCTACTAGCACTCTATCGGATCAGCCAGGTCGGGAGCTCTACCTCTAATATTCGAGATGCTTTCAAAAGAATCATTGAAGAGATACAAATTCTCTTCCAGCCCACATCCGCTTCGATCTCATTAATTAGTCCGAACTCTGGTTTACTGGAAATCGAATACGCACTGGGTTACCCAACTGACACAAAGGATCTTTCGCTTCACATTGGCAAGGGCATCACTGGCAGGGTCGCTTTCAATGGTGTCGCCACAATTTCTGACGATGTAGAACAAGACTCGCGATATGTGAAACTAATCGACGGCATCAGGAGTAAAATGGCCGTACCTCTCTTTTCGAAAGGGCAAATCACAGGGGTCATCGACGTAGATTCTGACAAGGTAGCAAATTTCACCGCCCGCGATCTAAAACGGCTAGAGGCGGTGGCAGATGAATCCATCACATCCCTACAGAGTGTCTGGAAACAGAAACAGTTGATCATCCAGTCTGACCAGCTCAAAGCGCTCATAAGCGTCGGTCAGAAAGTAGTATCCAATCTCGAGCTACAGAGCCTATGGGAAAGCATCACCGAGGCCGCTCTTGATTTAACAAAGTCTCGCATGGTCACGCTTCAATTATACGATGAAATCAAGGAGCAAGTCACAATGCAGGCGATCAAGCCCCCCTATCAGGAGTTTCTCTCAAAAGTCGAGACGCTTCGCCTCGAGGAGAGCATGAACGCAGCGGCTATTCGAACTAAACGGCAGGTAGAGTTTCCCAATATTACTACTCCAGACTATTTGGGCTTAAAAGACGCTCCCAAAAGAGACGATGTTGTATCCTGCCTTTCAACACCAATGATCTACGAAGATCGCGTCATTGGGATTATCAACATTTTCACCCGCACGCGGCATCGGTTTCCCAATGACGAAAAACGCCTACTGCAAGCGTTCGCCTCGCTTTCCGCCGCCGCCGCCCAAAACGCCAACCTGTACGCGAGAGTCTTTTATAGCGAGGATCTGCTGCGGAAAAGCGAACGGCTAACCACTCTAGGTCTTCTATCTGCCGAAATTGCCCATGAAATTCGCAATCCCCTTACGGTCATTAAGCTGCTTTTTGGCTCGCTTGGGCTCCAATACGACGAAGTCGATCCTCGGAACAAAGACACGCAAATCATCACTGAAAAAATCAACCAGCTCGAGGAGATCGTGTCCAAAGTCCTGTCGTTTGGAAAGGCTCCCGAGGATCTGCACACGGTTTGGTCGATCGACGAGCTTATCCAGGACACACTTCTTCTTGTACGCCTGAAAATGCAACAGCATCGAATCGTGTTGAATCACAAAAAAACCAACGCTCCCATCATGGTCAAAGCGAGCAAAGGCCAGTTGCAGCAAGTATTTCTCAATCTCATAATCAATGCCGCCGAAGCGATGCCTGATGGGGGAACCCTCACGATTTACTCGATTGTCGAAGAAAGTTCCGACGGGGAGCGACTTGCTGTTTACTTTACTGATACAGGTTCTGGCATACCAGAAAATATTAAGGAGAAAATTTTCGAATCTTTTCTGACGGATAAACCAGAAGGGACCGGGTTAGGCCTTTCCATCGTAAAACGAATAATGAGGACGCACAACGGGGACATCTCGGTAGCCAACTCAAGCAGCCTCGGCACGACCCTCCGAATCGAGCTGCCCCTGGCCCAATAAAGGGCTGCCGCTGCTGTTCCGATTCTAGCTTTCGAGCTCAACATTCCAGTAAGCGACGTCGATAAAGTGCTTCCATTCATCGTGCTTCCTACCCCGAGCCGCTATGCTAATCACCGGACGCCACTGCGGCTTGGAAGGTTTCCGAGTGAGATGCATACTCGCTTCATGAGGCAAACGATTCGCCTTTCTTGAATTGCATTTAACGCAGGAGCAGACGATATTCTCCCAAGTCGTTTTCCCTCCATAATGCCGTGGGATCACATGGTCTAGGTTTAGCTCCTCCGAAGCTAGCCTTTTGCCACAATACTGGCATTGATACTTGTCCCGTTCGAAGACGTTCTTCCGGGTCAATTTTAACTCTTTCTTGGGAACTTTGTCAAAAATCGAAAGCAGAATAATCTTGGGTACCCGGACCGAATATCGCACCGTACGAACGATTTCCATGTCGGAAACGGGCTGGTTACATTGGGAAAAGTCGACCCAATCCATCATGTCAAAGATTTGAAAGTCCTCGTTTTCCTCATAGACAACACTTGCGTGGCCCGAAGCGAGTAAAGAAAAGGCTCGCTTTGCGGCTATCACATTCACGGCTTGCCATAGCCGATTCAGAACGAGCACAGGTTCTGTTAGGGCAACTTCCATTAAAATACCTTGCTAACTCTCACCTTCAGTCTGTCAAGAGAGGACGATTCAAAGTCTTTTCCCAAAGGGCCTTTTTTAGCTATGACGTAACGAGATGACCAATACAGCAGTTCGTCTTGGCAACTGTCTAGGCTACTCAGCGTCGTGCACTGCTACGCTCGCCCAGCTGTCCTTGTTATTGGCGATGAATTCGTCGTGCAATCGATGTTTTTGGTAAACGTCGTGATCTGCAATCGACTCGAAAAGGACGGTCAACATCAAACCGTAATCGCGAACACTCACAGGTCTCACTTCAGTATCCGCCGGAGCACCAATGTAAAGCGAGTGGACGGCCTCTATTTTAGCAAGAAGGTTGCGAGCGTCATCAGCACATGCCTCGATCTGGGCATCGGAAGATTCGGGATTGAATTTGAATAAAACAGTATGAACAAGCATAGCTTGGATTGAATCTAAGTTAATTGTTGGTTATCCGCCCATTTGACCAAACCAGTCTAAGATAGGATCAATGCACTCCTGGTTAGCCATGTAAAGCTTTAGGTTTCGAGTTCCCACAGCCTTGAGTATGCTAATAAATTGTTGCTTCTTCGCGATCGCAAGATGAGCCATTTCTCCCATATGGCCAGACCAACGCTCCATATTAACCGCCTGCTTCATTCGGGCAATTTCGTTCTTTAGTCCTTCGAGCTGATCAAACTCCCGCATAAACTCGCTCAGTAAAATTATTTTGGCGAGCGTAGCAATCAGTTCTAAAGCCGCCGAGTCTCCCTTTTCCCAAACCGGAGACGACCAAATGACTTCAAGCGGCTCATACACTCGTCCGCCTTCAGCCAAAGCTCAACATTATCTTCGGCCCAAAGTAGAACCGTCTCGGAACCACGCTAGCTTGTTCGTTTCAGGCGGAAATTTTGCCATATCCATAAGAACCTCCTCCAAGGAACCGGAAGCCTCAATCGGTCCCGCGCCAGGGACGTGCTCGCTGGCACCGCAACTTGAAGATAAAACAATCCAGATGAAGCAAACGCCCAGTGAAGCTCTTATATTTGTAACTAAAATACATATCCAAGATTTTCGTTAAAGGGATTCCGTAGACGAATTATAACGAAGATCTCCTCGATCACGCTGCTTAGCCTTTCAAGCTATCGCTTCAGCGAGACCTTACCCGTTCCTTTGACTACCTTTCCAATTGCAACAGCTCCACAGCCAAATTTATGGCAAGCAGCGAGAACTGAATCTGCCTGAGATGCATCAATACAAAGAGTCATTCCCATCCCCATGTTGAAGACCTCATACATTTCGTCGAAGTCAATCTTCCCCTTCTCGCCAATCAATTTGAATATCGGAAGCGGCTTCCAAGAATTCGTGTCTATTTCTATGTTTACCTTGCCGTGTAGGGTGCGAGGAATGTTTCCGCAGAAGCCTCCGCCGGTAATGTGGGCGATGCCGAAGATCGCATTTCCCTTCCGGAAGGCTGATGAACGGCCTGTGTTGAAAGCCTTCAGAAGCGACTGCACTAGCGGTGCGTAATTGGTATGAGGAGCTTGAAGTGCCTTGAAAACGCTTTGCCGCGTTCCCGGAACCAGATCTGAGCCCTTTAGCTTCGCCTTTTCAAAAACGACTTTTCGAGCCAATGTATATCCATTCGTGTGCAATCCATTGGAAGGGAGCCCAATTACCACATCTCCAGGTCGGATCGTAGATCCGGAAAGCATTTTCTTTTTCTCGGCAATGCCGACTATCACACCAGCGATATCATACTCACCCGGCTGATAGAATCCTGGTAACTGAGCAGTCTCCCCACCGATAAGGGCACAATTTGCCGCGGCACAAGCTTCCTTCATTCCAGAGATCAGCTGTTTGAAAACCTTCGGTTCGAGTTTCCCTAAACCAAGATAGTCCAGAAAAAACAAAGGTTCCGCACCAATCACCGTTATATCGTCGATACAGTGATTCACGATATCCATACCAACGCTTTTGTGCTGCCCCGATTCGAATGCCAGTTTTAGCTTAGTACCCACTCCATCAATACTGCTAACCAAAACGGGCTCCTTGTATTTTGTTTTTGAAAGGTCAAACAATCCGCCAAAACCTCCAACTGCTCCCATAACTTCTGGACGGGAGGCTCCTTTTAGAGACTCTTTCAAATCTCCTTTCATGCGATCACCCAGATCGATATTCACACCCGCTTGCACGTACGCTTTCGTTTTCTTTTTTGATGGCATTTGATTAAGGTAGGGTGGAAGAAATAATAGTGAAAAATTCCAAAGAAGAAATTCCTAATTCTGCTTCCCTTGTTCTTGAGCTCAAGTCAGTAGCTTCTTCCTGTTGATTTCTTGTAATAGTTCACGAAAGCCTGATTGACAACTCGATAGCCCCCTTGCGTCGGATAGTCTCCCGTAAAATACCAGTCTCCTCTATGATCTGGCAGGGCTTTCCTCAGTCCCCCAATCGATTGATAGACGACTGAAACCTCACCGTTCCACTTACGGTCTCGAGGATAGACGATTTCGGCGATCTTTCTTGAAATCTGCTCTGCAGTAAAAGGAGCATAGATTTCCTTGACGTAGTTGATTCCACAGGAATCTTCAGACTTCAGGCAATCGATGCACTTGCGGTAAACTTCTAAAAGCGTATCGCGCTTGCCCACCTCATGCAGCAGGGCAATCGCCGCTTCAAAAGCAATAAACTTACCAAGCTCAGACATGTCAATGCCATAACAATCTGGATACCTTACTTGAGGAGCAGTTGATGCAATAACAATCTTTTTGGGATTCAGGCTACTCAATATTTTTAAGATCGACTTCCGCAAAGTCGTTCCACGAACAATAGAATCATCGATACAAACTAGATTATCTGCCCTCTGTACAATACCATAAGTCACATCATAGACGTGGGTTGCCATTTCATTTCGGGAATTCTCGGTGGATATAAACGTTCTCAGCTTCTGGTCCTTATGTGCGATCTTTTCACCACGGGGCCAGTTCTTCATGATCAGGTCGTCGAGGAGCTCCTCGCTCAACTCACCTTTTTCCTGGGCGTCGAGAATTGCGTCTTTTACTTGATTACGCCGATCCACCCGAAGCTTTTCCAGAAAGCCGAAATAGCCAATCTCCGATGTGTTGGGAATAAAGCTGACCACCGTATTCTCAAGGTCATGCCCGACCTCTTTTAAAACCTGCTCCGAAAGCTGCGCTCCTAGGGCTTTGCGCTCTTTGTAGATATCCGCATCATTTCCTCTGGAGAAATAGATTCTCTCAAAAGAACATTGTTTGCGCTCTGGATTTGGCTCTTTAAACTGCTCATTTATAAGCTCACCGCTCCGCTTTACAACGATGATGTGACCCGGCGGAACCTCTTTGATGTCTTCAATCTGCTTGTTGAAAATCGTCATGAGCGGCGCTCGTTCCGAGGCGGACGCAAAAACTTCGTCGTCCTCAAAATAGAAAACTGGCCGAATTCCCAAAGGGTCTCTCAGGATGAAATTGTCGCCGTTGCCAATCGCTCCAATAAGGGCGTAGCCACCATCCCATGACTTGGACGCCTTGCAAAAAACTTTGACCAAATCGATCTCTCCCAAAATTCGCTCCGAAATTTCACGTGCATCGTGCCCTTCATCTCGCAGATAGCGATAAAGATTGTCGTGTGCTTCATCGAGATGGTATCCCACTTTCTCTAGTAATGCCTGTGTATCCGTTGCGAAAATCGGATGCTGACCCATCGAAATCAAGCTCTCGTTAAGCTCCTTCGTATTGGTCATGTTGAAGTTGCCCGCCAACATCAGGTTTTTTGTCGGCCAGCTGCTTCGGCGAAAGAACGGATGGCACACACTGAGCGAATAGCCCCCAGAGGTCCCATACCTCAAATGCCCCATGTAATACTCTGCGCAAAAGTCGTACTTAGATTTTATCGAAGGAACGTAGTCGGGAAGAATGTCACCGTTTCGCTGAAGCTTCTGATACTGCTTGAGAGTATCTTTAAAGATCCGGTCCAAGGCATTGGTTTTTACGCTTCGTTCGCGAAACATGTACGGCTCACCCGCTGGCATGTTAAACTTGATAGCCGCCACTCCGGCCCCGTCTTGGCCACGATTACGCTGTTTCTCCATCAGAAGGAAAAGCTTGTAGTACCCATAAAGCGGAGTGCCGTATTTCTCGGCGAAGTATTCCAGTGGCTTTTTCAGCCGCACTTGGGCCACTCCGCATTCGTGTTTGATCAGCTCGCTCATCTAAAGGTTCTCGCTAAAAATCCCTAACTACCGAAGTAGGCTCTCCGGCCACAACACGTATGGCGATTAATCTCCTCCAAAAACAGCCAAACCGCCTCAGTCATCTGGCGGTTTCCTTCCAATAGATCCCAACAACGCATCTCGAGTGCTGCCCGCACTTACAGTCGGCCTCTCTCCCTTTCGGGATTACGGCATTCAGTCGATAACAGAGGCTAGCTTCGGGGGAGAAAAGGTTCACTTTGTTGCTCTAATGGGCTTTTTTCGTATTACGCCCATCACCTACGCGAAAATCTACCCGTGTTGCAACAAATCATTGCGCCTTTCTGCGAATCATTTTTTTTAACTCCGCAAGATTGTCACCTGAGACGCTCTCCAGCATCCATCTGTATGCCCGACCTTCCTGATATTTCCAACATTCCTTATCTTCCTCCGCCAACCCAAGATATGAGTTGGAGAGACCTCAACCGCTTTCGATCAACTGAACGCGGCTCCGATTTCTATAAAACCTGTCTTGACTACAGCCAAGTCCTTTGGAAGCGGAGACTTCCCGCCCGGGCCATTCTTTGCCTCGATCGGGCATGGGGAGCCGACTTAAAAGGGGATGAGCCTATTCTCGAATACTGGCCGCTTCCCTATCAAGCGCTAGTCTACATTCTCCAAAATGCGCCCACCGAAGTTTTCCTCGGAAACCCTCGCGTCCATTTCCAGCACTACGCCGACCGCCTCGGCGAACCGCGAATCGAACAACGAAAATGGCGATCCTGGGCCTGCTGGGCTCTCTCCTGCAAAGCGCGTCCCGACTTTCAAAGCGACCCCGATCACGATGTTGAGGAACCTTCATTAGAGGAGATCGCCCAGAAACTAGACCAATACGGCCACGTTGAAGAATCGAAGCTCTGGAAATCGGTCTTCCAAGCGATCGACTAAAGCCGGCATCAGTACCTAGCAAAAACTCCACTGACTTGGGCCTTAAAGCCCTCAGATTTCCTCAAAGTCCCGGCGAAGTGACGCGTCAATCGCTCCAGCCCTTTCCGATCTTTGTTGTTCAATTCAAACCCAATCGCATGAACGCACGGTCGGGCTTCCCAGCCCGTAAATCGGCTTCTACCGACCCAATGAAAGTCTCATAATGTATGCCAGAATACTTGTATGTGCCATCCACTTTAACCCGTTTGTTCAGAAACCCATCCGAAACGAAAAACATCAAGTCTGGCTCAGTATCTGACGCTGATTTTAATCCTCCTTCATGACCCAGCAGGAGCTCGATCTAGACCTTTGATTTCCCCCGCATTTCCTTTCTAGTCAAGTGACTTGCCGCCTTCTTATTACAACAAATCGACGGAGCAAGACAAGGAGCAAAGCGTCGCGACCCTGTCTGAATTTCAGGATTCCAAAAAGGGTGTTACTATCGAGATTATTAATCAGCGAAATGACTTCTCCGAGTATCAGTTCAATTGATACTTCTTGATTCCGAGCTTTTTGCACAACTAATGCAGAAGTGTTGACTACGATTCGACGACTAGAATCTTGAACCCAGAAAAAGACGCCGCAGATGAACTTCCTTTCCTATATGAACTGCCTCCAAACGAGCCTGATTAATCGAACATCGTGCTCGCATCTTCCAGCATCTCAAGATCCTCACCATCTCGTTCAAACGCCTCTGTGGGCAGATCAGGCATCGATGAGAGTTCACTATTCAAAACCTAGTCGACCGATAGTCGCTGAATCGGCTCCCACTGACTCATCCGTTTCTTAAAGCGTTCTCGCCGTTAATCCTCCTTAAAGTCGTCTTTTTTCACCAGAAAACTCGCCTTTACCTCAAATCGAGGCGGCTCGCTTTCTCGAGTGTCGAACACGATGACAAAAACGGTCACAGCCAACAGGAAATATTAACACGTCAACGCCATAAACAAAGTCCTTGTTGACGCAAGGTTTCCCACGATGAGAACGATTACGATGGCTTCTGCGTGCCATTCGAGAAATATTCGATCCAACCTTAAAACCTAATGCCTCTTTAAAGCCGTCAGCAAAAAGGTAGATTACGACATGTTCTACCAAGTACCAATCTCAATTTAGCCTTACGACTTATTATAGGCCCATCGCTTCCGTCGCCAACTGCCTCAACAGACCAGTTGAGGAATGCAAAATCTTTTGCGGTGGCACCTCTACTAGGGCTCGAGAGACCTGATATTCCTCGGCAGCCATCAAGTTGATCGATAGCACTTTTGAGGCGTTTCTAAAAACCTCGACCCGCACCGGCACTTCTCCTCCCCGCAGTCGATCATCCAGCTCCGGCACCTTGAGCCCACCCGAACCGAAGAGCCAGGAATCCGCTAATGAACCCCAATTAACCATGTAGTCTTTTGATAAATACATATCGTAACGGATTCCGGCTTCACCCAAATAACGACTCAAATTCGCCCGAAAGTTCCGCAAAGCATAGGGGCCCGATTTTTCTGGTAGCTTCATATCCACCGGAGCACCCGACAATGCCAAAGCCCGAAAAGCTAGCCCCAGCAAAACCTTGTCATATCCGCGGAATCGATACGCATCGATATCATCGCCATACAGTATAAAGTCGTCCACATCATGACGAAACAAGGCAGTTGAAACCCCAGGTGGGGCATTATTCGCGAAAACGTCCGCGACATCAAGCGAAGGTACACTGAGCCGGTTTTCTGTTACTATGACATCAACCTGCTTTCGCTCAACCGCCCTTCCAGTTTGGACTGAATAGCGCGAAACGACGTACCGGAGTGAACCTTCAAAATACCCGTCGCCCTTTTGAACCTGGAAATCTACCCCAAGAACATTTGAACCCACGGCCAAAAAAAACCCGACTGCCAGGTACCTGTTCTCCCATTCACGCTTCACTCTAACTAAAAAAAATCTTCCCTGAGAGAATTGCAACCCCACTCGGTTCGGATCGGACAAAATATATCACAACGCCCTGTGCTACCGCATTTCAATCACCAAACGAAAACGACCATCCCTATTTACTCCTCTCCGCTTTTTTCTAACTCTAGGCCCATTTACCGTGTATCTTAGGCTACTAACGCAATTTCTCCTTCCATGAGCACAACCGCTAATCCCTCTCGCCGTGGCGAATCCGGCAACGTTATCGCCGATCTCGCCAGCTTTTTCATACCTGAACTCGGCCAGCTTGTCCAAGGTCATAATCTCTAAGTAGCTTTCTTCGTTGTAATGACCACCACAACCCACTTTACCAGCTTTGTGGTGTTCACTTGGCCTTTCACTCTTACTTTCCATCTTTGGTACATCATAAACGCAGCAACCTTCAAGGTCTAGCCAGGCAACCAAAGAACCGCTTACTACCATCGACTATGGTCGGATCCGACAGGCCAGCAAGCAGCCCAAATGACACAATAGAACCTGCGGCTGATTGCTCGCACTGAGCACGAGCGCCCCAAATTAATGCTTCTACTTTTGCCTGTTTTCAGCATGCACTGCGAAATCGTCCATGGCCGCTCCAGTGTCACCCTGCTCTTCCATCCATCTCTTTAACTCTTCCCTCAGAGCCTCTTTCACTTTCACGTACTCAGGGTTGCTTGCGAGGTTGTTCATTTCGTAAATGTCCTCATCTACCCTGTAAAGCTCTTCGGCAGGGCGTTTGTGATACTTTTTCAAAAGAGCGATCGCCTCCGGATCACCTTTTGCCTCCGCTTTTTTCAACTCCGGCCACCAGGTCAATCGAGAGTCCATCAGCATGACATGCTTTTCATGGTAGGACGTATCAGGATTCAGGTTCAGCAAGTAGTGAAACTGTTCATTCCGTATCGAGCGAATAGGATACGGATTCCCCTCCGGAACGTTATTGTGAACTCCATATACAAATTTTCGCAAAGGCTGATCCTCACCTCTCAAGTGCCGATAAAAGCTAATCCCGTCGAACATCTCCTCACCTTCCTTAGTTCCCGTCGCCTCCAAAAATGTCGGCAACACATCCGCCATTTGCACAAGAGCATTCGAGACACTACCCGCCTCAATTTTGCCCGGCCAGCGAGCAATCAGCCCAGTATGAACGCCCAAGTCCCAGTTGCTCCACTTGGCAAAACCCAGTGCCCAGCCTTGCTCTGAAGATAACATGACCAGCGTGTCGTCCTCCTGCTCCAAGCCCGCAAGCAAATCCAGGATTTCTCCTGTCTCCCGATCGAAATCCTCAACCTCCGCCAAATAGCGTGTCATCACTTCGCGGATCGCAGGCGTATCAAACTGCAAAGGATTCAAAGATACCGTGTCCGGATCAAAACGCGACGGGTCACCCGTTGTCCACGCCGCGTGAGCGTTGTTTGAGCAGATGAAAAGGCAGTAAGGCTGGTCCGAATCGCGTGTCATGAATTCACGAACACCCTCCCCGGCGGGGAATCCCTTCAAAACCTCGAAGGGAAAAGTCGACTCAGGCGACGCATGTTTCTTACCCGATAACCCGACGCGGTAACCCTGCTCCTCGAGATAGTGGCAAACGCTTTTCGTCCCTAGTTTGGCCGAAGAGTGATTCCAAGCCACACCATTGCGTACTGGATACAGGCCCGTATAGAGTTCCGCCCGAAAAGGTGCACACATCGCCATTGCCGCATATGCTCGAGTAAACCGCATCCCTTCACTCGCAAGTTCGTCAATACGCGGTGTCTCCGCATCGACACCCCCATAACAGCCCAACAAATTGTAAGTTAAGTCGTCAGCCAAAATGAAAACGAAGTTAGGCTTTTCAGACGACTCCGCTGCAACATGAAACCCTACCAACACCAGAGTCAGTAAGGCTAAAATAGTCCGGTGGATATTATTCATTAAAAACACCCTAGCCCCACGATTTGAGCAATCAAGGAGTAAGGTGAGAAAGAAGAGTTAAATTTCCCCCAGATAGAAGTGATACGGATTACTGTAAAATAATGATGTGCTCCAATTTGGACACACAAGCAACACTCCCAATTACCATGGGAGAAGCCGATGCTCCCCACGGTTGGTCATCCGGTTTTCACGTGGTACCCTAGGCGGTCCAGCCCACGCCATCCTAGCTTCATTTGAGAAGCGAGACTCCGTGTTACCTTACGCTGATAGTCATCTTCTTCGTGTTGCTCGCTGCAACAGATTGCACACCTTTCACAGTTTTGAGAATTGGTAAACCCTCCCCAACCCTAATCGTGTATTTGCCATTTGTGTACACTTTAGGGCGATAAGTTTTGCTTTTTACTCGAGTGGTATAAAGCACATCACCTGTCGATTCTTCAATGACTGGAACTACTGGGTTTTCGATTCCTTTGAAACTCAGCTCGGGAACACTGGAACAAGGAATTCGGATTAACTTCAGAGTCGACGCCTCGATACCTATGAACATATTGAAATCGATAGGTTTTGGAATCTTGGGTTTCTGTTTGTATTTGTGGTCTGCCGAAGCTGGTTCCGCTTGAGTGTATGAAAAAGATAAAGACTGTGGAATTGCTCTACTGAATCCGTTTGGGATTAATCCAAGTCCCTGTTGGGGTAAATCGCCCGTTTTCAGTTTGATAAATTAATTATCCGGCTATGAGCAATTTTTTGCAACATCGATCAAGCTTAACCTATTATTGGGTAGGGATCTATCGGAAATGATTTCGAAATACCCAAAAAGATCTTCCAAAGTTAGACAAAGCTACCTCTAAGTTAGACATCGCGACCCGCTCGTCGTTTTTTGAACGGCAGCTTTCCGCTCTTCGTATGAGCGGGTCTCCCTCTACTCTGCGATCGAGCCTCTCTACAATGGTCCCGATTGTTGTTTCCCTTGTTTTTCTTGGACGAAACATCCAACCGCGAAATACGCATTTGCTCGCCCGATACCCAGGCTTTCTTTAAAATCTGGACCACTTCACGCGGCATCCCTTCTGGCAAATCTACCGTACTGTAGTCTTCGTAGAGTTCGATCCTGCCAATAAATTTGCTGTCTAGTCCCGCCTCGTTGGAAATCGTACCGACTATATTTCCTGGCCTTACTCCATGCTTATAACCCACCTCGATACGAAATCGCTCTGTCCCAGTTTCAGGGGGCATCCGCTTGTACTCTCTCTTATCGCGCCGGGGAGGGCTACTTTCCAAATCCAGACCAATACCGGAACGTCGCTCACGAGGTTTCCAGTCGTCGTTCCGGTCCTGGCGGAAAGCCTTTCGTTCGGATAGCAGCAAAGGCGAATCCCCTTGAGCGATTTTTGCCAACGCTGCTGCAATTTCCGATGAGGGAACATCGTGTTCTTGGCGGTACTGCTCGATTATGTCTTTGAAAAAATCCAGACCGTTCTGGTCGAGGACTTCTGTAATTTTCGTCTTAAATTTATCGATACGCTTATCGTTGATATCCTGAGTGGTTGGCATCTCCATCAACTCGATCTTCTTGTTGGTCGTTCGCTCTATCGACTGCAAGAGACGCTTTTCCCGCGGTGTCACAAACAGAATCGCATCACCCGCACGACCCGCACGGCCTGTTCGGCCAATCCGATGGATATAGGATTCATTGTCGTACGGAATGTCGTAATTGACTACGTGGCTCACACGATCGACATCCAACCCCCGCGCTGCCACATCGGTGGCGATCAATATGTCCAGCTTCCCCGTCTTGAGCCGATTGATTGTTTTTTCGCGCTTGGCCTGAGGGATGTCCCCACTGAGTGGCGCGGCCGCGAAGCCTCTAGCCTGAAGGCGCTCGGTCAACTCTGCCGTAGCCAGCTTGGTCCGGACAAATATGATCATCGCGTCAAACTCCTCACCTTCGAGGACTCGAGTCAAAGCATCTAGCTTGTGGAGCCCACTCACCATCCAATAGCGCTGGCGGATCGTCTCTGCGGTCGAGGTCGTCGTCTTGATCTTAATCTCAACAGGATCATTCAGGTGACGCTGGGCAATCCGCTTTATCGGAGCTGGCACCGTAGCCGAAAAGAGAGCGACTTGTCGGCCCGCTGGAGTCCGTTCCATAATCCAGTCAACATCTTCGATGAATCCCATCCGTAGCATCTCGTCTGCCTCATCAAGAACGACGCAGGACAACGCTCCCAAATCCAAAGTCTCACGGCGCATATGGTCCATCACCCGGCCTGGAGTGCCGACTATCACATGAACTCCGCGGTTCAACTGTCGCAACTGAGCACGAAAGTCCGTACCTCCATAAATTGGGATTACATGGAAATTTTTTAGCTTTGCCGCATACTTTTGAAACGCTTCTGCGACCTGGATGGCGAGCTCTCGGGTCGGTGTCAGCACGATTACTTGCGGCTTTTTCATAATCGAAAAATCAATTTTCGAAAGGAGAGGAAGGGCAAATGCGGCTGTTTTTCCAGTCCCTGTTTGGGCCTGTCCAATCACATCGCGCCCTTCCAGCACATGCGGAATAATAGCCGCTTGGATTGGCGAGGGTGATTCATAGCCAATTTCAACCAACCCTTTCATCACCGAATCGGAAAGTCCTAAATCATTGAAAACCTGTATGTTGTCTTTGTCTTCGCTCATATCAAACACCGTTAAGCGAGAGTCGATCCTCAACCAGGCCCGCAAAGTTGGTCGTGCATTAGGGATCGCTTCTCTGCAAGCAGCAAGAAGATTCGCGAGTGCCGAAAATGGCTCCCTACCCTGCCCTAAAAGATCAAAGGCTCATGCTGAAAAACCCCGAATCGTAAGGCGTCTAATCCACGCGACAACCCAGCCGACAAAGCTAGCCACCGTAGATTGTCTCCCATCATCGACAAGCCACTGAAATCTCGCCGTTGACAGCCAGCCTACCAAACGTTGATCATTGAAATACCAATGAAAATCACCCCAATTCTCTTTTTCATTCTCGGTTTTACTCTGCTAGGTCTATCTGATCCAAAAAGCGAAGCCGCAGCCTACCCTGGCAAACCCAACATCGTACTCATTATTTCGGACGACATGGGTTACTCGGATCTAAACTGCTATGGCGGTGAAATTGAGACTCCCCAACTAGACGCCCTCGCCGCCACAGGAATTCGATTCACGAATTTCTACGTCAATAATATGTGCTGGCCCACTCGAGCCAGTTTGATGACGGGATTGTATCCAAAATCATCCCTATCTGACGGATCCCCTATGGGCGGGTTTCATCCCGATGTCACGACGCTTCCCCAAGCGCTCAAAACCGCTGGCTATGCTACTTTCATGTCTGGTAAGTGGCACTTGTCTGATCCCGAGCAGCCCAATGGCCCCAGTGCACCCCACAAACGAGGATTCGATCGAGCATACAGCACCTATTGGGGGACCTCAGACTTTTTCGCACCTGTAGATCTTTACCTGAATGGCGAACGTCGAGATCATGAATGGAAAAAGAATCCAGATTTTTACTACACCGATGCGATCACCGACTACGCACTTGAGTTTTTAAAAGATCATTCTTTGGATGAATCTAAGAAAGAGAATCCCTTCTTCCTCTACGTAGCCTACAATGCCGCCCACTGGCCCTTGCACGCCAGGCCAGAGGATATCGCCCACTACAAAGGCAAATACGCCCAAGGCTGGGACAATCTAAGAAAAAAGCGCTACCACCGCATGGTAGAACTAGGCATCATCGATCCTTCATGGCAATTGTCTCCTCGGCACCCGGAAGTTTCTGCTTGGGAAGATGAGGCTCACAAAGCATGGCAGGAGCGTCGGATGGAAGTGTATGCCGCCCAAATTACCTCCATGGACCGGAATATTAGCCGCATCGTAGAGCATCTCGAAGCGACTGGCGAACTGAACAATACTCTCTTCGTTTACCAGCAGGACAATGGAGGCTGCCACGTAGAGTATCCACCCGAGCGGACTGGATCCTGGACAAGGCCCTTCACGACCGATGGGAAGCGGACTCCCATCACAGCCGGCAATCTTCCTCACATCATGCCAGGTCCCCAAAGTACCTGGCAATCCTACGGCTATGGCTGGGCCAACGCTTCCAATACGCCCTACCGACTTTTCAAGCAACACGACCACGAAGGCGGCACACGTTCCCCTCTCATAATCTCGTGGCCTGAAGGGCTCAAACCGGAGCTCAAAGGTGGCCTCACCGATGAAGTTTGCCACGTAATCGATCTCATGCCCACGCTTATCGAAGCGGCGGGGGGCGAGATCGTAATCCAGAAACCCCTTCCAATCGAGGGTAAGTCATTCTTCTCAATTCTCCGAGGAGAGCCTCAAAAATTCAAACCTCACGAAGCTCTTTTCTGGGCCCACAGTAAAGGAAAAGCCGTTCGTGTCGGCGACTGGAAACTCGTGTCCGAAAACAGGAGACCTTGGGAGCTATATAATCTCGCGGACGACCCCACTGAACTGTACAACCTCGTTTCTGAAATGCCAGAGAAGGTAGCCCTTCTAGAAAAACGCCACACCGAATGGGTCAAGCGAACCGACCTTGGCAAACGGTAGGGGTAGAAATCCGGAACGGGTTGTTCGCGAAGGCGACTGGAAACTACTCGGCAACCCGACAGACCGTTCCGACAAGGCTCCTCTTGGAAAGGACGACACCTTGTTTCTAGCTAATCTTAGAATGGATCCTACGGAAATATCCAACCTCGATACTCAATACCCCGAAGTCGTTAAATGTCTTTCTGGCCTCCAAAACGTTTTCTCGATGATTATTCAAGAAACTCTCACTCCGGAACCGTGAAAAAACTTACGAATCAAAAGAATTTTATAAAAGGACCATCTTAGGAAGCGTTGGGCTCCACTCTAATTAACTCAACTCGATATACCCTAGTCCAATTAGTGTCCCGAGTAATCAAACTTCAAGTTTCCAATACATCTAAAATGCTCGCAACAAATATCTACCCTTGGCTTACCTTCTACCGACGACAAGGACGCGATTTCGAAGCCAATCTCGAAAGTTCCATCAAAGAAATCAAACAGAGCGGCGCCGATAGTCTGGAACCCATTCTCAGCACTCCGGAGAAAACGAACCAGCTTGCGGACGTCTTGATCGATAAAGGCGTCTCCATGGTTTCTGCCTACGTTAATAGCAAGTTGCATGAGAAAGCAGACGTTCAGGAGTCCATCGACACGGTTCTTAAGCTCACCCGTATCGCCCAGGACCGAATGGGGACAAAAATCATCGTCACTAACCCTATACCCATCCACTGGGATGAACCCGAAAACAAAAACGATGATCAAATCAAGCTGCAAGGCGATTCACTCACCAACCTCGGGGAAGCCTTGTCGAGAGAAGGCCTGACACTAGCCTATCACAACCACGACTCAGAACTGAGATTGGCTGGCCGCGAATTCCATCACATGCTCGCTTCAACCGATCCTCAGTACGTAAAATTCTGCCTTGACTCACACTGGATATTCCGTGGCTCCGGAGATTCAAATGTCGCCCTTTATAACGTAATTAAACTTTACGGCGATCGAATCGTTGAGCTCCATGTTCGACAGTCGAAAAAAGGCATCTGGACCGAAACACTAGGCGATGGGGACATCGATTACAGTTTTCTAATGAAAGTCACACATGAAATTGGTATTCGCCCTCTCGTGACAGTCGAACAAGCCGTAGAAGAAAACTCTCCAAATACCATGGATAGCTTGGCCGCCCATAAAATCTCTCACGCGAATGCACGGGATATCTTCGCATCGTTTCTTTCGTAAGGAAGAGAGTTTTTAATGCTACTCTAATTCAATTCCTAAAACCAAATTTGTGATAAATGGGTCCGAGTGATCCAAACAAGCCAAAAATGCAGATGAAACCAGATCGATCGTTTTCTTCCCCTTATCCGGCGGAAAGAGGGTCCTTTAGTGTGCAATTCGTTGAAAGGGACTTCCCGTTGGCCCCAAAACAATCTCCTACACCTCTTTTGGTCAATGAATTAGTTTTCCTTTCCCAATCGGTCCGATTCGCCTACCCTTTCCGGATATAGAATTACTGTATGATGATTCGGACGCAAATACTCTCGCTTTCATTCCTTATCCTTGCTTCTCGATTCGGCCTCTCCCAAGAGCTAGCTCCGGGTGAAATGATTTTACCAGAGTCCGCCCTTCCCTCCTACGAGTCGGAGATTGATCACGCACGCCTGATCCAGGATGATAAGCTGACCAGCTTCAATATGGGACAAAAGATCTATCAGCAGGTCTGTCACAACTGCCACGGGGATATAAACCTGCCAGGTTCCATTCCCAGTTCCTTGCGATTCGCCGAAGGGGTTTTTCAGCATGGGAATGACCCGTATACCATGTATCAAAGTATCACCCGCGGCTGGAGGTTGATGGTCCCGCAAACCGAATTGACGCCTCGCGAAAAGTATTCAGTCATCCGTTACATTCGTGCTCATTTTATCGAGGAGCGAAATCCGGATCAGTATTTCCAAATTACCGACGAATACCTGTCCGGTCTTCCAAAGGGAAACCAACTGGGCCCGGAACCCACCAAGCACGAACCTTGGAAGGAAATGGATTATGGCCCCTTTCTAACAGGCACTTTAGAAATCGTAGCGGAAGAGTTTGAAAACTATCGTTGGCCGAAAGGAAAGGACACTCGTGGCTACGTCGCACCCGATGCGAATCTCGCCTACAAAGCCATCGCCATCCGGCTCGATCCCGGGGAGGGAGGCATCTCCAAAGGGCATACCTGGCTGGCATTTGAACACGACACTATGCGGATCGCCGGCGCTTGGACCGGAGAAGGCTTCACCGATTGGCAAGGAATCAATTTTGACCACAAGCATTGGCATTGGCCGCGCACGCGCGGCAAAATTCTCTTTGAAACCGAGGATGTCCCCGGATGGGCCAATCCTGCCAATGGCTCGTTCGAGGATCAACGCATAGTCGGCCTAAACGGTCGGCGTTTCGGACCACTACCGCGCGATTGGACTCAATTTAAAGGACTTTATCGATACGCGAAACGTATTATTATTTCTTATACAGTTGGCGAAGTATCTATATTGGAGAACCATCTGCTTACGAATTCAGGAGCTATTGCTCGAATACTGAATATTGGAAAATCAGAGATAGATCTGAAACTGCGACTCGCCAATTCAGGGGTTACGATTTCCGTTCAGGGAAGCGATGCCATTAAACTCGAGGAATCCGGTGGTTTTCTCACTGCCTCTATCCCAGCGGGAGTGACTCCTTTAAACGCCGCTTTCATTTCTGGATCCGGTTCCGTTCAACCGACTGATCTCGACCTCGCCCCTCTTACGAAAGGAAGCCCCTCGGAATGGCAGCAAGGTGTTCCCTCCCCGATCGTTCGCGGAAGACAAAAGGGACCCTTCCAATGGGACAGTTTCACTCTTCCCAAGGCAAATCCCTGGAAGAGCTGGCTGCGAACTTCTGGGGTAGACTTTTCGCCTGACGGCGAAACCGCCTATCTATGCACTTGGGATGGGGATGTCTGGCGCGTTGAAGGGCTTAACGACGAAACCGCAATCAATGCTCAGTGGTTTCGCATCGCCGCAGGGTTGTTTCAACCGCTCGGTATTAAGCTCGTTAATGGGGAGATCTTCGTAACCTGTCGCAATCAGTTGGTCCGACTCCAAGATCTGAATGGTGACGGCGAAATGGACTACCATGAAGCGTTCAATTCCGATCACCAAGTGACTCAACACTTTCACGAATTCGCGATGGGGCTCCAAGTTGATGACGAAGGGAATTTTTACTATGCAAAAAGTGCCCGCCACGCCCGACCACCAATCGTTCCTCATCATGGCACATTACTGAAAGTTAGCCACGATGGAGAACGAACCGAAATTTTGGCCAATGGATTTCGAGCCGCCAATGGCGTCTGCATCAATCCAGATGGGTCATTTATCGTCACGGACCAAGAGGGCCATTGGAATCCCATGAACCGATTGAATTGGGTTTATCCAGATGGACGCTTCTACGGCAACATGTGGAGTTACGGGGCTCCAGAAGACAGTTCCGATTCGGCAATGGAACGCCCGCTCGCCTGGGTAGACAAGGGGTTCGATCGATCGCCTTCTGAACTCCTCTGGATCGATAGTCCGTCCTGGGGACCGCTTGATGGAAAACTCCTAAATATATCCTACGGCCACGGGCGCCTGGAGATCGTTCCACACGAAATCGTCAATGGCCAACCACAGGGTGGACTTCAGCGTTTACCTATTCCCGATTTCCCAACCGGAACTATGCGTGGACGTTTTCATCCTCATAATGGCCATCTTTACCTTTGCGGCATGTCAGCTTGGGGAACGGCTCAACTACATCAGGCTGGAGGCTTCTACCGTATCCGAAAGACAGATTCACCTGCTCATTTACCCATCGGTCTTCGGGCCAGCGAACAGGAAATCGAGATTGAGTTTTCAGATCCTCTGGCACAACTATCGCCCGAGATACTCCGCAACTCTATAATCGTCCGTACTTGGGCTCTCAAGCGAACCGCAGACTACGGATCCGCACACTACGACAAAAAGGAAATCGAAGTCGCCGGTGCCAGCCTGTCGCCCCACGGGAAAATTCTTAGATTGAAAATTCCCGACCTCGAGCCGGTATGGCAAATGTCCATCAAGTACTATCTCAAGGGAGCTAATGGCGAACCGGTTGAAGGAGAAATTCAAAACACCATTCACGAAATAAAAGCGAATTTGTAGTTAATCTCGGCTTTGAATTTTTCTGAAAGCAGATGGTCTCACGGGACAAAATAGTCACTAAAACTCCCCTGGTAAATATAAACGGAAGCCAACTCGTTCTTGGTTTCCAGGATTTCGTGTTCGACCGCTTTTACAAATCCGAAAGCTAATTAAAGTTTTTTCTCCCAATCGAGCTGGATATCGTCAGGTTAAAAGCCACTAATGACGCTCCTCAAGTTCCTAAAAATACCCCTTTTCATTACCCTTTGGCCTATCTGCTTGTTTGCACAGATTGAACCCCCCAACGTTCTGTTCATCGCGGTGGATGATCTGAACAATTGGGTAGGCTTTCTGAATAACCATCCGGGAGTAAAGACGCCTCATATGGATCGTTTAGCGGCTAGGGGAATGGTATTTACGAATGCCCATTGCTCGGCTCCGGGTTGCAACTCCTCGAGATCCAGTTTGTTCACTGGTCTGCGGCCTTCTAGCACAGGCATCTATGCCAACGGACATGACTGGCGGAAGATGGAGACAACCCGAAACGTGGAAACGCTGCCGGATACCTTACAAGCCGGGGGGTACAAGACTATGAGAGGCGGAAAACTCTACCATGCCCATACCATTAGCGAATCGGCGTACGAGGGGTACTTGGATCCGGAACCCTGGAACGGCTTTTTTCCGTCACGGAATCTTCAACTACCTCCCGAAGTAGAGCCTGCCAAGTGGCCATTGAATACCAATAGGACTTTCTATCAGGGGCGATTCGATTGGGCCCCTCTAGATATAGATGATTCAGAAATGGGAGATGCCAAGGTCGTTGCCTGGGCCGAGGGTGAGCTTTCCAAAACGCATGAGAAACCGTTGTTTCTAGCCGTTGGCATCTACCGTCCCCATTGGCCGTGGTGGACTCCGCAACCCTATTTTAATCAGCATCCCTTGGAAGAAATTGAATTTCTGGATAACCCACACAATGACCTCGACGACTTGCCTGATGCAGGACGGAGTATGGTTCGAAAAAAGTGGGATGACTGGATACTTGAAAACGGAAAACGCAAGCAGGCCATGCAGGGCTACCTTGCGTCAATGACGTTTGCAGATGCCATGGTGGGGCGATTGCTCCAAGCTCTCGAGAAAGGGCCGCTCGCCGACAATACAATCATTGTTCTTTGGTCGGATCACGGATATCATATCGGCCAGAAGCACCACTGGGAGAAATTTGCGCTTTGGGAGCAAACCACAAATGTCCCACTGATTATTGCGGATTCTCGTAATGGGCAATCCGCTACGCGCTGTTCCCAGCCTGTTAGCCTACTCGATTTGTATCCAACTCTATTGGACCTCTGCAATCTCGAGAAACCGGCCCATTTGGAAGGCCAGAGCCTTCTTCCCCTGATCAAAAACCCTGAGCAGTCAACGGGCCGAGGCGTTGTTACAACACAGGGATTTAATAACCATGCCATTCGAACTGAAAATTGGCGATACATTCGCTATGCGGACGGTGGAGAGGAGCTCTACAATCATCAAAACGATCCGCAAGAGTTTACAAACCTAGCCAGCCTCACCGAGTTTGAACCGGTAAAGCAAAAGCTTTCCGAGATGCTCCCGAACAAAAACGTCAAGCCTCCAACCAGAGGGCTCGATTGAGTATCTGGGATAATCGATTAAAGCTGTTTGGCATCCAGAAAATACGACTTGAACTTTTCAAGCTTCCGCTGGTACGTACTCGAAACGCCATTAACTCATTCTGCGGGTACAAGCTTTC
The DNA here is from genome assembly GCA_002420185.1 of Opitutales bacterium UBA5694. GTDB lineage: Bacteria > Verrucomicrobiota > Verrucomicrobiia > Opitutales > Opitutaceae > Pelagisphaera. The sequence continues at coordinate 31,966 of DIHO01000017.1, forward strand.
GTACCCAACCATCGCCCTTCGTTAGCAGATATAGCTCTTTGTCTTCATCAATTCCCAATCGAAGGTCTGCTCGCAATCCCCGATTGTAGGTATTCGGATACCCTACAGTATCTAACAAGTTTTGCTCACGACCTTCGATCATCAACCGCAACTCTTTTATTTCTGCTGGGGTTCCGGGCTCCAAATTCCCCGCATCAATGTAAAATACCCGACCGCGTACTATATCTGCGAATACGAACTTTCCTTTCAACGATTTGATTTTCCGTCCCTCATAGGCGAAGCCGCTACCGATCGCCCTTCCTTCCTCATGATCGTATTGGGCGACTGGATCGATAAACGTTTCTGGCCCATCGTGAGGGAGCTCAAATACCGGGCCCACTTCGACTCCTTCGATTCCGAACCCCGTGGCAAAGGTGCCCTCCCTGATCCGCCATCCGAAATTACCCCCAATTACACCGATATTTATCTCTTCTACCTCCTTTTGACCAATGTCGCAAATAAACATCCGTCCCTTTTTATCAAAAGAGAAGTGCTGCGGGTGCCTCAGCCCATAGGCCCAAATTTCGGGGGCCACATTCGATTTTGAGACAAAGGGGTTGTCATTGGGAATTCCGTACGATCGGTCCTTCGAACGACCGAGCGGATTGATCCTCAAAATAGCACCTTGAGGGACCTCCAATGACTGCCCATAATCCTTGGGATCGAATGACGCTCCTCCATCTCCCAAACTAAAGTACAAGTTTCCGTAGTCGGATGATTTTCTTTTGGCACTGGGATTGAAGGATAGGGTACCAATGTTATGGTTCGGTGCAAATTGGCCGATACGAAAAACCTCGCGATAGGTGCCCTTGAACGGAATGGCCGCAGGATCTGTCGCCGTCCATTCCAAGATTACGCTCTCATGGCTGCCGGCATCATCCTTCAAGTAAGTCGACTCACCCGACCCGCTGGTCGCGCTGAAAGCCGTATAAAATTTCCCATAGCCGGGTCGACCTTTGGCATAGAAATCGGGATGAAAGGCAAATCCCGCTAATCCGGTTTCATTCGGCATGGATGAATTGTCGAAGGAAATGGGGTAGTCGCGATGATTAAGGTAAAGACGGGCCGCCTTTCCCTCTGCATCCGCCAGATAGAGGGCTCCCCGTAAATCGCAAATGGCCATGCGACCCGATTTAGCACCCACCGGATTGAGATATTGTATCCGGGCGTGAGCGTCCGTAGTTGCTCCACCCGCACTCATATCCTCTAGGCGTGGCAGTCTGAATCGTTTCTCCACCGCAACCATAATATCACCCTTCTCTATCTTTTGCTCAATGGGATTGTGAAGTGGAACTAAAACCTCACCGGCCTCTGATGTTTCATGGTGCCCCCCGTACAAATAGGGAAGAAAGATCAAAGCAATAGCGGCCAACCACCAGGCTTTCGATAGGTTTGGGAAGTCCTGCGCTTTCATTTTCAGTTCAATTTTAGGCTTAAATCAAAAATACCGCTGATGAGCAACCCCGATGACGTTCCCGGAATAGCCAACCGCAGCAATCAAACTCATAATTTGCATGACATCGCGGGGCAGCATCCCTAGAAACCCACTTATGGACCCCCTGTTTGTTCTCCTCGTTGGAATTGTCATTGTTTTCGTTGGCATCCTCTATTTTAAATTACACGCCTTTTTTACTCTCACACTAGCCGCGATGGCCGTGGCGGCCCTTTCCGCCCCAGAACTCATTAGTGGCTATTGGATGGGTGAAGGAAAGTCAGCCGCTGAAGCCGCTAGCCTAGCAAGCTCTCCTTTTGGGCTTAGGGTCGCCACGGCGTTCGGATTTACCTGTGGGAAGATTGGGATTGTCATTTGCATGGCCTCCATCATCGGAAAATGCCTGTTAGACAGTGGGGCCGCCCTCCGAATCGTACGAGCCATCCTCAAAGTGCTAGGCGAAAAACGAGCTCCTGCTGCTATGGGCACAAGTGGTTTCTTTTTAGGCATACCTGTATTTTTTGACACTGTATTCTATTTACTAATACCTCTCGCAAAAGCCCTCGCTGCATCAACTAAGAAAAACTATGGCCTGTATGTCCTAGCAATTATTGCAGGCGGTTCCATAGCACATTCCCAGATTCCTCCCACCCCCGGACCGCTGTTTGTAGCGGAGCAATTGGGAATCGATATTGGCATGATGATGATTTCCGGTGTTATTGTTGGGGGAATCGCAGCCATAAGCGGAATGGTCTATGCGAAGTGGATCAACAAGAGAAAGCCGATTCCCTTTCGCGACTTGGAAGAAGGCGGTGACGAAAAGATGCAAAAGTGGGATGATATTACCGATAGGGAATTGCCCAATCTGTGGCTTTCGATGACCCCCATCATATTGCCGCTGATTCTTCTGTCCGGTAAAACGATAATCACGGGTATCGTCGGAAGCACTAGCCTCACCTTACCCGCAGCGATATCCAGCATCGTTAGTTTGCTCGGTGATAAAAATGTCGCTCTCACAATGGGAGCAAGCGTAGGGTTGTTCACTCTTTTTCAAACAAAAGGCGGCGGTCAAATAGCCGTCAAAGGTGCGGTGCTATCAGCTCTCTCCAGTGGCGGGATCGTATTGATAATCACCTGTGCAGGAGGTGCCTTCGGAGGCATGCTGCAACAATCTGGCATTCGAGGTGTTGTCGAACAGATTGATGTTGCAGGAGGCATGTGGTTTCTGCCGATGGCGTTCGTTTTGACTGCCATGATTCGTACTGTGCAAGGCTCGGCTACCGTGGCTATGATTACCTCCGTAGGAATCCTAGGTCCTGTAGCCGCTCCGGAAATCCTAGGCTTCCATCCCATCTATCTCGCCATGGTAATTGGATTTGGCTCCAAGCCGGTCCCTTGGATGAATGACAGTGGATTCTGGGTAATTAGCAAGATGAGTGGTATGACCGAAGGAGAAACACTGACTAACTTCTCTGTCATGGCAACGATAATGGCAGTGATCGGATTGATTGTCTCCATGATCGCCTCTAACGTCCTGCCGCTCAACTAAAAGTAACCGCAAAGGACCCTAAAATTCATAATGCTCACCTGCTTCAGATCTGATAACTTCGTTCCCCCTGGGTCCTTAGCTAGCGAAGATTTCGTCCCGATAGGCCGTTTTAAATCGCAATGAAAAAGCCCAATATTATTCTTATTTTGGCTGACGACATGGGCTACTCTGACATCGGATGCTACGGCGGCGAAATCGATACACCCAACTTGGATCGCCTCGCATCTCAAGGTTTGCGATATACCCAGTTTTACAATACAGCACGTTGCTGTCCAACAAGAGCCAGCCTCTTGACAGGTATGAATCCACATCAGGTGGGAATGGGTCACATGACGCATTTCGACGATGACATCGACGGTTATCGTGGGGACCTGTCTAAACAGTGCTTAACCATCGCCGAAGTATTGAAACAAGGAGACTATGGCACTTATTTGTCCGGCAAGTGGCACGTTTGCAAACAGCAGCTTTCAAAAGACGGAGATCGTTCTAACTGGCCCCTTGCACGAGGCTTTGACCGGAGCTACGGGATCATTGGCGGAGCAGCCAGTTACTTCGATCCGCCCACCCTGGCTCGAGACAACGAATCCATAGATCCTCCACAGGATGGCGATTACTATTTCACCGATGACATTACGAAAAATGCCTGCGGATTCATAAAAGACCACTGTAATCAAAAACCCGAACAGCCTTTTTTTTGTTCGCTTCGTATACAGCGCCGCATTGGCCTTTGCATGCTCGCCCAGAGGCAATTGAAAAGTACAAGGGTCGATACTCCAGCGGATGGGATCGACTGCGGGAGCAACGGCTAAAACGAATGATTAAAATAGGTATCCTTAATACGGATACAGTAATCACAGAGCGCGATTCGACTCAACCTGCTTGGGAGGATTCATTGCATAAGGCTTGGCAGGAACGCCGAATGGAGGTTTATGCGGCACAAGTCAGCTCAATGGATCAGGGAATCGGACGGATTCTGGATACCGTTGAGGCCAAGGGCGAACTCGACAACACCTTGATCTTTTTTCTATCCGACAATGGTGCTTGCGCTGAGGAGATTTTCGAAACCTTTTACCCTTACGAAAAGTCTGCCGGGGAAGGCCTGGCCAAACCGCTCACCTGCAGAACCCACACCCGCGATGGGCGCTTAATGAAACATGGCAACGACCCCACCGTCCCGCCAGGAGACGAAACGACTTTTCAGAGTTATGGAGTAGCTTGGGCCAATCTTTCCAACGCTCCCTTCCGTGAATACAAACACTTTGTTCACGAAGGCGGGATCGCCACCCCATTGATCGTACACTGGCCAGACGGCATTTCAGATCGAGGAAATCTGCGTTATCAAACAGGTCAATTGATGGATATCATGGCTACCATTATCGATGTTTCTGGACTCGACTGGCCACAGGAACGAGACGGACTTCCCATTCTTCCAGTTGAGGGAAGCAGTTTGAAAAACACATTCAACAGCCACGACCAGAATCGTCCTCCCTTGGCCTGGGAGCACGAGGGGAATTGCGCCTATCGCGAGGGACAATGGAAACTCGTCAAGCGTTGGGACAGGGGACATTGGGAGCTCTACGATATGGACGTCGATCGCTGTGAGATTAACGACCTGACCAACACGTATCCGGAAACTCGTGCCGAATTAGTTGAAAAATACCATGACTGGGCTAACCGCGTGGGTGTGGTAGAATGGAATCAGTTGGAAGCCACCCGCAACGCCAAAGGCATGTTCACCGATTGGATGCCACATCCACATGACTGATACACGCTCGAAGCGGAAATAAAGTATCCCCGGGGTAAGCACCGAGGTATTTTAAGGTAGTAACGGATCAATCTTCGAGGCATTCGCCCGAACGGGAGATAGAAATAGCTCAGTGCTTCAACGTGAGCAAAATACTAGCTGAGCAAATTAGAATCTCTCGCAGCAGGGTTCCGTACGACAAGCTGTGGATCCGAAAAACTCGCTTTACGCTGCAAGAGGAACGCCAAGTCGTTGATACGCATTCTCTAAAAGCTCCTGAGATCTTCTTATGCATTTAATCAAGACGTCTAGGTTACATCAGTCCTTGCCTGAATCGTTTAAACCCCTCGTGTTTGGGTGTGTCAAAATAGGAGCCCCCTTTTGATCAACACCTCATCGATGAGCTCGACCGAGCCATACACCTCGACCTAACCCAAGATCAGACAAGGGCCACCAACGACAATTTCAAGACGAACTTGCCTCGCGTCCCGAACCGCCGCCTCGGCTTGCGTTATGAATACGCTATCGGACCTTGGTTTCGAGGAGTCGATCCCTGGTGGAATGATGAAGCCTTCCACCTAAGCCCGAACCAGTTCCCCAATGACAGCTATGTTTTCTTGGGTGTCGAAATCTATTACCGCGTTCAAGCGACAGATTCGGTCACTGTGGACCTCTTCGCCGTTAGCACCAATCTCGCCTATGAAGAAGCGTGCCCGCAAACCTCTTTCCTGAAAGACAGCACAACGATGCCCGGCCGTAGTATCAGCCTGGGGTTCGAACCTCCTTTTGACCCAGGATATGACAACCGCTCCGTATCCCTAGTTCGGTGCTTCAAACCCCAAAATTTGCCCCAACTGCACGGCGTAGTCAGACCAAGTACGAATCTTAAGTTTTGAGCACTCCATTTCGAGTGAAGCTAACAGCCTGTCGTCTAATGCTATTTTTCGAATCCCGGTCTCGATTGCTTCGACATACCTCATATCGACTCTCACACAGCCCCCACCCCGAGCCACTTCCTCCATAGCTCCAAAACTGGCACACAAACAAGGCTTCCCAAACCAGAGACTTTCCAATATCGGAAGCCCAAAGCCTTCCGCAATGGAGGGAAAAACAGTAAGGCGACAGCGAGCATAGAGCGTTTCCAAATCTTCGTCACTGACTCCTTTCAGCCAAACAAATCCTTTCTCATCCTTACAAATTTGATCTACCGACTCAGCCAGTTCCTCAAACCCTGAATACGCATTCCCCACAAGGACGAGTTGTGGTAAAGCCTCACCTTCCGTCAACAGGTTTCTCCAAGCCTCCAATAGCTTTAAGTGATTTTTTCGCGGCTCCACTGTGCTCACACAAAGAGCGAAATCGCTACTAACACCTTCCGGTAGTTTACGCTCGTCTATCTCCGCAGATTTGTCTCTAAACTGAACTCCATTTAGACATACCTCGATTTGCGGCAAATCGATTCCCGAGCTCTCCGCCCAATCCAAATAACACGTCTTTGAATACTCTGAAACAGGCAAAATGCAATCTGCCTGGGCGATTGATCGCATGTACTGTTCATGGTCCTCTCGATAACGCTTGCTCACTAGCTCTGGAAACTGGACGGGCAGCGCGTCGTGAAACACTACTGCCGCTTTTAGCCCGTTTTTCTTCACAAAAGAGAAAACGTTTTCCAGCTCGATGCTGGTCATTAACTCTGAAATCAAAATCCAACTTCCTCTTGGCAGGATAAATCGCCTGGGAAAAAGACGGTGCCTGAGACGCCCAACCTTTTCGATACACCTCTTTATCTCCTCGACTTCCCCCTTCTCAATGGGGTCTTCAAAAATCCGTCGATATTCGATAAGACATTTTAGCAGATGCCAATCCCAGTCGCTCTTCAGATCGAGACGTCTTTGATGCTTCGATCGAAATCGGTCAAGTGTCAGACGTAACCTCTCGACCTTCGAGATGAAGCTACGAATCAAACGTCTATCCGATGATCGCTGTCTCGAATTATCAAATTTACGAATACATCTGCGTAGCACTCTTCTTGCCGCTTGCGGGACAGGCAAAAAGGAAACCCATTCCAGTGCTCTAAACTCACTCCGATCCAATTGCCCCACCAATCTTTCAAAACTTCTCGTCAGGGCTTCCGTCTGAGAGGAAGTCAACGCCCATCTTGCAAAAGGGTCCTCAAGGAAAGGTTTCAGCACTACTTTCTCAGCACGGATTCTATATTCATATTTTAGTTTAGGATAATTCGCCTCATCAAGATATTCATCTTTCTCTTTTCCCAGTTCATTGAGAACACTTTCAATTTCTGTCCTCATTTCCTTCATTTGCTTCCACAGCTCTCCGACACATTCGTCTCGACTCGTTTCTTCCTCTCTTTCAAGTTCTTGCGAATGCACCCAACACTTCCTCAGGAATTTCAAAATAAGATCCACTCTGAGCCGATCCTGGAAAGTTTCACCTCCACGGTAATTTGCCAAGCCCTCTCCTGATGAAACTGACCGGTACAATCGTCCCAGACTGGACTCGTTCGCCTCATAAATCAGGGAAAACAACTTTGCTCGTTCTATCTCAAGCTGCGCGTCAACTCCCTCGTGAGGCGGACCACTGAATCGCGAAAGTTTCCCTCGTGCCACTTCGTCGAGCAGAATAAATCGATCCTGTTCGAGAAACCACTCCAACAAATCGGAGTCCTTATACCTCTGCAATACCTCTTTCGCGATCGAACGCGTCACTCTCTGGATACCGCTATTCACTTGCGAGTGAGCTGTATGGCCTGCCGACACGTAAATAGAGGACTTCTGTGCACCTCTCGCTGGTGTAAACGGCCTTTGTCGCCAAAGGAAGGGCAGCATTAGTTTTTCCAATGAAAAGGGCATCAATGTTTGACCCTTCCTACAAATACAGCAGGACCCATTCGTTCAATCATCAATCTAAGCTAAAACGCGAACCACCAGTAGCTGCGAAGGGGACCACTCTCTTTTTCATCGCTGATTCTTTTTTAGATTTCGCTGCACTCTAATTCTTTCAGACTTGTACGATTGCAAATCCAGAGTCAGTAAATACCGTGTGCATTGATGATTCAGAATCCGTTACCTAGCGAATCCACTAAAGATGCTATAAAAAAGCCTAGTCGCTCCACCCACAGTGCGGTAACATTCTATCGGGTCGACTGAACCCCGGACCTATGTCCTCTCCCCTTCCGATCAAGGTCCAGTTCTTTATGACCTTCGGTGTTCGCAGTAGCCTGAGCCCGATCGCCGCCCTTGTCCTTCGCGATGCCAAGGGCTTCAGCCCAAAGCAATTTGGAATCACGCTCGCCTTTTCATCGCTTGGTTTACTCTTCTCCCCCGCTGTCACTTCCTGCTTGCAGACCAAAGCGTCGATACCCGCATGATTCTTCGTGGGATTTTCGTTATAACCACAATCGCCCTCATCGTGGTTGTTTTTTCAAACAATGTATGGACGGTAACCATCGCATGGGCTGTCTACAGTATTCTGTACGTTCCCACGTAGCCCCTGCTAGACGGCTACTATTTCAAGAACGAACGTGAAATGGAATCGAGACTGCAGGACAAGAAGGATCCTATCAGTTTGTCCGTGTTTGGGGCACGATCGGATACCTTGTCCTTAGCATATTTCTCTACTTCGTTATCACCAACACTGGTGAAATTGCCAATGCTCTTTGGGTGGCTATTGCTTGGATCTGTATGTGTTTTACGGGTACATTTTTTCTGGTGTCCAGCACTCTGAAATCCAGAACTCGAATAAAAGCACCCACCTTACAAGCTGCGAGAACGCTTTTTTCCAAAGCAACCTTACCTCTATGCATTGGTCTCTTCTTTGTCCACACCTCCGCGAGCACCTAATACCCTATCATGTCTCTTTTTCTTTCGCCCAGGGTCGGTTAGCCTATTTGACACAGGCTCATAATACAGCAGCCGGTAACTTTAGGGCAAAGTCCTGATGTATTTTGCGTCAAGAATCGATTCTATTTGTCGTCGAACGAAGTCGGCGACAATGGGATCGATTCCTGGAGAAGGAATTCTGATCTCTGAAAATATAACCAAGTCGGAAACTTAAGTTAACAGGAAGGAATTTCGATTTTTTTAGGTAAAATCGAAGCATACGGAATTTAGTTAATAACGATCACTATTTCAATCAAGATTTTGCACTAAAAGAACAGGGTTATCGTTTTAATTTTTTAAACTGGAATACAGGTATTCGAGATCGAATTACATTTAACTGCCATTAATAACATGAATATTTCTGGCTTATTGGTAAAGATAAGTGATCTTGTTGATCTCTACCTCCTTGGGAAGGACAATTTTTTTGTCGAATCGCTGTCAGGCGAGATAATCCGCGTCCATCGCAAATTCCGTTTTACGAAATGATTGGTAGTATTGTCGATAACTGGTGTACAATTTTGAACATTAATCAATAATTATGATACATTTCTCCCACACGATATATAAAAAGGCCGAAACGATTGTGGAAAAGAGAGAGAAGAGAAATCCGGAAGGCTAATCTAGGCATCCGCCTACCCACTAACTGAATCTAAGCCTTCGAATATCCATCAGAAATAAGGACAATGCGTAAACCACTTGAGGCCTCAGGTCACACAGATTTTTCTCGCTAAAGCGTACAAGCAACGAGTTAAATTAAGGCTCGTATGGTTCGGGTCTCATCCTCACTCCCTTTTTTGCTTCCGATTTGCACCATCGCCTCTCCGTTGACCGTCTACGATCAGACTGGTCTGGGGGGAACGGGAACCCCCATTCCCCTGCAATATTCCATCTACAGCGATTCCGAAATCCCCAACGGTTTAAACGACAGAATTTCTTCCTTTCGTCTGGAAGCCGGGCACATGGCGATCGTCTCCGACTTAGGCAGCGGCTTGGGCCCCGGGAAAACCTATGTTGCTGACAACGAAGATCTAATCGTGGAAACCCTGCCAGGGGAACTGGAAAACTCCATTTCTTTCATACGGATCGTCCCCTGGAAAAGCTCGCACAAGAAGGGTACCGGCGGGGATCTGAGCTCTAGCCCAAGCGTAGATGCAGCTTGGTACTACCGATGGAGCCGCGATGTTGGCGAAGGCCAGGCCTTAGGAGAGCTCGAATACGTTCCCATGAGTTGGGGTGCCGGAGGGGCTAGAGACGAGGCCCTACCTGACTACCTCGCCATGGATCAGGTCACACACATCTTAGGTTTCAACGAATCAGACAACTGCTTCGATCAAAGCGGACAGTACGGCAATCCCAAGCTCTGCAATATTCCGACCGCCGTCGAATTCTACAAGAACCTACAGAGAGTCGGGCTACGCCTCGGATCTCCAGCAACGCGAGAGGAAGGGGCCCAGAATACGAACGGCTGGCTCAACCAGTTCATGACTCAGGCCGAGGCGGCCGATATACGCATCGATTTTGTTGCCCTTCATTGGTATGACTGGGAAAGTCAGCCGAAAGCTAACCCGGTAGTTCCCGCCAGCCAAATCTTTCGTCGCTTCAAGCGCTACTTGAGTAATGCCTACCATAGGCATCGCAGACCACTGTGGATTACCGAGTTCAACGCCAACATCAATCGGGCTACGGATATTCAAAATGAATTTCTGCAGCTCGCCCTACCCTACCTCGAGTCCATCGGCTACGTCGAACGCTATGCCTATTTTCAACCCCTCACCGGGACCGGAGACTTTTTCGAGAACGGCCAGCTCACTTCCACTGGAGAGATATACCGAGACCAAGTCTCCAGTCTCGCATACACGCCCAACAAAATGCCATCGATTTGGGAGAGTCAGGACGTCGGTGACGTAGGCCTACCCGGCACAACCATCCATGCAGATGGAACATTCACAGTTTGCGGTTCGGGTTCGGGCATCGGAGGCATCGCCGATGAGTTCCACTTCATGTACGCTCCCCTCACCGGAGACGGATCTATCATCGTCCACGTCGATGCCATTCTGCAACGAGGCGACTCGAAAGCAGGACTCATGATTCGGGAAACCTTGGATACGGGTTCCAAACACGCATCGATGCTGCTAACTGAAGACGGCCAGGCCAGATTCGAACACCGCTCCTCCATGAACGGGAGTACCGGTGCCACCATCAAGAGCATTCTTTCTGGACCCTACTGGCTAAAGCTCGAACGCCAAGGAGACGTGATCACCGGATCCTATTCCAATGACGCCGATAATTGGACTACCCTGTCCGAGCAGACTATCGTATTGAGCGAGGACGTCCACGTTGGGTTAGCCGTATCTTCCCAAAATGACACCAATTTCTGTGATACGATTTTCAAAAGCCTCAGCGTCTCCGACGACTCCGACAACGACCAACTCCCAGATCAATGGGAACTCAAATTTTTTAAAAACCTAACCACGTCCGAGGGAGGAACGGGCAACTATGATGGGGATTCAAATACAGACCTTGAAGAGTACATAGTCGGCACCGATCCAACCGATCCTCGTTCATTCTTCAGTTCCTCCCCCACCAAAGCAGATAACGGCTTTTTAGAAATCACATTCCCGGGAATTGCTGGGCTCACGTACACCCTAGAAGTAAGCAATGATCTATCTCCAGGTAGCTGGAACCCCGTTAACTCAATCTCCCTAAACTCAGATGGTCCACAAATACTCAACTACACACACCCGGATAGCTCTAGTCCATTATTCGGACGCATCAAAGCAGAAAACTAGTTGGGCGGGGCCATACTCAATCTTAAAATTCCACGCCACCGAACTCGTACTGGTATCTTGCGATTTTCGACAGTAATTCGCCGAGCTCGTCTGCCTAGCCAATTACTCTCTCGTGGTTCAATCCTTCCCTACCAAAACAATACTGAAGGTTTGTGCCTTGTGACCTCGACCACCCTCATTGCCAAATCCCGGAGGCCATCCGAATTCCATATTGATTACAATGAGGGTTCGTTCCAACAAATTATGAGATTCCAGATCTAGGGCTGGGAAGTGAAGATATTGTCCAACTCCGTGACCAGTCCGTGCAGGATTGACTACCCTCGTTTGTGAGTATCTCAATCCGTTCCGTTGATAAAGTTTAAATTATGGGATACCTCGACGAACCGCACACCTGATTGAATTATGCGTTTTGCGACTATGCATCGCTACCAAAAATCGCCGATACCTCGGGATATCGGAAATTTAGGGCTGGCGCCTTCTTTCGGAATCTTGCCAACCAATGCGGTACGACATTGATTAGCTCAACGACGGAGCGAAAAAGGAATTGGCAAATCCATCTCAAACAGTTCGACCTAATCATCCGTAAAAAATCGTATTATGTGCGGGCAGCAAACCCCATGAATGTACTAGACTAAGAATTAGTCAGAAAAATCTAGATACAGATAAGTCCACAATGAGGCTCGCTTTCCCATTCGGCTGACCAATGATCTAACCGGTGCCACAACCTATCTCATGCTGAATCATTCCATCACAGTCAAAGCGGCAGTAGCTGCAATAATTCTCAGCGTCCTTTGGGGTGGGAATACTCCCGCGATTAAGATCGCCCTGGGAGGAGTCCCGCCTCTCGCACTTGCTGGGATCCGATTCATTATGGGCGCGTTGACCGTTCTGGCTTGGGTGCTGTGGTCACGCATTCCCCTCCAGCCGAATCGCAAGGAGCGACAGCTGCTATTCTTCCTTCTTATCCTATTTGTCCTTCAAATCTATACCCTCCACGTCGGTACCGGTTTCACTCTCTCCGCCCACGCGGGGGTTTTTGTGTTAACGGCTCCTTTGTTCGTTACGCTCCTTGCCCATTTTTTCCTCCCAGGAGATAGGCTCAACTCCTACAAAATCGCCGGGTTATTCCTGTCATTCGCGGGTATTCTAGTAATTTTCGGAGAAGGATTTCTGACCTCAGCAATGGACTATCTTATCGGGGACGCCATTGTCATTCTTAGCGGATTTCTCTTGGGAGCTCGCCAGGTTTTCACGAAGACACTTACTCAGTCCATTCATCCTGCTCGACTTTTGTTTTGGCAGGCGACCCTAAGCGTTCCCATATTTTTCGTCCTAAGTTTTATCTTTGAGGACCTCAATTCCATCTACTTGGACACGAGAATAGTGCTATCCATCCTCTACCAAGGTGTGGTAGTCGCTGGATTGTGCTTTATCTTTTGGACCCTGCTGCTCCACCGATACAATGCGAGCCGATTAAGTGTCTTCGGTTTTGTATCCCCCATCGCTGGAGTCATCATCAGTCACTTCTTGCTCGGAGAACCTATGACCAACGCGTTGATCATTGGAGTGTTGCTCGTTGCCGCTGGTATAGGGGTCGTCAATTTTCGAGGATTGAGCAGCTCCGCCAATTAGAAACTTCTGATGTGCACCTGACAAATGCAAGGTTTGTGTTTAAAGTTAGGGCTGAATATCCCTAAGTAGTCGAAAAAGAGAACTCCCCGTGGCTTACTAGGGATATTCAGCCCTAACTTTCGGCTCACGAGATACTCAGGTACCTCCCATTCAGAGAACCCTTTCACCTTACTGCTGCATCGTCGAAGGATCAATTCTTTACCCATAACTGAAAAACTGATTCCCTCCTGTTTTTCCCAAGAAATATCGTGCCCCATTGGCAATAAGTTTCTATGCACCATTCAATCATCTGTCTCCTCTCTCTATCGCTCTTTTCTCTAACGGTTTCCGCAGAGGAGAAACCAAACATCATTCTGATCATATCAGATGACCAAGGCTATGCGGACCTTTCGGCGATGGGGATCAGGGATGATATCTCGACGCCGAATCTTGATCGCTTAGCCTCCGAGGGTACTCGCTTCAGACACGCCTATGCCTCCTCGCCGATCTGCAATACCTCCCGTTGCGGCATTATAACAGGAGTCTATCAGCAACGCTTCGGCATGCAATGGTACGGTGGACCGGGTATCACAGAATGGGAAAACCCAACAATAGCTGAACTGTTGAAGAAGGCGGGCTACACCAACGGCTACGTGGGGAAGGTTCACTACGGCTCCCCTAACGGTCCCGGAACGCGAAACTTTCCTCTGGAACACGGCTTCGACGAATTCTTTGGTTCAGAGAACCCTCGTATCCATTACTTGATACACAATCAGGACGCGATTGACGCATTCGATGCCGCTCGAGCGAAAAACCCGGAACCCAGCAATTCTTGGGGAATGGGACCCTTTCGCGATGGAGAGAAAGAAGTCGACATAGAAGGAATGAGTACTGAGATCTTCGGGAACAAGGCCCGCGACTTCATCAATAGAAATCACGAAAAACCCTTCTTCTTGTATTTATCTTTCAATGCCGTCCACAACTTCACCCATCAGTTACCCCAAGAGTATCTTGATAAACATGGACTCGAGCACTACGGTGACTGGGATCCCACCGCCGAGCCTTACCTCGACTGGTACTACCGCTCCCGTCGGCCCAACAATCCGGACGGCCGGGCTCACTACCTCGGACAGCTTCACTACCTCGACCAGGAAGTGGGCCGTCTAATGGACTGCGTAAACGCGCTTGGTATCCGGGAAAACACGCTAATAATATACATGGGAGACAACGGCGGATCCCGTCCTATTTATGCAGAAAACACCCCTCTCAGAGGAAGCAAGTTTACCTTGTACGAAGGCGGCACACGCGTCCCACTAATCATCAGCCAACCGGGCAGTCTCCCGGAGGACCGAATTTCTGATAACGTAGTGAGTGCCTTTGACCTGCTTCCCACCATGCTATCCGTAGCCGGAGAGGTCGTTCCCGAATTTGCAGATGGCATCGATCTTATTCCCCTCCTTAAAGGAAATAAACCTGAACTCCAACATGATGTGCTTCATTGGAAAACAGCAGACGAATGGTCAGTCAGACAAGGCGACTGGAAATTGCACACCGTTCACGGGGAGGGAGCGGCACCCGTTGAGAAAGTGGAGCTCGAGCAGGGCGTTTTTCTGAGAAATTTGAGAACTGATCCTTCGGAGAGGATCAATTTCGCGCAGCAAAATTCAGATATCCTCGCAAAGCTGGAAGGGTTTCACCAAGAATGGATAGCAACTCTCCCGAAGAGCTTGAGTAAAGTACCGTCTGCCACCGAGTGGGCCGAAGCCCCCTAGGAGAAATAGAATATAGCCGAAAAGAAAACAATTCCAAGAGACTACCTCGGCACGATGGGACTTGCCCACGAAATAAAGCCCGAGCAATAAGCAAGAGGTGAATTTTTCCGCAAGAGGAAACCCTTTCATTTCGGCACACTACGATTCCAACTAGCATAACTGTCCCTTATTGTTGGCCACAACAAAATCAATGGGCAGAACGTAGAGCCCAATCAATCTTACCTATGTTGACAGCCATCTAAAAAGGTTACGGTCTCTGGAGGCGAAAGACTTTAAACCAGTGACTAGTGTCCCCAGCACCTACTCATGGAGACCAGACGGTATTCATTGGTCCGGCCAACCGGTCAGCGTTTTGTGAACCGCAAACGGATACACCAACTTAGAAATAGTGGTCGAGGGAAGCCATCAGGAGGCTATCTAACCAATCTATTTTCCTGATTAAGATTGTAGGACGGATCGGTGACCCGCAGATCGGAATGTATGTCGGCTACTCCTTGCACGGAATTTCGGCTGGGGGCGGTCAGCCACCGACTTGTCTGGGTATCCGAAGAGACGCTCTACACATTAGCAACTAGTAGAAACACAGCCAAATGGGGGTTTGATAGAGCGGGTTTTCCGAGAAAAGAGCGTCTTTCTAAACTTGAAGCTTTGGTTAGTGCCTTGAAATCCATACGCTTTGTTCATTTGCTAAAAAAAAGGCCGATTCAACCAAACACCCAATGTCGAAAGACTCCCCTATGACCCAGCTTGTAAGAAGGAATTTCATCAAAGGAACAACCTACACGGCCCTAGCCATGATCGGAGGCCCCTTTATCGCCTGCTCCCGCAAATCGATTCCAGGCGAATTCAAGAAAGCAAACGTGCTTTCCCAAGACGTTTTCATTCCTTCGCCAAAGCCAGGAGTCGCCACTATGGGAGCCAGCTATTACACTACCGTGGGGAAATCTGACCTCATTAGCGTGCACAAATACATGAGCCGAAGCGACACCGTGGACGTTGCCTATGTCCGACAATCCGACGACCATGGTCGCTCGTGGAGCGACTCTTCAGAATGGGTAACGCGATTCGACCATCCTCAAGGCACTGGCCGACGGCATCCACGTGGCGGATACTCGGACCCTGTCACTGGAAGGTACTTAACCGTTTGGACCGAAGGCATTTTGCCAAACGACGAACCCCTTGACGGCATGATGCATTGGAAGCTTCACTACTCCATTTCAGCAGACGGCGGCAAATCGCACATCGTGAACGAGCAGATCATCCACGACGGAGCGGAGTTCGATGAAATGCATCACATGCCAGGTATCACCGTGGGTAAGAATTGCCTCATGATGGGAGATCTCGGCCAGCGACCGCTAACAAGATCCGACGGCACAATTTTACTACCTGTCCAAAGCACCCCGGTGGGACCCGACGGAGAGTACTTCAACCCGGGCGAAGGCTATACCTATACAGACTGCCTGCTCCTTTTCGGAAAATGGAAACAAGATGGACGACTCTCTTGGACGGCGTCTGAGCGAATTGTGGGCGATCCACAAAAAACCACTCGCGGTCTCATTGAGCCGACTATTGCCGAACTGGCAGACGGGTCGATTCTCATGGTCATGCGAGGCAGCAACGACGCCCGACCCGAATGGTCAGGATATAAGTGGTACTCAAAATCTCGGGACGGCGGGATGACATGGGCTGAAGCCAAGCCATGGACTTACACGGATGGAAGCCCCTTCTATTCCCCCAGCGCAACCTCGCAGCTCATTCCCCACTCTGACGGAAGGCTATTATGGATGGGGAACATCTCGAAAGAGAATCCAAAGGGAAACCGCCCACGCTATCCAATCGTCTATGGAGAAGTCGACCCTAACTCTGGCCTGCTTATCCGCTCTTCGGTGTCCTCAATTGACGATCTACAGCCCAACGAGAGTCCCTACCTCACCCTCTCGAATTTCTACGCTCGCGAGGACCGGGAGACCGGTAACCTGCTTTTACACATGACCCGCCTTTTTGCCCAAGACTTCCGCCTCGACGGAATCACCAATTGGACCGCAGACAGCTTAATCTATAGAATCCAATCCTAAACCGTAATTTATGAAAATACATAAAGGTAGGATCACTATCATAAAAACTGCAGGTTTATTCGCATCGTGCTTCTCTTTCCTTGGGCTGATCGCCCCCGAATTTTCAGCCCAAAAGCCCAATGTTCTCCTCACCAAAGCCAACGACCTTGGGACGGAGATTCTAGCTTGCTATTGAAACACGTTCCACCAAACGCCCATGCTCGAACGAATGGCGACCGAAGAAGCTTGCTTCGAAGACGCATTCTCAAGCCCCGTGTTTGCACCCACACGGGACTCGATCCTAACCGTCCTTTACCCCAATGGAAACGGCCTTTCCTGATGGCCCCAAAAAGAAGGAGCGAATCTCCATGCACTTGGTCACCTAAATAGATGGCATTAAGGGAAGACTCTTTGACACTTCAGAGTGACTGAATCTTGATTAAGACACAACCGTCATCTTCATGGGTGAAAACGGCACGAGCCCATGACTCACCAATCGCTTCTGCTCCTTTCATCACCGGGGAGGCAAACACACGATGAATGAAGCTGGAACGCACGTCCCTTTTATCGTTTGCTGGTCCAGCAAATTTCCTTCTGGAAAACGAACGTCTTTCTTCACATTGAAGGATGTACCTCCCAAGATCGCCTCGACCGCCAAGGTACCCTTCCAATACAAGGTCAATGGCATCGACCCTATCCCACAATTTCTTCAATACCGACAGAATAGACTGAACAATGTTTGCAACGGCCTTAGAAGGCGACCTCTACTTCGTGTACGATCACCGTTTTCGACTGCACCAGAATCACCAACTCTATGAAATACAAGCATCCAACAAATAATCACGGTAAAAGATGGAAATCCTCGACTCCAGCCTTTGCGCGGAAAACCGGTAACGCCTCTCGAAAAATCTCGATGCCTTCATGAAGATCCAACAAACCGACACTTCCTAAACCATCATCCCTGGGTACCAACGGCGACATTTTCAAAAACGAACAGAAACGCTTAAGCAACTTACGTTAAATAGCAAATTGGAGATTGGAAATATTAGAATGCAAAACAAGGGATCGGATATTGAAGAGCTAATGCTGGACTTAACATCTCGAATTGGGAAGGTCCTAGATGCTCTGCCTGAAACAGGACGAGGAAGGCATATAGCGAATCCATTGATTCGACCAGGGACATTTCTGTTCCCAACTATTCAGAAGCGAGCGCTGATAAGAGTGAGAAAGATTTTATCCACAAGTTAGGAATCGTACTAAAAGAACTGAGATAAACCCGAACGCGGTTGAAACTTATAATATAATCAAAATTACTCCCAACTGAAAAAGTAGCGTTGATTTTAGACTAATGCTAACCGCTAGGAAACATTATCGGAAAATCACTGATCACGGCGAAACAAAAACCTCAGGCAATCAAAATGAATTTCCTACCTCCCATTTTAAAATTTTCATTTTTCAATCTAATATTTTCGATATCCGCGATTGGCTTCGCTGCGAGCGGCATGCCAAATGTCCTGATTCTCCTCACCGACGACCAGGGCACGCTTGATATGAACTGCTACGGGGCCAAAGATCTCAACACGCCCCATATGGACTCGCTCGCGGAAACGGGTGTTCGCTTCACTCAAGCCTATGCCCACACGGTTTGCTGTCCTTCGCGGGCTGCTTTGCTTACCGGCCGACACCCCAACCGAGGCGGAGTGCAGAGCTGGTTACAGGGCGACCGCAATGGAAGCGACGCCCACCTAGGCAACATGGATCCTTCAGAAACAACCCTCGCAGAGGTTCTGAAGGAAGCCGGCTACGAAACCGCACTTTTTGGCAAGTGGCATCTCGGAGCCAAGGTCGGTCACGGCCCATTAGACCAAGGCTTCGACCAATACTTTGGCCACCTCTCGGGCTTTATTGACAATTACACTCACTACTTCCTGCATGGTCAGGGGTATCACGATCTCTATGACGACAACGAGGAAATATTTCGAAGAAACGAGTATTTCCCGGACATGATAGTTGACGAAGCCGTTGAATACATCGGCAAAGACCGAGAAGCTCCCTTTTTCGCGACCGTGGCCTTCAACCTCCCCCACTACCCCGAACAGCCGCTTCAGGAACTCAAACAAGCCTATCCCGACCTCGAAATGCCCCGCAAGTCCTACGCCCGAGTCGTGGAAACCGTCGACCGCCAAATCGGTCGCCTCCTCCAGAAACTCGACGAAACTGATCAACGGGAAGACACGATCATCATTTTCAGCAGCGACAATGGTCATTCCGAAGAAAATAACAGAGGCATCACCGTTGGCTACCACAATAGCGGGTACCCAATCGGCCACTACTACTTGGCTCATGGCGGTGGCGGATATACGGGCAAATGGATCGGTCGTAAAGCGACGTTCTTGGAGGGTGGCGTACGCGTGCCTATGATCATCAGCTATGCCAAAGAGCTCCCTCAAGGAATCGCCCGCGACCAAGTGATCACAATTATGGACTGGATGCCCACCCTTTTGGATCTCATCGATCTGCCCGCTCCCCAACACCGTCTCGATGGGCATAGCCTGCTACCCATCATTAAAAACGCCAACGCTTCTTCCCCGCATTCCGTGCTACACTTCGACTGGAGAGAGGATTGGGCCGTGCGCAAGGGCGATTGGAAACTCATCGCCAAGAAAAACCGTCAAAGCGGCGAAATGGTTTATTCGCTTCACAACCTCGCCGACGCAAAACCAGAGGTAGCAGACTACGCCAGCGAAAAACCCGAGCTCGTTGCCCACTTTAAAACGCTTCACGAATCTTGGGCCAAAGAGGTTAAGCCTAAGTAGCTACGAGCTAAAGAGGTGCACGAAGCAGATAGCAAGCAGGCGATCTACAAGCACCCCACCAGTCAGTATTTTTGGTGGCACCCGAAGATAGCCCATTACCGGGGAATCTGAAACAATCGCCGAATTGCATCTGCATCCATCTCGGCCCCATATTCACAGGCTTCAAAAGTCTCAACGTTGACAACAGCGACGCCTCGCCCGTCGCCATAGTAGCGCTTGAGGAAATCCCGGGCTTTTTCACTCGGGCGACTGAAGCTTCTCGCAAATCGCGAGAGGGCTTCTAACCGCCGTTCGGGGTCTGCTGGCGTTTCTATTCCATGACGGTCAATCCAAGGTAGCCACTCGTAAAACTGTGACTCGTGACAATCCAGCATTCGTATCTTAGTATCCATGACCGAATCGATATCCACAGCTACATCGGGTTCAAACGGCGACGGCTTTTGAAAATCATCCGAAAAATAAGCGATAACTGGCGCTTTTTCAAGACGAGGTGTATCCGGACAGATATTCGGAACACCCACTAAATAAGAGCAGTCCTGAACTAGTTGGGATGTGTAGCGATGATCAGGATGATAGTCGTTGGGGCGATGTGTGAGAATGAGGTCCGGCTGAAACTCGCGCATCAGTCTAAGCAACTCCCAGCGCTCCTCTAGTCCCGGAATGAGTTTTCCATCTGGGTTATCCAAGACCTGATACTCGATGCCCGCGACCTTGCCGGCCGCTTTTGCTTCCACCCTTCTACGATCCGCCAGCTCCTTACCCGATTGCTTATGGTGCCCCGCATCGCCATTGGTCACTGAGACAAATCGAACCGCGGAACCCGTTTGGGCCCATAGAATCGCACACCCTCCCGCCTTTAGATCACAGTCATCCGGATGGGCACCGATGGCCAATACACGAGGTCTCTCTTCTGTATCGGTTTCACACATACTGGAGAAATTTTAATCTACCAATTTTAAATAGGCCTCGGCGTACCGCTTCCCGAAGATTCTGAGCGACCTCGTATCGAAGTGGACAATGTCACTATTGGGAGTCAAACCGTCAGACGTCACGAACGCAACCTTCTCCATTCTCGTGGAAACCGCGATATGAGCGGCGTTGACCTGCTCTCTGTACTTATCCCAAGGTTTCGCAGGAAACTGTCCCAGCTGACCGAGAACAATCGGAAGTTCAGGGGCGTTGAACTCTGTCCTAAACCTCTGGAACAAGTCTTGCAAATTCTCCTCGTATGCCTCCGCGAGTCCTGGTTTCCCATCAGATTCCCCTTGATGCCAAAGAATGCCTTTCAATACCCCATTGTTCATCGCCACACGAGCTCGAGCGATCGCATCATCCCAAGGGTGGGATTTCGTTTGGCTGTGGTATCCGCCGGGTTTCCAAGTCGAGATGCCTGACCCTCCACAGGCTGCAGGTATCAATCCGATTGTGACATTCGGATACTTCTCAGCGATTTCCTCCGCAAACGATGACGCCAATCCTACCCCCGCTACCTTTTTGTCGAAATGTATAGGGGCTACAGCCAGTCTCCATTTTCCGTCCTCGCCCAACGCCAAAACTCGCGGGTTAGGCAGCTTTTCGGGTTCTTCTATGATGCCCCGTCCGGCCATATTCGATTGGCCCGCGAGCAGAACCAAATAGAAATTTTCCTTATTAGGCAAGTCCACCGGTGTACTCGTCTCTCCTTCTACTGGAACTCCTAGGCTAAAGACGGAGCCCATGATCCCGATAATCAAATTTTTCATGGGCCAAGAGATTTACTGGCTTTCAACGCACTACTCCAATCCTCATTCGCGGTGCTAACAATAGCATATAATTGCACCGGTCCAGCCCGTTCACGCAAGCACTCTACCATTTGGTGCTCCTCCGATCGGTAAAACGGTTTCGCACCATCAATAGGCGGAAACTCGAGCACCGCCAATCGAACCGTTTCCTTTTCACATTCCAACATATCTAACTCACCTCCGCGAACAATGCATGTCCTCCAAACCGATCGAATACTCGAGGCGTGCGGCGTATATTTTTTCCATACACAATGGAATCGCTGATATTTACACGAACCTTAATGTAGGCTAGCATAAGTCCACTCTCATGAACTCAAGACGATTGATCAATCGCGAACTGCCCTTCGCATTAAAAACTTAGAGTCTGCCTCTCTGAGCTCTCCCTCATTGAACGAGATAGGCAAGTAGGTCGGCCATCTCCTCCACCGATACGGAATGCTCAAACCCTTCCGGCATCAAAGAGCGGCCCACACCGGTCATGCTTTGAACGGCCGTTCTGGGAAAAGTCTTGGACTCGCCACCAGGCAAACGAAGAGTGACACTCTGCCTGTTTTCGAAACCAATCATTCCAATGTACGCTTCCCCGTTTTTCATTCGAAATTGAAAAGCTTGATATTGAGGAGCCACCTCTTGGTTCGGGTCCAGGATATTTCCGAGAATCGACGCTTTCCCGGCCGATTTAAACGAAGCGACAGGGGGCCCAAACCCCAGCCTATCTCCATCAAGCCCTTGGTGGCAAAGCACGCAGGCCTTTTCGAAGGCCGCTTTCCCCTTCATCAGGTCACCTGAAATATCCAATGCCGGCTGATAACGAGCAACGACATCGGATCGGGACTCGACCTTAGGGAGCACTTCCAATGCCCGGGACACTACTTTTTCATCCGGATGCTGACGCAGTTTTCGCAAAGCTTCCGCTGGTATTTGCCCGAGCGATACCTGCTTCGATGCAATCGCTTCAAGAAATCGGGTCGCGTCTTCCCCATTCTCAGTGAAACGCACTGCCGCGGTTCGAAAAGCTTCTTTTGGAAGGCGCTCAATATGCTCCAATAAAAACGCTGTATCCGCAATTCCCTTCGCCGCTTGAACGACTAGCTCTTTAGGCGATCTATTGCTGGATATTAGGCTCTTACGAAGCGGTTCACTCGAAGAGCCACCCGCCAATTCCAAGAAACGAAGACCGACCAATCGCGAAGCCATATCGGATTCTTCACTGGCAGCAATCAACTCCGCCTGGGAAAAAAGGATGCGAAGACCCTTTTGATCCTTAACCGCCTCCCAACTCAACCCGCTGTAAGCCAGCCCATCTTTCAACGCGACAACCTGTTCTAACTGCTGAGTTGAGAATCTTCTTTCGGCCAATTGCTCGACCGCGAACCCAACAAGGGCCCGATCTCCCGTCCGTCCCGTAAGTCTTGCTAATTCGAGCATGAATCCAGGCGACCCATCAATATCATTACGTTTCCACGCTTCCTTGATATCCTCGATCTCTTGCAACGAATTAAGAAGCGTCGCTTCCAGCCAGGGATCCCCGTCCCAATGAGGAAAACGGGAAAGGAGGGAACTCTCACTGCTCAGTAGGGCGGGAAAAGGAGCAAGGATGGCTTTGGCAGGGAGCGGTCTATCCCGCTCAAATAGCAAACGACGGGAAGTCGTCTGATGCCAGTCGTCACTTGAATTCTGAGCAAGCTCAATGAGTGTGACATCGGAGGCCTCTGACAATCGAGGGACAGAAGGGCGCTGAAATTTTTCTGGCTCAATTCGGTAGATGCGTCCGCGATCGTTTCCACTGTTTAAATCGAGGTGCTGCTTTATTCCTGGTGGCAGTGACCAGGGATGCTCAATCGTCTCGCGGTACATGTCACAAATGTAAAGGCACCCATCAGGGCCAGTTGCGAAGCTGGCTGGCCGAAACCAATTGTCGCTACTACGCAGAAATTCAGTTTCTTGCTCGTCATCCGGGCGGGTAGCCAAGGGTTGGACCCAATCGGGATCTTGCCGAAGGAGTTTTCGATGCACCAAATTGCTGCCGACGTCGCCAACAAAGAAATTGTTCTGAAAACCCTCTCCCAAAGCATCCCCCCAATAGGAGTGAATACCGCTGGCCGAGGTAAAGTAGCCAGAAACACGACCGCCTCCTTCGATCATCCCTCTCACGACACCAGAAACGCGCCATCGCGTCCGCACCACGCGCCAGGGCTCGTCATAACTGATTCGAAAGACGGGCGCCGCCGAACCGTCTTCAGGAATACTCACAAGCGGATCGGGCAATTCGTAATAAGGATTCAACCTAACTTGATTCCGTTCATAAGCTACCCAAAGAACGTGTCTCGAATTGCTGCATACATACCTTCGACCCATAGAATCAAAAGTCATTCCGTACTGGGCCGTGCCACTCTCCGCCCTGAAATCGAGTGTTTCAGGATCGAAAGAAAAATCTGCGCCGCGAATAGGAACCG
Organism: Opitutales bacterium UBA5694; assembly: GCA_002420185.1. Lineage (GTDB taxonomy): Bacteria > Verrucomicrobiota > Verrucomicrobiia > Opitutales > Opitutaceae > Pelagisphaera. Next base: position 55,908 of record DIHO01000017.1, read on the forward strand.
TTTCAAATGAAGGATCGTCCGGTCGCGTCACATTCCCTCCACTCGACGCGGTCGCACCCCAAATACGATTATCAGGACCCCACCGAAAGCTGTTGAACAGGGCCTGCATGTTAAGCCGCGAATCCTCAGGCCCAAAACCCGTAAAGACGACACGTTCTTCATCGCTAACGCCATCACCATCATTATCCTTGAAGTAGCTCAGATCCGGAGTCGCTCCCACAAAAACGCCTCCCTTGTAACAAACAATTCCGGTTGGCCATTGCAGTTCGTCCTTGAATACAGAGGAGGTTTCGAATAGGCCGTCCCCATCCAAGTCTTTCAACAAACGGATACGCCCTATCCGGTCATCCCTCCGCTCTGAATAGCCGCGCATTTCGACCACATACAAAGCGCCGTTCGCATCGAAGGCCATGGCGATGGGATCTACGATGTCCGGTTCGTGGGCCACGAGTTTGACCTGAAAACCAGCTTTAATCTCAAAGGTATCCAGCACGTCTTCAGGCTCAACAGCCGGAATGCGTGGCATTTGAGCTTCGTCGATCTGCGGTTCCTGACCGAATACCCCTGTGCCAGTGCAAAGAACCAAAAACCATCGGAAAAAGTGCCCTAGCACACCGTAATTAGACCGGCCATTGAAGATGAGGTTTCTACGCATGAATCCACTATGCTTATGGATCGGAGACAATTTGCAATCACTTCTGCATATGGATTAGCCGGTTTGATGGGAGCCTATCGGCCAAAGGAAGAAGTAATCGATATCCATCAGCACTTGGCCTATTCTGGCCGGAGCTATGAAGATTTTCTCAAGCATCAGGATACCATGGCATCACTCGCAGTGTTCTGCTTCCTTCCGCTTCCTATTTGAAAATGTTCTCCACCCATATGGGAGACTCCAATGGTCTCGAGGTACGAGTGTCCGTTACCGAGGCGGCTGGCAATATAACCGAACGCTTTCCTAATAAATTTGTTTTCTTCTGTAACGAGATTCCGGACCTCAAAGGGCCCACGCAAAAAATGGAGTCATGGCTGAAAAAAGGAGCAGCAGGCATCGGCGAGCTAAAATTCAACCTCCCTAGCGACTCATCCCTTTGGTGCCACTATTCTAATTGGCCAAAGAGTACCGAGTACCAATTCTTATTCACTTCCAGTACAAGATATATACCATGGGTTTGAGTGATTCTATAAGGTGATTGAACGCTTCCCGGAAGTGAATTTCATCGGGCACGCTCAAACTTGGTGGGGCAATATTGATGCCAATCACGATCATTCGATTATGTATCCAAAAGGCAAAGTCACTCCTGGTGGCTTAACCGATCGCCATTTGGCTGACTACCCCAATATGTACGTCGACCTTTCAGCAGGCTCAGGGTGCAATGCCCTGTACCGGGACCCGGAACACGCGATCGAATTCATCGAAAGACATCAGGATGAAATATGCTTAGGTAGGGATTGCCCAGAAAGTGCAGGCATGGGAGACGACTGCTCTGGATCGCAACAAATCGCCAATGTGAGACAATTTTCTCTTGGCCCCAAAGTGGCCACTAAAATCCTGTCCAAAAATGCTCGTCGCACTGTTCGGTTTCCTTCATAGCCAACCCGAACCCCTGCCCATTGGGTACTGTTAATATCCCTTCAGACTCTTTTGGCTCTCAACACCAAATTTGGTCCGCTTAACCGTTGAATCCTCCGTCCTATTTCTCCCATTGGGTCGAGGTAAAACGATTATAGGCATGGAACCTTTGAACTGGCGTATGATTGCAAGCTTGTCGTCACTCAAGGTGTAATCATCCGAGAAACACGTTCAAAAGGGTCCGACAAATCTCCTCTGCTTGCAGTAAATTTTTCTAATGCGATTCATCACCTTTATGATCCCAACAACTGTTCCATGGATGCAATCTGGTCGGGTAGTTTAGCCAAGGTAAACGAAAATGTTCCCATACCCAGTTTCGCCACGATCCTTAGCGAGCGGGATATGGAAAAGCTTATAGAGTACTTAGAAAGCCCCTAAAATTACCAATTTAAAGAGGACCGCTATTTAATTAGTTCGCTAAATCCGATTACAGTACAACAATAACCTTTTCGAAGAAGAACCACCCAACTTAGTGACAAATCATTAATCTGGAGCTCGATTCCTCTCCCCTTCCCAGCACCTCATGCACTCAACTAAAATCCTATTTTTTCTCTTAATTCTTGCACCCTCCTCTTTGCTCCTTGGTGCTAACCCCTCTACCCATATCATACTCGTCATGACCGACGACCAAGGCTGGGGGCAAATGGGCTACATGAACCATCCGGTTCTGAAAACGCCTCATCTCGATGCCATGGCCGCCAATGGCCTTCGATTCGAGCGATTCTACGCCGGAGCTCCCAACTGCTCCCCCACTCGTTCTACTGTAATGACTGGACGCACCAACAACCGAAACGGTGTCGAAGATCATGGTTTTCCCCTTCGGCTTCAGGAGAAGACCCTTCCACAGGCCTTGCAAAAGGCGGGCTACACTACCGGACATTTTGGGAAATGGCACCTCAACGGTTTTCGCGGCCCCGGGGCGCCCATACTGGGTTCGGATCCGAGGAGTCCTGGCGCTTTTGGTTTTGACGAATGGCTCTCCGTATCCAATTTCTTCGACCGAGATCCCATCATGAGCCGCCAAGGCACGTTCGAAGAATTCGAAGGCGACTCCTCTGAAATCATCGTAGAAGAAGCTCTCGAGTTCATCGCTCGACAAACCATGGCGGACAAACCTTCCTTTACAGTCATTTGGTATGGCACGCCCCATTCGCCTTTTATGGCCAGCGAAAAGGACAATGCTCACTTTCCCAATCTTGAGGACGCGTCCCGGAACCACTACGGTGAGATGGTCGCCATGGATCGCAGTATTGGTACCCTGCGCGAAGGTCTCCGAGATTTGGATATCGAAAAAAACACGCTGCTCTGGTTTAATAGCGACAATGGGGGACTGGGGACAATCAAACCCGACACGGTTGGCGGACTGCGCGGTTTTAAAAATACGGTATTTGAAGGGGGACTACGTGTACCTTGCGTCATCGAATGGCCCGCAGTTATTAAGCGGGCCCGTGTCACCAACCATCCTACAGCCACCATGGATATCTTTCCCACCATTGCCGAGATCGTGGGGCTACCAGAATCCAGCATGCTTCAACCCCAAGACGGAGTCAGCGTCAGGACTCTATTTGATAGTGAACCCGGTCCACGTACGAAACCGATAGGGTTTCGACACCTGAGAAAAGCGGCCTTCATCGACAACGATTACAAACTCGTCGCCCCTGATTTGGATAAGGACGTTTACCATCTATTCAACGTCGCGAAAGATCCGAAGGAGACCAACGACCTCTACCAAAAGGAGGCCTCAATCGCCCAGCGACTGCACAAGCAATTCGAGAAATGGAGCGAGTCTGTCCAATCAAGCTACGAGGGGAAAGACTATCCTGAGGAACGAGTCGACCCGGACCATCCCGGTAGGCGCGACTGGACCGTTTCCGAGGAATATGCTCCCTACATCGAAGGGTGGAAGAATCGACCAGAATTTGAGCCCTACCTAAAACCCTGATGGCTCAGCGGTTGGCGTTGGCTCTGAGCTTTTAACTCAATCGCGACATAAGGTGGGCCATAAACACCTAATTTGACGACGAACTTGCTCCATTAGTGCGAACTATCGGTCCCATTATTCCGACTATTTCACTCTTTCTGAGGTGAGGATTTGATTCCATTCAAGAGTACAGTGTGTGGCGGATCGCTTACCCCTAAGCGATCCGCCACCTTGTATTCTTTCTAACCCTATAATCTCGCTAAGCGAGACTAAGCTTTGCCTAGCCAGATTCGTGCCAATCTCCTAAAAAGTCTTCAATCAACCGAATGATTGCTCCAGGTGATTTGGATGCTCAAAAACTAAGCTCAAATTGATGCAGAGAACGATGATTGGAAAAACCGAGCCCTCCCTGCTGAGTTGGGCGGAACGGTCATTCGATTAGTCTTTGTAAAATGAATGCCATTTTTAAACGATTCAAAATAATACATTTTGCAGTAGGAAGTGCCTTCGCTGGAACCCCTTCCATTTTTGCTGAACTCCCAGCCAATTTTGGGAAAAATAGCCTGGTGTCCTGGTGAATTGCACACCGTTGTGATACCGAGGAATGCAGCCCGGCAAAACTAGCTTTAATGCTTTCGGGGCTGGGAGCGGCACGCCTCGCCTAAAACTGGACACACCAAGATAATCCTCCGTTTGGAGAGGAAATCCTGCATTACCAAAAACACGGTATCAAGTACTCCGCCTTTTGTAAAAAAATGAAGAGGCCTTCAAGCTCTTCGAGAAATACGGGCTTCAGCCTAAGATTTGGAAGATCAGCCCCTCGCCCAAACTAGATTCGCAGGAAGAAAAAGTCGCTGCAGCCGCCAAACGAATAATGCCATTTGACAAACGGGCCAAAGAACTGGATTCCCCATTCGGCCTCTACAACCATCTCTACTGATGATGACAAACGGAGAATCTGATTGCGGTTTGCCGCGAACTGCACCTTTTGGGATATGACAACATCGGCATCGTCTATAACTTCCATCACAGCCACGAAGAAATCGGCCGGTTTCCTAAATACCTTCGTTTAATGAAACCCTATCTCCTTTGCCTCAGCCTCAATGGTATGGCTGAAAAGGATACCCTCATCAAAGGATCCCTAGAAAACAAAATCTTCCCTTTTGGCTCTGGAATTTACGAGAAGGCTATGATCCAAGCGGTCATTGATTCTGGATACGATGGCCCTATCGGAATAATAGGTCCCCTTCCCACTCAGGATGCAGAAAAAAGTCTCCGAGATAATATTGCCAGACTTGATTCCATCTAGTCTGAATACAATAAGTGATTTTCTAGGAAAATAGAGCTCAAGACAGGTTAGTTGAAGACCAGCTAACTCCTTGCCCTTTGGAACAAAGACGCTAAACATGTGCTAACGATGGTGATCAAGTCATCTAAGTTTCGGGTTCTTTCTTTACATGAAAGCAATTTCCTGTTATCCATTCAAACGTGGTTAAGTCTCTCTCCTCATCCCTTCTCCTCCTCACTTTTCTAATCACAAGTTGCTCCCAGAGTAAATCCGGGCTCAAACCCATCTTTAATGGCAAGGATTTATCAGGCTGGACCGCGAATGTAGATGCTTGCTGGAAGGTTAAAAACGGAATTCTTCACGCTACCAACGACCCCGAACAGAAGGGCGACATTCTGCAAACTAAAAAAAATTACCGAAACTTTATCGTTCAGGCAGACTTCAAATTCGGCTCAGGGCGAATCGATACAGGCATCTTCCTTCGCGACACCAAAGAGCAAATACAGATTGGCGAGTCGGGTAGCCTAAAGCGAGACATGACTGCCCTCCCCTATATCCCCGGAAAAGGCTATCCCATCCAAGTCGAAACAGGTACCAAAGCCCTCAAGCTTACCGATTGGAACACCATTAAGGTACAAGTTACCGAAAACACCTACACCACTTGGCTAAACGGAACCCAGATCACGACTTACGATTCGGAGACCATCATTGCCGAGGGCCCTATCGGCATCCAAGTGCACCCCAAGCGTGAAATGAGTGTCGATTTCCGAAATATTCTCGCTCAGGCACTAGAATAGTACAAGGCTACTAGTGATAACAAATGCTTATTCTCGACTTTGATCCCCCAGCCGGGCTTGTCGCTAAGGTACAAGGTTCCGTCCTCCACGCGTTCCCCTTGCCCTATGCGGGTTCATGCGGCCTCAAACGATTCTTCAACTGACTTCACATTTTCTGGATACAATGCGGTTGCATTTTGACTGGCTGCTGTTGACACGAGGCCAGAGGGATTGTGGGACGAGACTTCGCTTTTTCCCTTGCCCATTTCGATCAATCCAAGCAACGGGCCAAATCCTCCCACTGATCACCGAAATTTAGCGGAATCTTAATTTCTGGTATTCTTATTCCTCAGAATGGCGTTGTCTCGAATAATATGGGGACCAGTAATTTGATTCGGACAGGAATATTTAAATTGAATGCAATCAGATTCCAATCGATACATTAATAAATTCTAGTTTTCTGGCCAACACGTTATTCCCCCAACTGCCTAAGATTTAATGAACACGATGATCGACTGGTTCGCTCGCAATGGAGTAGCCGCTAACCTCTTGATGGTTGCCATAATTGGCGGGGGAATCTGGTCCCTCAAAGACCGAATTATTCTCCAGGACTTTCCTGAGGTGCCCGACCGTACCGTAACCGTGTCCGTTGCCTATCGCGGTTCGACGCCCAGCGAAATCGAACAAGCGATTGTAACTCGCCTTGAAGAAGCACTTCACGATATTGAAGGCATCGACGAGATGGACGCAATGGCTAGTTCTAGCATGGGACGTGTAGTATTGGATTTTGAAGAGGAATACGACCTAAACGAAAAGCTGAATGAGGTAACCAATAGGGTCGCCACGATTCAGACTTTTCCTCCCAATGCCGAACGGCCACAGATTAGCCTAAGAACCAATTCTGAGAGAGTCATCACCATGGTGTTATCCGGTGACCTAACCGAAAAGGACCTCAAAATGATGGGCGAACAGATTCGGGATGAAGTGGCCAATCTACCCGCTGTATCCCTCGCCTCGCTCAAGGCGATTCGTCCGTACGAAATTGCGATTGAGATATCCGAGCGATCTCTTCGCGAATTCGGGTTGAGCTTCGATCAGGTTACGAGAGCGATCCGAACGTCGTCTATCGACCTTTCTGCCGGGAGCATAAAAACCGATTCAGGACGCATCCTACTCCGTACGGATCAACAGGCGTACAACTACGACGATTTCTCGTCCATCACCTTGCTGGTACGAGATGATGGGGCAAAAATTAAAGTTGGGGACATAGCCAAGGTAATCGACGGTTTCGACGAAACCCCTATTATAGCACAACACAACGGAAGACGGGCGATCGCAATCGATGTATTCAGGACAGGATCACAGAGCATTATCGAAATCGGAGATTCGATAAAGGAGTTTATAGAACATAAAAAAAAGCAACTGCCCGCCGGCATTGGTCTCGGCTACTGGGGCGACAGTTCGGAACGGATCAGGGCACGCCTTAGCACATTGTCGAAAAGCGCGGTGATGGGATTCTTTCTCGTACTAATCGTTCTCGCTCTATTCCTACGCCCTTCGCTGGCTTTATGGGTCGCTTGGGGAATCCCGATCGCCTTCGCAGGCTCTTTCTGTTTGCTTCCTTTTCTGGGGGTGACGATCAACGTCGTAGTTCTGCTGGCATTTATTATAACTCTCGGAATCGTCGTTGACGATGCCATCGTTACGGGTGAAAATGTATTTGAGCACATGCAGCGGGGGTCCAAACCGTTAACCGCCGCCATAAAAGGAACCCAGGAAGTAGCAGTGCCCGTCTTTTTTGGAGTCGTCACCACTATGGTTGCATTCTATCCACTCAGCTTGATGTCGGGCCGGTTTGGAGCCTTTTTCAAGAATATCCCACTTGTCGTCCTGCCTGTTCTGCTTTTCTCGCTTGTCGAGTCCAAACTAATCTTACCCGCCCACTTAAAGCATTGTACCCATTTCCCGGATTCAGGAAAATCCAAAAACCACTTTATCCGATTTCAACGCTTTTTCTCTGATGGCTTGCAGAATGCGATACTTAAATACTATCGCCCTGCTCTTCACTGGGCTTTAATCAATCGCTATATATCCTTTTCCATCTTCGTTTGCTTCCTCCTAATCTTTCTCGGACTAATAATGGGGGAGAGAATTGGTTACACCCAAAGGCCAAGTGTTCCCAGGGATACGACTACTATTGCCCTACAAATGCCCTCCGGCACAACTTTTGAAACTACCTTGGAGAAGGTGAGGCTTATCGAAAACGCCGCCCTCAGTCTTCAGAAGGAAATCAACGAACGCTTCGAGGCAGAGGTCATACCCAATATTTTTGCCACCGCTGGAGGACAGCCCTTTGGCAACACCCTTCCCACAAGCGGCGAGAACCAAGCTGGAATAGATGAACTCGGGGAGGTCGTCATCGAAATCGGAGCTGAGCCATCACAAAAATACGGGTATACAAGCCGCGATCTAGCGGACGAGCTTCGCAAGATGGTGCCTCCCATCCCTGAAGCCGAGCGATTGAGTTTTTCCTTCGAGCGAGGAGGGTCAGGAGGAGCCCTTACTTTTGAACTCATTCACCCAGACATTGATCTGCTTAAGGAAGCCTCCTCGGACCTGCAAAAGCATCTAGAGTCGTATGATGGGCTGTACGACATTGTGGATACATACGAAAATGCTAATGACGAATATAACTTGGAACTGAAGCCTGAGGCTGAATTTCTCGGCGTTACCGCGAGCAATCTTGCCCAGCAAATTCGGGCTGCGTTCTTCGGAGCAGAAGCGCAGAGAATTCAGCGAGAACGGGACGAGGTACGGGTCATGGTCCGCTACCCAGAAAAGGACCGACGCTCCTTAGCCTCGCTCCAGAACATGATGATCCGCACCGCCAGCGGATCGGAGGTACCCTTTGAAACCGTCGCTAAAGTGGTACCCGGCAAAAGCCTTCCCTCGATTCGCCGTGTCGACCGAAATCGCATCATCCAGGTCAGTGCAGATGGCGACACCAACAAATTGGACGTTGAATCCATTGAGGTCAGCATCCTCGAGGAATTTCTACCCAACTTAGTGGCGACCAAGTATCCCGGAATGGGATTTGACGTACGAGGACGTGCCGCGGAGGCCCGCGACAATAATCGCGAAATGACCTCTGGCATCTATTTCATTCTGGCCGTTATATTTGCCCTTCTGGCGATCCCCCTGAGAAGCTACTTTCAACCTCTAATCGTAATGTCCGCTATTCCGTTTGGGGTCGTTGGAGCAATTATGGGGCACTGGTTGATGGCCTGGATCTTCAGTTGGAACGGTGGTGAACCGAGACTCTACCAATCTTCCATCTTTGGAATGATGGCATTGTCTGGAGTCGTAGTAAATGACAGTTTGATTCTAGTCCATTTCATGAATACGAATATTAAAAAAGGCATGGCTATCGAAGAAGCCGTTCGGATTGCGGGTGTCCGTCGCTTTCGTCCGATTTTACTGACTTCGTTGACGACGTTCTTCGGTCTCCTGCCGTTAATGTTCGACCCACAGCCTAGCTCCTCCTTCCTAATCCCGATGGCGATTTCATTGGGCTGGGGCATTATCTTTGCAACCGCTATTACCTTGGTTCTCATACCAGTCCTCGTCCTCATTTTCGATGACTTGAAGCGGCTATTTTGTCGTTTATATAATATCAATCCTAATTTGTCTGAGGAAGAAGAAGATAAGGAATAGGAACTTTAAATAGTCTAACAGTTGCTTCCGGCAGGGAAGTTCGGCTCGATTCTACTATGTCCAATCCCAAAAATCGATGGACAAATCAATCACTCCCTAACGTCGTTTGATAGCCCCTGCCGGAGGTGGCAGGCCAACCATTTTTGCAGCCCGACCGGCGATCTTAGGCTCTGGATCATTCTGTGCTATAAAGATTAGCCAATCACGCACCTCTGCATCCCGAGCCAGTGACTCCAGCGCTTCAATCCCGTAGTAACGTAAGCGACCGTTCTCGAAGCCGTTCTCAACCTCTAAATTTAAAACAGTCAGCACATCATCGCGATGCTCCTGGTTGACAAGCCCCTTCAAAGCAAGCAACGCGGCTGCCTGGTCATGCGGCTTCTTCGGATCCGAAAATAGCTTCCACATGGAATCGACGGCTCCCTGATCGAATTGGCCATAGCGCTTGAGCAATCTGGCTTGTTTCGCTCGCTCCCAAGCCGGACGCTTCTCATCCACCAGGATATTGTAGGCGTTTACCAACTCGCGTTCTTGCGTTTCGATAACACCCAGCGAATCGATGCTTAATGCAAGCTCCGCGATGTCTCGCTGTTGAGAGCTTAGCTCTTCAATCCGCTTCTCTATGAGAGGGGCTTCTGTCTCCTCTAACCCTGCGGGTCGACCCAACGCTTCCAAAGCGGCGAGCCGTTGACGAAGGTCCTCAACCTCAGCTCGGAGTACTGAGTCCGAAGCAGGGGATTCCGGAGGAGCTGAAATGTCCCTTCTAATGATGGCAATGGCTAATGCTGCTAACGATAATAAAAGAGCGATAACTGGGGTAGGTTTCATAAATTACCCCCTAATCAATGAAGGGGGATCTCGGGTAGGTCAAACCGACTCTAACCCTTTTTTTCTGCAGCCCAGGTTTACTAGGCAATTCAATTTGGAGAATCCGGGATCGTTCAATTTCACAATCTGAGAGAGGACCCTCACAAAAGCCCCGTTAAAATATAGGTTCATAACAATCTCTTTCACTCATTTTACCAATGATACTGTCCCAGCAAATCTCAATGTTAGCCTCTTTCTACTAAGTATTCAGCGTCTTCGTGTCGGGAGAGCCAACAGCGGTGATACCTGAGAATCACTTTGATTTTTTAACCAAATACTGTCTGGACTGCCACGATTCGATTAATGAGGAAGGCAATGTCAACTTAGAGGACTTATCCTTCAATTTGAGTGCGCTCGCTAAGGCAGAACTCTGGCAAAAAGTTATCAACGTACTCAACTCCGGCAAAATGTCCCCAGATGACAAAACGCAAATTCGAACTCATTACCATCATCCTGAATCAGCTTAGCCAAATGGGGAAAGCCAAGGCCTTTTGGGGCAAGCATCTTGCCGGCATGAATGACAAGCTTCGCAAGTCAGTCGAGGCCGAAGGTCGCTCAACCAACAACTAACTCCACACCGGCACGAATATGGACGAACTGGCGGACGTCCTTGATCCCGAATGGCCTGGACCGGTTCCCTATTCCATCCTCATTGATCAGGAAGGTCACGTTCTCTATCGTAAACTCGGCAAAATCTACCTCTACGTATATCGTCTTGATTTTCTAGATACTATTACCCGCCACTAAACCGCACCCACCGAATAATGGATTCGGCAAATCTGAGTTCGGCAGGTTCTATATTGAAGTGAGTCCGCGAGTTTCGGGCGACACCACTTTACTGCCAATTCCCCTTCTTCCTCAATCGAAGGGCAAATGCATCCATCGATCCATTTCCCCTTTGCACCCTCATCTGTCTAGGAATAGCTCTCTTTTTTCCAGATCCAGCTCGATCGATCCGGATTTATTCGTAGAATACACTTCCCAATACGGTGCCGGTTTGGCTCTCCCGGAAAGGTTTACCAAGAATGGGTTAAACTACTTGAAGCTACTGATAAAGACATAAAACTGATTTCAGTATCCTTTGACGATCCAAAACAAGGCCTATCTAAAGACAATCCCGATTGGGGTAACGTCGTTATTTATTGGGGACATATTCGACATTAGGAGATACCACCCGAGACCGCCCAAAGAAAGCTCATAAAGCACATCATGACCGGCAAGCACCACATAATCTCGTTTCATTCTGATTATTGGACAACAATACAACCGCAACGCTTTAAATCCATTCGGTCCCCGATTCGTCACTGGGATATCTCAATGTTGCGACTTAGTTAAGCTTACGATCTACCAAACCCCTAATTCCAAAGTCGACATCTCGCAACAAACACAGTTTTTATCAATTCACGAAAGCGACAGAGCGACCACGATGCAGCATAAACGCTGTACCTATCGATCGCTAATCACTCTAATCCCTAGGAAGCGACTCGTGCAGGTGGATGATATTCCCATCGTTATCGCGAGCAATCGGAGGTCCTGCAGGAGCACTCGCACCGCCCGAAGTGCCAACTCCATTTCGCCCACTCGGGTCGCTATCGCCTCTCGCAATTCGAGCTGCTCGTCCTCGACGCCCTTCACGAAACGGAGCGTTGCGTACCATATCTGCAAATACAGCGTTGTTGGCCATTATTTTTTCGACTACATCCTGATGGGTATCAGCGATATTAGTCGTTTCTTTTGGGTCATCGTAAATCTTAAACAGTTCGACAAGTTCCGGATCCGAATTAGGCGTGTTTCTATTGATGTTCGAGTGTACCAGCTTGTAATCGCCCGAATGTACTGAATAGGACGTTCCGGTGCCGATAACCATATCGGTTTTACGCTCACGCTTTCCACCCGTTTTAAGGACGTCCCATAAGCTCTCACCGTCAAAAGGCGTATTCAGATTTGTCTTAAGGTCCAGAGCCTCAACGAATGTCGGAAACAAGTCGTAAACCACCATAGGCTGCTCGCTGCGGATGCCCGCAGGAATTTTACCTGGCCAACGGATGATAGCGGGCATGCGAGTGCCTCCTTCGTAGACGAGACCTTTTCGTCCTCGGAAACCACTGCTATCCCCGACTGTAGTTGGACCATTATCCGAAAAGAAAATCACTATCGTGTTGTCTCGTATTCCTTCGTCATCGATCGCCTTGAGAATATTGCCAATCGCTACGTCTAAGATTTCCACCATCGCACAATAAATGCGGCGATCCCCATTATCGATGTGGGCATACTTGTCTACGTACTCTTGAGGTGCTTGCAGGGGGGTGTGTGGTGCAGTGAACGCGACATAGGAAAAGAAAGGTTTCGAGGGATCGCGATCGCGGATCAGGCGACTGATTTCGTTGCCGAACAAATCGGTCACATACCCTTTTTCAAAGACGGTTTTCCCATCACGGGCCCAATCTTTTTGCTCGCCTCGCCCGTGCGTCCAGTAGTCCGGCCCTGCTCGCAGCGATCCGTAGGTATGGTCGAAACCACGGTTAATAGGCAGATCGCGGACATGGGTCATGCCTAAATGCCACTTGCCAGCCGTCATAGTCGTGTAACCCGCTTCCTTAAAAGCCTGATTCATAAGCTGCTCATCGTGAGGTATCGTCAAGTTGGCTGGTATTGGCGAAAATATGTCGTGACGCATCGAAATGTGACCCGTCAGGAGTGAGGTACGAGTGGGTGAGCAAATTGGGTAAGTATAAAATCGGTTCAGCTCCATTCCGTCCTTGGCGAGCTGGTCGAGATTGGGAGTCGACATTTCACCTCCGTGGTATCCAACGTCCCCCCAGCCTTGGTCGTCCGAGACTAAAAGCACAACATTAGGTTTGGTAGAAGCGGCGAATGCAAACGAGCTGAGGCAAGTAAGAACAATCGAAACGAAACTGGAATTAATTACTGATAACCGTTCGCACATGGCACGGGATAAGAAGAGAGGATGAGATTGCATAGATTAAAAGGCTGGCCATTAGGGATAACAGACAACCTTGAACTAAGACCTTCTCAGCTAAGAATAAGCAATAGTAATCGCGGCTTCTCCAAAGTTTAGCCCAATAAGAAACTGAGTGATGATGCGACTCCAGACCATCCACCTTTTTGATTTGAAAGCATCCAATCTAGCCCTTTTGTCTGGGAGTCAGTCTAGCCCCACCTACCTCACAATCAAGGCAAGGCAGATCGAGCCTTCGTGACTCAATCTTTGAATTACATGCTAATTCCGATCAAACAAGTTGCAAAACCTGTAGGCGCCATACGGGACGTCCCTTGATTAATCGTATTCTTCGTCATCGCAGTAAAGCTGACTCCCTTTGTTAATGCCGCAGAAGGCTTCAATTAAACGCTCCTTCCAGCCCTCGCAGAAAATTGCATCAAATGCCACGGCAAAGATGACAAAATTAAAGGGGATCTGAACTTAGTGGAGATTTCGAATTCGAAGAACTGCCGCCAGAGTAAGAACCTCCTTTTCCAGCTGATTCTAGACAGGAGATAATCGCTGAGCTGCAATCACTGATGAAAGAGGCGATCGCCGCTCGCACCTTATTTCCGAAAACCCCGATTCGGCACGTGAGCCGCTTTAAATACAAAAAAGCGGTCCAGGACTTGTTCGAGCTCAACGTGGTAGTCTTTACGCTTCCGGAACGTTTGTTGCGGGAGTACGGCGACTACTTCAAACCGCAGACAGGTATCATGCCATCATCTATTCAGGCAGCTAGCCGACCAATGGGGAAGTCCCAGATGATCGAACCGCGACTAGCAGGGGTCGGCACTTTAACTGATCGTGAAGCATATGCGGCCGTCCATCGATCTTTCTACTTTCAGATTGTCCCCTCCCCCCATTTCATGTAACACATCGTAAAAGGAACCTTATACTCTCGCAGTCGACTACTCAAACGAATTTCCAATGTTCCTTTCTCTTCCATGAATACGACAGAAAGTAGCTCTTCGTCGAGCCCGACCTCCAAACTCGATTCACCCGATTCCAGCAATTCCTCGTCTCCTTCCCTGAATCGTGGATTCTTTGCAGTCCTTCTTCGAATCGTTCCCCCGGTCCTGATTATGGCAGTCGGCATATTCGGCTATCTTCAACTTTCCGTCGAACCCGAGGAAACCAAAAAAGGAAATAGCAAGCCGCGACCCATTAAAACCCAAGTCGTCGAGTTGGTCTCTCAAAACTACCCTACCCGCATAACAAGCCAAGGCAACGTCCGCCCCCACGATCAGATCACGCTCAATTCTGAAGTGGCTGGACGCATCGTTCGCATCAGCCCCAACTTCGAAGACGGAGCCTTTTTCAGCGAAGGAGACGTCCTCGCGGAGCTGGACACCGCCGACTTCGAAGCGACCCTGGCCAATGCTGAAGCACAAGTGGCACGCACCACTTCTTCCTACGCCTTGGAAAAAGCTCAGTCCGACCAAGCTCGCCAAAACTGGATTCGCCTGAGTTCGAACGAGGATGAACAGCCCGACCCGCTTGTGCTACGCATTCCTCAGTTAAAGCAAGCCGAAGCCAACGTCAAATCCGCCAACGCCCAACTAGATCGGGCCCAACGTGATTTGGAACGCACTCGCATACGCGCCCCCTTCGATGGCCGCGTCCGCCAACGCTCGGTCGGTCTCGGCCAGGCTATCCGCATTAATTCCACCCTCGGCACGATCTTTGCCTCCGACTATGCCGAAGTTCGCCTTCCTATATCCACTGAGGATCTACCGCTGCTTGCGTTACCAGAAAACCTAGGCGACCCGCCTGTAGGCGTAGAACTGAGCGACAGCCTAAATCCGGGAAACGGGGCCCTCTGGAAAGCTGAAATCGTCCGCACCGAGGGTGCCTTAGACGCCAGCTCGCTGGAACTCTTCGCCATCGCTAAGGTAGACGATCCGTTCGGACTGCATTCAGGCAAGCCACCCTTGCGTATTGGGCAACCGGTTACAGCTTCCATATCCGGAAAAATTCTGGAAAACGTGATGCCTCTCCCCAGAATAGGCGTCAAGCGCCTGGATCAAGTTTACTTAGTGGATCCCGATAAAATGACCCTGCATAAACGTACCATAGTAGCGATCTGGGCGGACGAAGACCATGTTATCATTCGTGATCCAGATATTCCAGATGGTATTTTAATGTCCACTACAAAACTGGGGTATGCACCAGAGGGAGGCCAGGTAGAGATTCTTCCAGATATCAATCCCGACGCCCTAAAGAAATCAGCGTGGCTCGAGGCGATGGGCGTTTCAAACAAACCAAAAGAAAAACAGAATTAGTCGGAATGATAAGCTGGTTCACGAAAAATGGAATCGCCGCCAACTTTCTCATGGTTGGCATTTTCCTTGCCGGCTTGTACACCGCCTTCTTCAAAATCCCGCTGGAAGTGACCCCAGCTCTGAGCTGGAACCTTGTAATGATGGATATGAGATATCGAGGAGCGACTCCCAAGGATATCGAAAAAGCCATCTTGATCCCGGTTGAAACCGCCTTGGAAAGAGTGCAAGGAATTGAGCAACTCAATGCCGACGGCGGCAACGGGCGAGCCCGCTTTTACCTGCGAGCCAAAGACGGCGTAGATTTGCGCAGCTTGATGGACGACGTCAAAGCCGCCGTCGACACCATTAATAGCTTCCCTGCTGAGACCGAACCGCCCCGCATTTTTATACCGGAATCGGCAAACTCGCGAGAGGTGCTCACGATCGCGGTTTCGGGTTATTTGAGCGACCACGACCTCCTTAAAGCAGCCCGTCAAGTTCGGGATGATCTTCTGGAGATGCCGGGCATCAGCAGAATCAATATTCAAGGAGACCGCGCTCGCGAGATTTCGATCGAAGCGGATGAGCTGAAACTCCGATCCTATGGAATGACCTTCCAGCAAATAGCCGACGCCATTCGCAGGAATTCTATCGATATGCCTGCCGGCACGATTCAAAGCCAAAGCGGTCGCTTAACGGTCAGAACTCGAGGCCAAGCCTACACCGAAGAGGATTTTGCCAAGATTCCGATTCGCTCGAAGGACGGGGCTGATGTCCTCATTGGAGAGGTAGCCAAGATCATCGATGGTTTCGAAGGTGGCACCAAATACGTCGAATTCAACGAAAAGCCGGCTCTCTATGTAGAAGTCATGCGGATTGGACAGGAGAGTGCCATCGGCATCTCTGACAAGGTTCGGAAATACGTAGAAACCGCCCACAATCGATTTCCGAATGGTGTCGAACTGCACATTTGGAAAGACGAGTCCCAGAGCATACGCGGCCGCCTGGATACGCTCGTTGATTCTCTCTTTCAGGGGAGCATCCTCGTCATGATCATACTGAGCATTTTTCTGCGTCCGCAGATCGCCTTCTGGGTCGTGCTGGGTATTCCGATCTCCTTTGCCGGCGGAGTCTTGCTTATGCCCTTCTTTGGGGTGACGGCAAACATTATGAGCCTTTTCGGCTATATTCTGGTACTAGGGGTCGTTGTCGACGATGCGATTATTACAGGCGAAAATGTCTATTCCCAACTCAAGACCGGGATGGACCCGAATGAAGCCAGCATATTGGGGACGAAACAAGTGGCCGTGCCAGTCACCTTCGGCGTCATAACAACCGCAGTCGCCTTTTTACCCTTGCTCTATTTCGAGGGCGTTTGGGGAGATTTCGCAAAGCAAATTCCGCCTATCGTTGCCCCGGTACTGCTGTTCTCGCTAATCGAATCTAAGTTGATTCTGCCAGCACACCTTAAAAATGTGCGCATCAAGCCGACTAAAAATGCGTTCGGACGCTTCCAGTCGCGGGTCGCCCATGGCATGGAGCAATTTGCGAAGAACGTCTATCAGCCATCGTTGAATTTCGCTGTAGTCCATCGCTGGTGCGTATTGTGCGTATTCGCGACCGTGGGATTACTCATGGCCGGTTACTGCATGGGTGGCCGCCTGGGCTTTCAATCCTTCCCAAGCGTCGACACCACCCGCCTCACGGCCATCTTGGCCCTTCCGGGCGATGTCCGCTTGGAAACCACAGACCACTACATTAGAAGAATCGTCGATGCGGTTGATCAGCTTAAAACCGAATTCGTCGATCCGGAGACCGGCAACCCGCTGGTGCGGAATGTTTCTTTAGTATCTGGTGCTAAGTACCCAGGAAAAGGATACAGTCAGTCTCAGGGATTCGTCCAAGTGGAAGTCGTTCCTCCGGACGGTAGAAGCGAGCCGGGACCGCGCAATAGCGTGATCGCCAATCGGTGGGCTGAAATCATTGGGCCCATCCCCGAGGCCAGAACGTTTCGAGTCTATTCCGAGTCCACACTAAAACAAGGGGGTGAGTACAATGAGGACAATCTGAATCTTGAACTGCGCGGTCCGAACTCAGAGGAAAAAGCGATAGTCGCTGACGAGATCCGGATGATGTTATGGGGGTACGAGGGTATCAACAACGCCTGGGCCAATGTTAACTTTCGGGCCGATGAACTGGAAGTAACCCTTAAGCCCAGAGCCGCTGAACTGGGCCTCACGCAACAGCTTCTTGCCCGTCAAATCCGACAGGCATTCTACGGGGAGCAGGCTCAACGGGTGTTGCAGGGTGTCGACGACGTTCGAGTTATGGTGCGTTTGCCCGAAGACGCACGAGAATCCTTGTACACGTTCGAACGAATCAAGGTTCGCACGCCTCGGGGAGCCGAAGTACCTCTTACCCTCGTAGCCGACGTCGCCTTCACGCAAGCTCCCACCTCTATTGAGCGCAACGACCGAGCCGAAGTCATTCGCATCGGGGCCCAGCCGATCGACGAAACCGTAGACATCGTTGGAATCTCGAAAGAAATTGAGCCTCGAATTCAAGAGCTTTGCAACGAGGTGGAGGGCTTGTCTTTCAAATGGATGGGGTATGTGGCCGAAGCCGAAGAATCGAGACGCCGCACCATTATCGGCTCTCTGGCCCTGCTATTTATCCTCTACGCCCTTCTTGCTATCCCATTCAAATCCATGACACAGCCCTTCTTCGTCTTGATCGCCCTTCCATTTGGCATCGTCGGGGCATTGCTTGGGCACATGATCATGGGCCTAACGCCCTCTTACCTATCAATCTTCGGGATGTTGGCTCTTGCTGGAGTCGTTGTGAACGACTCTTTGGTCTTGGTCGATTTCGTAAACCAAAGAAAGGCAGCCGGTATGAGCCTCCGCGATGCCGCACTTGAGGCTGGAGGTAAACGTTTCCGCCCCATCATTCTTACCTCCGTAACTACATTCGTTGGTTTACTTCCGCTGATGATGGAAACCTCCCTGCAAGCCCAGTTTCTGATACCTATGGCCGTATCTCTGGGATTCGGCGTCGTCTTCGCCACTGTTATCACCTTATTCCTCATACCGTGCTCCCTTCTAGTTGCCGAAGACCTCGGGACAATGATCACCTCAGTAAATAGCTGGTATTGGAAGCCCTTCGAGTCAAAGAAAAGCCCAGAACATCATGTCTAATTTTTCCGCGAAGCTACTGAGTTACCGATTTCGGAAATCATTTGTTCAAGCTCTTCTAACGGACCAGCGGCATTGAATTCCAGCAAAGGTAGCGAAACCAAAATTATGATGCGTATCAGGGCCATACTATGACTCTTACCCCTCTCCAAAAAATCGTCGCAAGTGCCTGATGAAGGCTGATTGAGACCAGAAGCCCTTACCGAGTCGTAACCCACTTAGGCAATTGATAGCTCACTTTTAATAGGCCTATTGCCGATGGAGCCTTGAAGGAACCACCGATTTCGACGAGACTCCATCTAAAATCCTCTTAGTAATCAGGTTAGGAATTGCCGAACGTGAATTTAGATCCATTGTTGTTTTTTTGTGCGTACCCACCTAATAGTTTTCCTCTTGGCGCTCGTCGCTACCCAGGCTTTCTCGGTAGACCGGAAGCCGAACATAGTGCTGCTTTTGGCAGACGATCTGGGGTGGACCGGGCTTCGCTCCTTTGGCAGCGATTATTACGAAACTCCCCATCTCGATCACCTCGCTTCAAAAGGGATGTCGTTTACCAATGCCTATGCGGCCTGTACGGTTTGTTCGCCCACACGTGCGAGCATCATGACAGGTATGTACCCTGCTAAACTGCGACTCACCGACTTCATTGCTGGCCAAAACCGCCCTTACGCCAAGATGAAAACCCCCGAATGGACTAAGGGGCTCGACAAACGGCACATTACTGTAGCTGAGGCTCTAAAAGAGAATGGCTACAAAACGATCCACATCGGAAAATGGCACCTAGACTTTCCCGAAAAGGGCAATCAAGGACCGACAGCTCACGGCTTCGACGTATCCCATGACAAGCCGCAGGGAACGCGGGGCTACTTCATCAGCGATTCCACTGTGAATTCCCTTGGGCTCCAGTCAAACTACTCCACCGATTATCTGACATCCAAGGCAATAGAGGAGATCCAGAAAGCGAAAGACGATCCTTTCTTCCTCTACTTCGCCTACAATGTTCCTCACACACCGATCCAAGGTAAAGAGGATTTTATAAAGTACTTTATTGAAAAAGTCGATACATACGCGATCCACAAAAATCCAACTTACGCCGCTATGGTCAAAAGTCTGGATACAAGCGTGGGACGCGTCATCGAATTGCTTGAAATTGAAGGCATCCTCGAAGATACCTTAATTGTCTTCACTTCAGACAATGGCGGGCTCACTCAGCGCTATGGCAACCACGATAACTTCACTGAAAATATTCCTCTGCGTAGAGGGAAAGGTTCCGCCTACGAAGGCGGGGTCCGAGTTCCAGCAATAGCCAGCTGGCCAGGGTTCATTCCAGAGGGAGTTAAGAGCGATACGCCTATTATGACGATTGACTACTTTCCAACCTTTCTAGAAGTGTCAGGCACAGAGGGTGTCGCAAGCCACAACGAGTACTTGGATGGCAGGAGTCTGGTTCCTATATTCACTAAACCCACTCAAACCATCCGTCGGAATCTTTTCTGGCACTATCCCCACTACCATGCGGGTGGAGACGGTCCCTACAGTGCCATCCGATCTGGTAATTGGCGCCTTATTGAGTTTCACGAAACAGGAAGGTTAGAGCTCTACAATCTAAACAAAGACATCTCAGAAACGCACGATAGCTCCAAGATCAATCTGAAGACTCGAGATCAGCTCCGACATCGACTCAACAACTGGCGGGCATCCGTGGCTGCCCAAATGCCAGTCCCCAATCCCAATTACGATCCGGCTCGAGAAACCGAAGTCGTGAGGAATCGCTGAATGTTGGCGATCTTTCGAAGGTTCTGATGCAAGTACCGTGCCGTTCGTAAAGTTCGGCCATCACATGGCGTCGATTAAGTTTCGTATATCGGGTGCATTCTCGATTGGGGACAGAGAGTGCATCCGACCATTCATTCTGAGAGGGAACTCAGGGAAAAAGTTAGGATAGGATGGGGGTTTGCAATACCAAGACTCGCTAGTGCAAATACAAAAGGGATGGGTAGGTAAATTCTCATGAGCTAGATCGAACTATTTCGAGTGGATCACGACGGTCTTCAACTCCGTCATTTCTTCAATCGCATACTTAGGCCCTTCTTTGCCGGTACCACTTCCCTTTAGGCCACCATAAGGCATGGCATCGACCCGCCACAATGGCCCCCAATTGATGTGAATATTTCCACTATCCACTTCCCGGGCAAAACGCATCGCTTTGTCTATATCTTTGGTAAACACACCCGCTCCAAGACCAAACTCTGTGTCGTTTGCCAGTCGAATCGCTTCGTCGACATTGATTGCCTTTACAACAGACACCGCGGGGCCAAACAACTCTTCACGGCAAATTCGCATGGAATGCGTCGCACCATCTAGCAGAGTCGGCTGCATAACCGCTCCTTCACGTTTCCCCCCACATACAATACTAGCTCCGTCGGAAACCGCGTCTTGTATCCAATTTTCAACACGAACAGCATCGGATTCACGTACCATCGGTCCAATTCCTGATGTTTCGTCCAACTGGTTTCCTACTGACAAGGATTCGATCTTCGGTTTCATGATGTTGATTAGTTCGTCGCGGACCGAGTCCATGACGATCATCCGTTGAGTCGAAATGCACACCTGACCTGCATTGGCATAGGCTGACGCGACTGCAATATCTGCGACTTGTTCCAAGTCCGCGTCTGGTAACACGACTAAGGGACAGTTAGAACCCAGCTCCATCGTGACTTTCTTAATACCAGCAATATTGCAAATCCGCTCGCCCACTTCTTTGCTACCGGTAAAGGAAATCTTGCGCACTCGAGAGTCGGAGCAAATCCCTTCTCCGATCGTCTTGCCACTTCCCGTGATGCAGGAGAGTGCTAGAGGAGGCAATCCCGCCTCCAAGAGTATCTCGACTAATTTCAACGCGACCAAGGGGGTATCGCTCGCAGGTTTTAAAATGACCGAATTTCCACCCGCTAGGGCTGGGCCGACTTTGTGGCAAACGAGATTGAGAGGAAAATTAAAAGGAGCGATTGCCGCCACCACGCCGCATGGAACTCGCAGGGTAAATCCAAAACGATTTCGCACATCCTTGCTTCCATCTAACGGCAAGACTTCACCCGTGAGACGTTTGGCCTCCTCACTGCTGATTTCCAAGGTCTGGCTCGCCCGATCGACTTCAAGCCGTGCCTCTCGCAAAACTTTACCTTCCTCAGAACTAAGAGTGTGAGCCAAATCCTCAGAACGTTCACGCAGTAACGCCGTCGCTCGATTCAGGATCTCGTATCGATCGTACCCAGAAAGCGCTTTCATATCCTCTGCTCCTTTTTCCGCAGAAACGATCGCATCTCCTACATCCTGTTCAGTCGCTTTCGGTACGGTATCGACCACTTGACCGTCAAAAGGGTTGAGTACGTCGATTCGTTTATCGCGCTGTTGCCAAATTCCGTTTAGATAGAATTTCATTTGAGTGCTGCCTTTGTGTTTAAATATCGATTAGAGCCAGGTTGATACCTATATCAAACTCCATACATTTCTTTGAGGATTAAGTTCGAAAACAAATAGCCATGTTACCGCAATATGGCACCGTCCGGTTTCAACGCAAGTACCAGGTTTCAATCCGACGCTTCGTAGGTGGATCAAAGGTCTTCCAAATTTGGTCGGTTTGCGATCAGAACCATTAGACGTTCAGGCAGACCGTCTGACTCTGCCAATTATGGGACATCCTCATGCTTCGCCCCTACGTCGCGTAGGTGCTGAGGAAGCCTCGATTCTCTGCACAATCCCATCACTTCGCTCATAGCCGCCCCCACCATTCCTTCGACTCCGATTGAGCGACCGATATGAGCGATCCACTCCTCGCGAGCAGGACGCATAAATTTCAAAATCTCGGGCAGAAAAATCCCTTTACCCGCACCATGAATACATTGGCATTAGTTGCCAATCAGATATTCAAGCGAGTGCACTAGTTCGACTCGGCAATTGTAGATGGCAAATTCGCCCAGATTCGCCGCCAAGGCCATGCCTGACCGCTCATCCAATTTGCTGGTCTCATGTACCGCTAGCAAAAAATTCTCTGAGAGGTTTATTCGTGAAGTCACATAAACAAACTAATGCTGCCGTAACATTATAGTTAATGCTCCTTATAAATTGTTTAAATCGTTATCAGAAAGTTATTTATAATATTTATAGGGTAATATTTAATCGGGGAAATAAATGCTTACTGCCGTATAGCTGCCACTAAAAACATTA
>DIHO01000012.1:0-174580 GCA_002420185.1 Opitutales bacterium UBA5694
CATGGCTTTCCATTTGCTTGGTCAGAGGATTTTCGTTTTCCCCAATTGCTTTGAATTGTTCCGGATCGAGATACATGGATGCGGCTATCGAGGGGAAGCGTTGCAAGGCCCCCTCTAGTGCTGCTCCAATTGTGCCCGATGACGCGATAAAGCTAAGGCCAGCATTGTGGCCAACGTTTATGCCTGAGAGGACTGCGTCTGGCGTTTCTATGCAAAGGTACTCCAATGCAATATTGACGCAGTCACTAGGAGTACCGGTTAATTTGTAGGCAAGACATGGAAATGATGCCTCTTCGTCGAGCTGTACTGATCCGCGTCTGCTCATTGCTTTACCTATCCAGCTCTGTTCTTTTGCGGGAGCGGCTACTACAACTTCGTGATTTTCTGAGAACACCTCAGCTAAAATTCTAAGAAAAGGTGAGTCGATACCGTCGTCGTTCGAGAGAAGGATATTCATAGTTTCAGGCAATGGAGTGTTACAAAAAAGGCCAGAGCATGATGCTCCGGCCTATAATTAGATTGAAAGCTTCAAGTAACCTTATTCAGCAGCCTTTTCAGTTTCGACTTCTTCGCTCGAGTCCGATTCTTCTGGCTCCCCTTCGCTTTCGCTTGAAGCAGCTTTGCGGGCTTCGAGTTCTTCCAGGGCTGCTTTTCGGCTAAGGCGTACGCGGCCTTTCTCGTCGATGCCAATGCATTTGACCACCATTTCGTCGCCAGGCTTGCATACATCTTCTGTACGCCTTACGCGGAAGTCAGCTAACTCGGAAATGTGTACCAGTCCTTCCTGACCGGGCAATACCTCTACAAAGCAGCCAAATTCCTTAACGGCTTTGACGACACCGCGGTAGATCTTTCCCTCCTCGATTTCGCCGCAAACGAGATCGATTTCCTGGATAGCACGATTCATTGCCTCTTCGCTAGTAGCGTAGATGTTCACCTTACCGCTGTTGTCGTCATCGATATCCAGCTGTGCCCCGGTGATTTCAACGATGCGGCGGATGTTCTTGCCGCCAGGGCCAATTAGAGCACCAATCTTTTCGGGGTTAATTTGAACCGTGGTAATCCTCGGAGCGTTTTCGCTGACCTTGTCACGTGGCTTGTCGATCGCTTCCGCCATGGAATCAAGAATAGCAATGCGAGCATCTCTCGATTGGGCGACTGACTCACGCATGATGTCGAAAGGCAGACCGTTGATTTTGAGGTCTAGCTGGAATCCAGTGATTCCGTTGCGGGTACCAGCGATTTTGAAGTCCATGTCGCCAAAGTGATCCTCTTCACCTAGGATATCGGTTAGAAGTACGTGTTTAGCGATTTTTCCATCAGGTCCGTTTTCGGTTACGAGTCCACATGAAATCCCGGCAACGGGGTCTGAGATAGGTACTCCTGCATCCATGAGAGCCAAGCACCCTCCGCAAATGGAAGCCATCGACGTGGAGCCATTTGATGCCATAACCTCGGACACGATTCGAATCGAATAGGCGAAGTGATCTTCTGCGGGAACCACGGGAAGCAGAGAGCGTTCAGCTAGGGCCCCATGCCCAATTTCGCGTCGACCCGTAAAACCAAAGCGACCTGCTTCTCCCACCGAAAAAGGAGGGAAATTGTAGTGTAGCATGAATGACTTGGATTCTGGACCTCCCGTCACCGCATCAAGTCTCTGTGCCTCGTTCGTCGGGCCAAGCGTCGCAAATACAAGAGCTTGCGTTTCTCCGCGAGAAAATAGGGCGGAACCATGTACACGTGGGAGGAGGCCCACTTCACTTTGCAACTTACGGAGTTCCGTCGGACCGCGTCCGCCGGAGCGGACCTGAGATTCGAGAATCGGGGCTCGGTAGGCCGCCTCCTGCATTTCCTCCATTGCCATCGAAAGCTGAGCGGGATTGTAGCTTTCCTCGCCCAGCTTTTCTTTGAGAGCACATCCAGCTTTTTCTTTAAGCTCGTCCATTTTGGCGTTGCGTTCTTGCTTGTCACCAAGACGAGCTGCGGCGTTAACGTCCTCGCCAATCAGGTTTTCAACGAATTCCCGTACCTCGGGATTCAGCACTACGAGTGGGAATTCCGACTTTTCTTTGCCTGCGATTGAAACCAGTTTGTCAATGCCAGCGATGATTGGCTGAATCGCTGCGTGAGCGTACTCCAGCGCTGCGATAAAATCATCTTCCGGAAGTTGAGCAGCACTCCCTTCGATCATCAGCATGTCGGTTTTAGTTCCGACATAGATTAGATCAAGTTCTGATGCATATTGCTCTTCCAAAGTGGGATTTGTGACGAATTCGCCATCAACACGTCCAACACGCACAGCTCCGATCGGACCATTCCAAGGTATGTCTGAAATGGCCAGAGCAGCCGATGCTCCGTTGAGCATTGAAATGTCAGGCTCGTTTGTCTTGTCCGTTGAAAGAAGGAAGCCAATGATTTGTACTTCATTCAAAAAGCCTTTTGGAAAAAGCGGACGGCAAGGGCGGTCGCAAAGGCGCGAAGTGAGAATTTCCTTTTCAGTGGGCCGAGCTTCACGTTTGAAATAACCACCGGGGATGCGTCCCGCAGCTGCATACTTTTCGCGGTAGTCGACGGTAAGAGGAAACCAGTCTTGGCCTTCACGGACGGTACTCGCAGCCGTGGCGGAAACGAAAACACAGGTTTCGCCAACGGTTACAGTTACGGATCCGCTTGCCAGTTGAGCAAGATCTCCAGTAGAGATGGTCATGTTTAGAGCATCTATCTTTACACTATGTTTTTGTATCATTATATTTATTACATACTCGCGACCGACGAAAACATGGCGTCTAAGAGAGATTTCCGGATGAGACCAGTAGCGATGTCATTCGGAAATGTCCCTGTTCGCCGAGTTTTCTATCGGAGGGAACTTTTGTTGTATCTACTATTTATGAAAAAGTGCCCGATCCTCTAGATTTCATGACTGAGGATGCAGGCCCGGATTCTGGGAATGTCGCGCTTTACCTAATTGGTTGATGCGATCGGTTGGCAACTTAGAACAGCGTCTTGAGGCGGCTTCGACTATTTGCGCAGATTTAGGCGCTGCAGTAGCTCGTTGTACTTGCTAAGATCGTTCTTTCTCAAATAGTTGAGCAATTTGCGGCGTCGGCTAGCCATTGCGAGCAGACCGCGGCGGGTGTGGAAATCTTTGCGATTGGCTCGTAGATGTTCTGTCAGATGATTAATCCGGGCACTGAGAAGAGCGATTTGAACATCGCAGGATCCAGTGTCTGTATCGTGCGTCTTGTAGTCGCCTATGATTTTAGTTTTATCGATTGCTTTGCTGTGTGGCATATGAGTTTTTGAGATCACGGAAACGATGATTGCCCGAGAGGGAAATCGCTAGCCAAGCTCGTCGCTGGGCTAACCGCTACTGCTCAGGAAGGTCCTGAAGGTTCCGCGGAGGAGGGCGGTTGCCTCGCCGACCTCTAGCGTAGATTGGTTAAAAGAATCGATTTTTTGGGCAGTGCAATACAAAAATCGATCTGAATGGCACAATCGACGAATGACTTTAGATTACCGTCAGTACGATCCTGTATATTTGATCGAAATAGTCTAAAAGCCTTGTTTTGCAGTCGCAAGGCGAATCTGAACAGTTTGGATGGACCAAATATCTCAAACTTTGACTTGATGCGAGAGCTATGATATTTAATCGCTTTGCTGTTGTTACTCACTTGCTTAGCAATTTCTCGATTGTCCATCGATTGACTGAAATCTGAGACGACCTACAGCTCGGGGTCAGAAAGATATCGCTTAATAAGCTGGACCAATTCCAACTTTATGTCGGTTAATCATTCGACAGGAGAATTTAAATCGTTCCCGGGTCCAATAACGGTTTGATGCAGAACTTGGTCGTCGACCAAAGGGCCCACACATATCTTCCCTTGGATGATTTTTTGAACCGCATCTACGACCTTGGAAGAAGACTCTTTCTTAATTAAACAGGCCTTTGGACCGGCTGTGAGGGCTCGCTGGGCGTAAATGGATTTTTTTACATGGAAAACTCGATGATGGGAATGTCTTCGTGAATGGCTATAAGATTTGTTGAAAGCTCAAGAACGTTGGCACGCTTGAGCTAATCGTCTACGATGATAGCTTAAGGAATAGCTTATCTAACTCTCCTGATCGCGGCAGGTGAATCTTCAGCTTCACCACAACTTTCGATTTTGGCCTCGATGGCCACGATTTGGAACAAGTCTCAACTTAATAGATGATGGTCGTCGACGATGTAGATTCGGTTGGTCAATTTGTACTTCTTCTCGATAGATAGGAGGAAAGTGATTAACGCTGAGATTTACTTCAAGTCACAATGTTTTGAGGTATTTATGTTCCTAAGCGTTTTCCCTCTACCAAGATATTAGTATTCCGAAATACTTGCTGAATCAGGCGTAGGGCTGCGGGACTAGGGCAATCGCTGTAATCTCTCCTAGTCAGATTTTGGCAAGAGCGTGAAGTATGCCAATGACTGTACCAAAAACGCCTCCCCATACGACCAGCCATCCCAGGTGTTCGCGAATGATCTTTTCTAAAATGGTTTTTACTTCCTGTGGTTTCAATTGATCGAGCTTTCCCTGGACGAGATTCTCAACTGTGGGACGAAAGGTCTCGAAATGCATATTGCTGTTGGTGAGATCGAGATCCTCAATAACCTGGACAAATCGTGCCGAAAACTCGGCTTTGAATGGCTCTCTGAGGGGTTCGATAGCTTTAAGTCCGCCCACAAAGGCAAGCATGCTTCCGAATTTGGATCTTCCTATCACATCCAGAAAACCATCAAAAGCTTGGTCCATATCGACCACGGATTCGATTGTTTCAGAAGTTAACCCCTGATGAATTGCGGCATCGGCAAATTGCTTGAAGTTTTCCTCATTGAAAAAATTCTCCAGTACCAGCGAATGTATGCTGCTTTTGAATTCTTGGAACCGAGCGACGATTACGCCAGAGCCGTAGAGACCAGGAATCTTTTCGAAAAGCATATAAATCGCAAGCCAATTGGTGAGTGCACCTGATAGGGAAAACAGTCCCGCACTGACGACGAAGGGACGGAGGCTGCTTTCAGGCATTGCGTATCCTAAAATGCAGACAACGATTGCTACAGAGTTAGTGACTAAGCTTTTGTTCATGGAATGATTGTAATTAGGACGTGTTGAAGTTAGTAGTCGCTAATTGAGTGAGATTAGCTTCAGACCTTTTTACTTTTGCTACTGTCAATGGGAAGCCATTCGATAACTTTCTTTATTTGTTCGTCCCAATACTGCCATTCGTGACCGCTGGGACTCTCCTCGTAGTAAAGGTTTAACCCTAAATCGTTTACGTTCTTAAGAAAATGTTGATTGGATTGGTAGAGGAAGTCCTCCGTCCCGCAGCATTGGAAAAGGCGTAAAGGGAAATGTTTTTGGTGGTAGTAGCGTTTTGCTAAATGAAGCAGGTCATCTTCTGAGTTTGCGATCTTCGAATTGTCTCCGAAAATAATGGGCCATTCAGGTAGAAGCGAGTCGGGGTCTTCAATCTGGGTTAGCGAAAGCGCTCCTGATATACTTGCGGCGGCGGCATATTGCTCGGGATGGGAAAGTGCTAGCTTGAAAGCGCCGTACCCTCCCATGGAAACCCCAGCGATGAATCGTTGGGATCGGTCGCGTGAAAGAGGAAAGAGTCGATTAGCCACCTTTGGGAGCTCTTGGGAAAAGAAATCAAAGTAACGGTAGCCATAATGCATATTCGTGTAAAAACTGCGTCCAGCGTCCGGCATGACAAGTGCAAGCCCTTTTTCAGAAGCATAACGTTCGACTGAGGAGTAGCGAGACCAGGCAGAATAGTTAGAGTGCAATCCGTGCAGTAAAAACAGTACCGGAAATTGCTGAGGCATCTCTCGAGGAGTTTCCTGGCCAGACTCATCACGCGAAGGAATGACTGCGTTGAGCGATGTTCGCGTTCCGAGAATCTCTGAGTAGAAATCGCACTGAATGAATGCCATAGGTATATTCTTATTGTGTCAGATAAAAAAGGTCTTGAACATTTGGATGACAGTGAATCAATCACTTTCGTACTCAGACATAAAGACACAAGAGCAGACTAGATTCCGATCGCCTTAGACGTTGTCGACTCGTCCAAACCTGAGCCAATATTTGCAGTCTCTAGTCCAAGTCAAAGGGAAATCCGCCAATTCTCTGCCATGGGTTGAACTCCAGTAGTCGGATACAACTCGACTACTGGTGTGAGGTGCTTTCATGAGAGGGTTATCGTCTTGTGTCCACTCGCCGTTAGCAATTCGTTCAATCTCTGACTTAATCGATATGAGTGCGTCGCAAAGTCGATCGAGCTCATCTCTGAATTCGCTGTCTGTTGGCTCGATCATCATTGTCCCCTGAACGGGCCAGGACATTGCCGGTGGGTGGAATCCGTAGTCTATCAGTCGTTTGGCGACGTAGGAGGGTATCCTTCTTTTCCAGCTCTTGACTGGATGGGTTGATCATGGCGGAAGTCCTCTGCGTTAGTAGAATCTAATGCAGATTAGAACGGCGGAAAGGCAAATCAATATGAAATGTGGAATAGGTATTTTCGGGACGCTTTTTTAAAGTTGGAAATACGTTCACAGGGCTAGTGCTTGCGCTATGCCGCAGAGAATCTAGGTAAGAGGGTTAGTAGCAGGTGTAGGGCAAGTACTCGCCATTCCGGAGGGGAGGCCAATCAACATCTAGAAAGCCGTTGCGTGAATCCTGTTTGTTGGCATTAACGTCGGCCATGTTGAAAAAAGAGAGGGCGGCTATTGTGGACAGGGAGTTGGATCGGCTTTATCCGGATCCGCCAATTCCTCTCGACCACAAGGATGCATACACGTTGCTGGTAGCGGTACTGCTTTCTGCACAGTGTACGGATCTTCGGGTAAATAAGACGACCCCGGCTCTTTGGAAACTGGCAGACAATCCGGTGGACATGGCAAAGGTGGAGTCGGAAGCGATTAGGGAAATCATTAGACCTTGCGGACTGTCTCCCAGAAAATCTCAGGCGATAAGAGATCTTTCTCAGATACTGGTCGATAAGTTTGATAGCGAAGTGCCGGCTTGTTTCGATGACTTGGAAGCACTACCCGGAGTAGGCCATAAGACCGCCTCGGTCGTCATGTCTCAAGCATTTGGTCATCCGGCGTTTCCGGTGGATACGCATATCCATCGACTTGCCCAGCGTTGGGGCCTTACTAATGGACGAAACGTTGATCAGACAGAGAGGGACTTAAAAGCTCTTTTCCCGATTGAGCGTTGGAACGCGTTGCATTTGCAGATTATCTATTACGGACGGGAGCATTGTACTGCAAGAGGGTGCGATGGGACGGTTTGCCCTTTGTGCAGGACCTTCTATCCCAATAGGAAAACGGCGGTCATAACACGGAAATAAAAAAGCTCTCGAACGGATGAAAGATGGTGGAGCTTGGGGAAAGTGTTTGAGAGAATCAAGGAGGGGGAGGAGAATACGTTTCAATGGAGATCGCTCCAGGAGCTCGAAGTCCTGGTACAGATTCGAAGCCCGCGTTTAAATTGTTAGCGTTAGATCCAACGCCATTTACAGGCTTCCCAGTTGGTGTTTCGTACCATTAAGCGTTACCGCCTTAGAAAGCAATATGGCCACAATCGATGCCAAAAATATCGTTTGTTCCGCATTCAGATGCTGAGCTATCCGTCATTTGGGGGAAGGATAAATGGATGGTGGATGGGGAAGCTATCGTAAGATTCATTGCTGACTCGTAAGAGACAGTTTGACTGGTCAAAGCTGTGTTTAGAGTAACAGACCCCTGGCTCCAGGAAGTGCCGGAACGCATCCATTCAACTAAATTGCTGCTCCATCACTATCAATTACCGATGTGTTTAATTCGTTCGGGCCAGCACTGACTGCGAAAGTAGCAATAACATCGTCAAGGTCGCCTTAGCCGCCAAATGGTAATATTTTTCCATTTGAGTCTACACTGTTGTTTTGGCTCACGAATCGCTCGCTGTTCTGGCAAACGAACAAAAAAGAGGCGTTGATAATTTGTATCAGATTGTTGAGGTCCTTGGTGTTCCTAGCGGTTTCCCGCATTTGTGTAACCGTGGGGACTGGAATTGCTGACGGAATCGCGGTGATCGCATTTACGGTGAGAACCTCTATTGTGGTGAAACCGTCTGAGCGCAGGAGCATTGAGTTACGTGCCTTTGTTCAAGAAATACAATTGAGCTTTGTCTGTTGATCCAGCCTTAATGTAGCTTAACAAAGGGCACTGAGTCAGGCGAAACGGCAATAGTTCAAGTAAGATTGAATCAATTTACAACTTAACCGACTTGGTAGTTGGATTTGCTCGGATGGTTTTCCCAGGGGTCTCTAGGGGTTTTCCTGTTGTTGGCCGTAAAACGGGTGTGCCCGAAGCATTTCTCCCTATAGGTCAGAATTTCTTTGCAAGCGGGACTTGAACTAACAGAAATAGGCTGAATGAAAGTTTTTCTGGATGGAGCCTTTGTTGACAAAGACGACGCAAAAATATCGGTATTTGATCATGGCCTCCTTTATGGGGACGGCATTTTTGAAGGGATCCGCGTTTATCGGAAGTGCATTTACCGTCTAGACGAGCACCTTGAGCGGCTTTGGTATTCCGCCAAAGACATTTTGCTGAACATCCCCATGGCTCCTGAGGAACTGTCGAAGGCGATTTGTGAGTCTTGCAAAATAAATGGTATCGAAGATGGCTACATCAGGTTGCTAGTGACTCGCGGGAAAGGGGATCTCGGGCTTTCTCCCGCTTCCTGCTCACACGCGTCGGTCATTATCATTGCGGATTCGATCCGGCTCTACCCTGAGGATCACTATAAAGTAGGGCTTTCAATCGTAACGGTGCCTACGCGTCGGTCGGGTCCAGCTGCCTTGAATCCTGCCATAAAATCACTTAACTATTTGAACAATATACTAGCGAAAATTGAAGCAGCACAAAACGGAGCGTTGGAGGCTATTATGTTGAACGACCAAGGTTATGTTGCCGAGTGCACGGGTGACAATGTATTTATCATTCACAAAGGCACGCTCTATACTCCGGATGTGTCCAACGGGGCATTGAGAGGAATAACGCGGAGTGCTGTTATCGAACTGGCAGAAAAAGCAAACATTCCGGTCAAGGAATGCAACTTGACCCGCCATGAAATATGGAATGCGGACGAGTGCTTTTTGACGGGCACCGCAGCGGAGCTAATCCCAGTAGTAAAGTTGGACGGCCGCGTGATTGGGACGGGCAATCCGGGCCCAATGACTCAAAGCTTGCATGCGGCGTTTCATGAGGAGGTTTCGACTAGGGGCACGATGCTCGATTAATTTGAAATACTTCGGAGAGCGGGAAAAAATTGCCTTGTCGGGTTGGAGTAACCTTAACTCTTGAACATAAGTGTCAAAACAGATCAAAAGCTGGGTGCAAAGCGAGTAGGAATAACCTTGCTTGGGGCGTTCTGGTCGATGAATATTCAAACAATGTGAATGTTGGCACGTCTCGTGCGTTGTGGTTTGTTTGAACGCGGGCGTATTACCGTTGGAACTTAAGGTTAAACTCAAACACCAATAAGATATGGGCAAATCTCTAAAATGTGATCTTTGTGATGAATCTGCAACGGTGCATCTGACGCAGATTCTCAATAACCAGATTCACAAGATAGATCTTTGCGAATCGTGTGCTGAATCAAAGGGAATAACGGATCCAAACGGATACTCTCTAGCGGATCTCTTGGTCAAGCCAGGTGAGGAGAGCGAGAGCTCTTCGGAAGTGTTGGATTCGTTCGAAGAATGCCCGGAATGCGAATATACGCAGAAGGAGTTCAAGAAGACTGGTCGTTTGGGGTGCGAGCACTGTTACGAGGCCTTTGGGCCTATTCTTTCGCCCGCTCTAGCGGGGATGCACCGAGGGGAAAATCATAAAGGCAAGGTGCCTGGGCGTGCGGTCGAGCGTAAGAGCTTCGAAGACCGACTTGGCACTTTAGAAAGTGATTTAGATGAGGCGATTCAAAAGGAGCACTATGAGGAGGCGGCTCGATATAGGGATCAAATCCTCGAATTAAAAAAGGCCAAGAAAGAAGAGGAAACCGCTTAAAGTTCGATGCTGATCGAAAGTATATTTGACGGTAAGTCAGAGATGACTGAAGGGAGCACTAAGAAGTGCCCGGTCGTGCTGATGACGCGTATTCGATTGGCCCGAAATTTGAGCAAAACTCATTTTCCAGGTTGGGCCAAACTGCCTCAGCGAACTCAAGTACTTGAGACATGTTTACCCGCCGTGGCGTCGCTTAATCAAATGAAGCGCGGTATTACCGCGGAAGTTGAGGAACTTTCTGAATTGGAAAAACAGATTTTAGTTGAGCGGCATCTAATTAGTCGTGAGCTGTCTGGTGCTCCAGATCAAGCGGGGGTCGTTATTAGCAAAGACCAGTCGGTTTCTGTTATGATCAATGAGGAGGACCATCTTCGGATTCAGGTCATCAAATCGGGTTATCGTTTCAAACAAGCTTGGAACTCGGCAAATGTTGTTGATAGCACTCTCGAAAATGACCTCGACTACGCCTTTTCGTCCACTATTGGATTCCTGACCGCCTGTCCGACTAATGTCGGCACCGGAATGCGTGCCTCCGCGATGATGCATTTGCCTGCAATGGTGATTTCCAATCAAATGGAGAAAGTTGTCCGGGCCGTCAATCAGCTTGGAATTGCCGTACGCGGTCTTTTTGGTGAAGGGTCTGATGCGAGTGGCAGCATTTTCCAGATTTCGAACCAGACCACCTTGGGCGAATCTGAAGAGGAAATCATCAAGCGCCTTTCCTCGGTTTTAAAGACAATCATTGATCAAGAAATGAATGCGAGGGAGAAAATACTTGAAAAAGACCCGAACAAGCTTTTCGACAAGATCGGCCGTGCCTATGGAATTCTTCAGAACAGCCACCTGCTCAGCTCCAGCGAGTGCATGAATTTGGCTTCACTCGTCCGTTTCGGTGTCGACCTCGAAATGTTTTCTGAAGAAACAAGAAACACAGTCGACAGAACGTTTATCGAATGTCAACCGGGGCACATACAACACCTCGTGGGGAAATCCATCGATACGAACGAACGCGACGCTTTCCGGTCTGAATATTTAAGAAAACAGTTTGAGAATGTCGAAAGGCCGTTGTTTGCTATTGAAAAAAGTGAGAAGCGAGAAAACTCGACGGAGGCGGATTCAACCAAAGGAGAAAAAAAATAGAATTTTATGGAACCTATGAACAATTTCACTCCTCGTGCGCAGCAAATACTCGCTCTTGCGAGGAAAGAAGCGGACCGATTCAATCACAATTACGTGGGAACCGAGCATATTCTCCTCGGCCTTATTAAGTTGGGCCAGGGAGTAGCGGTTAGTGTACTCCAAAAAATGGGCCTCGATCTGGAAACTGTTCGAAGTGCGGTAGAAAAGCAAGTGGGCTCAGGACCGGAGGGTAAAGCTTCCGGAAGCATTCCTTATACGCCTCGAGTTAAGAAGGTGCTCGCTTTGGCTGGAAAGGAAGCGAAGGCTCTCAATCATAGTTACGTAGGGACAGAGCATATTCTGTTGGGTCTTTTACGGGAAGGGGAAGGCGTGGCAGCACGGGTTCTCAAATCGCTCGAAGTCGATATCGAGCGTACGCGCAACGAAATTCTAAGAGAACTGGACCCTCAATTCTCAGGTGAGACGGAAGATGCGATTGCGGCTCCAAGAGGTCAATCTGGAGACGAAAATAAGGATACCAAGACACCTGCATTGAAGGCTTTTGGCAGGGACTTAACGGAGCTTGCCAAAAATGGCGAACTGGATCCGGTGGTCGGTCGAAAGTCGGAAATCCGGCGTGTGATACAGACCTTGTGTCGAAGGACGAAGAACAATCCCGTTCTGATTGGGGAAGCAGGAGTTGGCAAAACGGCTATTGCAGAAGGTCTTGCCCTTGAAATCGCAAGTGGGGTCATTCCAGAAATACTCGTAGACAAGCGTCTAATTACGCTTGATTTGGCTCTCATGGTCGCTGGTACAAAATACCGCGGACAATTCGAAGAGCGGATAAAAGCCGTGATGGACGAAATCAAAAGAGCGGGGAACATCATCATATTTATCGACGAACTCCATACAATCGTCGGTGCGGGTGCCGCTGAAGGTGCCATGGATGCGTCGAATATATTCAAGCCTGCACTTTCGCGAGGTGAACTTCAATGTATTGGGGCGACGACCCTGAACGAATACCGCAAGTACATCGAAAAGGATAGTGCTCTGGATCGACGTTTCCAAAGCGTTCAAGTCGATGCACCGAGCGTTGAAGACACCATATTGATTTTGAAAGGCATCCGCCACAAGTACGAGGAGCACCACAAAGCGATTTTCACAGATAAGTCGCTAGAGGCGGCTGCAAAGCTCTCCGAACGTTACATCACCGCACGGTTCCTCCCGGACAAAGCGATCGATATTATGGACGAGGCGGGATCGAAGGCCCGCATTGCCTCTTTGGCGAGACCTCCGGAAATTGAGTCGTTGGCTACGACCATTGAAGAGGTCTGTGCGAAAAAGGAAGAAGCTATCAGCAAGCAGCATTTTGAGGAAGCTGCTAAGTTTCGTGATGAGGAGAAGCAACTTAGAGCTAAGCAAGAAAGTGTCTTGGGTGACTGGAAGAAGAGTCGTGAAGAAAATCGAATCACGGTGGACGAGGAAGACATGATGAGAGTCGTGGCTGACTGGACTGGAATACCACTGAACCGAATGGAAAAGAAGGAGACAGAACGTCTTCTTCAATTGGCTACAGAACTTCAACATACCGTTATTGGTCAAGATGAGGCGTGCTCAACGATTGCTAAAGCGCTTCGTCGGAGTCGGGCAGACCTAAAGGATCCGAATCGTCCAATCGGAGCGTTCATGTTCCTCGGACCGACCGGAGTGGGAAAAACGTTTCTTGCTCAAACGTTGGCTGAAAAGATGTTTGGCGATAGCAACTCGATAATTCAGGTAGATATGTCTGAATACATGGAGAAGTTTTCCGTTTCGCGTATGATAGGTTCGCCTCCTGGGTATGTCGGCCACGAAGAAGGGGGACAGCTTTCCGAGCAGGTTCGCCGCAAGCCTTACTCTGTTGTGCTTTTCGATGAAATTGAAAAGGCCCACCCGGATGTTGTCCAAATCATGCTTCAGATATTCGAAGAGGGTCGTCTTACGGATAGCCTAGGTCGGGAAATCGACTTTCGTAATACCATAATAATCATGACGACCAACGTTGGAGCAGCCGCCATACAGCGTCAGAACAAGATGGGCTTTGGAGCTGCCAAAAATCTGGGTAACGATTATGAGTCAATCAAGGAGAACGTTACCGAAGAGGCGAAGAAAACCTTCAAGCCTGAATTCCTAAACCGGATTAACGACCTCATCGTTTTCCATAGTTTGGGGCGGGAGCACCTTTTCAAAATCGTTGATCTGGAAATTGCGAAAGTGCAGTCTCGCTTGATTGAAAAGAAGATCTCAATTGAACTGACGAAAGACGCGAAAGAACTCATTATCGATACAGGTTACGATGAGAAGTATGGCGCGAGACCCCTTCGTCGTTCGATAGAGCAATTGCTTGAAGATCCAATAGCTGAAGCCTTACTTGGCGGTGAAATCAATGAAGAGGATTGTGTGGCGATTGACCGCGATGGAAAGCAACTCACGTTCACAAGCATAGAGAAGGCAGAGGCGACTGCTTCCGAGTCTGAATCAAGCTGAGGAACAGGGACCGATCGCTTTTTTGGGTCCATTCTGAAACAACAAGTGGAATTTTGTCAGCCGCGAGTTTATGCTCGCGGCTTTTTTGAATACGAAATTGCCTTATGAGCGTATAACCCCTTTATAAGGTCCCCTGATCTGTTTGAGTTAGGCAGACTGAATAAAGAGCGGAATTAGATGAGAAGAAAGTTTCTAGCAATCTCGATTACCGCCACAATTTTGGCCCTATCTTATTGGTCTTGGGTCTGGACTGAGGTCGTATTACCCTATCAAAACAGAGGGCTTGTTGAGACTCATATTGAAGAGAATGAAATAGCAAGGCTAGACTCGTTTGGCCATTCCATTCAAGAGGATGCGAAGGAGTACAGCGAATTAATCGAAGAACAGTTTGTACCAAGGGGCCGCTTTGAAAACAGCCTAGTAATTGAAAAGCTAGTCGAATCAACAGGTTCGGAAAAGGAAAAAGTCGTTGCCTATTTTCTAGTTGACAGTGGTACAGATAGAAAACGTCTGGTTCTCGTTGAGCAAATATATGAAAGAAAAATAGGAGGCGAACTTTCGTTAGTTAATCAGTCGGCTTCAGTTGGGGATGAAGTGATATTTGATGCGAACCCGCTATTTGTGGATAAAGTGGCTCTCGAAGAATACTTAGAACTAGCGGATGGTTTTATATCGAGCAAATCAAGACTCTCGAGCTTTGTTCAGATAAAGCTTCTTAAGCCTAGTGTTTTAGGCTATCGTAATCTGCTAAGCGGACTTCGCACCAAGTTTCCAAATACAGTCGTTTCGCAGGACCATCTTCATTTTGTTTCAGCGGAACCAGGGGAATATTTGCCCTCTCTCCAATGGCACCTTGATCAGATTAGAGCCCCAGATGCTTGGGAGTTTTCAACTGGTGAAGATGATGTCGTTGTCGCGGTTATTGACACTGGGTGTCTAACCTCACACCCAGATTTGGTTGAAAATATTTTTATGAATACGGACGAGATTCCCAACAATGGGATCGATGATGACAGTAATGGGTTTATTGACGATGTGAGAGGGTGGGATTTTCTTGATGACGATCCGAATCCGGAAGATGAGAC
Source organism: Opitutales bacterium UBA5694 (assembly GCA_002420185.1). Classification (GTDB taxonomy): domain Bacteria; phylum Verrucomicrobiota; class Verrucomicrobiia; order Opitutales; family Opitutaceae; genus Pelagisphaera. The sequence continues at coordinate 14,824 of DIHO01000012.1, forward strand.
TGGACATGGTACTCACATTTCGGGAATAGTGGGGGCGAGGGGAAATAACGGAATTGGTACGACGGGTGTCGGTTGGAACATCAAGGTGTTACCTCTGAAGGTTGGGGATAATACGGGACTTTCCAGCTCCGCCATCGCGGAAGCGTTACGCTATGTTTCGAGTTTGAAACAGAGAGGAGTAAATGTAGTCGCTACTAACAATTCTTACGGGTCGAGCTCTCCGAATAGTGTCACGAGGGCTGCGATTCAAGTCCATGAGGAAATCGGAATCGTTTTTGTCGCAGCAGCGGGAAACGCTGGTGAGGATATAGATGCGGCTAGTAACTCCCAGTATCCAGCAGGATTTCCAGATGCAAACATTATTTCTGTAGCCAATTCCACTCAAGGAGATGATCTGTCTTTCGGTTCGAATTATGGTATTGAAAGTGTCGATATAGCCGCACCGGGTCAAGGTGTGTATTCGACTTACCTTGACGACGATTATGAGTTTTTGACGGGAACCTCTGTGGCGTCGCCGATTGTTGCGGGTGCAATAGCTTTGCTAGCAACATACGAACCTGGAATGTCGGCAAAGGAAATACGTCAGCGAGTTTTTGATACCGCAAAGCCGCTGGAAAGCTTATCAGGAAAAATTTCGACTGGGGGACGACTCGATTTGCTTGCGATGCTAGAAATGGATTTAGCGAGACACACGCTCTCAGTCAAAGGCTATGAGCCACACTTGATCTTTTTACCTAATAGTGATTTCACGGTCGACTTTAAGTTAGAGGCTTTAGACGACGCGGATGTAGCTTTTGAGTATCTAGGGGAGGAAAGTGACGTCCGGATTCAAGAGATTTCCGATCGAACCTATTCGATTCAATTCAGCTCTCCCGGAACATACCGTTTTAGATTCACCGCAAAGAAACTTGGGATAGTGAGAGAGCTTGAGAAGATAGTGGTTGTGGATTCAGGTGCGATAGCTGACGTGACTACAGGTCTAATCCATTCGTGGAATTTTAAAGAGAACGGAACCCTGCTAGTGGATAGTGTTGGAAACGGTAATGCGGAGCTTGTAGGTGCTACACGCGTGGATACGCCACTAGATCGTGGTATAGACTTTGATGGTACCTCCAGTTTCGCCCGGTTTAATGCAAGGTTCTCACCGATCATCACACTGTCTGCGTTTGTGAAAGCGGATGACTTATTATCAAGTCCCCATCCGCGCATCATCAACATGCCGGACTACTTCCTCTATTTTTCAACTAGAGGAATTTCGAATGTGCCCGACGGTAATGCGAATACGTTGAAATTCTATTCGAATCGGACAGAAGACTTTGGAGTTTGGAATTCACCACCAGATACGGTTCTTGAAGGCGAGTGGATACACGTCCTAGCGAGTTACGATAGTAGAGAAACGGCGAATACACCGAAGCTCTACATAAATGGAGTGGAGCAAAAGGTGCGTTTGCAGAGGATTCCCGTCGGTGAACAGACGATCGGAGGCGGTGAATCGTTTCTTGGGGATCGCGCGGACGGAACTCGGGCCTGGGATGGCCAAATGGACGAGGTTCGAGTATTTAATCGTATAGTAGATAAAGAGGAAGTCTCTTTGCTAGCTGCAAGATACGCATCCGCCGTTTGGGATGCTTATTCGATATCGGAACTGCCTAATAGCGTTTCGAGTGATTCAGTCTCATTGGGCTTGAGGGATGCATCCGGCAATGCACCCAATGCGGATTTTCAATGGAGTCTCGTTGATGATTCTACCGGAGTGTCTTTGGGCGATGCGGATGGATCCTCTGTTGAAGTACGGAATCCTGAAAATCTTAATACAAGCGTTGTTTTAAAGGCTTCCAGCTCCTTCGGCGTTCGTTATTATAGATACAATCTAGTAAGCGATCCCCCTAAAATTGAACCGGGGGTCTATACGGGAACTACCTCTACAGGTGGAACCCTTTGGGTGGAGGTAGAGGAAGGGCGACGCATGGGAAATATCACTATATTTGATGAAGATGCCGAAGTCTTTAGAATTCGGGAGCCCATTTCAATTGATCCATTTGGCGATTTTGGGACAGATCCTTTTCTTCCTTTTCGAATTACGGGTACGATTGATGGTGAGGTCGTTGGTCAGATCGAGGATTTGAATATTACTTTTTCAGGCCATAATATTAAACCGAACAGCTTGGTAACTGGTTTTGATGGCTTCTACTCTGGAGGTGCTATTGGTGATCCTGGACAATCTTTAGACCTCAAAGTTTTGCAAAACGGAGAAGCGTATCTTTGGCAAGCGGGCGCTAAATCGGATTTAACCCAAGGGGCTGTATCCAAAGATGGAACTTTTAGCCTTTCGGTTAACGATGGTGCAACAATCTTGGGAAGAATAGATTCAGGAAATGGTAGAGTTAGGGGTGAGGTTAGCGTTGGAGACGAAGCCCGTAGCATTTACCTAAGAAAAAGTAACCTTGATCCAGTAAACAGATATGTAAACCTCTCAACGAGAGGTTATTCCAGCCCAGGAGAGGATGTGTTAATTGGTGGATTTGTCCTTGGTGGAACTCAGCCAAGAACCGTGCTTATTAGATGCTTAGGGCCTGAATTAGAAAATAGAGGATTGGAAAACTTTCTTCAGAATCCGCGAATCAGAATTTTTAGCGGAAGTGAGGTAATCGCGGTTAATGAGTTTTGGAGTAGCCAACCCAATTTGGAAGAGCTCATTGAGTTTTCGAATCGAGTACAGGCTTCTCCGCTTTCTTCCGAGAGTATGGATGCGGCGATGCTTTTGGAATTAGATCCTGGGCTCTACACAGTTTTCCTCGATTCTAATGGAGGTGAAGGTGATGGACTTTTTGAGATTTTCGATGACCCAGGCGAATCAGAGCCCTCTCTGTTCAATGTATCCACGAGAGGTAAGGTAAAGGGACAAGAGAGTCCTTTGATTGCCGGTTTTGTAGTTTCAGGATTTGAGCCTAAACGAGTCCTGATCAGAGTTCTCGGACCAGCCTTGGGTGACCGTGGCGTTTCTGAACCCCTGGCAGATCCTTGGCTTGAACTGTATTCCGAGTCTGTGCCAATTGCTGCCAATAATGACTGGAGCGAAGGATCTTGGCCGAGTCTCAATGGGAGTGCGGTAAGGGGACCCGCGAGGGGCTTAATGAGTGCCTTTGAATCCTCGGGCGCGACGCCTTTGAATTTCGGTTCGAAGGACTCGGCGATGCTGGTCTGGTTGGAACCGGGCTTATATACGGGGATAGCGAGAGGATTCGACGGAGATGAAGGAATAGCGTTGATCGAAGTATTCGAACTCAGATGATTTGGAATACACTAAGGATCCTTGCAAGTCCAAGCGGATCACTTTAACCCTATGCAGGGGTTGCATTATGTAGAAGGTATCCTATTGGTTCTGCGTAATGTTCGTCGACGAGACTAAAGTAAAGTTGCAAGCGGGAGATGGCGGCCGAGGCTGTGTAAGTTTTCGTCGTGAAAAGTATGAAGCTTTTGGAGGACCCAATGGGGGAGATGGCGGTAAAGGAGGAGACGTCATACTGGAGGGTTCCAGCAACGAGAACAACCTCACCCGTTATCGTTTTCAGCCGCATTGGAATGGCGGTCGTGGCGAACATGGTCGGGGTTCAGATCAGACCGGTGCCCAAGGAAAAAACTGTGTACTGACGGTGCCACCGGGAACGATAGTGGTGGATTTGGAAACGGGCCAAATTGTGGCCGAAATCCTCGAGCATGGCGAAACCAAGGTCCTGCTTGAGGGAGGCAACGGAGGCTGGGGAAACAAAAAATTCAAAAGCTCGGTGAATCGAGCCCCCAGAAGAGCTAATCCAGGTGAACCAGGTGGGTCAGGAGAGTTTAAGCTAATTCTTAAGAGTATCGCGGACATCGGCTTGGTGGGGTACCCGAATGCTGGTAAATCAACCTTGACGAGTCTAATAACGAATGCTCGTCCTAAGGTGGCAGCCTACCCGTTCACGACCTTACACCCTCAAATTGGAGTTATCGAATACCCAGAACGTCACAAGACACTAGAAATAGCCGATATTCCTGGGCTGATCGACGGTGCGAGCGAAAACCGAGGCTTAGGGCATCGATTTTTGAGGCACATCGAACGCTGTTTTTTACTTACCCTCATTATAGACATGTCGGGAATTGATGGTCGGGAGCCATGGGCTGACTATGACCAGCTTATACAAGAGTTGGGGGCTTATGATCCAGAGCTGCTAAAAAAACCTAAGCTAGTGGTAACCAATAAAATGGATGAAGAATCGGCGGTAGAAAATCTTAAAATATTCGAGAAAACTCGCGATGTTGCCATCCAGCCAGTCTCATGTCTGACCGAGGAGGGACTAGCTGAACTGAAAGAACTTATATGGGTAAAGGTAACTCAGGCTAAAGCTAAGGAAAAAGAAGCCGCAATTTCAAAGAGCGGAAACCGCTAACGACGATTCTCAAGCATCTAAACCTTAACTAATCCCAAAATGACCAGTCTCAAGCCACTTATTGTGCGTACCAATCAGCTTCTTGGAGCGAGTCTGATGGAGAAAGGGCTGGTATCTATTGATGACCTGAAGGAGGCCAACAATCGGCTTGCGGAGTTCGGTTCGTCTGACTCCAACTCTATGTAGGTCAGTCTGCTGTCATCGAGCGATTCCGGTTTGCAAGGGCTGATAGCGAGAATCTGGTACCCGTTTTTGAGATGTCTTTGATAGAGGCTAGTTCGGAGAATTTTGTGTTACAATAGGGGTATTAACTTTGGCGGTAAAAATTTTACGACTGATGATCGATCTTGAAGAAATCCTATAAGCTTATGGGTTCACCGCATAGGGTGGTGACATCTACTGAAGTTATCTTTGCATCGATCGGGAGTGATCCATCTTTTCACGCCGTGGTTTCGTTACGGAAATTCGTATTGGCAATGAATAGTGTGAGCATGGAAAGAACTTGAATGGGCTCCATGGAGTACAAAATCGAGAGGTTCTTAAAGTGTCTGCCCGCTCTAAAGAGCCAGGAATTGAGTGCTGATTGGAGGCCATATACTAAGGCCCTCCTGTTATGTGAGCTTTGTTTGCGGAGGAACGAGTTTCAATCGACGGTTTAATTTACGTCTTACTTACTAAGTGCGCTAAATCCGCCTATTTGGCCGTCTAATTGCTCTCTCGACCAAAAAACGGGGCGTTTCGTGGGTCCCTCAAAGCATAGCAGGGTTGAATGGCGAATCTGGCACCTTTCCTGATACATTAGCCCTCAGTTTCTTCCGTAAGTCGGAAATGATCCCTGCAAATTTTGGTTTGCTGGCCAAATTGTCGAATTCACCGGGGTCATTGCTGTGATCGTAAAGTTCGATTCCTTGCTCACCTTCGTTCCACTCAGTGTATCGCCACCTGTCTGTGCGGATGCTAGCCCCCATCACCGGAATGCCATCGCCAGGACGCAAAACCTGAGTGAATGCTGTCCCTCTCCACGACTTCGATGGACGATCCAATAACGGGACGATACTCTTACCTTCTACAGTTGTAGGTGGGGTAAGGCCACAAAGGGAGGCGACGGTCGGGTATAAATCCACGAATTCGACAATTTGCTGACTCGCCTCGCCATTTCCTTTGCGGCCAGGAGCGAAGATCATCATCGGAGCGGAAGCGGACTCCTCAAAAAGGCAGCGTTTCTGCCAAATGCCCTGATGTTCACCGAGATGGTAGCCGTGATCGCTCCAAAAAACGATGATAGTATTATTTAGTAGCTCAAGATCTTCGATTGCATCGAGCAGTCGCCCGACTTGAGCGTCCACGAAGCTCACATTGGCATAGTAGGCCTGTTTCGCTCTCAAAATCTCCTCAACTGGTAGGCCGTAATTCGGTACTGGATTATTGTGTGCAAATGCGGACTTAGGGATGTCGTCCCGATCGTTTTCACGGGCATACGGCATTTTGATTTTATCCATGGGATAGAGATCCCAATACTTTTTGGGGGCCACGTAAGGAGTGTGAGGACGGAAAAACCCGACTCCTAGGAAAAAGGGGCGATTCTTGTTTTCTCGAAGGAGTTGAATCGCCTCTGTGGCAATCATGCCGTCGGTCTGTTCTTCGTCCGTTCCATCCGCTGCTAGCCAACTGAGAGCACCACTGATGGGACGGTGGGGCTCAAGATTGATTATCAGGTGCTCTTCCTCCGTGTCGCGGCCCTTGGGATTGATCACCTGGTCCCAGGATTCAGGGTCGTCGAGCCCATTGGTTCCGATTTGAACGGGAACTCCGTAGTGATACAGCTTTCCGACTCTCATCGATTTGTATCCATTATTACGAAATAATTGAGGGAGGGTGACTACATCTGGTACTTCGTCGCGAAAATGTCTTCCTAAGTCGTAAACTTTTAGAGTGTCCGGTCTTAGGCCGGTTAAGAGTGACGCACGAGTGGGATTACAAAGGGGTATTTGGCAGTAGGCGTTGTCGAACCGAACACTCATATCTGAGAGTCTATCAAGGTTTGGGGTAACGGCAATCGGATCTCCGTAGCATGCGATGGACTGTGTTAAATCGTCGGACGCGATGAAGAGAACGTTGAGCGGCTTATCCGATTGTGCCAGTCCCCATGAAGTAAGAGCGGATAGGGACCATAGGAGTAGAGATTGTTTCGGTCGATTCATAATACGCTTCTGAGAAACTGCGGATGTAAGCTTGTTCTATTTAGAATAGAGGTCAATTGCTGCTTTTATGAATGCTTGAAGGGAGCTAGGGCTTTGGAAAGAGGTTGCAACGGATCATCTGCGGCCTGTTGAATTCCCTTCCGTAGAATAACTCGAAGCATGTCGCAGTCAAGTGTTGTCGGTGGCCTCTTAGCGGACTTCGGTAGCGGTCAATCTCCGAGAGTCTACAAAAATGAATCGACGAATGGGTGTTAAGAGATCACCCGCAACCTCGAAATATTTCGGGTCTTGAGCCAGCGGTGTTTTATTTGTTTGCGAGTGATGAATCGGTTGATTGGGATTTTGGATATTGGATTCTCAACTGGTTTTGCGAAGATCGACTTCGACTAATTGATTATCCTCGCTCATCTCCATAGTTATTTCATCCATGGCTAAAATCACTACCCACATCGTTGTAGCTCTAATGATTGGTTTGTCGATTTTCAGTTATGCCAAAATGGGATCTCGGGAAACTGAAAGTTATCCGAATCGCCCGATCCGAGTGATCGTTCCCTACAATCCGGGTGGTGGAACTGATACTTATGCACGGATATTGCAGAAAGCGATCAAGGACAATAACCTTATGCCTCAGCAATTAGTGATCGTGAATAAACCAGGAGGGGGTGCAACGATAGGCAGTACCTATGTGATCGATTCACGAAATGATGGATACACGATACTTTGTAATCACGAGGCATTGATGACATCCAAGATTATCGGGCAGTCACCTTACGGACCGGAGGCATTCGAGGTGGTTGCTGCTACCGGAGAATCAGGTTTAGCCGTTTTGGTGTCGGAGAATTCGCCATTCAAGACAATGACGGAGTTTATGGAAGCCGCTAAGGCAAGGCCGGAGACGTTAAAATTAGGAGTCAATTTGGGTACGCCAACCCATTTTTGTGGTATACAATTAGAAGAAACGCTTCCTGGAGCTCGTTTTCGCCTAGTTTCGACAGGAGGCGGAGCCAATCGATTGGCCGCTCTCATGGGTGGGCATCTAGATGCCGCCCTCTTTTCGGTTGGTGAACTGATTCGGTTTAGGGAAAACGGATTGCGCCCACTAGCCTATCTAGGAGAGGAGCGGGTCGAAAGTATTCCGGATATTCCTACCGCGAAAGAGTTAGGGTACCCAGTATTCAGCGGCAACCTACAATACTGGTGGTTTCCCAAGGGAACAGATCCAGAAATAGTCAGCTATATGGCTGTGGTCCTCAATAGTGCAATGGAGACGGATTACGTGAAGAAGCGTTCTGCGGAATTGGAGATTTTGCCAAGAACGATAGCAGGAGTGGAGCTAGCGGAGCGAATTACCCAGAAGATGAGCCTATACAGTCGCATGAAGGTGCCTAGTCGAGTCGAATTGCCTGATGTGACTTTTTGGTCAGTTGCTGCGGTGTTAGCGTTGGGACTAGTTGTATCGTTGAAAGCCATTTTCAATCCGAAAAAGACTGATGGTGAAGCGAGTGAAAATAAACTTAGGTTTGATTTGGCTTTTGGTGTGATCGGACTGTGTGTTCTCTATGTTTTTTTTATGGGAATGGGACTACTCCCATTCGTTTGGGCGACAATTTTGTTTATTCTAGTAACCGGATTGTATCTAACAAATTTCGACAGGAAGAAAGTATACTATGTCGTCGAGGTTGCTCTATGCATGTCCTTTGGACTCCACTTTATATTTACGCAGTTGTTTGCGATTCAATTGCCTTAGTTACATTTAATGGAAGCTATAAACACCGCATCCGTTTACATCTTTAGCCTGCAAGGACTATGCTTGGTCATTTTGGGTACGATTTTAGGAATTACGATGGGGGCGATTCCTGGTTTGACCGGAGCTATGTTGATTGCCCTTACCTTGCCGCTCACGTTTAATATGGATCCAGCGAATGCATTCATCCTGCTAATCAGCATGTATGTGGGTGCTGTCAGTGGAGGATTGATTACGGCGACATTGTTGCGTATGCCCGGAACCCCTGCTTCTATCATGACGACTATGGACGGGTATCCGATGGCCCGAGACGGCAGGCCTGGAAGGGCTTTGGGCTTGGGTATTACTGCTTCTTTTGTGGGAGGGTGCATATCCTGGCTTTTTCTCATAATGCTCTCCGCTCCTATTGCTCAATACTCAACAAAACTGGGTCCTTTCGACTTTTTCTCCCTGGTTTTGCTGGCACTAGTTTTGATCGCTTCCATCGGAGGTAAGTCGATGAGTCGTTCTTTCTTTTCAGCCTCACTTGGCGTCTTAGTCGCATTGCCGGGAATTGATACGGCTACGGGGAACTTGAGGTTAACTTTTGGATTCGAGGAACTCAATGGGGGACTAAAGCTTCTTCCAGTGCTGATTGGGATGTTTGCTATCAGTCAGATTATATCTGACATTATCCGTATTGGTGATAAAATTACAATTATCCCAGTTAAACGTAAAAGGGACATGCTCTTTAAATGGGAGGATTGGAAGAAAAATGCGATCAACCTCGTTCGATCATCGGTTATCGGTACGGGGATTGGAATATTGCCAGGGATAGGCGCCAACATTGGCTCGGTCACCGCATACAGTACCGCTCGTTCGTTGGCTACTACGGAGGATAAGAAGAAATTCGGAAAGGGATCGGAAACAGGTATTGTTGCTGCTGAAGCTGCCAACAATGCAACCATTGGCGGTTCGCTGATTCCACTGATTTCCCTCGGGATTCCCGGCAGTGTTATCGATGCCATTCTGCTGGGGGGATTACTCATTCACGGGTTGCAGCCGGGGCCACTTCTGTTTCAGCAAAATCCTGAGATGGTGTATACCATTATGGGATCCATGTTTGTCGCAAACGTGTTCATGTTTTTCTTCATGATTCTTTCGGTTCGTTACCTCGCCCGACTGGCGTCAATCCCCAGAGGTCTTCTTATGCCAGTTATTCTGGTGTTTTGCATTGTAGGTTCCTTTGCACTTTCAACACGCATGTTCGATGTTTGGACGATGCTCTTTTTTGGATTACTGGGTTTTGCATTTGAACGGTTTAAGATTCCACTAGCTCCGTTTGTCATTGGGTTTATCCTGGCCCCCATAGCAGAAGAAAACCTGCTCATGGGACTGATGGCGTCGAATGGGAGCTACCTACCAATTGTTCAACAGCCAGTTTCTTTGCTTTTTGTGATTGTATCAATCGGTCTGCTTTCGATTCCGCTCCACAAAAGATTCAAATTGTTTAGGGGCTGAGAAAGTGAATAATCGAAGTGTTAATATGAACTTAATAACAAGATTTTTTTATCTCGGATGTCTGTTTGGTAATCTGACGATTGGAGCTGACAAGCCCAACATATTGTTTATCTACACGGATGATCAATCCACCCGGACGGTCAGTGCGTATGAGGATGCGTATCATTGGGTGGATACGCCGAATATCGATCGATTAGCGGAGGAGGGGATTCGGTTTACTCGAGCTAACATCGGTTCCTGGTGCATGGCCTCACGAGCATCCATTCTCACCGGACTTCAGCAACATAAGGTGGAGTCCCTTAGAATGACCGGTCCGAATCCGATGAATGTTTACGATCCTGAAAAATGCCAATTTTGGACGGAGTCTCTTCGGGAACAAGGATACCATACCGCCCAAATTGGAAAATGGCATACAGGAGTGGATTCCGGATACGGACGTGATTGGGATCATCAGATTGTCTGGAATCGACCTAAGTATCCGGAAAATTCTCCCAACTACTATTTTGATCAACTCATTGAGTTTGATGGAAAAGAAGCGGTATTGGTGGAGGAGTACACAACGGACAAATACACGGACTGGGCGGTTGAGTTCATCAAGGAAAGAGGTCCTCAGTCCGGGAAGCCCTGGTATTTATGGCTTTGCTATGGAGGGGTGCATGCTCCGTTCACTCCCGCAGACCGACACTTGGAAGCGTACGAGGATGTGACGACTCCAAGGATTCCTGATGTCTATCCCCCGAGACCAGAAAAACCGGAATATATGAACCAAATGGAATTCTGGAAGCCGGGTCCCAATGGCGAGCCGGTAGAAAAGGGGCGAGAGGGTCCCGTTCCGGTTGGGATGCAGGACCTACCTGGCCGAACTTTGAAAGACTGGATTCGTCAGTACCAGCAAGGCGTACTCTCTATTGACGAGGGCGTCGGTCGACTGATCGAGGCACTACAAGAAAGTGGCCAGGATGAGAATACCATCATCATCTTTACTTCGGACCAAGGATTCGCCTGGGGCCAGCATGGATCCAAATCGAAGGTTGCACCGTACCGAGCCAATATCGCTGCCCCTCTGATCTTTCGCTTACCGAAATGGATCGCCTCGAAAAGCCGTAGCAAAGGTACGGTGGTGACCGAACCGGTTACTGCAGTGGATATACCCGTTACCTTGTTTTCAATCACCGGCCTTAGGTCGCCCTGGAAGATGCACGGCTATGACTTGTCACCTCTACTGAAAGATCCTGAATCCCCTTGGGGCAAACCATCAATGCTTGTCCACACAGCGAAGCAATACGGATCCGATACAAATACCATTCCTCCGAAAGGGGATCCTAAGCTGTACCACGGACCGGGTGTACCCTGGTATGTTCTCTTGAGTCAAGGGAGGTATAAGTACATTCGAACTTTGATCGAAGGGGAAACCGAAGAGCTTTATGACGTTGTGAGTGATTCACAGGAATTGATCAATTTAGCGGGAAATCCGGCATACTCTAAAGTACTGCGTCAGTACCGAAAATGGACGATCGATGAACTCAAGCGAACCGATGCTGGTTTCGTTAGCAAACTGCCATCAGTCGCTAATCACTGAATACGATTTTGGGAAGAATAGGAATAGTTAACGGAATCCTCCTTGGCGGGTTTCCTTCTGCAAATTGAGCTCGTCTATTGCATTGTTGGGAGGAGGTGTTCTAATATTGGCTTGATATCTCAACTGTGAATCCCGGAAAATTTAACCCAAGTCATTTTATGAAAATACACCTTTGCACCAAACCCTCTTTTTTGTGCCTATCAATTCTGGTTTTGGCCGCTTGCAGCATATCTACAAAAACCGATGTAGTTGAATTATTCGATGGTCAAAGCCTGGACGGCTGGCAAAACTTTGGTGGGGGCAATTTTTATGTCGAGGATGGGGCTATCGTGGGCGAAGCCGCACCTGGCCTGCCTAATAGCTTTCTCGCCACTCAGGATATGTATGGCGATTTCGAACTGGAAGTGGAGTTCAAGATCGATCCGCTTCTGAACTCAGGGATACAGATTCGCAGTCACATATACGAGGAAGAGACCACAACAATTCGTTGGGGTGGCACCTTCCATGAGGATGGGACGAAGAACGTAAGAGAGAGAGTATGGGAAAAGGGACGATTTTGGGGTTACCAAATTGAGATCGACCCCACGGAAAGAGGCTGGAGCGGCTCTGTGTATGAGGAGGGAGCTCGCGGTTTTCTGCACACTCCAGGGCAAGACGAAGCGGCGAAGAAGGCCTTCAAGTCAGAAGAGTGGAATCACTTTCGCATCATCGCCAATGGGGATCACTTTCAAACCTGGCTAAACGGCGTACCGGTAGCACATATACATGACGATGACCAAGCTTCTGGCTACATCGCCCTTCAACTCCATGGGATTGGGAAAAACAAAGAGAAGATCGGCCAAAAAGTCCGTTGGCGCAATATTCGGCTGCAGCATCTTTAATGCTCGCGGGAAAAATATTTTGGATCGGGCTAGCGTCGCTTTTGTTCGCTAACCTCTCTGCCCAAAGCGAAAAGCCAAATATTCTGCTCATCGTTTCAGACGATCAGGGCTACAATGACCTAGGTCAGCTCAACAGTGAAATTATCACGCCCAATCTGGATCGTATTGCCAGAGAGGGGACTCGCTTGAGCAGCTTCTATGTTGCCTGGCCTGCATGTACCCCATCTCGCGGGGCGTTTTTGACCGGACGCTACCCACAACGGAACGGAATTTATGATATGATTCGGAATGAGGCACCGGACTATGGGTATAGATACGATGAAGACGAGTACGCAGTGACTTGGGAGCGAATTGGTGGAATGGATGTCAGGGAAATATTGATACCAAAAGTGCTGAAACCTCAGGGATACGTTTCAGGTATATTTGGGAAATGGGATCTTGGTATTAGCAAGCGCTTTCTGCCTTTGGCTAGAGGGTTTGACTCATTCTATGGACTTGTGAGTACGGGGATCGACTACTACACGCACGAGCGATACGGGGTGCACAGCATGTTTCAAGACAATGAGAGGACCGAGGAAGATCGCGGGACCTATGCAACCTATTTGTTCGAGCGAGAAGCACTGCGGTTCTTAGAAGAAAGAAAGGATGACGAACCTTTCTTCCTCTATGTCCCCTTTAACGCCCCACATAATTCATCCTCTCTAGATCCTAAAATCCGAGGAACGATTCAGGCCCCTGCCGAATTTAAAGAAATGTACCCACCTGTAGAGAATCTCTTCAAAGAAGGTACGAAGTACGGAGAGAAGGCAATGGTGCCAACGTCAGAAGCGCGTCAGCGGGATTTCCGAGCTGCCGTTACTTGCATGGATGCATCCATAGGGAAACTACTCGATTACTTGGATCGAAAAGGTTTAAAGGAAAATACGATTGTCTTGTTTTTCTCTGACAATGGAGGGGGAGGCGGTTCGAGTAACTATCCTCTTAGAGGGGGCAAAGCTAGGACTTGGGAAGGCGGGATCAGAGTACTCGCTTTGGCCCGGTGGCCCAGCGGTGGGATCCCTGCGGGTACTGTGAACGATGCATTTCTGACGAGTCTGGAGCTGTTTCCAAGTTTAGCGGCAGCAACCGGTTCGAAGCTCCCGGAAGACGTCAAGATTGACGGATACAATTGGTGGGCGACGTTGAGAGGCGAAACGGAAAGCCCGAGAAACGAGATGTTTTGGAAGCGGAAAGGCAGAAAGTCCGCTCGAATCGGAAACTGGAAATGGGTGGATATGGAAGAAGAAGGGGGAGGACTCTTCGATTTATCCAACGACATCGGAGAGAGAAATGATCTCTCGACTCAACACCCGGAAGTTCTGAAGCGAATTAAGCAGAGATTCGACGAATGGTATCAGGAAACCATGTTTTTCGCGGAGCCGAGAGGACCCTTCAAGGACTTCTAGTTCCAAGATTCTCTATTTAACTCAAATTTGGGAATAATTCGTAGGGACAAAAATATTGTCTGTAATCGCGGATACAGTTCCTGCATACCGCTTGTTGGCTCGAAGCTTTTGCCATGCGGGATCTGCACTAAACCGCTTCCAATTGGCATCTCGTTCGGCCATATCCTTAAAACCGAGCATATAGATAAGATTTGGCATCAGTGGACCGGCAAGGGTCTTACCGAAAAAAACAGGGTGAAGTCCCACGTTTCGAAAGATTTCGATTTCGCCGCCTTCATTGAACATTTCCACTTTCAGATCGCTCTTCACTCGATTGTGGGCCTCGTAAACGCGAAACTCGAAAATGCGGCCTTTTCCTCCGGCGATAGCTGAGGGAATTTCGATCTGAGGCATGTGGGAAAATGCTCTCATCAGAGAGCTTTCCATCCGGTCGTATAGCGGCGTTTCCATTTCCGTATTAGAAGCTTTTTTGTAGTCAGCCGTTTTAACCAATTTATCCCAAGTTGTCAGAAAAGATTCGATCGTTTTGTGGGGTACCAGCATAAACACTTTGGTTCCACGCTCTCCGTGCTTAGGGCGGAAGACGCCGATCGGAGAGCAGCCTTTTGAATTCAACCCCGGAACGACGACATCCTTTAGAAATGTCTCAAGAGCTCCGCGTCGGGCGTTGTTAAGTACCTCAAATGTTATCCACTCCAGGTAGTGGGCATCACCGGAGGGTTCATGGTGAGTTCCAAACAGAGCGGCAGGGGTAGCAGCCGCAGCGGCGGCAGTGACGAAGGTTCTACGATTCATATTCTGATTAGAAACTATGGAGACAATGCTGTCAACTGACCTTGTCTTCGAAATACGACTTCAAAAAATTAATAGAGGGCATGAAATTTAGAACCTTCTAAAACTATACGGTCCTCTGAGATGCGTAGCGCCAGATTTTTGAAGTTGGCTTTTTTTGGGTTGGGTAGCATAGATGGGGCGTATGAAAAAAGTTACTCTCCTGTTATCTTCTTTGGTTTTCATGGGTTCGCTTGCGTTTGCGGACCATCATGGCAAAAAATGGGTTTCATTGTTCGATGGCAAATCGTTGAAAGGATGGACAGCCAGCAAGGAAAACCCTGATTCCTTCTCCGTAAAAAACGGCACGCTAATTGTGGATGGCGGACGTTCACACCTGTTCTACACAGGGGGTGTTAATGACGGTACATTCAAGAACTTCGAGCTGAAGTTGAGAGCGAAGACCATGAAGAACGCTAACGGGGGTGTCTATTTTCATACTGCTTATCAAGACGAGGGCTGGCCTTCGCAAGGCTTCGAGTGTCAGGTGAATACCAGTCAAAAGGATCCAAAAAAGACCGGCAGCCTTTACGCTGTTGCCAATGTTTACGTTCCTATGGAGCCTGAGGAACCATTTATCATTCGTGTAGACAAAGCGGGTGCTCAAGTATATCGTGAGAAAGCTCCGTCAACCGACGGCGAATGGTTCAATTACCATATCATCGTTAAAGACGAGGATGTTACGATTAAAGTTGATGGCGAAACGATCGTTCAGTGGAAGCAGCCTCCGGGCTATGCGGGACCGAATCCGGGCATGTCGGGTCGCGTACTGGGTAGCGGTACCTTCGCCCTGCAGGCCCACGATCCTGGCAGTATTACCCACTACCAAGACATCCAAGTCAAGGTCTTGGACTGATCGTTATTCCAACCAATTTTCCACAGCGTTACAGCCTACCGTGTACTGCTTTTTTGTGGTTCGTGATATCGCACCGTTTGGAACTTCAGCCTGTTAAATGCAGCAGGTCGACAATGTTGTGGATGGTTGGGGTTTCAGTCGAGAGGGTCGATAAATAACTGATCAACAATCGCCGTTGCAGTTGATATCCGCTAACCGGAGGTCCTAAACTTTAAAGGCTTATACCGCATGCAAAATAGTTTGATAGAATGGTGCTGGCTCTAGCGGGTCGTCGCGATGTTGGGGCATTGCATACGAAACCATTGCCGTAAGTGTTACGCCGCCCTGTGCTGTGCAAACTACAGCCAGGACTTTCTCATTTGTAACAATCATACTGAAGCACTGAGCTAACTAGTGGGATTTGGATTCAAAAAAAGCCCAACCCCCAGCGATAGACCCATTATGCAGTTTCGATTTGGGCAGCCTTCAATTAGAAGACTGGCGAATCCCGAGAGTCTATAACCCAGTAGTGTTGATGCTCTTTCCTGGTCGAGGGAACCATAAGTCGCCGGTGATATTTAGGCCTCAATTATATAGGTGACCGAAGTACTACCTAAACTTATTGGTGTACATTGCCTGCATTTGGCTTATCGCCTTTTCCGAAACACGAGGAGAATTGATCGCTCTCTGTAGGTATTGAGAGGCTTGAGCCGGATCTCTTGCTAAAATATAAAAAATCGTAATCATTTCCAGAGACAAAGGGTTGCTAGGTTCTGCTTTAAGAGCCTTTTGTAACTGTTCGAGGGCCTTTCGGTTTTCACCCATTTTGAGGTAGATTCTGGCCAGGTAATTGTAACCTACTGCGTTGTTTGGAACCAAGCGAATGGTCGTCTCAAAGTAGGGAATCGCTTCGCTGAGGCGATTCTCATTGATTAAAGCCTCTCCCTTGTAGTTATTGATTACATAAGATTCGGGGCATTTAGCGATTGCCTGATTGATTAATTCCAGAGCTCTCGATTGTTTGCCGGACTTCATCTCGACTGAGATCAAACCAGCCCATCCTCTGTCGAAAGTGGGTAGAGTTCTTATGCAGTTTTCGTAGGTTTTCCGAGCCTTATTTAGATCTCCTTGCTCCACGTAGAGTTCGGCAAGGTGATTATAGGCATTGTGATCGAGAGGGTCGAGGGTTATGGCCTTATTCAGCAGCTGAATAGCTTTGATCGTATTCCCTGCTCTTCCGGCTTTCCCACCGGCCATGGCAACTTCGAAGGAGTCGTAGCATTCCGAGACAATATCGTCGACCCACGGATCGGGTGTGTCTATGTGGCTGCTCCAGGTGACCTCATGAAGGAGGGCCCGGGCTTTTGACTTTTCACCGAGCCTCTCGTAAATGTCGGCGAGCAGATCTCCGCCAACTCGGTTGTTTGAGCGCCTGGCGGATTCTAGGAGGCGTTTTGCCTGGGTCGTATCGTCCTTAGCGAGAGCGGTGCGAGCTAGGCCAAATAGGGCGAATGGGTTAGTAGGCTTTTTGTCGTAGACCGATTTGAAAACTCGCTTCGCTTCGCCGTGTCGATTTAATTTTAAGAGGGTATCTCCTAAGTGGATATAGGAGGGAAGGTATTCAGGGTCGAGCTCGATGGTTTTTTCATAAAGTGCAATGGAATCGTTGAGTTGCCCGAAACTGGAAACAATCGTAGCCAGCCTGTAGGGCCAGAGAGGGTTTTTCTCATCGAGCGCGATCAGGATTCGATAGCTTTGCCAGGCACGATTTAAATATCCATTAGCGTGGTATAATGTGCCCAGTAGGGCGAGGGAATCAACACGATTGGGGCCTTGGGTCGACCGCTTATTAAGTTCTGCTATACGATTACTGAGTTCTGGATGAAGGCCTTTGGAGCTGGGAGTGGGTAGTAGATGGGTTTCGATTACTGCCGCGAAATGTCTTTGGGTCTTCCAGTATAGACTTCCAATCAACAAGCTAGCGCCTATGGCAATTCCCATACCTGCGATCAGTGCTTTCTTCATTGATGCCCCCTTTCCTTCCAGATGGCGAAGCGACCAATCCGCTCGAATGGCGGAAAACTTGGGAAACAACCGGAGATGATTTCGCCCACTCCATCTCCGTCGAAATCTGCAAAATCGATCGAAAGCAATTGGATCGGCTCGTATGCGAGTGTCACTTTTGTGAAGCTCTGAGCCCCATCGTTTCTAAACAGGACGAGTGAATCCGATTCAGGATTTCCCCAATCGTTAAAGGCACTGACGCTTAGGATGTCTGGATCACCGTCTTGGTCGATGTCTCTCACTATCGGGCTATAGGCTCCGGCAAGATCTCCGATTCGCTTGTAGCTGAATTTGCCATTCCCTTCGTTCTTAAGCCATTGGATACCGTGCCAGGGTCTAGGTCCTGGTTTGAGGGTGGGTCCAAAGCCATCGCCGTTGGCAAAAACAAGGTCCGGTCTACCATCTTGATTCAGATCTGCCGTGGTCATACCGCTTGAAGCGAAGTCATGATTGGTCGAGCCCCAAATTATTCTGTCCGTGAAATTGCCTTTGCCGTCATTTTCGAATAAGTGGATCTCCTCCCAGTGTTGGGAGAATTGGGCTGCGATATCTGGATAGCCGTCATGATTGAAATCGTTGACGCAAACATTGATCAATCCTGAAAGGTGAAGGAGCGACTGGCTTTCAAATTGCCACGACCCAACGTTTTTCATCCATCGGACTTCTCCTTGATCGTATCCAAATTGTCCTACAATAAGGTCGAGGTCTCCATCGCCATCCATGTCGTGGGCTCGGGCGTCCGTCACGCGTTCGACATCCTCCAATAGGATCCTTTTAGTGAAGTTCTGATAGCCGTCATTTTCGAGAGCGATGAGGGCTCCTATTTTATTGTTGTTGGGGAACACAATATTCATGCAGGATACCAGAATATCGTAATCACCATCTTCGTCTAAGTCGTAAACCTCCGCGTGGACAGGGGCCTGCATATCGGCGGCGAGAAGAATTTCGGTGAACTGTCCTTTTTCATTTTGTTGGAGCCAAATGACTTCGTTATATTTAGCCTCGCATCCGATGGCATCCATGAGTCCATCTTGATTTAAGTCGAAAGCCCGAACATGGGCGATCCAGGGAACATTGGTGAACTCCTTGCCGATTTCTCTGCTGGAGTAGCGATCGAGGTCAATCTCTGATTGATTGATTGGTGGAGCGGGCGTATCTAAGGTAGTAACTTCGGGTGCGCAGCCTACTTGAAGCAGGAATAGCACCGAGAAAACGAACATGCAGACGGGAAAGTGAGTTTCCATTTTCTGATTCTTCCTCGTCGTTAAGAATAAACCTCCAAGATTAAAAACGGCATCAACCCAAAACCAATCTCGATGTTGGTCAATCGCAAGAGCAATTCCGTCCATACGTTTGCATAAAAGCTTTTCGTAAATGGTACAAAACCACCAATAAAAAGGCCCGGCGGTCAGCCGGGCCTTTGTCGGTAAAATGGTTTTGAACGTCCGCCTAGAAGCGGAATGTGTTGGTCAACCAGACCTGCCTTGGAGGAGCGAAACGCGCTCGAGCCGGCGATCCGTCCTGCTGAAAGCGGAAGACGTCGACGTCGGTGTTGTCCCAGTTGTGGACATTCCGCATGTTGATCTGCATACGCCAATCCACGTTGTTCATGATTTTGGCCCTGTAACCGAAGGTTAGGTCGACAGCGAGATCTGTGTCGGTGAAGTATCCTTGATCCACGACTGGCTGGTAGATTCGGAGATTTTCGTCAAAAGTCACAGGGTACCCGCCGTTAACTTCGTCCTGCCAGCGAGCAGCTCCGCCAACTTGAAAACCCTTCAGTGGACCTTCACGGAAGGTGTAGTTGGTTATCAAATTGAAGCGCCATTCGCGCTGTTCGGCGGTCGGCTGGCCTTCGAGTCCTTTGACATAAAAATACTCGACCAAGCGCTCGTAAGTGGTGCTTTCAAAGGTAGCACCCTGAGGTGGTCCAACTGGATTGCCCCAATCCATGTAGCCAAACCGCTGCATGTAGGGTAGGAGGAATGAGTCGACGAGGTTCTCCAATCGTGGTGCGATATTATCCATTATCACCTCCTGCTGGGCCGCGTTGAAGGCGATGCGCCAGTTTTTGGTAGGATTGAGTATGATCTCGGCCTCCATACCTTTAGAGGTGATGTCGGTTGTGTCATTAATTGCACCAGCCCATTGGATTTGGATATCGCCATCTGGAAGGAAGCGAGCGTTAAAGGAGTGAATGAGCTCATCATCAAAAACAAATTGCTCTAGGGGCTCCATCGCAAGCCGGGTGTCTGCCAAATATGGCCATTGAGCGGCTATAGCGTCGTCCAGGTTTGCGAACCCTTCATCAGCGTCTTCTCCGGCATAGTACAAACCATCCTCTTCATCGTATTCGAAAAATTCGTCGACGATATTCTGATCTACTCTACCGTCACCGGAGAACAGGAACTCCCCGGTGTCGTTGTCATAGGAATCGAGCTTCCTTGAGTCGCGATTGAGGCGTCCGTACCACTGGAAGATGCGCACGTGGTTGCGGTTCCAAATACCAGAAGTCGGAGCGGTAGCATTTTGGAGGGTGGCTTCGTAGAAGTTCACTCGAGCTACCAGCTTGTTGTTCCACATGTAGGCACTGACTCCCCAGTCCTTGGTGTCGCCGAACTGCGAAGGAATAGGGCGACGATATTGGTCGACCCGCTCGAGTGAGGGCACGAAATTATCCGAAGTATTGTAGTGAAAGGTAATGTCGTTCACCGCCTCTGGAAGTGGGATGATGTCCTTTGGCCAGTACAACACGCCCCCGTAGCCGAAGATGTTCTTTTTGACCGAGTTATAGGTACCGTCTTCCAGTAGCCAGCGATCTGGACTCACGAAAGGAATTTCATCCAGGCTATTGGGATCTATGGGAGGTTCAGTGTTGAGCCAATTCTCTACACTATCTTCGCGGTAGCCTAGGTTAACGACAAGATGGTCACTGAAGAACTTCGATTGGGAGTTCGCGGCAAGCGATCGTACCGAGGTTTCTTGGCGTCGAACGTTCTTACTCGGGGAGTTCAAGGGCGTCCAGGTGTGCCGTGCCCAGTATTCGTTTCCTTGTGAACGGTCAACGTCAAGACGCAGTGCCTCGGCAGTTGCATCCTCTCCCAAGTTCCAAGCGATTTTATCGTACGTCCGGCCCGTTGTGCTTCTCAAGTTGTAGTAGGCTGGCTCGATTATGAAATCAGATACCTTGTTGTAGCTGGTCCACGCATCTAATTGCTGGGGCCCAATGTAAACCAAATCGGGCGTATTGCGGGCGTTATTGAGCGCTTGGCGAGCATTGTTGGGCCCGATGTGCAGTGCTGGCTCAGGATCTCCGAAAGAACCGCGGAACCAGTTGAGCATCATCTCGTGGTGGCGGTTCTCATCGCCCAGTACCGTGAATGTGTGGGAACCAAGGATGTTAGCCAGCTTGTCGTTGTTCATGCTGTCGCGGAAATCGTACTTCGCGAATGCGGTGACACGCTTAGAGGTACGCTGATCATCATTGGTGCGCTGACCTGACTTTGTCATGATGACCGGGCGTCCAAAGTTTGGATTAGCCTTCGCATTGTAATTTCCCGATTCCACGTAGTTAATATCTTCCGGCAGTAAGAGGGTCTCGTTGACATCGAAAGTGATAACGGAGTTGCCGCCGTTGAGGGCGGTGTAGCTGTCGCGGTAGAGATCTTGGAAATCGTACTCGATAGAAATCCCGCCTTTGCCCTCCCAAAAGGTCTGCTCCAGACCGAAAGAGTAGTTGAAGAAATCGCGTGAGTAGTAGTCATTATCCCACCCAAGATTGTACCGGCTGAAGTCGAACGTATCCAGATCGGTGAAGCCCTGATCGATCCAGCCGATACCCATAATTTCACCAAGATTGCCTGGGTATAGACCTTGTGGAGCACCCCCATTACGTCCTACATTGTTTTTGTAAATTCCGCCTGACCAGTAGTTGGGAATTTCGACGTTGTTAGCCTGTGAACGTCTTTCCATTGCGGCACCGGGAATTTGGTCAGTGTAAGAGAAAGCTGGCTGATCGAGGCCATTACTGCCATCCCATACGAAGCCGTAAGCACCACCACCCCAACGAATATTACGGTAGGTGAGAGTTGGGTACTGAGCACCTGCAGGTGCGTCATTTGGGCTGTCGCGAACGATGTAGCCTGCGTCCAAGAAAGCTGCTCTGTCAGCAGCGGAATAAAACTTTTTGTTGTTAAATTGACCCTGGGTAGGACCTTCGTGGTGCTGGGCGGCGAGTGGGTAGTCTTTATTCCGACGATTCTTGACCATCATGGTGGCATTCATCCGAGCTGGTTTCCGAAGGAATGTATCAAAGTTCACCTGAGGGAGAAGGACGTCAGGAGCATTGCCGAGAATTTCGCCTCTCTCCATGTGGCCACGAAATACAGTGTTCTCATTACCAAAGGGACGGTAGGAGAACGCGGTGTAGATACGGTCGTCGTTCTTGTAGGTCGGGAGCTGGCGGTATTCCGTGCGGTCCATTAGTCCTGCTACGTGTACTGCCAGTTTGTCTTCCAAGACGACGCGGTTAATCTTGAATTCCCCGCGGGTGGAGGGGTTACGACCACCGCTACCTATGCGGAAGCGAAATTCGTTTGTGTTGCGAAAGCGAGCACGGGCCAAGTCGTTGTTAATAATGCCGGCAGGCGAAGCTAGTCCGAATAAGAAGGAGTTCGCCCCCCGATTGATGTCAATACGCTCCGTGTTGTAAGTGTCGAAAGGTATGTCCGTGACAAAGAAGTTACGGGTCCGGTCCGGTGCGGTAAGACCGCGAACACGCGTGGCTCCGTCCGGGTCACGACGAGCACCGCCCACATTGGTTTCTCCGGTGCCGCCTTCTTCAGCTCCAGAAATGTTGCCGAGAATGCCAGCGACTTCAGAACTGGTGGTGTACTGGAGCAGCTCTTCGATACCCGTCGCTCCGAGGTCGTCCATGAATTCTTTGGTGACGACTTGAACGGCGGCTCCTGTATCTTTAAGCGATCCGCTGAGACGGCCACCGGCCATGGTTTGAGAAGCGTAGTAGCCTTCATCTCCAGAGGCATCTACTGCGAAGGGAGAGAGCTCGAAGACTTCTTCTTCCTCGTCATTCTGAGCCCATCCCGTAAGGAGGGAACAGAAAAAGCCGCAGCCAATAAGGGCGGTTTTGGTTATTGTTTGATAATGTTTAGTATTCATAGGTGATCAGCCAGTTGCGGTTTAAAAGATGAATTAATCATAGGAGTAGTAGTCGATTTTAGGGCCGGAGCTCTGCTGTTCAGGACGAAAGCTGCCCGAGTCAACAGAGACGAGGTGAAAAAACAGATCTAAAGGAATAAACTAAGGTAGAGCTGACACGTTCTGTCAACCGTAAGATTCTCCATTATCTTTTCGCTGGCAAATTGTATGGAAATTCAGTCCAAAAAAGCGGTCAGAATTAGGGACATGAGTTTCCAGAATAGGGGGTGGATTTCCTTTTCGAGCTGGTTTTTTTGTTTGGTATTGGGTCCCCTTTCGCAATCCAGAAATCGCGTTGTAATACCGCTTCTGTATTTTTGATTCTCCACGCTAAATTAATTAAAGGTGCGGCCGGGTGTAGCCGCTTAAGCGGTTAATTAAGAGCGGCTTGCTAGGCCTCAGCGGCGATGCTGAAGCTTCGGAAGCGACACTCGGCAAGCTAGAACTGCCGACTAATTGAAAAATGCTCTAAGCAATGGTGTCATGCACCACGTATCCATGTACATCGGTGAGTCGGAAGTCTCGGCCTTCATGGCGGAAAGTGAGTTTCTCGTGGTCCTTGCTGAGTAGGTGTAAAATGGTCGCGTGAAGTTCGTGATGTGGACCTTGCTCTCGGTTGCGTCATGTCACGAATTTCTATGGTCTTGAACGTACACCATTGCCGCTTTAGTAACGGACGGTTTCTGTATGTCTTGGAAACAAGGTGTTATCTGCCTTGATTGCGGTTGCTGTAGCGATCTCAATTGGATTAGCTCCTAGATCCACAAAAACCCACGAAGCCTGATTTTTCGAAGCTTTCCTAGAAGAAAAACAGGACTGCGATGAGCAAAACGGACAAACAGGCGGTTATTCCGATAGGGAAAACGCCTTTTCGCATATTTTCTCGTATGTCTTCGCGAAGCTTCTCGCGTTGGTCCATCGAGTTACCAGAAATCTCCCAAAAGGGTGTTAGGATCAGCGTCAATAGATTTGCAGGTCCTTCCTTTGCGAAATAGCAAAGCTTTTTCGTAGCACCTGCGATGAGGGTTTTATGGGCGATCTTGTTGATACCGTTTAGGCAAATGTCACAGGTTGAGTAGAAAAACTGACCTCCTTTTCGGTAAAACCAGTCGGTATCCAAAACGATGGTTGGGGTACGCTTCAACATCGGGAGGAAAAGAAAGAATACCAGAGCCGAGAACATAAGTAGCTGCATCTGGGTGACTAGGTGACTCGTCGTGTATGCTTGGTAATCAACTGTGTAGGGAAGAATGTCATACAAGGCTTTCGGTCTTATTCCCAAATAGATGCAGAGGAAGGAAAGTATTCCCATGGCCCAAAGCATTGTGCCGGGAGCCTCTTTGGGTCGGAGTCCGCGATCTTGGTTGAAGAAAACAAAGTAGGGAAACTTGATACCTGCGTGGAGGAAGACCCCTGCTGACGCGAGTTCCAAGACGATCCATGGCCACAGGAGATGTTCGTGTTCTGCAGCTGCGATGATGATTGTCTTGCTTGTGAATCCACTAGTCAGCGGGACGGCGGAAATGGCGAGGGCCCCGATCGTACCGAACAAGAGAGTGAGCGGCATTGTTTTGTAGAGCCCACCTAATTCGGTGCAGCGGCTTTTGCCAGTGCGGTAGAGCACCGCTCCCGCAGACATCCAAAGGAGAGACTTGTATATGATGTGGCAAAACGCGTGAGCGGTGGCCCCGCTGATCGCCATATTCGTTCCAATGCCTGCAGCGCAAACCATGAACCCGACTTGGTTGATGATCGAGTAGGCGAGGATGCGGCGCATGTCGTTCTCGAGAAGAGCGTAAATGATACCGAAAACGGTCATGGCGCAGCCGATCCAGATGAGGGGCTCCCATCCATGAAAGGACCTTAGTAAAACGTAAACTGCGGTTTTGGTTGTATAAGCGCTAAGGATCACTCCACCTGTGACGCTGGCTTCCGGATAGGCGTCCGACAACCAGGCGGAAACGCCTGGGGCGGCTGCGTTGACAAGGAATCCTCCCAGTATCATCCAGGTACCGAGGTTGGCGTTGGCATAGTCAAACGAATCGAAAGCTATGCTACCGCCTTTGGAAACCGTCATGACGATGCCGGCAAGGAGTAGTAGGCCGCCAAAGATGTGGACCATGACATAGCGGAATGCAGCACATTTTGCCTTAGCGGTATCTCTAGCAAGAATGACGAACGTCGAGCTGACCGCCATCATTTCCCAGTTAATGTAAAGTGTGATCAGGTCCCCGGCAAAAATAACCCCAAGAGCAGATCCGATGTAAATTAATGCAGCGGTATGCTGGATCGCCTTTTTAACGTAAAAAGCGAAAAGGAGGGCGGCGGCGGCGTTCAGTGTAAATATATAACCAAAGGCCTTACTCAACTTGTCGACCCGCAGCAATTCACTGTCCCCGAATCCGGGAAGAAAGCAGACTCGGAGTCCATTTCCGCTTGGCAAGTAGGCGATATGAATAAAAGTCAGAATGGGTAGTGCGACCAGGAAGATGTTTCTTCGCGTCCCTTTCAACAAGACCGTAACTATAGCTCCCGCAAAGAGCAAAAATGATGGGGGGATGTTAGCTAGCGTTTCCATCGATGTCTTTAGAAGGTGTGTCCTCGTCGGGCTCTCCGTAGTAGTCTTCGCTGCGCTTCAGATAGACGCCGAGGGCCTTAGCAGTCAGGATCATTGCGGCGCAACCGACAAATCCTAGGATTGAGTAAAAATTGAACCAGCCATCGATTCCGAAGTGCGGATGCCGGTGTATGAAAAGTTCTGCAACGACCGTTATCCCGCAGGTGATCCAGAGGACCCACCAAAGAAGTTTGCGGGAAGTCGGTTTATCGAACCAATCGAACTCTTTTTTTGGATCTGCCATCAGTCTTAGCCGTTCGTGCCCACCATTAGTCCGGCGAGCTGAAGAAGGAATTGTGGTTTAATGAAAAGGAGAATCGCAAGCACTGCGGTGATGCTAAGCGGTGTGATGCACTGCCAATTCGCCTCCTCTGTGGTTTTCCACGAGAAAGGCTGGTTGGCCAGTTGAGCGTCTTTGGGGAAGAAGGCTCGATACCCAATGGGCAATAGATAGGCCGCATTTAAAATAGTACTTATGAGAAAGATGACCAGCAATGCAGTTTGATCGGCATCCATAGCCCCAGTGACCAGATAAAACTTGCTGATGAGGCCACCCGTTGGGGGAAGGCCAATCACGCTCAGAGCGCCGATGGAGAAGGCGGCGAACGTTATCGGCATTTTGCGGCCCAGTCCGTCCATTTGGCTGATGTATTTCTTTCCGGTGGCAACAAAGATTGCTCCGGCACACATGAAAAGGGTGATTTTCCCAACTGCGTGCATCGCAATATGGGTCATTGAACCTGTCACGGCTCTGTCACTTAGCAGTGCGGCACCAAGAATGATGTAGGAAAGCTGGCCAACAGTCGAGAAGGCTAGTCGGCGCTTGAGATTATCCTGAGTTAAGGCAATAAGAGACGATACGACAACGGTGAAGGCCGCGATCCAGGCGACGACCGTAGCAATGTCCAAATCTTGGAGATAGTCAGTCCCGAATACGCCTGTAAAGACTCGAAGGATACAAAATACTCCAACTTTAACTACCGCGACGGCATGAAGAAGGGCACTTACCGGAGTGGGTGCGACCATCGCTCCTGGGAGCCAAGAATGAAAAGGCATTAGGCCTGACTTTGCGAAACCGAATGCGAAGAGAAGGAGCAGAATGAGTGCTTCGGAGGCCGTTATATGGCCAGAAAGGAAGCCACTATTAGAAAACTCCATGTTGCTCCCGGTCTTTACATAAACAAATATAAGAGCGGGTAGAACGAAACCGATTGATGTGCTGAGCAAGTAGGTTAAGTAGGTTCTTCCACCTGTTCGTGCCTCTTTGTCTTGATGGTGAGTTACTAGTGGATACGTAGCCAGTGACAACATTTCATAGAACAAGTAGAGCGTGAAAAGATTCGCGGCGAAAGCGACTCCGATCGTAGCTGACAAAGAGATCGCGAAGAAAGTGAAGAAGCGGGTCTGAGAATGCTCTTTCAGCCCGCGCATGTATCCGATAGAATAGAGCGAAGTAACGATCCATAACGAGGACGCCACCAATCCGAAAAGCATTCCAAGACCGTCCACGCGGAAGGCGATGGCGAGGTTGGGAACGATTTTCCAAACGGTGAACTCGATTGTTGAGCCGGCCAAGATGGTCGGGAGCATGGATACAACCAGCCCGAATTTGATAAATGCCGCAAGGAAGGTAGCACCTTCGCGCAAATTTGGCCTTTTGCCGAGCAGTACAATGGGGAGCACCGCCAAGAGGGAAACCAGAGTGGCCAATACTGGTGTGAAGCTAGTGAGGGAAGAAGGCATGCTAGAGAATGATGGCTCCAATGTTAAATTGGGAGACGAAGTTGGTTATGATCTCGACTACTTCCTGATTGTAGAGTCCGATACCCAGCAACACAGCTGCGGTGATGAGAAGAGGGAAAAGCATTGAGAATGAGGCCTCCATTGTTCCGTCTTTTTGCTCTTCATTATGGTGGTAACCATGTCCCTCTGCAGGTTTGCTTCCAAAATAAGCAATCTCGATAATGCGAAAGAAAATAACGGCATTGATTAACGAAGAAATGAGAAGGGCAGCTACATATTCATAATGGCCGGAGCTGATCCCGCCCTGAATCAAGTACCACTTACTGAAGAATCCGGCTGTCGGGGGAATGCCGATTAAGGAAAACGCACCGACTAGAAATCCCACCATAGTGAGGGGCATTTTAGTGAAAAGCCCCTCCATCGCGGAGATATCGTGCCTTCCTGTCTTGGTGAAAATGATACCGGCAAAAAGAAACACACAAAGTGTCATGAACGCGTCAGCGATTATGTGGTAGATTGATCCGATCATACCCATTTTGTCGGCAAGCCAAACTCCGCCGACCATGTAGCCGACTTCGGCAATGATAAGGAAGGCCAGGATTTTTTGTAGACTGGCTTGAGCAAGGGCTGAGATAGAAGCCGCCAATATAGCGATAACCGACATCCAGACGATGATATTGCTCCAATCCAGTTGATCGAAAGCGAACTCGGGACCGAATACCGTTAGTATCATTCGAATCATGACATAAATCATGACTTTTGTCACAAGAGGCCCCAGCAGTGCACTAGTGGTGGAGGGGCCATACGCGTATGAGTTCGGCAGCCAGGAGTGTAGAGGAAAGAAAGCCATCTTAATCCAGACGCCTACAATGATTACTACGAACGCAACAAATATCGAAGGCGAGCCATGCAAATTGTTAGCAACAATTTGCTCCTGAATGTCATACATATTCAGGGAACCCGTTTTTATATAAAGATAACCAACTCCTAGTAAGTAGAAGGACGCCCCAATTGTACCCATGATCAGGTATTTGTAAGCCGCAAGTGTGGCTCTTCGTGAGCCCATCCCAATCAGTGCATAACTTGTTAGCGCGGATATTTCGATCAGAACGTAAAGGTTGAAGGCGTCACCTGTAAGGACGATGCCGAGCAGTCCGGTTACCGATAGGAGGTAGAGAGTGTAGAATTGGGATACTTTGTCAGAGGTCTCAGCAGGAACAGCTCTTTTTGAATAAATGGCTGTCAGTAAAGAGACCGTTGATACAGCTAGTGCCACTAAGGCGTTGAGTCCGTCGACGCGAAGATTAATGCCAAACGGAGGTTCCCATCCGCCGAAAAAGTACTGGATAGTTCCCTCATCGATAACGCGCAGCAAGGTGACCACACTGGCAGCGACCGAAATAGCTAGCCCCGCAATGACGAGCGGAAAACAAAGCCATTCACGTTTGATGCCTAGGAGCGCGAGCAAAATAGCCAGCAGGAAAGGGGCTAGAAGAATTAAAGCGGGAGACTGATCAATCATTTTGCAGACTTGATTGACTCGAGAATTTCACTCTCTTCGATTGAACCAAAATCTCGGTATATCTTTTGGGTTAGGGCGAGACCGACACCAAGAGTTGCGACACCGACTACGATAGCCGTTAGCATGAGGACGTGAGGAAGGGGATTGCCAAAGTCGTCTGGCTCGATAAGGAGATTTGCAACTATTTCCTCGTGGCTTGGATGATGGTCCTCGATGTGTCCAGTATCCGCTTTATGGTGACTGTACCCGTGAGAGGGGTGAACTTGATCGTGGTAAAGGATCGGAATGGTGGCTCCTTCCTTAACACCAATTGAAACGTAAAAGAGAATGATGGCTGTCTGAAAGATCGACATACCGATCAGTTTTTTAACTAGATTGTTTTTCGAGATCATGGCGTAGAGCCCGATCATCATGATGATAATGTATATCCAGTAGTTAAACTTGGTACTTAGTGCTTCGAGCAGTTCCATCGGTCTAAAGAGTCTCCTTCATATCGCCGTTGGAGGCTAGGTTAGAATAGATCGAAAACATGATTGCTGTGCAAGTGAAGGCTACCCCAATTTCAACTCCCAACATGCTATGGGACCTAGCCTCTACGGGAGTCGCTGGCATGATTTTATGGAGTATTTCGTAGTCTAGGAAGTTACTCCCTAGTATCATACAGGCAAATCCGAATCCAGAATAGATCAATATGCCGATACCGGCGAGATTGAGTACCCGTTTTTCGGGGACCCATCTTTGAGCGGCCTGCAAGTCTCGTGAAAGAGCGAGTAGGATGAAACTGGCTCCAAAAATAACTCCCCCCTGAAAACCTCCTCCGGGACTGTGATGCCCGTGAGCGACAACGTACAGGGCGAACAGTTGAATAATCGGAATCATCAAACGACAGGTCGTGTCTATTATGAGGTCAGGATCTTTTTTGTAACTTCGGGTTTCCCTTCCTGTGTCCTTAAGGTAATCCAAAGGCTTGCGGCGAAGAATGCTCATGATTGCAATGCCTGCCACGAAGATAACGACCGTTTCAAACATCGTATCGTATCCACGATAGTCTGCAAGCACGGCGGTTACCATATTGGGAACACTGGACTCAGGGAAGGTTTCCGTGATATAGTGCTGAGAAAGGCGGTAGTCATTTGCGGGCGACTCCGTATCTCCCCAGGAGGGAAAATCACTTACAGCGGACAAGAGAAGCCAGCCGGTAAGAATAACGGTAATGAGAGCGAACGATTTCAATCTGAAGACCTCCGCGTTGTGCGCAGAACGGTTGCGATTAAAAAGACAGCACTGACGCCGGCACCAACTGCGGATTCGGTGAAGGCAACATCAACAGCCGCCATCCCGGCCCAGAGTAGACACATGAGGAAACTGTAGACACCAAATATCATGGCGGCACTGAGCAGATCTTTTGTCTGCAGCGAAATAATCGCGGTGATAACGAGAAAAATCAGGGTAATTAGATCGAACGCCCAAATCATTCGCCAGAGTCCTCCTTCTCTACGTCTGGGGTCCATAGTTTTTGCCCCTCCTCAAATCCCGCTTTGATCAAGGCATGGGTACTGGTAGGGCTAGCCCACATTATGAAAATCGTAATGAATAGAATTTTGCCTGCGACTAGGATGTTGGCCAAGCTGAAGTCCGCCAGCTGGTAGGTAGCTAGACCCATGAGAATAAGGAAAACGGACATCGTGTCGCCTTTCCCTGCGGCGTGCATTCGCGTGTAGAAATCGGGAAAGCGAATGATCCCGGCAGCTCCTCCTATAAAAAAGAGAAATCCAATACAGACAAGGACAACACAAATAGTAGCTGGAATCATGATTCTTGTTCCTTTGCTTCGGAGTTCGCGAAGTTCTTATTCGGATTGACGCGATCAAAATAGCGAGCGACCGCGAGGGATCCGATAAAGTTAAGTAGGGCGTAGGTAAGAGCGAAATCCACGAACATCTCTACCCTGCCGTAGATCATACCAATCAGGACCAGTAGAACGGTTGTTTTGGTACCGATTACATTTACCGCTACGATTCGGTCAATTGCGGTTGGACCCACAATAATGCGCCAGACGATCGGAAACATAAGGGCGAAAATGGCAATTCCAGTAAAGATGAAAAACTTCTCCATTAGTTGGTGGTCTCTCTTTCAAAAATGGCGGCTATTTTTCTCTCCATATCGTCTCCCTCGACGCCTTCAGTCGTTAGGTTGCTGATGGAATGAATCAGAAGTTCGTCGTCTTTGATGTCGATTGTTATAGTTCCGGGAGTTAGGGTGATCGAATTTGCGAGCATCCACCTACCAAAATCTGTCTTCAGATTAGTCTTAATCCGAACCAGCTTAGGTTCGACTTCTGGCATCCCAATGGGACTGAGGGCCAGCCTCAAGATGTGGATATTGGAAAGCCAAATCTGGTAAAGCATCCAAACTAGGTACCAAGGAATCCGGATGATTTGATGCAACCGATTGGCGACTCCGTGGGAACGGTTCTCAAAAAAGAAGTTGGAGGAGATAGCAGTGATAAATGCCGTGGAGAGGATGCCGAGGGTGATATGGAACCCATCGAACTGTCCCGAGAATATGATCCAGATCCCGAATAGGAGGAGGAAAATGCAGAGACGATACATGTATTAAAGAAAAATAAGGACGTTAAATTGGCCTGTCGCCGATCTCCGAAGGGCTAGAGAAGTTTGAATCATTCAGAAAAAGGTTTCGGATTTTTTTCACAAGTCTTTTTGGAAAAATAGGACTCCTTCAAGCGGAATCGGCTTTTGGGAATCTGTCTGATCCATGATCGCGAGCCTTGGCGGAGCTGAGTAAGAATTGATCAGAGGCCCGAAATTTTCTTCACTTGCGATCCATTGGAGATCGAAAGCAGACTGATCGTGGCAGCGTGCGAAAATGCGTTAGCCTTTGGCCTGTTGTTTTTGGACAAATGGATGATGAGTGGAAAGGACTTGTGGTCCGTGAATCAAACCTCTTGACCGTGGCGGTTTTAGGTGGAGGTGTGGGTGCGATCTGCATCATGCTTTTGGTTGGGCATAACACTTGTAAAGGCTCTTTCTTTTGGAAATTCTGGCTGAGTTTCGTTACCGGAGTTGTTTTCAAATGTCGTTTTTATTGGGGGCCGGTTCTGACCACTTGCTGGGAACCTTGGGTTCAAGAGCTGTCCAGAGTATGGTTTGGAGTTCGTCATCGAACCCTTCTATTGACGGGGATTACTAGGAATTTATAGATACGTAATATGGGAAATGTGATCTTATTGGCTCGTTGTGGGGCTCTCGCTTTTGTCTTGACGTTAGCGGGGACTAGCGTCCTCGCCAAAAAAGATGCTTTCCGTTTTAAGTTTGGACTGATTTCCCCCAATTCACATGGAACTGCGGAGGTGTATCTGGAAACCAAGGAAATAGAGAAGCACACGGATCTTGCATACGCTCACGGATTTTCGATCAAGCGAAAGGATGGTACCCAGTTTTTTCTCTATTACGTGGTGCGTTTTCCAGAGCCAATGCAGAATTTGCCAGAGGGGATAGAGCAGTATTACACGGTACTTGAGGGTGGAAGGGCTCTGCAGTCGAAAGAGGAACTCGTATGGGAACTCAATCGTAGCTTTGTTTTTGACAAGTCAGATCCTGTAGGGCTGTACGAGATTGAAATCTACGCCGACGGCGAATTGTATCGCAAAATAGAGTACAATGTGGCTCCGGTATTCGAATTTGAGTTTTAAGCCCTCTAGCAGATGGGTTACTCTAGGCATTCGTCACCGGATTGATCGAGGAGAGGTAACCGGAGAACTGCCCAACATGCTCAACCGGATTCCTGAAATTTATGGCGAAGAGGTGGCTGCCTCCAATTCGGTTGCTACCTCAGTCATAGAGCCCTTTCTAACCTTGAAATTTTCTATCAGTATCCTAGCAATCGTGTTTTTACTCTTTCTGCCATTTATTAATTTGATGCAAAACATCGCCCAGCAGGTCACCAAGCTATCGATCTTTAATCCAGATAACAGGACTTACCCTAAAGCTCGACTTTAATAAAACCGCAATCGAAGTCCTGTATTCGGAGTGAGGCATACACTCGTTTTTTTGCGGCGACAATCTCATCCCGACTACTGCATGCGGCTATGTTTATCCTCGCTAAGGATTTAGTACCGACATTGGATTAAACTTGTCTCCAGGTTTCAAGCCGTGGCGTTCGAACCATCCTTGGTTGGTCTCAAGGGCGTATAAGAGGTCAAAGCGTATTGATTTTCTGGAGTTTTCGTCGTAGGGGTAGAGTGGGTAAATTTCCCGCAAGACGCCGTCAGCCGTAAAGAAGCCAATGTCGAGGGGGAGGTGAGTGTTGCGCATCCAAAACGACATTTGCCTGGGTCGATCGAAAATGAAAAGCATACCTTGGTCCTCGGGCATCGACTTTCTAAACATGAGCCCTTTGGCCTGAGTTGCTCGATCAACAGCCAGTTCGACCGAAACCCGGGCGTGCCCGAAATCGAGGACGGGAAGCACATTTTCCTGAACCTCAATCTTGCGTGAATCGCTATCGCAGGCGGGGGTGATCGCCGAAGCACATAGGAGAAGGAGCGACAACGTTTTGGCTCGGACTTGAATCATAGGGGTTTTTGTTGTCGCAATTCGCTATGGGCTTTGCAATCACCAACTTGGTTTGGTTAGCAGACGGTTTGCGTCTGTCTTTGAAGCAGGGCTGGAAAGCTTAGTTTGTGTTTTTAGTAGACGTATTCAGCTGTGAGGAAAATGGAATATTCTGGTTCAAAGGGCGGATCTTGTACGGGCTTCGATGTGAGCCACCGTTCAGTGGAGACTTTGCTCTTCAAGGAAGTTTTGCCGTTGGGTAGCTCGCTCGCCCTCAAGTCAAATTTCGGAAATACGTTCTCTCCAAAAACGTTAGTCACTTTCAACGAAACCAAGGGACCATCTTTTGCCACATCAACGGTCAGGGTACCAAAGTTCATGGAGCCGGTATAGGGATCCTCGATCGCGATTACTGCTGTTTTATCCTCGGTATAATCAGGAGCCGGATTCTGAGCCAACGGACTGCTTACGAGCTTATATAGGTCATAGCCGCCTCAAAGTGACATTCGGATCGCCTTGATTTCGGCTTCGTCATCATCACCAGACAGCAGCAAGATAGCATCAATCTCGTTTTCGCGAATATAGATAAAGAGACCCTTGCGCTCTGCCGGATAGGCGGTCCAGGTGTTGTGCTTTTCTTCTGCGAGGTTGTTTTAGGTGCTTCCGCTTAGGAGCACTTTAAACGTCGCTTCGCTTTGGCTGAGCTGCTGTTGAAGCCATTTCATCTGAACCGCTTCCGAAGTACCGTAGGGATTTGCCCCAGGGTGGTGTGCTGAGTTCTGCAGCAGGAACGGGTTTTTTGGGGACAGTGAGCTTCAGTTGTGGGTCGGATTCATCTGCTTTTTGGTTTTGGGTGTAACGATCAGCCTGATAGCCGAGCCACGTCCCTAATTTTACGTTGGAAAATTCGGAATTCAGTTGATTGACTCTGGCTAGATCCCCAGTTAAATTCCGGTGATGAGTTCAATTTTTGACGGGAAACAGGTGTCTGCTGTAGCGGAACGGATACAGAATGGCGGCCGTTTTCGTGAAGCGATTGAACGAATAGACCGCCTGAACCGCGCCGACCCGAATCGTGTAACACGGGATGGGATAGAATTGGGCTACGAATTCTATTTCAGTTGTCTGCTTTTTGCCAAAGTGGTCTCCTTCTGCAAAGAAGCTTCGGAGGCACTTCTGATAGCCGCTCGAAGTCAGCATATTTGCCGATGGGAGATTCCCCGGGCGAATTATCCTGAAGGACGAGCAGGCTATCTCAAGTGGCGAGCGGACTTGAAGCGCTTTCATGCCGATAAGACCGCGTCGATTTTGACAGAGCTTGATTACTCTACTGAGTTTATCGAGACCGTACGGACGATCAACCTGAAGAAGGATATGAAAGGCAATCCTGACTCGCAAGCGATGGAAGACGCCTTGTGCCTCGTCTTTCTAGAGAGCCAGTTCTCCGAGTTCCGACTTAAAACGACCGAGGAGAAAATGGTCACGATCCTTCAGAAAACTTGGGTAAAGATGAGCGAACAGGGAAAGAACACAGCCCTTGGTCTAAAGTTGGGAGAGGAAGAGGCTAGACTCGTTGGATTGGCATTGAATGGCTGAATCATCCAGTCTCTCCGAGCACCTGCTGAACGTTTGAGCACATCAGACTCAATACGGAGGGTGCCGGTGTAAACGTAAATCAGTGCTCGGAATCCTGAATGACTTTTCGTCTCGGTAAGGGATCGAGTTTTGGTGCTACGGTTTGTTCCCGAATACGGCACGGCGACAGACATCGATCAAGATGCTCACGGCAAGGGCAATCTGGAATCATCCCCTCGCTCTCGCTACTCCGATCTTCACCGAATTGGCTGCTCCGACGGTGGAATACGATATGCCATAAACGAGGTAGTCGGCCAACATGTCGATCGAATCAGCGATGAATCCTGATGAATCTGCAATTAATCCGACGATAAGCTCGGAACCGAATATCGCACCGTTAATGATTAGATGTCGCTTCTGGACAAACTTCCGGGAAGTAGTGTCTGGTTCGAAGTGGCAATCGCAGCTAATTTTTCCTAGTAAAATAGCGGAAGGACACGGGATTTGGAGAAGATGCAATTCTTAGTAGGGTCGATTTATATGAAATCGCTATGTTGCCGGATGCAAAACGGGATTCAGCAAAGCAGATTGCCATCCGATGATCTATGCAAACACACGGCCCATTGATACATCAAAGGAGCTCCAAAGCCTGCTGGTTTCCTAGATGTTAAAGAGTGGGTTCTTAAGGAATCAATAGGTATCAAATATTTAATTACGTGCTACCCATTTCGCAGCGTTGATGAGAATCTTCCGATAGTCAGGATGATCGTGGGCACGTTCGTCGTGGCCCAGAGTGTATCCTACGATGCGAGCTTTTGGGTGCTCAGTAGTCCACACGGCGGGATGGCGGGCTCCGGACTTGGCACTGACGCTGGTTTCGGCGAGGACGCGGATCTTGGCGGCACCTTCTGGTGAGCCGTCTCGGTTCATCATATAGAGTTCGTCCACTAGTTCGAATTCAGGCGAGACTCCTCTCATAATCGGATGGCTTTTATTGACAACACGAACACCCATAGGGCCGAGTTTGTCATGTCCTCGGGCACCGCCACCGACTACTTTTAAATTCAGTTCCGGCCACTCCTTGTATCCATACCAGGTACCCGGGTGGTGCATGATAACGCCTTTGCCTGCAGCGATGCGATTCATAAGGGCTTTACGGTATTCCGATGTGTCGAAACCGGCACGATTGACGCTAATTATTGCGACGTCGGCGTTAGCAAGCTCTTTGGTGGCCTGGGCTACATCTTCGGTGTAGTGAACAGTCAATCCGGCATCCTCCAAGGTTTTAGAATCCGACTTTCCGAAGAACTCGTGAAATTTATGGGAAGAGCCGCCGCTGATTATAAGGACTGATGTTTTACCTTTTTCCCAATTGACTGGAGTGGCGGGAATCGGGTCCGGCCATTTGCGGCGATTTAATATGGGGGTAGGCGTTTTCGGTGGCGTTGCCGCATTAGCATTTTCAGCCGTGGCAGGACCAGCTTGAGCCATAATGAAAGCCAGTAAGTCGCGGAGTCCAACGGCTCCTAAGGCTTCGAATCCCTCTGGCATGAGACTGCGACCAGTGTTTTCGCGTTTGGCGATATTGGACTTAGAGATCTCCTTAACTCCCGCTTGTGTCGCCAGCGTTAAGGTAGATTCGTTTTCGGTTGAAATAACACCAACAAAGGCTTCGCCACCCTTTGTGGTGATGTTGTGGGCCATGTAGTTTTGCTCCAACACGCGATTTGGATCGATGATATGTCCAAGAAGTTCAGCGGCTCCATGAGAGCCCATACCGTCAAGGGAAGGACCGACTAAGGCTCCCATTTCGCCGAGCTTATGGCAAACGGAGCAGGCCCCAAAGAGGACCTCCCCTTCGGCGGGATCACCAGGCTTCTGCACCTCGGGAATCAGTTTTGCAATGAGTTCGTCCTTCTCAGCTCTAACCGGAGCGATACGGGCAAAAAGTCGGTCTGCAGCTCGCGACGTATTGCGATCGGGATGAGTTCGGAGTCGAGCGATGTTTCCTGGGCCGAGTTCCGCTAGAGTTATCTTCCCATTATTGATTCTCTTCAGGAACTCCCGGGCCCAATGGGGTCGCTTGACGATTTGTTCGAAAGCTTCCATTTTGAGGCTGCCCTCCAAGGCCGAAAATTGAACGATGAGAGCATCCCCAAGGTCGTCACCGTCAACCGAACCGAGAGCCATAATAATACCGGATTTCAAAGATTCGCTTCCTTTACCTGAAAGTAGAGCGGTCAATGTAGGTAGGATCTTAGGATCATTTTTATGGATACTAACCAAACTTCGGGCGATGCTGATACGCTCTTCATTGGAGGCACTCGGAACCGAAAGACTGTCGATCATGGATGACTTGATGGCATCTGTTTGAGATGCTAGTTGTCCATGAGTGTCCCAAAGAATAGCCAAGGGAAAAACAAGCACTTTCGTATTGTCCTTGCTGAGCAAAGAGGCGAGAGCTGCCTTCAGCGCATTAGTCATTCGAGGTGGTTGGGAAACATTGTCAGCTAGGGCTCTCAGCACAGCTCCTTTAATCGGGTGAGCTTGGTCGTCGGCTTGTTCACAGGCTTTGAGAAGGCGGGCAGCGTTGGCCGCGGCGTCGCCTTTCTTTAGGGCGTCGGAGGAAAGGGCGGTCGCGAAAGCGATCAGAGAGTCATTTGGGTCAGTATTCAGGACTGCCTCCATCACCTTAATTGCCATTTCTTGTGAGGCGGCAACCAGGGCGGAACGGGTCCAGTCATCTCGGGCCACTTTCACATTAGCAACGATCTTGGCAGGGTCGCCCTCATTGAGGGCGTTGTAATAGGCCCGTACGGCGTCGCTACCGACAGCGCTGGGATGAACACCGTGGTATTCGCGTAAAAGTCTTTGAGCGGTGCTACGTATTTGCTCGTTTGGGCTTTTGGCAGCTTTCTCGAGGGCGGCGAGGTTTTTGCGGTCTAGGGAGACAGGTTCGATCGCTTTAGCCTCCTTGTGCTGCACTTTCCAAATACGGCCGTAGTAGTGGTCGCGGTCAGGCCGAACGGCGGCATTGGCCGGTCCATGGACGGGGCCACGAGTGTCGTTGTGGATAATGGCCTGATTACAGAAGTCGACGATGTACATAGCCCCATCTGGGCCGGTCATCACCTCGATGGGACGGAACCACAAGTTGGTGCTGGAAATGAATTCCTGCTGTTCTCGACCGTTTTCCTTGGTGGCCTTAAAGGATACGCCATCCTTGACGAGATTGAAGTGTCCGATAATATTGATAGTGGGTTCGCTGGTGAAATAGCTAAGTTCCCATTTCTTCGGCCAGGCGCCGCCTTCATAAATAACTGTCCCTGCTCCAGCGGTATAGCGTCCGACCTGATCGATTTGCACGTAGGCCTGTTGTTTCCACTTCATGGCGGGGAAAGTGCGTGTGCCAGGAAGTAGGCCATTGGTACCGCTAACTCCGGGCAATTTCCCCTTGGCTAATATAGCTTCGGGCAAGACTACATGTACTAATGGGTTACCGGTAGTGGGTTGTGTGTAGAAGACTTCGCCCGACATGGTGGTGTCCATTCCCCAAGTATTGCCGTTGCGAGAAGCGTATTGTTCAATGTGGCTACCGTCGGGCTTAAAGCGGACGACGCCATTGTCGATGGGACCAAAGTCTTTTTTGCCGTCGCCAGACGTTACATTTTTAGAAGAAGAGTATCCATGTGTTGCGTACACCCATCCATCGGCAGCGTAGTGGAGGTTGTTGATGACGGCGTGGGTGTCTCGAATACCGAGGTTGGTATAGAGTTTGGTCCGCTTGTCGGCTACGTCGTCTCCGTCGGTGTCCTCAAAAAACCAAATGTCGGGAGCGGCGGTGGCGATGACCCCATTCTTATGAAAAACGAAACTGTTCACTAGCTCGATCTTTTCAGCGAAGACCTTTTTGGAATCCATGACTCCGTCGCCGTCTGTATCCGAAAGAATGCTAATCCGATCGAGCGGATCACGGTCGTATTCGCCTGGCTTAAGCGATCCGGAATCCATCCAGGCAGGAACGTTCACCTTTCGCAGACCATTAGGATACTCAGGAGTTTCGGCCACCCAGAGACGGCCGTACTCGTCCCAATTGATATTCATCGGGTTATTAATTAGAGGTTCAGATGCGACGAGAGAGATCTCGAACTCAGGATGCACGTTTAGGTAGCTGGGTAATTTCTCTGGTCTAGGAACGCCGCCTTCGACATACCTTAAGTTGTCGCCGAGCTCGTCGGCTTGGCAAAGCATGTCGACGTCGTCACGCTTGGCTACCCAGGCAATCCCGCGCAGGATCATCGCTTTAATACCCGTGTGGGAGAAATTCTTGTTCCAATGGCCTGGGATGTGAACGAAGGCACGATAGGGCTGGCCTCCAGCGAGTTTGTTTTCGTAGGTCCAAACTTGAGGCTGGATGTCATAAATGTTGACTGCCTTGCCGAGGGCAACTGCGTCCGCTGCCCGTTTTTGGGCTTCCTGGTTGCCACGTCCTTTGGTATCGATCGTTTTGGGTGTGTAGGCGGTGGCAAGGACTTTGACCTTGGACGAGACATCCATGTCGTAGTAGATTTCGTCTTCGAGATCGAAATTGGAAATGTCCTTGGTTATTGGATTCGGAACGTTTGTGAAGTAGAGGCTCATCGGTGCTTCGAGGAACTTAGTGGTTCCGTGGCGCCAGGATCCGCCAATGATGCTCTTGTACCAGTTGGAATCGCGCGAGACCGCTCCGGCGTGAATGACTACGAGCCCGCCACCGCGCCTCAGGTAGGCGTTCAGATTGTCGCGTTGCTCACCTTCTATGTTGCCCGCTTCCTTGGCGTTGAGAATAAGGACGTCGGTTTTTGCGAGTTGTGCCTTAGTCGGAAATTCCAATGAGCCGTCACATTCGACGCCGCGAGACTCAAGCAGCTCGGTCCAATTTTTCAGAAATTGGGGATGCTCGTGGGCTCCCGGAGCGTGGGTTTTTTCGCCGGCCCGGATGAAGACGCGAATCGGATCGACAACCTGGGCGTTTAAGCCGGTAAAGACGGTCGCTAGCATTAAAATGAGGCAATATTTCATGTTGGGGAAAGGTCTATGGATCGTGGTGATGCCCCAAAGGGTTGGGAATTTTTTATAGACTTCTGGTGCTTATTTTAAAATCCTATTTACGGGAAACAGGGATTTGCTTGAATTTGCGAGTGAGGTTGGTGAGAGATTCTTCCACACCCATTCGCTCGAGGCTGGAGGCCCCTACGAAGCCCTGGGCATCGGTGAGTTCGTTGACTTTGGTGGCGTCCTCCGGTGTATTGATGGGTCCGCCATGCGATAGTAGAAAGATGTTAGGGTTGATGGCTCGACCTGCTTCGAAGATCGACTGGCAGCGTGCCGCGGCATCCTCCATGGAGCACACGGCTTCGGTAACGCCAATGGAGCCACCCACCGTTGTGCCGACATGGGCAATGATCGCGTCGGCTCCTGCCTTGGCCATCGCGGCCGCTTCCTCAGGCTTGGCGACGTAGACGATACTGAAGAGATCCATCTTCGAAGCGATTTCCACCATTTCGACTTCTTTGAAGAAGGGCATGCCGGTTTCTTCCAATACGTTTCGGAAGTGTCCGTCGACGATGCAGTGAGTCGGGAAATTGTTAACGCCAGAAAATCCCATATCCTTCACTTTGAGAAGCCAGTGCCACATGCGACGACGCGGATCGGTGGCGTGCACGCCGCAGATGACTGGGATATCCTCAACCGTGGGCAGCACTTCGAATTCGCCGATTTCCATAGCGACAGCGTTTGCGTCTCCATAGGCCATCATCCCGGCCGTCGAACCGTGACCCGACATGCGGAATCGACCCGAATTGTAAATGATGAGCAGGTCGGCTCCCCCTTTTTCGATGAACTTTGCACTGATGCCCGTTCCAGCTCCCGCAGCGATTATGGTTTCACCGTGGTCGAGCGTTGCTTGAAGGCGATCACGCATTTCTTGACGCGTATATGGGTTTCCTTTTCCAGTCCAGGGATTTGGCATTGTGATGAATGAGTTTAGATGTTAATGTAAAGGGTTGGATTTCAGATGCGTTGTAATTTATTTTAGATTACAGAAGGGGTCAATTGGGCAAGAATAGTCGATATCTTTTACGCACCGAGGCTTGCCCCTGAAAGCTTGCTGTTGTTCTACGTGGCATTTGTGGGGGATAAATTATTCTTCGGGGGTCGATTATGTTTTTCCCGCAAGGATTTCCAAGGTTCCTCCTCGGATACGTCCACAATGTTGGGTTCGCCTTCACTGAGAGGGGAAAGTATAGCGAGGAAGGTGACGTCTTCGTCAAACGGATTAAAGGTACCATGAACGGCACCCCTTGGAACAAGGGCCATCTCGCCTGCTTTGAGTATCCTGAAGTCGTCCTCTACCCACTGTTCGGCTTGTCCGGATACTACGTAAATTATTTCCTCCCTAGTAGGGTGGGTGTGAAACGGGTGAGAGCGTCCCGCGGCGATAGTGGCTCTCACCATCAGAAGCTCTTTAGCTCCCACCAGCTCTTTATTGGAAAGCCATTCGA
Organism: Opitutales bacterium UBA5694; assembly: GCA_002420185.1. Lineage (GTDB taxonomy): Bacteria > Verrucomicrobiota > Verrucomicrobiia > Opitutales > Opitutaceae > Pelagisphaera. The sequence goes on from DIHO01000012.1 coordinate 56,121, forward strand.
CGGTAGCCCAAGGATCTTGTTCCTTCCTGACGTCGGTGGCTTGCATGAAGCGTTTGATTGAATCTGACATGATTAAAAAAAGGATATCATTGTGTGTGGGTGTGACTCGAATCGATTCGTATTTGTGGTTGGCCATGAGTGGTCTCGCAAAGGAAATCGGTCAACAAAAACCTATCGAAAATCCATTCACATTTTCTACACACTTTAAAAAGCGGGTAGGTTGGAGTCCATCTCAGTATCGTTAAGTATATTTTTATTGGCTTCAATCAAACTAGACGATAATTTTAATATGCTCAAGTAGTCGTGCCAGCTAGATAGATAGGGCTGATCGGTCAGCAACTAAATGCCCTTGTTCGAATCGATTCGACGACTCGATTGGATGGTGTGCAAACAGCAGATGGTGCTCATTTTCCCTCGAGATTGTTTCTGGGCTGCCGTCGGGATATTCGATGGAGAGCGTATTATCGATTCAAGGCTGCATCATTTGATGATTTTCAAGGCAGTGCGATCTTAGGGTTGTTTTGGCTTTTTTGTTTACAAATTCTATCCATCGTTCCGATTTAGCTTAGATGAGAATCAAACGAGTAATCGCGAAGCAAATCAACTTCCCTATGGGAGGCGATATGTGGAATCCCGCCATGGCGTTTAGTGCCAAAGAGGTAGTTTTCGTGTTTGTGGTGACGGATAATGATATTATCGGTGTTGGAGAGATTTGGTCTTTTTACGGTTCCACTCGTGCGGTGGTGGATATCATTAACCACGACTTCGCTCCTTTGGTTAGAGGAGAAGACCCTCATTTTATTGAGCGGATTCGAGAGCGGATCGGAGGTCTGGCCCCAATAGGAACGATGGAGGGTGTTATGATGAATGCACTCAGCGGTATTGATCTCGCCCTCTGGGACTTAAGAGCAAAGATTTTGAATGTCCCGCTCTATCAATTGCTTGGAGGATACTCAGATCGTGTCTACACCTATGCGAGTGGGGGTCTGTATGGAAGGGATAAGTCGATCGACGATCTCGCTTCGGAAGTTCGAGGCTACTGCGAAAGCGGATTTTCTGGAGTTAAAATAAAAGTTGGCGGTCTTCCGCAAAGAGATGACCTTGAACGAATCGCGGTTACTAGGGAAGCGGCAGGTCCGGATTGTCGCGTTATGATTGATGCATTGCATGCCTACAACGTTCCTGAGGCACTGAGTTTGGCTAAGAAAGCACAAGAGCACAATATCTACTGGTTTGAGTCTCCGGTCGCCCTAACCGATACGAAGGGCCACTCAATTGTGAATAAGCGTAGCGGGATTCCTGTTTGTGCGAATGAGTCTCTGCAAGGATGCCGCGCTTTTAAGAATTTGATCGATCAGAGAGCGGCCGAATTTGTCCACTTGGATTTGTGTGTCTGTGGGGGCATTACAGAAGGATTGAAGATTGCAGCGGTGGCTGAGGCTCATGACTTGCGAATTTCCTTACACGCGGCTAACACCGTTTGTCTCTTTTCGACAAGCATTCATTTCGCTGCGTCGGTACCGAATTGTGACTCAGTGGAGAATCATCAAGTACATCGTTTGCTCAGTGACTATGCACCGATTGCGACAATGGAACTCCAAGATGGACCATATGTATCACCACTTGATATGCCGGGGCACGGCATGGAGTTTCTTACGCCCGATTTTGTGGATAGTCTGAACAAAGAAATTGCTGAGGGCTTGTATGAATCAAAAAAATAGATACAATATTTTTAGAGTCTCAGCATTACAATTTTTAGATAATGATTCTTCGTCAGCTAACGCTACACGACTACTCATTCATTTTTTTGGGATCGCAAAGTACTGACCGAACTAAGACCATACTGTGCTGAGCAGTGTTCAAGAAAAGTTTTTAGTTGGATCTAGAGTCGGAGAAGTTTGGATATACGTCCTGTCGCTACCCATTCAGCAACGTATATATCCCCGTTGTCTGCAAAACAGGCATCGTGAGGGTGCAAGAATTTTCCGGAGTCCCAGTTTTCCCTCGGTCCGCGGCGCATGGCATTTTTATCCTTGGTTACCTTCGTTCGCCAATCCGAATCTTCGCCGAGATGGATCAGCCTGTTATCTTTGTCCAGAATCGTGATCCGAGCACTCAAATCGGGAATCAGGAGAGTATCTTCAAATAGGTCGATGTTAGCGGGTAAAATGAAACCACCCAACGTTTTTATGTGTTTCCCGTCTAGGGAGAACCATTGAAGTCGTTTGTTGGCTCGATCGGCCACGACGACTTGCGACTCATCGGCTCGACTGTCGATCCATAAGCCATGAGGCGTTTTGAATTTGCCATCTTCATTTCCCTCCCCGCCGAACGAGGACATGTAGTTTGCGTGCTTGTCGAATCGGTGAATCAAAAAGGCTCCGTAACCGTCCGCGAGGAAAAACCCTCCATCTGGGAGAAATGCGAAATTAGTCGGGAGAAAATGATTTCGACCCCAGAACTCAGTGCGATTTTTGAAGTCCGTTTTGGTGTTTTCATCTGCCGCATAGATGCCGGCATCCATCGGAGCTTTGTGAGACCAGACCTCCTCGCCATCGAGCGTTAGTTTGGCGAATGTCTTCAATTTTTGATAACCGGTGACATAGAGGAACTGCTCATTTCCTTCTACTCGTACCTCTAAGCCGTGGCCGCCTCCCTGAAACTGATTCCCGAATGCTTTGACGAATTGGCCCGTCGGATCAAAAACGAAGATCGCAGGGTGATCCGGCAGTGCTTCGTCTCCTTCATGGATAACGTAAAGAAAGCCATCCCTATCCACCGCAACGTTGTGGGTAATCTGCCATGAATAGCGGTCGGGTAACGTAACCCAGTCATTGATTACCTCATATTTGAACTCTCCCTCTCCTACAAAAATCCCGGACGAGCGTTTTGGAGTGCGAACTGTTTTCTTGCATCCAATAATTCCGAATGCCGCTGCAGCAGTAGTGATGGAGGTAGATGCCAAAAACTGGCGTCGGTGAATGGGAAGATTGGTTACCGTCATGGTCAAATGAGTATTAGGCGGCTATTGACACATTGGCAATTTCGAAAGCTATCATACCGCATTCCATCGCTTTTGATCTCAATGGGTTGAGTTATCTGAAGAATTTGACTGGCAAATGCAGCATAGCAAAGACAGTTGCGGTAGACACCGTCTCGTCGTCGGCCTCTGCTTTAATAGGGAGTATCTCCCGCGATCAACCTCAGCATCAGCATTATAAGCGTTGGATTTTGGGCAGCGATCGACCCAAGACTGACTAAATGAGAAACATCTCGCCAACTTTTCGTAATTCCACGAAGTGGAGAGATCTTGACTTAGCGAATAAGGTTTTCTTGGAATCTTTATTTGTATTCGCCCCTGGAACTGTCTCGATCGAAAGGCTACGCAAGGCTAGTCTAGTAGAGGTGTTGTGAACATTTCTTGCATAGCCGAAAATTTATCCAGTGTCCTCTTACTAAGAGAAGCCCTCCCAGAAAGTTGAGAAGAATGGGACTGGAGAACGTGACCCCGGCAAAACTGAGAGAGGGTGTTTGGTTTGCCTTTGATGGAACTGCACAACAACTTTCGCAGGATTCCTCGGCGGCGAGCGACCTTTCAGATTCGTTTGCCACAACGCTTAGTTGCTGAATGGCCCTAGAGGAGAATCCTGATAAGCTTTCAGATGTGTGTGTCACATCGTCTGAACTCATTGGTAAGCTGGCTCGTTCCCAGAAAGTCGCCGTTACAAGCAGAGCTACACCCACTGTCGTCAGTGAAATGACACCCCCGTCCCTATGCTTTCGGTAGCCGGAAATGCTAGCGAGAGCAGTGGTTGGCAGAACGAAGCAAAGCATCCATAAATGGAAGTTTGAGCTACTCCAAAAAGTAGCCCCCAAGATAGGTAAGGCGATTAGTAGAATAGGTGTTATCAAACAATGAATACCACAAATGAATGCCATAGCGATAGCTATCTGGTCGAGCCACTCTCGTTTTGCTGATACTTTCACTGTACGTTCGTTGTGGGTGTTAGTTGTCTTCGCTAAAGCAACTGCTATTGGTTTCAAGCTCAAAAGGCCGATTTAAAAGGAAGTCCTTAATCCGAGCCTAAAGCTACGACCTGGCATCGGAGCCAAGTCTTTCAAGAATGATGTGTTCGGACGGGCCTCTTCGTCTCCCAAATTGGTTGCTATCGCGAAAAGATCGACAGTTGTCGTATCGGTAGCACGAATTCGATAGCGTACGTCCGCATTCCATAGCGTATAGCTGTCTGTAGGCAGTGCATTAGGAGCGAGGTTAGAAGCCTCGCCCTGCCATCGACCTTCTGCACCGAAAGTCCAGGCAGCGGTTTGGTACTCGTAGCGTAGACCCAGACGGCTTGTTGGGATGCGCGGCATGTTGGTTCCAGAGCTCTCGTTTGTCGCCCTTATCTGATCATAGATGAGATCGACGTGCATGGCACGATCCGCTTCGTCAACTATATGATAGCGGAGGTCCATTTCGAAGCCGTAGAACTTTGCGTCCGCTGCTGTCGCTCTGAATACATTCAATCCGTGTGTATCCAATTCTCCGTATATTGATTCAACATCTTCATGGTCGAGGAATTGCAGGTAAATAAAGTTGGTGAAATCTGAATAAAATGCGGTGAATTCGCCCGTGATCGCCCCAGCTGTTAAGCGATAGGATAAATCGAGGCTGGTGGAGAACTCCTCGTCGATAGAAGCCTTTCCGATTTCGAAGGTCTGGGTGCCGACGTGGGGACCATAGGCATAGATTTCAGAAGCGTTAGGAGCACGTTCCGCGAAAACCAAATTCGCGGAAAAAGCACTTCTATCGTCTATCCGACGAACGAATCCTACTGATGCGTTCAAAGTATCGAAACTTCGGCTCTCTAGACTTGGGTCGACAGGATCGATATCCACGCTCTCCAGTCTTCCTCCAAACTCCCAAGCGCCCCATTCCTGATTCAATCGTTCCACCATGAATATACCGTACTGAGTGGTTTCAGAGGCAGGTACGAAGGCTTCTTCACCTATCGCTGAGAAGTCGTCCACTTTGGCTTGAAAGCCGAAAGCTCCTGCGAAGTTTCCGATTGGGTTGTGCACTCCAGTCAAGCGTACTTCATATCCATCGCGCTCGAAAACGGTACCCACTTCATCACCTTCTAGTTCGACGTGACGGTAGTCTCCAAGAGACATGTCGAGCTCAAGGCTTTTCAAGAAATTGACTGGATCGATTAATTCGCCCCGGAGGCTGAAACGAGACTGGTCGAGATCAATCTTTACCGATTCTTCATCTCCGTGCTCATCTTCGTCGTGATGTTCCTCTTCTTCATGTTCTTCTCCCTCTTCGTGTTCTTCTTCTCCGTGTCCATGCTCATCTTCATGACCGTGGGCATGAGAATGCCCGGGAACACCGTAATCGGTATCGTAGTTGGAAAAAGATAGAGCCAGACTGCCGTTGTTGCTGAACCAGCCTAAACCGAGATAACCAGAGCGCGTATTCACAAAGCTGTTTTCCAGTACTCCGAACACTTCCTCTCCTTCTTCGTGCTCCTCATCTTCGTCGTGATGCTCGTCCTCGTCGTGATGCTCGTCCTCGTCGTGATGCTCGTCCTCGTCGTGATGCTCATCTTCGTCGTGTTCTTCTGCTTCCATTTGATAGAGCGACTCGGCAAAACCCGGAATTTCAAAGTCGTTGGATTCTCGATCGTGGAACCCTGCACTCCAGGCAAAGTTTCCTTCACCACCCTGTAATGCCATTCCATATGATTTCTCGTCTGAGACGGATCCGTAATAAGCCTCTGCTCGCCCGCTGATTGGGGCTGAAGCTTTTCGCCTTGGGAGTTCTTTCCCAATGACATTAACTACGCCGCCAATGGCCGCATTCCCGTAAAGCAAAGAGGCGGGACCCCGGACCACTTCAATTTCTTCCGCGAAAAGCGGTTCAATGCCGACTGCGTGGTCTGGGCTCGTTTGAGAAACGTCGAAGGTATCTGTACCCTGGTTCAGGATTCGGATCCTGTCACCGTCGAACCCGCGAATGACGGGTCGACCTGCTCCAGGGCCGTAGTATGTCGAGTGCAGACCTGCTAGACCTGCCAATGTTGTTCCTAGGGAGGAATCCGTTAATCGCCGAAGGGTTGCTCCTAAAATCTCGTTTGAGGGAACGACTAGCTCCGCCTTTCGTTCTACGAATGGACTCGCGGTTATGATTCTCGAATCTAGGCCAACCTCTTCGAGATCGCCGTTAGCTTGCCCAAAAATCTGGGCTACAGTGGCCAAAACACCCGAAAGAAGAATGAAAATACGTTTGTTCATAAAAAAGCTATTGCAAGAAACTTTCATTATATGCAAGAGCAATTGCAAAATACTTGCAATAAAACTTATTGTTGCGGAGTCCAACTGAAGAGTGGTTTTGCGATTCGCCTTCATTCACCTATTGGTGGAAGGGAAATTAGTGTTGTTGGTTCTGACCTTCATTGAGATATCGAAATCCTGCTTTGTTAGCTGGCATGTTCCCCCTCTTTTGAAGGCAACCCAGTTTCAAAGTGATTAAATCCAGAAAGATTTTATTGCTTCTGGAATAGCACGGACCCGATATTCCGAAAACTTTTAAATTCGCGTGAGTATCGTGAAGGTTCGGCGACTACGCACAGGTTTCTATCATTCACGATATTCGTGGCCCATACCGTAGCAGTTATCAATCTACATTTCGCAAAATTTATCGGAAAGTAATCTATTATAGTCAACCCATTGCGAAAACTTCAGGCGACCTTATTTAATCAGGAGGCACCCACTGTAAGCTTTTTAATCTCGCACAGAATCCCGGTGAGCAGAATGACTTCGCTCGCAGTAATCCAGAACCGCTGAATCAAATGATGAGCGGACTGATGGCCGCACTAGAAACCAAAAACTCCCAGTATCCTAGTGACGAAAAGGGAAACGAATTGCGCCCGCAGATGCTGTTGAGTATTCAGATTGCGGAGTTTCGGCAATACGTAGTCTTTGGAAGCAGTTTTAGAAAGTGGGTAGGGTATTTGTCTGTTTTAACAGGCAAGATGCCTGTGTTATCTTTCGTTTACCGGTTTATCGTCCCAGAGTTCACGGGTGTATATCCAGTTTTTGGATTCGTCGATTTTCCAGGGTACTTCTTGCTGGGGAAGCCAGCGTCGATGTTCGGCCTTGATCTGATGGTAGCTCGGTTCGCCTGCCAAGTTGTGCCACTCGTGGGGATCTTCATCATGATTATATAGTTCTTCAGTCCCATCGCTGTAGCGGATGTAGCGCCATAGCTTGGATCGAACGGCGTGATTTCCGCGTCCCATGGTCATGACGGCGGGTCTGTCCCAGTTCGCTTCGGGATTCTTCAGAAGGGGCAGAAGGCTTTTCCCATCGAGGTAGGGTTTCTCAGGAAGCTTGCACAGTTCGATGAGAGTAGGATAAATGTCGATCAGACTCACAGGTTGATCACATACTGTGCCGGGTTGGGTGATTCCGGGTGCAACGATGATGAAAGGCACGTGATTGGCTTTTTCCCAGAGTGTAAACTTTACACAGCTTTCCTTGTCTCCCAGATGGTATCCATGATCCGAAAACAGCACAATGATGGTGTTGTCGGCCTGACGAGTGGCATCGAGCTTATCGAGAAGGCGTCCCACCATTTGATCCGCATAGTCGGACGCGGCTTGATAGCTCTTGACGAAAGTATGAAGGCTCCCTGGATTCCGCTCAGGCTTTCCCAGTACGGCATCGGTGATGAAGAATTCTTTCTGTGCCATGTTGCGAGCAATATCGCCTACGTCTTCCAAATCATCTTCCTTGTAATCTGGCAATTTAAGCGTCTCGTAGGGGTACCGATCCCAAGTTGCCTGGTCGGAGTAGAAAGGCATGTGAGGTCGGAATATTCCAGCCGCCATAAAGACGGGTTTGTTCTGTGGTTTATCCATGGCTGCCTCAATCCATTCTACCGTATCCAGATCGATGATTTTATGATCGTGTAATCCCCAATCGAATACAGTTAGTGAAAGTAGTCCATCGGTGTAGCCGTTGTGGTTGGCTTCCGGTGATCGGGTGGCCAGCATATCAAAAAACGCCTCAAAGGAAGGGCTATCCACACGGTCGCGTCCCGCTTCCCCATGATGAAAAATCTTCCCAGCCCCTTGAGTGGAGTAACCCTGCTCTTTGAAATACTGAGGCAGGGTTACAGCATCTGGAACCAGCGTCCGCCAACTGTCCTTGTTACCATAGACGCCTGTGTTGGAAGGGTGCTGTCCGGTAAGGATGGCGGTCCGGGAAGGATTGCAGGCAGGGGATACGCAATAGGCTTTGTTAAAGAACGTGCCGCGGGAGGCTAAGCGTTCCAAATTGGGCGTCTGGATGGGGTTGTTCGGATCGAATAAAGTGGTCCAGTCGTTCATGTCATCGATGGCGATAAACAGCACGTTGGGCTTGGTGGCCGTTTGGTTTTGATTTGCGCATCCCCAAAACAGGCTGATGCCCGCTATGAATAAAGCTATTGTGGATGCATTTCTGGATGCGGTAAAATTCATATGTATTCTCAAAACAATTACTCTATTTCGATTGTTGCCTTAAACTGATTGAGCTCATTTTCGAGTGCTTTGACAACCTCAGGATAGTCATGGGCCAGATTCCAACGTTCTCCGATGTCGGCTTTTAAGTTGTAGAGCTCAAAGTTATTGGTCCCATAGTCCATAAGATATCGGTGTGGTTTTAATGGTTCGCGACCCGGAAGTAGTAGCTTCCAATTTCCTTTGCGAATGCCTATTCCCTGATAGGGAACGTCAACCTGTCTTACCTGATCGTAGATAAAACTCTCACGGCCAAGGTTGGTCTTTCCAAAAAGGAGATGGCTTTGATCCTGGCCATCGATCGCTCTGCCCGAAGGCAGATCGGCCCCTGCTAGGGCAGCGATGGTTGGGAAAAAATCAATGGTGGCCCAAAGGGCACTCGAGGTCTTTCCAGCTGGAACTTTTCCCGGCCACCGAACAACGCAGGGAACTCGGGAACCCCCTTCATATGCGGAGCCTTTAGCGCCTCTTAGAGGACCCGGATCACCCCAGAATACAGTGCCATCTGTCATAAACCAGTTTGGATTGCTGCTGTTGCCTCTTCCGATGCGACCCTGTTTTACGAGGGTGTATCGAGGCTGACTCCAGGGGCCATTGTCGGACGTGAAAATGACTAGCGTATTTTCGCTTAATCCGAGCTTATCGATTCGGTCCAGTAATCGACCGGTTTCAAAATCGAATTCCTCCACCACATCGCCGTACAGCCCTCCCTTTGAGGTTCCTTTGAACTTGGGAGAGGCATCGATGTTGGTGTGCATCATCGTATGCGCCAGATAAAGCAGGAAGGGTTGATCTGAATTCCGTTTGTTATCCAAATAGTCGATGGCCTTATCAGTATACAAGCGAGTCAGGTATCCCATGTTGTTAGTTTGCCCAGCGGGTTCGTTGTTGTGATGAAATTTCACAGTCCCGTCGTCGTTCGCTCCGAGCGGCCCAAAGTAGTAATCGAAGCCTTGGGCGTTCGGCATACGATCCAGGATGGCCTTACGGTTCGAAACGTCCCATTTGCCAATACAGGCAGTCTGATAGCCAGCAGGTTTCAGCAGTTCAGCAATAGTGATTTCATCAGTCGGCATATTCCAGCCCTTGCTTCGAATCGGATAGCGTCCCGTCAACAGTGCGGAGCGCGATGGCCCACATACCGGTTGAGCGTAAAAATCCGTGAAGCGCGTCCCTTCTCGAGCCAACTGATCCAGGCGAGGCGTTTTGATCAGCTCATTGCCGTAACAACCAACATCGCCATAGCCCTGATCGTCGGTAAATATAATTAGTATATTTGGGCGATCTGCGGCTGAGCAGGAGAGTATTGCCACGATAGCAATGAGAAATTGGAGATATGGATTCTTCATTGTCTTAATTTTGCATCGCTTGACTTGAAACGACGATCTTCGAGTTCGTTCCAGTTGCTGTAAGTGACGATTACGATATTCTCGTATTTGGAGACGGAATAGTTGGATGTCTGATTCATTCAAAAAGCAGAAGATATTAAGCGATTGATCGTTATCGAGAAAAGTTCATATTTTGGGTACGCTACTTCTGGAATGTGATACATTCTTGACGATGGACTCGGGTAACGCGGGAGTCGCACCGCGCTGGGAACAAACATAGGCAGCCACTTGGTTGGCGTTTTCATTAAGCGAGGCGAGGGGTAGCCCTTGAAGTAAACCCGCACACAAAGTCGCTGAGAAAGAATCTCCTGCGCCAATCGTATCAATAGTTGTTATTGTGGTACCAGGATGGTCGTCAGTTCCCGAGCCATCGATGAGCAAGCTCCCTTCCGCTCCACGTGTGTAGGCAATGAGCTTGAGTTCGAATCGGTTCTTGAGTTCAGACAGCTGTACCTCCACTGATCCGCTGAGCGAGAATGCGGTTTTCAATACGGGCAATTCCTCGTTACTCAATTTTAGAATACTGGCTCGTTCCAACGAAGCTTCAATCGATCGAATCGAATAGAAATGTTGACGCAAATTTACATCGAACAGTTTGATCGCATTTGAAGACATGCGATCCAGAAAACTATAAATGGTAGATCTGGAAGCATCACTTCGTTGTGCAAGCGTCCCAAAGCACACTATATCTACTTTTGGGGCAAGTTGCTCTAGGAGCAGATTATGCTGTATGTAATCCCAGGCGGCATCATCGCGGATCTCATAGTTGGGTTTTCCCTGGTCATCTAGTCGAATGTTTACGGTTCCTGTTTTATGCTGCGGGTCCCTAGAAACAAAGTCAGGAGTAATCCCCCAATCTTTTAGCAAGGACACTATCTCATTCCCCAATTCGTCTATTCCAATTTGACTGACCGGAAACCCTTCTAACCCCAATTGGTTACAGTGCCTTGCGAAATTAAATGGAGCGCCACCAATCTGTTTGCCTTTCGGGAGCATGTCCCAGAGCAATTCTCCGAGACCTACCGCGATGGGTTGGTGGTTAATCATATCCAATTATTCGACTTCAGTTTCTATCCTTTTTCGCCGAGCAGTACACGCAAATTGCCGCAAATCCAGTGAAAGGGGAGTTGGGTCAGAATATCAATAAGTAGCGAAAAGAACATAGCTAGAAACTAAGGCCGATTCGACAGATTCTCCGGCAGTCCAATTCCGGGAGCTGGGACTGGCCCGAGCAAGTGGTCCATGGCTACGCCCGGAGCTTCGTTTTTGGGTAACCACTTTCGGTGTTCTGCAATGACACCCGCATAGCGTGGATCGCTCGCTAGGTTGGTGTGCTCCCAGGGATCATTGCGGTGGTCGTAGAGTTCCTCCTCTCCTGTGTTGTAGCGAATATAACGCCAGCTCTCCGAGCGTACCGCATGGTTCCCAGGTCCTTCATTCATGAGGGCAGGGCGAACCCATTTACCATCGGGATTTTTAAGGAGCGGTACCAGGCTCAGTCCATCGTTGTCCCCCTTGGGTGGTAAACCGGCCAGCTCAAGTAAAGTGGGATAGATGTCGATGAGTCCCACCGGTTGCTCGATTCGAGTACCCGGAATTGTGATACCGGGAGCAACGATGATAAACGGAACTCGGTTGGCTTTTTCCCAGAGTGTGAATTTTACTGCAGTTTCCTTATCGCCCAAATGATAACCATGGTCAGACCAGAGCACGATGATGGTATTATCAGCCATGCCGGTTGCGTCGAGCTTGTCGAGTAAACGCCCCACCATTTGGTCGGCGTAGTCCGCCGCAGCCTGGTAGGCCTGCACCATACTTGGAAGGCTTCCTGGTGCTCCGCGTGACTGATTCGTGGTGTTGTCCCAGATCCAGTATTCCTTGCGCACCATACGTCGGGCCATCTCGCCCACATCGTCGAGATCACCTTTCGGCATAGGAGGCATACGGAGGGATTCAAAAGGATAACGGTCGAAGGTTTCCTGAGGCGCGTAAAACGGAAGATGCGGATTGAAAATTCCGGCGGCCAGAAAGATCGGCTTTTCCCAGGACTTCTCCATTTGGGCCTCGACGTACTCGCACATGTCGTCATCGATCATCTTTTGATCATGAACCCCCCAATCGAATGCAATTTTCCCCAGCCGAGGATTTTGGTCGGGCTTGTAACCGTTGTAATTCTTTCCGGCTCCAGGTCCACGTATATCCAGTTTCTTGAAAAACTCTTGGAAGGCGGGTTTGCCTTTAGGCTCCTTTCCCGTTACACCGTGATGGAAAATTTTTCCCGCACCTCGCGTGGCATAACCACCGTTTAGCTCAAAGTACTTAGGGATTGTTACTGTGTCGGGCATAATCTCTGCCCAAGGAGTACGGTTCCCGTAAACACCAGAGGTCGTCGGACGATAGCCGGTCATGATCGCCGTTCGCGATGGATTGCAACCCGGTGACGCACAATAGGCACGGCTGAAAAAAGCTCCTCGTGCTGCCAGTCTCTTGAGATTGGGTGTCTGGATCGGATTCCCCTCATCAAAGAGGGTGGTCCAATCATTCATATCATCAATGGCGATGAAGAGGACGTTTGGCTTCGACAAGCTCACCGCAGGTGTTCGACCCTTGACTAGCAGCGATAGCGGAAAAAGAAAAGCGACAACGAGAGCCAAAAAAACTGAGATAACATTCATGTTGTTGTTAGATGATTTTAGATTAACGAATTGCCCGCCTTCTATATATCTTGTTTTCCTTTCGACCAGAATATCCTGCTTCCTATGGGGCTGTCTTTTTCTAATTTGAGATATCAAGGACAGGAAGTTCCATTCGAGTGATATACCGACATCTGTCCTCAGGGAATTTTACCTTCATTCCCCATAAAACGCCGTTGTTGTTGACCCCGTTCCTAAAATTTTCTGGACAGTAAAGTCCTACCGTTCTGGGTGTCCAATCAGAGGCCTTTTCAAAGGTGAGTCCATCTTCCGACCAGAATGTACCGTATCCAAAAGCGGCTACCCCACCGCGGTGAACCCAAGTTGTGAAGGCATGGCCAGGAAACACCGGACTCTTTTCATATTTCTCGTAGGGACCAAGAAGATTATCAGATGTTGCCACCCCGATTTTTGTTTCGGATGGCTCTGCTCCAAACGGTCTCCCTTTGTAATAGAGAAACCACTTATTATCGAAGAAAATGATGTTGGTATCGTCTATATGAACACCGTCCCACTCCTCCTTATTGCCACTGGGCCACAGGAGTTTTTTGCCTGACTTCCTCCAGGGGCCATTCGGTGTGTCCGCGACGGCATAGCTGATGCCTTTCAGTTCTGCAGCGCTTCCATAAGCGGTGTAAAAGAGGTAGTACTTCCCGTAATAGGGAACGACGTAAGATGTAATGGCGGCCTTGTCATCTATATCGCCACTTTCGCCAACCGGGATGGCGGTGCCTTGGGCGGTCCAATCTAGTCCATCGGCGGAAGTTGCCAGGCGGATGTGACCTTCCCAGCCGTTGGTCACTTTCGGATGTTGGGTGTACCATAGATAGTATTGATCGTTGTACTTGATAATATTCGACGGGTCATGATGATGCTTATCAGGTACATCAAGTTCCTCCACATAGACCTCTCTATCGGTTACTCCGATTAACTCTTCGGGTATCTTTACAGCCAAAACGCTCTTATGTCCTCGAGCAACGCAGGCAACTAGAACCGCCACCATCATAACCACAGATGTACTCAGCCGTGTTTCTACTCTTGTTTTGATCATTAATTTTGAAACCGGAAAAAGAAAAAAGATTTTGTAGGCTACTTACGAGTAACCTTCACATAGATCGCACTACACAACTCGTTTCCGTCAATATCTGAAAAGAGAGTGCTTAGCTTCGTCCTTCCAGCATCCAAATTCGCAGTAAAGGTTGCATGGGTCGCACCCTTTCTCGGGACTATTGTCTCCTGAAACCCAGCGACATGAATGCTTGCGTAGTGTATCGGGCGTTCCCCTACATAGCCTATAAACGGCTTGTGAGCCTTAATTTTTTCTCCCTCAACACCCGAGCTCAAAGCTAAATTCGCCGATTCTGGCCAACGACGCAGTTCAAATTCATAGGTTCCGGCCTCTGCTAGCTCGATGTCCCAGTAACCTGTGGTGTTGGCGGCCACCAGGTTGGGTGGGTTGTCACAGTAACCTCCCTGCCAGTCGTTGGAAAAGAGCGTCAAACTTGGTTCTGTATCGCTCCCTACGGTAATGTAGCGGGGCGTATCAAAACGGAGTTTGGCTTCGGCATACCATTGCTCGTAATGATCCCTCATTTCCTGTGCGATTTCCGGGTATTGCTTAATGATATTTTTATTCTGATGCGGATCGGTGGCAATATTGTGGAGCGTATCCTGTCCCACCAGACGCCACTTGTCCCAAAGCACAATGGCATGATCCCAGCGAACGGCTGAGGTATTGCGGTTGGAGTATTGAATCACGATTTTTCGGTCATCCAATTTGGATTGTTTTCCCTGCAACAGTTTCGCGAGGCTGGCTCCGTTGGTTTCAGCCGATGGTTTCGGCAGATCGCACAACTCCGCCAGCGTAGGAAGAATGTCCTGAACCTGGGTCAGATCACCGATGTCTCGGGCACCATCTAATCCCTCAGGCCAGCGCCAGAAACTGGCAACCCGATGCCCTCCATCGAACATGCCCCGCTTGTATCCTTGCATGCCCGCATTGTAAATTTCTGAAGCCGCTTTACTCTGCGTGCCATTGTCATTCAGATAGATCAGAAGGGTATTGTCTTTTAATCCTTCTTTTTTGAGAAAGGTTTCGAGCCTGCCCATATTCTCATCAATATTGGCGATCATGCCATAAAAAGCGGCCGGAACCTCGACCCCGTTAAAGGTCCCCACCTCCGTGTAGGGTATAGAATACTCTTCATCCACCCAGTTGGGCACATGGGGTGTATTGGTCGGAAGGTAGAGAAAGAACGGTTTATCCGCTTTCTTCTGTTCTTTCATCCAGTCCATCGCTTCATCGAAAAAGATATCGGTGCAGTAGCCTTTGTAGCGTTTCTCTACACCGTTGTGCTGCAACCAGGGGTCCCAGTAGGAGTTTCCAAAGTGATCGGCCAAAGAGGTAATGCCCCATGCCGGATGATGCAGTGTCTCCTGAAAACCACGATCCTGTGGACGGTGCGGGAAGCTATCGCCGAGGTGCCATTTGCCAAAGTGTCCGGTCGAGTAACCGGCTTTAGCAAAGTACTCTGGCATTAATGGAATTCCATTCCCCATCATAGAGCGTCCTTGGCAAACCGCTGTCGCTCCGTTTCGCATGGCGTCCATTCCTGTCATCAATTGGCCACGTGTTGGAGTGCACATGGGAGCCACATGAAAATCTGTCAGACGGATGCTTTCTGCGTGGAGTTTGTCGAGTTCCGGGGTCTTCAACAATGGATTCCCATGACAGCTGTAGTCACCGTAGCCCTGATCATCGGTCATGATCAGGATTACGTTGGGACGGTCTGCTGCGAGGGTAGAAGAAAGCGCGAAACAAAGCGCAAGAATCATAAGGTAAAAGTTTTCGATATTCTTCATAGATTTATTTCATAAGGATAAAACTAGATCGCTCCAACACTTCGAAATTTTTCATCCCTAAATAGTCTCGAAGTTTGGGTAAGTTCCCTGGTTCGCTGATCAGAAAATCTGAGTGGTCCAGCATTCCGGGAGGGCGTGAATTGGCGGCAAGCTCTTTTGCATGGGAATCGAGGATTGCGTTCAACTCCTTTGCCAGCTCGGGGCGCTTTTCGATCAGATTCCTGGTTTCACCGAGATCGTTCTTCAAATTGTAGAGCTCGAACTTTCCTTTAGCTCCGCGAACCAGTTTCCAGTTCCCGCGGCGGATGGCATCGATTTCGTAGAAAAGGACCTTATGTGCAGACTTAGCTTTCGCATTCCCGAGCAGGGCATTCAGGGAGTTTTTCCCATCAGTTATCCTGTCGGCGGGCATTTCGGCTCCGACCAATTTGGCCAAAGAGGGTAACACATCGATAGAAGCGGTTATCGCTTCAGTGACCTGACCGGCGGGAATCGTTCCCGGCCACCAGGTGAGGGTGGGCTCGCGCATATGCCCTTCGTACTTCGGACCGCCTTTGTTTCCACGAAGCGGTCCGGCGCTCATGCCGCGTGCGGGACCATTGTCAGAAGTGAAAATGAAGAGGGTATTCTCATCGATTTCCAGTTCCTCCAATGTATCTAGAATTCGTCCCACACTGGTATCGACTTCCTCAACAGTTGCTCGATCAATATCGCCTTCCACCTTTTTTGCTAGATCCAATCGTCCGAAACGTGGCAAATGAACATAGGCGTGCGGTATATAAAGAAAGAAAGGTTGGTCTTTGTTTTTCTTTATGAACTTAACCGCCTCATCGGTGATCACCTCACAAAGGAGGGATTGGTCGGCGCCATCACTTACATAGGCTACCACTTCGTTTTGTCTGAGGACCGGAAGCGGGGTGTAGGTTTCTTTAGTATGCCGATGGCCATTCAGGTTAAAGGGCCACATGTCGTTGGAGTAGGGGATTCCAAAATATTCATCAAAGCCGTTTTGCAAAGGGAGAAACTCACGTTGATCGCCAAGGTGCCACTTGCCAAATATACCGGTTCTGTAACCCACGGATTTCATGGCATCACCAATGGTTAACTCGGTTGGGTTGAGCCCCCGTTTTTCGTTGGGAAAACAGACCGTACCATCCATTCCGATACGCGCGGCATAGGTTCCGGTCATCAAAGCAGCACGGGACGGGGTACAGGCAGTGTTTGAAGTATAATACTGAGTTAACCGGTTTCCTTCCTGGGCCATCCGATCCAGGTTGGGTGTCTGATTCACTGTGTTGCCAAACGGACCTATGTCACCGTAGCCCATGTCATCAATGAACATGAGTACCACGTTGGGCTTGTCCGCCGGGAGAGAGGTTAAGCAGGTGTAAAGAAGTATTAGGGATACGGAAAACGTTTTCTTATGGTGCATGCGAGTAGTTGGTAAGGTCCTAATTCCTTCGGCCCTCCAAATTGATTTTTGGAATTTCTGATTCATCCCAATCGAGGCGTTTGAAGTAGGCCGTCAGTTGAGCGTAGAGTTGTTTGACCATCTCTGGTTTTTCCTCAGCCAGATTTTTACTTTCTCCAATGTCCTCCACCAGGTCGTAGAGTAGTAGCTGATTGGAGTCGGCATCCTTGATGAGCTTGTGCCGACCCTGAACGATGGTGAGATCGTGACGGTTGTTGGGCTTGGTATATTTGAAAACGAGGAAGGGGTCTTTGCGGCGGATGGGTTGTTCACCGCTGCTTTTCAGGTGATCGAGTAGGGAGCCACCCTCGACGGTATCTGGGAACTGACTGGTGCCATTGATGATATCCATCGCAGTCGCGTAGATATCCGTTCCCACCACCGGTTCAGCAGAATGGGTATTCGCAGGGATTCCTGGTCCTCGGACAATAAAGGGTACACGAATACCACCTTCGCTTACATGGTACTTGTGACTGCGTTGCGGGTACGCTTTATAATACCCTCGCTTGTCAACAGGTTTGTGGAAATCGTGTTTGTCTTCATAGCCGTTGTCGGCGGTGTAGATGACGTAGGTATTCTCCCGAATTCCCAGTTCATCGATTTTGTCCAGAACGCTTCCTACGCCCGCATCGAGGTTCTCATTCATGGCGGCCCATAATGGACTGTTTTGGTAGGGCGTTGCCTTTTTCGCGTGCTGAGTCTTGTACTTCTCAATGGTTTCTGGGAGAGCCTGGTAAGTGAGATGATTGGCGTAGTGAGAAATCTGTAGGAAGAACGGTCGGTCTTCCTGAACCTGCTTCTCCATAAAGGCATTGGCCTTACGAGTCAGACTGAAGATGAAGCGTGGATCTCTTGGATGGGGTGAGTCTGGGTTGTTGCGCGTTTTCCCCCTCGTTGCATTGGGGTCGTGCCCATCACCATACTCGGCCACATCATAACCGAGTTCCGAAGGCCCCCATTCGATATGCCATTTGCCCATATGTGCACATACGTAATCCGGGTTCACTTGCTTAAGGCGATTGGCCAGGGAGTCCTTCACGGCCGCATCGACATTCTTGCCGATATTATCTGCTCCCCAGATCTGCAGACTGGAGGGACTACGACCAAATTGGATGGCATAGCGCGTAGGCGAGCAGGTGGGTGCTGGTGCGTAGGCCTGCGAGAAGCGCATACCTTCCTTGGCTAATTGCGCGAGCCTCGGCGTCTGGTAATAAGTGCTGCCGGATCCCGGGATATCTGGATGCATCCGAGTGGAAAGCGCGTTCCAGCCTTGGTCGTCAGCCAGAATAAGAATGATATTCTGCCTGTCTGCAGCGACTGCCGCAGACAATCCTAGAAATATGATCAGTAAAACCAACGCTCTCATAGTATCCCGATCAATAGATGGTGCCCATTTGCCAGGCATCGAGTGATACCAGTTTCGCATCCGCACCCTGGGCACGCAAGGCAACTCCAAGACTGTCTTCGCGTCCCGGATATGTGCGTGCCGCCACACATGCTTTTCCGTTTAAGAAAACTTCGACCACACTGCGATCGATAAAGATGTGGAGTTTGAGCGGTTCTCCTTTGCCGCGTTTGAAACTATCCATCTCAGGTGGACGGGACGCAGCTTTTGGAAGAATCGAGGAGCGTGTATTGTCGAGCGTAACCACGGTGTCGTGCATGACCTCCCCCGCAGCTCTGCGAGCACGCATGTCATCTAGACCGAAGGTTCTCGGGCTGTAACCCTTCTCAGGCTGGATGATAATACGGGTTTTTTCTTCACCTCCTGGAGAACGTAGTAGTTCCAGCTCTATCGTT
Organism: Opitutales bacterium UBA5694; assembly: GCA_002420185.1. GTDB lineage: Bacteria > Verrucomicrobiota > Verrucomicrobiia > Opitutales > Opitutaceae > Pelagisphaera. Next base: position 74,902 of record DIHO01000012.1, read on the forward strand.
TGCGCTGAATTCGGATCGATTTCCGCAATCAGTTCCATGGTGTTACCAGAAATGTTTTTCAGGACCACGTCCTCATTGGCCGGTAAGATGAGGTTTTCGACTCTCTCATGATCTCCACGTAGCGAAGCATAATCTCCGGCCGGTTCCTGACGGATGGGATCCCAAAGATCATCCGGCACCAAAGTGATCCTCCGTGGTAGGGACATTAGTTGATTCCAGCCCTTGCTGGGGTAACCAGGGTTCATATTGAAGATGGTAATGAGGCCGCCTTTACCGTCCGGAAATACTGAAGGAGCATGTACGCCACCGGGAGCAGATGGCCCGTGATTAAAGTCTCCCCCATCGGTCACTTTAAATTTCAGGCGCTCCTTATCAAAATCTCCAAGCATCCATTTTCCGCCACTAGTATGACTGTAGTGAATGAGCATGTACTTTTCCTCATTCTTCCCGATCGGCCAGAAGTAAGGGCAGGCCCCATCATCACCCACCATCCCGTAACGGTCATCTTCCAGAAATTGATGGATGTACTGCCAGTTTTCCAAGTCGGAAGAACGATGTAGATACGTAGCACGAACGTTTTTACCTCCCGGGCCGTCTGCAGTTTGGCCAGCAGTGAGGGTGTAGTAGTAATCACCTTCTTTGAAAATAGCCGGATCGAATATCCGGTTCGGTAGAGGCGGAGGCCCAGCAGTCCATTCGGGAATCACTGCTTGGCCAGTGACCTTTTCCCAGTTTAATAGTAAGGGATCACTGGATACGGCAACCATCGTTCCTACTTCAGTGCCGTGATACATGGCAATCGCACGGTCCTCCTCGATGATTACATTACCCGAAAAGCAAGCTCGTTCTGGATCAGGATAAATGGCGTAGGGAAGGTCCCGCCAATGTATCAGATCATCGCTGACCGCGTGCCCCCAGTGCTGACGAGGGTCTTCCGGTGGATAACCTTGGTAGAACATGTGCCACTGACCGTTCCAATAGCTCAATCCATTGGGGTCGTTCAGACGGTTCTCCGGACTGCTAAAATGGTAACGAGGGTAATGGGGATCTTCTAATAGCTTTGTTCGCGACTCATGAAAGCGTTTGAGCAAAGAGTTATCAGTCAGTTCTTTTTCCTGTTCCTCAAGAGTCTCCGAAAAGGTGAACCGGGGAACAGGGGAAGCGTATTGACTAGGAGAAGTCTGGGCTGCGACGAAAGTAGTGACTGAGATACTCACAGCCGACATCAATAGGATATGGGTTCGTTTCATGAATAGTCTAACTCAATTAATTATTATATACAAAAATTCAACTCACAAATCTTGATTCCATTTCCTCCAGGGAGTCGCCTTTGGTTTCTGCAACGAACAACTTTACCCAGGTCAGTTGAAGAATCATCATAAAGCAAAAGAAGCCAAAAACAACGCTGGCCGGAAAAGCCTCCTCCATTGAAGGAAAGAATAGGGTAAACAAAGCGGCAAAAACCCAATGAGTACCACTGCCAAGTGATTGACCTTGGGCGCGGTGAAGATTGGGAAATATCTCCAAGATGAATACCAGATAACCGCTCTCTGTCCCACGGCATGTGCGGCGATAAATGCAGAACGAAAAAATGGCAAAACTCTCAGATGCAAATGCCCAGGCGCAAGGCCCCAAAAATAGGGCCCTAAGCGAGGCATAGCTCCTTGCCTGTCGCTTAAGGAGATTATTGGAACAAGGCGATTCCGTAGGTCCTCCCGACTTGAGTACACCGTAACCTACCTACCGGCCTTCGCTTTTGCGAAATTTCAAGGGTAGCGTTCCCATGTGGCGCTTAAATTGGCGCGTGAAATAGCTGTGGTCGTAAAATCCACATTCGAGGGCGATTTCAGTTATTATTTTATTTGTGTACTTTAATTTGTCGGCAGCGATAAGAACGCGTAGTCGGAGAATGTATTCCCGTGGGCTGATACTGAATCGCTTTTTGAATAGCCGCTCCAACTGGCGTTGAGAGAGACCTGCATGCTGAGAGAGTTCGGGAATGTTGATAGTCTGATCGAAGCTGCCTTTGATTAAGTCGACTACCTTGGAAATAGGGTCATCGGGATCGTCAAACGAGAGCTGATACGGTTGAATGAGGCCGCAAATCGCGGCCACTGATCCAGCTTTGTTGAAAATCGGGTACTTGTTTGTGATGTACCATTCGGGAAGTCGATCGCGTGAGGGAAACAGTTCAACCAGATTGAGAAGGGGCTTTCCGGAACGCAGTATCGTTTTGTCGTCCCGAGCGAATTTGTCATCCATGTATTTTGGAAACATTTCGATATCGGATTTTCCCACTAATTCCTCGACGGAAGTGAATCCGCAGTGTTCAAGAAACCGCTGATTTCCCATGAACAACCGGCGTTTGCGGTCCTTGGCGAAGAACATGATTTTTGGGATGTGTTCGAAGAGGCGATAGAACTCTCCGCCCAAATGAAACTCCTCCAGATAAGGATCGAATAGCTCCATGGCGAAAAGATACTATTTTTAGTAACAAATAGTACAAGCGGAATAAATCGGATTCTGTTAAGATAAGATTGCAGAGAGTGAAACCCGCTCTATTCTGCCGTTTTCACGTTCCCTGCAGGAACATTAGTTCAATGTTAGGCAAAGTAATATATGTCGGATAAAGTTAATGTCGCTCTCGTGGGACTCGGTTTTGGGGCTGAGTTCATTCCTATCTACGAAAAGCATCCCAATGCAGATATTGCCGCGATTTGCCAGCGGAATGAGGAGTCGCTGAACAAGGTTGGAGACGAGTTCGGAATCGATCCGTCGAAGCGCTACACTTCATACGAGGAGTTGCTCGAGGACCCTGGTGTTGATGCAGTGCACATTAATACACCTATTGGCAGCCATGCCCCCCATTCGATCCAAGCATTGAAGGCTGGCAAGCATGTGGCCTGTACTGTGCCGATGGCCACGACGGTTGAAGAGTGCCGCGAGATTTGCGAACTGTGTGAATCAACCGGGTTGACTTATATGATGATGGAGACGGTGGTCTACAGTCGCGAGTTTTTGTTTGTTAAGGAACTGTTCGACAAGGGCGAACTTGGACGTATCCAGTATTTGCAGTCGAGCCACCAGCAAGACATGGATGGCTGGCCAAGCTATTGGGATGGCCTCCCCCCTATGCATTACGCGACTCATTGCGTAGGACCGGTTTTGGCACTACAACGAGATCGGGCGGAAACGCTGTCTTGCTTCGGATCGGGACGAATAGAGGAAGAAATGATTCCAATCCATGGCTCCCCTTTCGCGATAGAGTCTTGTCAGGTGACCTTCAAGGATTCAGATGTATCGGCGCGTATCATACGATCCTTGTACAACACGGCTCGCCAGTACCGTGAGAGCTTTGATGCCTACGGTTCTAAAAAGAGTTATGAGTGGCCGTTGGTGGAAGGGGAGAATCCGGTGATCCACACGATAGGAAAGCCCGAGCCGGAAATTCCAGAACGAGTGGAGGTGCCGGATTTCGCGGATCGATTACCGGTGGAGATTCAATCATTCACGGGTCGTGGTGTTTACGATTCCGGCGACAACCAGCATCTTTCGTTCACGCAGGGAGGTGGGCATGGCGGGTCGCATCCGCATTTGGTTCACGAATTTGTAAGTGCACTGCTTAAGAAGCGAGCTCCGTACCCGAACGCACCTGAGTCGGCTAATATCACCTGCGTCGGGATTCTGGCCCACGAGTCCGCGATGGAAGGCGGTGCACTCAAACAAATGCCCGAGTTTACTTTGAAATAGCATCTTCACTTCTATCCCGTACCCCTTCCCATGACACTAGCCCTGTTTAATCGTAGTCGATCGTCTGTGGGCGAACGCTTTTCCCTGCGGTTTTTTCTGAAGGCTTTGCTTTTTGTAAACGTAATTTTTTATTCACTACAGAATGCCCTCGCTCGCCCGAATATCCTGTTTTGCATCTCGGATGATCAATCTTATCAGCATACGGGTGCCAATGGGGACCCAGTCATTAAGACGCCCGCCTTCGATCGGGTCGCTAACGAGGGGTTGCGTTTTACCCATGCATTTTGTGATGCCCCGACCTGCGGTCCCTCACGCAGTGCGATATTGACGGGGCAATCGATTTGGCGCTTGGAGGAAGCGGGCAATATCCATAGCACTTTGCCGGCGAAGTTCGTAACCTACACGGAAGAGTTGCGGAAGGCCGGCTATAAAGTAGGAGCCACGGGCAAGGCGTGGGGTCCGGGACGTTTGGAAGAGGGTGGCCGGACGGAGAATCCCGCTGGACCGCTCTTCGAGGGGAGAACGCTCGATCCACCGTTCAGGATGATGCGCAACACGGACTATGCTGGAAATTTCGAGGATTTCATGGCGGAGGTCGAAGGAGACGAGCCCTTTTGCTTTTGGCTTGGAACGAGCGAACCGCATCGTGCTTATGAAGCGGGCTCGGGTCTAAAGACAGGGAAAGATCTCAGTAAAATTGTCGTACCGGCGGTCTTTCCGGACAACGAGATCGTCCGCAGCGATATCGCTGACTACCTGGTCGAGATCGAGCATTTCGATACGATGGTGGGGCGTGCGATCGCGACCTTGGAAGAGCGAGGACTGCTCGACAATACGATCGTCGTTTTGACAAGCGATCATGGCATGCCGTTCCCTCGAGCGAAGGCGAGCCTCTATGATTTGGGTTCGCGGATACCATTGGCGATTCGCTGGCCAGAGGGAATTGAGAACCCGGGTCGGGTGGTTGATTCCTTCGTCAATCTGAGCGATCTCGCTCCTACGTTCCTAGATGCCGCGGGTTTGAAGCCTCCCAGGATGATGAGCGCTCAGAGCCTGGTGGATGTATTCCGAGGCAAGAAGCCGAAGGGCCGCGACGCGGCGTTTATCGCCATGGAGCGTCACGACGGGTGTCGATCGGGTGGAAAGGGTTATCCCTGCCGAGCGATTCGTACGGCTGACTTTATGTATATCTACAATTTCGAGCCGACACGTTGGCCGTCGGGTTCGCCCGATGCATCTGTATGTGCTCGAGCATTACCGTACGGAGAGATCGATTCGTCGCCGACCAAGACCTTCATGATGGAAAATCGCCACACGCACGGAATCGCGGATCTCGCCTATCTTTCCTTTGGCATTCGTCCGGCCGAGGAGTTGTACGATTTGAAGAAGGATCCCGAGCAAATGGTTAACGTGGCGGGATCGGTTGAATACGAGTCGAATCGGGCTCAGCTCCGCGACCAGTTGTTTGCTCAGTTGAAGAAAACTAAGGATCCGCGTGTCGTCGGCGGCAACGTAGATTGGGACTATTATCCTTACTACGGTCGAATTAGGACAGAAGGCTGGACGGTGGAGGAAAAGCCGTGAGGGCGGGATTGAGAGATGGAGAGATGGAGAGATGGGGGGATTGCGGGTTGCAATGCGACGACTGAATACGCTTTTCTCAGTGCGGCTTTGCGTTCTATTAAGCTGCGGGTTTTTCGTACCGAATGCTGCGGCTCGTCCCAATATTCTTTTCTGTATTTCTGACGACCAGTCCTGGGCGCACACGGGAGCCAATGGCGATCCAGTGGTCAGTACGCCGGCATTTGATCGCGTAGCGGCCGAAGGACTGCGATTCGTCAATTCCTTTTGCGACGCCCCGACTTGCGGACCTTCCCGCAGTGCGATTCTGACGGGCCAACCGATTTGGCGCTTGGAAGAAGCGGCCAATATTTGGAGCACCTTGCCGGCGAAATTCGCTACCTACACGGATGAATTGCGGAAGGCGGGCTATAAAATCGGGACCACGGGCAAATCTTGGGGACCGGGGCGCTTGGAGCCGGGAGGTCGCACCGAAAATCCGGCGGGGCCCGCTTACATGGAACGAACGCGAGAGCCTCCTTTTCGAGGAATACGCAATACCGACTACGCTGGAAATTTCGCGGACTTCTTGTCGGAAGTGGATTGGAAAGAATCGTTTTGCTTTTGGTTGGGCACAAGCGAGCCGCATCGTTTTTATCAAGACGGGGCGGGGTTAAAGACCGGAAAAGATCTTAGCGAGATCGTAGTTCCGGCGATCTTTCCAGACAACGGAATCGTACGCAGTGATATCGCTGATTACCTCGTTGAAGTTGAGCACTTTGACACCATGGTGGCCCGTGCGATTGCGCTCTTGGAGGCGCGTGATGATTTAGACAATACAATCATTGTCGTTACCAGTGATCACGGGATGCCTTTTCCTCGAGGAAAGGCAACAGTTTACGATGATGGTGCCCGCGTTCCTTTGGCGATTCGCTGGTCGGAAGGGATAAAGAATCCGGGCCGCTCGATTGAAACTCCGGTCAATCTAAGCGACCTAGCCCCGACCTTTCTGGAGGCAGCGGGCGTACCCGTTCCAGATATGATGATCGGTCGCAGCCTCATGGGGCTTTTCTCGGGTGTGGGGTCTGCGGATTGGGACGTGGCATACATTGGGTTTGAGCGACACAGCGGTGCTCGAGCGGGGGGGAAAGGGTATCCTTGTCGGGCCATTAGAACAGAAGACTTCCTATATATCCATAATTTCGAGCCGGGACGCTGGCCGGCGGGTTCACCGGATCCGGAAGCATGCAATCGGTTGATACCATTCGGCGAATACGATTCATCTCCGACCAAGACTTATATGATCGAGCATCAATACGATCATGGAGTCGCCGCGTTGGCTCATCTCGCCTTTGGGAAACGCCCTGCGGAGGAGTTGTACCGATTGAAAGATGATCCCCATCAGATGAACAACGTTGCGGGCTCGAAAGGGTTTGAGGCGATTCAAGCGGAACTGCGCGAGCGGTTATTCGCCCATTTGGAGAAGACGAAGGATCCGCGAGTTGTTGGGGGTCCTGTTGAATGGGATTATTACCCGCATTATGGGAATCGGGCTAACAAGAACTGGAAAGTAGACGAGCGGCCATGAGCAGTAACAAAATATTAACCGTATTTTGGATACTATATTCCCTCCTATCTGCCGCGAAGTCGCAGGATAAGCCGAATATCGTTTTTATCTTTTCGGACGACCACACCTGGCAGACTATTTCGGCGTACGGCCATCCATTATCCAAATTGGTACCGACACCGAATATTGATCGGATTGGTGCGGAAGGGATTCGCTTCGACCGATGCCTGGTCACGAATTCGATTTGTGCACCTTCGCGGGCGGTGGTCCTGACTGGGAAGTACTCCCACCTCAATGGGCAGATAAATAATTATAATACCTTCGATGGAGGACAAGTAACCTTTCCTAAATTGCTACAGAAATCTGGATACGATACGGCAATCGTGGGAAAATGGCATTTAAAATCCGTGCCAACGGGCTTCGACTACCACGAAGTGATGCGGGGTCAAGGTCGCTACTACAATCCAACTTTCTACACTAACGGGGAACCCACAGAGTATGAAGGTTACAATACGGACGTAGTAGTGGACCGATCACTGGATTGGCTAAAGAGCCGGGATTCAGACAAACCCTTCATGCTGATGAGCCAATTCAAGGCGACTCATGGCCCGTTTCAACCGGCACTTCGCCATCTTGGTGAGCTTGATGACGTCACTGTCCCCCTGCCAGACAACTTTTTCGACGACTACACTGGTCGTAGCCGCGCTCCTAGGAATCACAACACCAGTATCGCAAACGTGATGCCGCTTAGTAATCTCAGTATTGACTATCGAAATATTCAGGGCGAGCAGCTTGATCAGTACCGTAGCTATTTCGATGAAGCTAACGAGGCCTTTGAAATGGCGAATCTTCAAGGCGACGAACGGGCAAAGTGGCGATACCAGCGCTTTATCAAGAATTTCCTCCTGACGAGTAAAGGCATCGATGAAAATGTGGGTCGTTTACTGGACTATCTCGATGAGAGTGGTTTGGCGGAAAATACAATCGTGATCTATGCGGCGGATCAGGGTTTTTTTCTTGGGGAGCATGGTTGGTATGACAAGCGGTGGATGTATGAAGAGTGCTTGAAGACGCCGCTTTTGGTTCGGTGGCCCGGTGTTACTGAGGAAGGTCGGGTCAGCAGCGATATTGTTTCTAATCTGGATTTCGCTCCTATGTTCCTTGAAATGGCAGGAGCGTCGATTCCGAGCGAGATCCAAGGCCGCAGTCTAGTTCCTTTGCTCAAGGGTGTCGCTCCCCAAAACTGGCGAAAGAGCTTTTATTACAAATACTACGGCGAGCGGCGCGGAGGAAGCGTGAGCGAGGGATACTATAATCACGGCGTCCCACCTCATGAAGGCGTGGTCGACAAACGGTATAAGCTGATTAACTTCAAACACAACGATGTGGATGAGTGGGAACTGTTCGATCACCAGCGTGATCCAGGTGAAATGAAAAGCGAATATGGAAATCCTGAATATGCTGAGACTATCAGTAGGCTTAAAATGGAACTCGAGCAACTGAAGCAGAGATTCAAAATCGAGAATTAAAGGTAGCGGCCGATCTCCGAACGGCTAAGATTTGAACGTGAGTTTGGCCGCCCAGAGATCGGCCGATATCAGTAAGTGAATTTTATTATGAACCCCAATATACCTCCCTACTTATTCATTGCAGCTCTCTTCGTCGCTACAGCGGCGCTGGCCAAGCAACCCAACATTATCATCGTCATGACTGATGACCAGGGTTACCCGGAGTTGTCAGTTAACGGAAATCCGATCCTAAAAACACCTCATCTCGATCGCCTGCATAGCGAGAGTCTACGCTTAGAAGACTATCACGTATCTCCCATGTGTGCACCCACGCGCGGTCAGCTTATGACTGGCTTGGATGCCGCCCGCAATGGGTGCATCAATGTAAGCAGCGGACGCGGACTGTTGCGACCGGAGGTACCGATTATGGCAAACTTCTTTGGGGACGCGGGATATGAGACCGGCCTATTTGGCAAGTGGCATTTGGGTTCCAACTACCCTTTTCGTCCCGAAGATCGAGGATTTGATGAGACCTGCTGGTTTCCTTCCTCCCACATCGGATCCGTTCCCGATTTTTGGGGTAATGATTATTTTGACGACACCTATGTGAATAATGGGAAGTGGAAGAAGTACAAGGGCTATTGCACCGATGTTTTCTTCGAGGAGAGCATCTCATTCATGAAGCAGGCTGCCCAACAGGGAAAACCGTTCCTATCCATTATCATGCCTAATACGCCCCATGGCCCTTTGGTTGCGAAGGACAAGGATGAGGCTGCAATCAAGAAGATCCTCGATCAACCGGAGTTCGATGACATCGATCCCGCGATGAAGGTCCGTCTGGCCGACTACTTGGGCATGATATTGAACATCGATGAGAACATGGGGGTGATGATGAAGTTTCTTGCCGACGAAGGGATTAAGGATGACACAATTGTGATTTTTCAGACCGACAACGGCAGCACCCATGGCCCACGTTACTACAACGCTGGAATGCGGGGTGGGAAAACGGAGTTGTGGGAAGGAGGACATCGCGTTCCTTGTTTCATCAGTTGGCCGAACGGCGGTTTGTTGAAGCCGCAGGATATCCACGGACTCACGCAAGTTCAGGATATGCTGCCAACGCTACTTGATCTCTGCAACATTCCCAGCGACGCCAAGTTCGACGGAATGAGCCTGGCCTCTGTTTTGAAAGGAAAAGCGGTCGTTCCAGAAGATCGGATGCTGGTGATCAACTACAGCCGCATGCCCAATTTCGTAAATTACCCAACCCCGTTCGCCCAGACGCTCATGCAGCGGAATCTGGGTGAGGTGCTATGGAAGCGCTGGCGATTGCTTGAAGATCGCGAGCTCTACAATCTTGAGACCGATCCGCTGCAGCAAAACAACGTGATCGATAAGTATCCGAAGATCCTTTCGAAGATGCGAGTCAAGCTAGATGATTGGTGGGCCGACGTAGGGCCGAATGCCAATGACGTTCAGCGGGTTATTATTGGCAGCGAGCACGAAAATCCATCGCGCTTAACAGGCTGCGAATGGCTGGACGTATTTATTGACCAGCAAAGGCAGATTCGTGATGGACAGCACAAAACAGGCTACTGGATGTTAGAGGTGGCTGAGCCCGGGGAATATGATTTCGAGCTTCGTCGTTGGCCGAAGGAAATCGATCGTCCTCTGGTAGCTCCATCGGAGGATGGCCAAGGCGCAATCCCGATTACCCAAGCGAGCTTTTATCTGAGTAACTATCATCACTTAAGTATTAGTGAAAAGACCGCTTATGGATTCGAAGGAGAGACGAAACAGATCGGACCGAACGACACTTCAGTTACGTTCACTGCCCAGTTGAAAAAGGGTCCCATCGCATTGCATACTTGGTTTCGGGGAGGTGCTGGCCATAGAGAAGGCGGAAACTTAAGTACAATTCTGAGTGCTTATTATGTGTATGTGACGAAGAAGTAGGAGATGGATATGTATTTTCAAACCGCGGAGTACGCCGAACGAGTAACGTCTCTCTGAATTCGGTGGTGTATTAAAAGTAATTAAATGATGAGGACAATAAGAGAAGTAATCATTTTGTTGATTTTCGTTTTACCCTTATGTGGGAAGGATAGGCCTAATATACTATTCATTCCTGTCGATGACTTGAATACGTGGGTGGGCCATTTGGGCGGGCACCCTCAAGCGTTGACACCCAACATCGACCGACTCGCGAAGCGGGGTGTTTCCTTCACCCAGGCCTACTGCAATGCTCCGCTCTGTAATCCCTCGCGTGTTAGCTTGTTTACGGGACTTTTGCCGTCGAATACAGGGGTATATGGAAATGGCGAAATGATGCGGGTCAAGGTTCCCGACGCCGTTACGCTGATGCAGTATTTACGGTCCGAAGGCGGCTATTCCGTCCAAGGTGGCGGCAAGACGTTTCACGGCAGTGCGTCTTACGATCCAAAATCCTGGGACTTCTACAACATGCCTAGACGTGAAAGGCATGCAGGAGAGCGCGATGCGCACCTGCCGGATGACGCTTGGGCTCCTTGGGGGCCAATCGATGTCGACGAATCGGAGTTGTTTGATGTAAAGAATGTGGATTGGGCGATCTCGGAATTGGGCAAGGATCACGAGAAGCCGTTCTTTATCGCTTGCGGCTTTACCAAACCGCACATGCCTTGGAATGCGCCGCGTAAATATTTCGATATGCACCCAATCGAGGATGTCATTCTTCCGACTACGTTGGATAACGATCGAGAGGATCTGCCGTACTGGGGCGAGAAATTTGCGATTGAGGTTCACGATGTTTCCGGCGCCCGAAACTTCGCAAGGCACGGCGAGGATCACGAGATGGTTCTGAAGCACAAGCAATGGCCGCGGGCGGTGCAGAGTTATTTGGCAACGATCAGCTACATCGATACTCATGTCGGTCGGTTGTTGGACGCTCTTGAAGAGAGCCCTTACGCAGACAATACTTATATTGTGCTATGGGGCGATCATGGCTGGCATCTAGGCGAGAAACAGCACTGGCGAAAGCACGCTTTGTGGGAAGTGACGACTCAGACCACGTTGGTCATTGCAGGTCCGGAAGGCGTGGCAAAAGGCGAGTTGTGCGACCGTCCCGTGAGCTTGATCGATCTCTATCCTACTGTTTTGGAAATAAGCGGCCTGCCAATGCGAGAGGGCTTGGACGGTGTGAGCCTAGCACCGCTATTAGAGGATCCGGGACACGAGTGGAACCGCCCGGTGCAGATGACATTTGGATACGAGAATCATGCTGTTCGAACGGATCGATGGCGCTACATTAGATACAATGATGGTGGAGAAGAACTTTATGATCACAATGAAGACCCGAACGAGTGGACGAATCTGGCGGGGAATCCGGAATACAGTTCCGTTATCAAGAGGTTGAAACAGTCGCTGCCAAAGACGAATCGGAAATGAATGAGGTTACGGGTATACGTTCATGCTAAAAGTTAAAAAAGTAGGTTTAGCACTTCTGGGGGCCTTGCGGTATTACTCGTTCTTGAGCGGTGCTAGCGAGTCCAGCTCGATGCAAATGTTGGTGAGAGCGATCGAATAGGATTTCATCCGAAGCCTCCGGGCTCTTTGCGATCTCGTACCTGCTTGGGGGGAGATGTATACCGGATTCGACTAAACCTTCGATAGGATTTGATGAGTACATAAAAATAACAAGTAGGATCAATGAAGGCCCCTTAAGCAGCGTTTCTGTCTTAACAATTGACCCCAAATTTTGTCATGAAAATTACACGAAAACTCTCCACAATTGCCTGTGGAATCTTTAGCTTCCTTTCGTTAAGTGTACAAAGCCGGCCCAAAATAGTTTTCTCTCTGGTCGATAGCTAGACGACGGAACCGAACCCTGAATATGTTTCGATTTAGGATTTATGATTAGATATTAAAATTAAAGTAATGAAAAAACTAGTACATATAAAAATGAAACTTTTTTGGCCAATCATAAGGGCTTTACTCTTCCTTAAAGCCTTGGTTTTCGGCTTTAGTTCTGTCCAATTGCTGGGAGAAAACCCTGACAGACCGAATATACTCTTTCTTTTCAGCGACGATCACGCATGGCAGTCGATTGGTGCTTATGAAGGGAGGCTAAAGGATGTAGCGAATACGCCAAATATTGATAAACTTGCAAGCGAGGGAATGCTGTTCAGGAAATGCTATGTAGCCAATGCGTTATGCGGGCCAAGCAGAGCGGCTATTCTTACTGGAAAATATGGGCACAGAAATGGTGTGACCTGGAATAGAAATGCCAATTTCGACGGCTCCCAGCAGACTTTCCCCAAAATCCTGCGGCAGAGTGGTTACCAGACGGCTATCATTGGAAAGTGGCATCTGAAGTCGACCCCGACTGGTTTTGACTACTTTGATGTGATGCGAGGGCAAGGGAGATACTATAATCCGCTTTTGCTGACGGGCGATGCGGATGGGCTGAAAGATGAGCGTGTTGTGATGGGGTACAACTCGGATATCGTAGGAGACCTTACGATCGAGTGGTTGAAGAACGGGCGAGACAAAAGTAAGCCGTTTGTTCTGATGTCCCAGTTCAAGGCGACTCACCACGGTTGGTGTCCTGGCCCAGAGGAATATGATTTGTATGACGATGTGCATATTCCCGAGCCGGATAATCTCTTTGATGATTTTTCATACCGGGGTACTGCTATACGCGAACAGACCTTAACGCTGTACGAAGACTTGTCTTACAATATTATGCTAGGTGATCCCGGTGAGCTCGGAGAATTGAATAAGGAGCAGCGAAAGGCATGGGATGCATACCGCGCCCCGGATGTAGAAAAATTTGAAGCAATGAACTTGGGGTGGAACAATCCTAGTCGGGAACTATCCCGCTTCAAATATCAATTGCTTTTGAAGAACTTCCTAGCCTCAGGTGCTGGAATTGACAAAAATGTGGGGAGAATTCGTTCGTTTCTTGAAAAAAATAATCTAGCCGATAATACCATTGTTATCTACATGGCCGATCATGGTTTCTTTTTGGGAGAACATGGGTTTTTCGATAAGCGGTTCATGTACGAAGAATCCTTGAGAACTGCTTTTATTGTTCACTGGCCAGGGATAGTAGAAGAGGGCGTCGTCAACGATGTTGATATTGTATCTAATATCGACATCGCCGAGACCTTCCTAGATCTAGCTGGAATAGATGTACCGAAAGAGATGCAGGGAAGAAGTTTGGTCCCTTTATTACAGGGCAAGACGCCCGACGATTGGAGAAAGACTTTTCTCTACACGTACCACGAACTGGCAAACCACCGCGTGCAGCCACACTACGGTGTTACAGATGGGCGTAATAAGCTGATTTATTATCCCGCACATAATGAGTGGGAGTTCTTTGACCTAAAGAAGGATCCAAGCGAGATGATCAGCCAGTATTACATTCCAGAAAACGAGACGACTATAATAGAGCTGAAGCGAGAATTAGTACGCTTGAGAAATTATTACCACTGTCCGCCGACCATGACGCTGCGCAATATGAATAAGCAGGCAAGCTGGCCGTATGAAAAGCGTACAAAGCCCTTATGATTTTGGTTTGAAAATATTATGGTCGCTCGAAGATTAGGTGCGACCCTGAGTTGTATATAAATACCTTAATCTACCTCTGCTCTTTATGGTTGTATTCGTTTCCATCGCTGTCTCTGCAAAACGGTGGACTAGACCAGACTAATGGTAAGATCTCCTCTTAATGAACCGATGACCCGAAATCAATGCCCTATCATGACCAGAGCGAGATTGATCAACGAATTACTGTCATTTCTGTTTTTACCCTTCGTCCTCAGCGTTCCAGTTTTAAACGGTGAGTCCGCACGCAACATCCTTATGATCTCAGTCGACGACATGCGCGACTGGACCAATTTCCTAGGTGGCTACACAGGCGAAGTCCACACCCCGCACATGGACGCTCTTGCGGCACGGGGCATCAACTTCACTAATGCACACTGCCCGTCGCCCGTGTGCAATCCTAGCCGAACGTCGGTCATGACCGGGCTTATGCCATCGACCACGGGGATCTATGACAACAGCCAGTGGTTGCACCCCAATTACCCAGACAAGATGACCTTGCCGAAGTACTTCAAGCAAAAAGGGTACCATGTCGTGGGAGCAGGCAAAAGCTTTCACCACACGGCTGGCAACAATCCACCCGACCAATGGCATGACTACTTCCGTTTCCCTTGGGCAGACTTCCCCTGGACGCGAAGTAACAAACTAGCCTACCCCTGGACTGAATGGCAGCCACCCCCACCAGGCTATCCGTTTAGTAAAGTCGAGTATCTACGCGGCAGACAAGAAATGGATTGGGGGGTTTTGCCGCGGAAGGAATCGGAATATGATGACGTCCTAGTAGCCGATTACGCTATCGATTTTCTGGAGAGCCATTCAGGCGAAGCCTTCTTTCTATCGGTTGGGACCTTTCATCCTCACTTGCCTTGGTACATCCCCAAACGCTACCGCGATCTTTACGAAGAGCCGGAAATCCACTTACCTGAAACTCCGGAAAATGACCTGGTTGATATACCCCCCATTCCGCAGCGATGGGCAGAACGGCACCGCGACGAAATGGAGGCAGTCAAGGATGCTGGCGAATGGGAAGAGGCTGTACGTTTCTACTTGGCGAGTATTTCCTTTGCAGATGCACAGGTGGGGCGCGTGTTAGAAGCTCTCGCCAAATCGCCACACGCAGACAACACGATCATCATTCTTTGGTCCGACCATGGCTGGCACTTAGGCGAAAAGGACCATTGGCACAAGTCCACCCTCTGGGAAGAGGCCACCCGCGTTCCTTTTATCATCGCAACTCCCGAAATGGAAACCGCAGGCGAAACTTCGAGTGCTCCCGTAAATATTGTATCCATTTTTCCAACTCTCATTGGTCTAATAGAAATGGAAAGCGACATCGATTTCGACGGACCTGATCTGGGCCCTCTTCTGGCTAACCCAAACGCTTCCTGGCCACATGCCAGCTTGATTGATTTCGGCTATGGCAATACGGCTGTTCGAGACAGGCGATGGCGCTACATTCGATATAGCGACGGATCAGAGGAGTTGTACGATCACCAGATTGACCCTAATGAGTGGAAAAATTTAGCTACCAATCCATTGTATCAATCAGTTAAGGACGAGTTAGCTAAACACTTACCATCTCATTATGCAAATTACGTCCCCGGCAAGGATGGTTTCGTGTTTGATCCCGACAAGTGGACATTTACCGACAAAGATACTGGGCGGGTTGTCCATGGAAAACAGTGACTCAATTTCACCGATGAGAAAGAAGAGTAGCTATTTATAAAGTAGATAATATGCTGTTTTGAGTTAAACCAGAGATTTGTTTGACGGCCGGACTGAAGCAACAAACACAAAGTTGCCAATACCTAATTATTCTGAAACGAATTGCTCAGGACAATGGCTTGAATCATATCGCGAAGGCCTCCTCGTTCGGCTTCCAGTTTTTCGCAAATCCCGTCAATGATGGCCCGGTCTCGGATGTCTAGTTCCCGCCCAATCGCATAAGCGAGGAGTTTCTCTATTAGGCAACGGGTGAATTCCGCTTCCCGCTGAATCATCAGGGATCGGAATTCGGAAGGATCGCTAAAGCGCTCCCCCGCTGGCAATTCTCCAGAAGCGTCAATCATCGACTTATTCTCGTAATGTGTGCGCCACCTTCCAGTTGGATCGAAATTCTCCAAGGCAAACCCCAGTGGATCAATTTTGCGATGACAGTTGGCGCAGGTTTCGACTTCGCGATGCTTGGTAAGTTGCTCACGAATTGTTTCTGCCCCTCGAATGTCTGACTCAATGGCTGGCACATCAGGCGGTGGAGAGGGCGGCGAATAACCCAGGAGATTCTCTAAAACGTAAATGCCACGATTTACCGGCGAAGTATCCACACCGTTTGCGGAGGCAGTTAGTAAGAGTGATTGACCGAGCAAGCCGCCTCGTGGTATCCCATTCATGGCAACCTTTCGCAAGTGATTGCCTTCGATTCCTGCGATACCATAATGCAAGGCCAACTCCCGGTTGATAAAACTGTAGTCTGCTGACAGCAGTTCTCCCGGCCTTAGATTCTCTTCCATAACATGACGGAAAAAGGCCTCCGTCTCTCTTTGCATCGCAGTTTCGATACTATCCCGATGATAGCTTCTGAAATCTTCCGAAACGGGCATCTCTCCGATGTTGTCTATTTCAAACCAACGACTAATAAAATTGGATACAAAACGATCCGACTTCGGATCTGCTAGCATTCTGGCTACCTGATTTTTCAGGATTTTAAGTTCGCTCAAGCCGCCTTTGCCCGCAATATTGATCAATTCCTTATCCGGCATGGATGACCAAAGAAAATAGGATAAACGAGACGCCAGCGCAATTGAGTCTAGCGGTCCGTCTCCCTCCGCTAGATAGATAAAACCGGGAGAACACAGAATCGTTTGAAATCCGATCTGAAGCGCTTCAATCGGTTTCAGGCCTTCCTCGATCTTATTCAGAACAAGTGATTCGATGGGTTCCAGTTCGTCGACTTGCAGGGGACGCCGAAAAGCGTTTTCCGCAAAGATGCGTAGCCGTTTGATTGCGCTCGTGCCATTCATCTGATTGGGTTTGAGATCTCCATAAAGTAGCTGGTGCCCCTTCGGAGGCCATTTTTCTTCCAATGGTCCCTCAACTTGAATTTCCCACACTCGAAGTTTGGGACCTTTGTATCCTCGTAAGATACCATGGAATTTTTCTAGCCCATTTTTCATGTCCACAAAGGGTTTGATTTCTTCATGGTGGCCGGCTTTCTGGTGTAGAAGACGAGTTAAGCGTTTGGTGGCAAGTGTGCCATTCCTAAAGCGAATTTCTGGTTCAAATCCTTCGTCAAAATACACCTCCCATTCGAACCACTGTGGTTCTTCACTGGTCAATTCAATTTTGGCGAGTGAGCGTTCCGTTGATACATTGCCTGTACTCTCAACACTGCCTTTTCGATCAACGGCCATAAGCTCGAGCACAAGCGGGTCACCGTTACGAAAATCGTCAATCACATTTCCGTACGGATGCCAGCGATCGACTGCGGCGGCCATCACGCGCACCCGATATACACCGCTGTAGGGAACACCTCCTCGGGCCAGGGGTTCGAAGCCCATATGACCTCCGCGGTAGTGACGACCATACAAATCCGTGTAAGGCGTATCGGGCGTAAATCGAAAACGATCCACTTGAAATAACTTTGGTAAATCCTGATTTACTTTCCCCTCAAAGTAAAAGGGTGTCCGCTGTGCGTAATATTTTTTTTTCGGGGCTTCTCGAAATTGGGTTGCTCGTAGTACTGCCTCTTCGGCGGCTGCGAAATAATGCTCCAGGAGCATTCCTGAGGTAACCAGTTCGGCACCAACGTTGTCGAATCCGTTTTTGACGACTTCCTTGGGGAAGTCAGCGGCTGGATTCCATGCAGAAATGTTCAGTCCTAGGAGATCCCCGATAGTATGCTGATACTCCCAGGAATTGATCCGGCGCAAAACACTATGACCTCCTGAATCGGACAGCTTCTCCAGTTCGGTCGAAATCAGCTTGGTTGTCGATTCGATCATGGCCGCTCGTTCTGCAACCGTAGGTTGTTTTACGTCCTCGGGCGGCATGTCGCCGAGGTTGAGCATGTCCAAAATTTCCTGCCACGCTTCAACATCCGAGATTTCCAGATTGCTTTTTCCCAATCCATCGAAGCGGCGGTCGCCTTTCTGCTTTTCCGGTCCGTGACAATCGATGCAGTATTGCTTGAGAAACTCATTTTGCGGCATGGCACAAACGGTAATCTCTAGGACTCCGAAAAGAAATACACTAAATGATATCGTACCTAATTTTAGAGTACTGTTCATCACCATCTCCTGAACGCAATATTCTTCCCGCCGTCCCCTCTATAATTACGCTAAGTTCATCAGTGAGAATGTTCCCGTGCTTCGCCCGAAACGTTCAGTATCCATGCCGAACCATTGCAACGAAGAAAGCCAGAGGTTGCTAAGGGGAATTCGTTTACCTTTTTCCTCGGGGCAAATCAAGTGCCCCTTGTGATTTAGGCCGCCGCCGGCTATCAGTACTGGCAAGTCCTTATTGCTATGTGTATGTGCATTTCCCATACCACTGCCCATGGTGACCAAAGTATCGTCGAACAAATCGGCTTCTTTCAGTCGATCCATAAAATGGCCGAACTGTCTCATAAGATAGGCTTCGACGATTTGTAGTTGAACCAATCGACTTGATTCTTTTCCATGGTGAGAGAGACCATGGTAGGAACTGACTTCTAATTCGGCGGTTTGAAATCCCATTGGTATTTCAAAAGTCGCTACGCGGGTTGAATCTGTCTGTAAGGCTAAGACTAGCAAATCGTAGAGTAAAGGCATTTCCTCAATATGTAACCGGTCTTGGTCGACAACTCGATTGATTGGTGGTTTTGGCTTCGGGCGGTCCAGCCATTCGTTCGACATTTGCAAGCGCTGTTCCACTTCACGAACCGAGGTTAGGTATTGATCCAGCTTATCTCGGTCGGCGATGTTGAGTTTACCTCCTAGAGTCTTAGCTGACTCATGCAGCGCATCCAAAACACTACTACGGTGCAAAAGGCGTTTACGCTCCTCTTCAAGACTGGCTTTACCAGAATTGACAAACAAGGCTTCAAATAGACGAGCGGGATTGCTGACAGGCGGAATATTGACCCCCGAACGTGTCCAACACATGTCTGTACCTTCCTTGAGACCGGCTGTGATTGACCGGTAGCGAGTCCGGCTTCCAGAAAACTCTGCTGCGGCTTGATCTACCGACATATTTTTCTCCGGAAATCCCGCCGATTCCTCTTTTTTTATTCCACTCAAGAACGAGTGCACGCACTTGTGTCCTCCGCCTAACCCATGGTCTAGATGGGAAAAAACAGTGAAATCGCTACGATGACGGTCAATCTGCTTCAAAGTCATACTCGCCTCGAAATCCTCGCCTGCGTTCTTGGGGAAAAATCCCCCTGGCCAAAATCCCAAATGACTGCCCACGTAGACCAATCTTCGCGGACGAGTCGTTGTTTCTGAAGCCACAAGACTGGGGCCCAGACTTTCAAACGCCGGCAACGCAAGAATAACGCCCAAACCTTTCAAAAAGTGCCGACGGTCGATAGGTTTTTTGTATGGAGATTTCATAAAAGATTAAAACGAAAGATCTTACACCCAATTAGCAAATTTGGAAAGAAAGATTTGTGAAAGGAGGATACTCTCCTAGTTCCAAAGCGGCAATCGAGCAGTTTTGATTCTGGGGTAAGTTGCATCTAATTGGACGATAGTATTTTCCCAGTAACCATTGAATATCGAAGACCAAGAGCATGCCCACCGCAAAGGACTCGATGCCGAACTGGCAACGAAGATCACCCGGCATGTCTTTCGGGGTGAATTTTTTGGACCGAACTATTTTCCAGATGCCTTACGGGCCGGTCATAGCTAGGAAGAACTGGAGCAACTGGCTCAACAAATGGCTGTTCATATTTTCATATCGTGGAATCTATATAGATTGCGGGAGATGGAAGTGGATTTGTACTGTCACCTCGGAACTCACGAATTTGTTTATTTCGATATATTGTTGGTATATATTCAATGTGTAGACATAATATTATATTTTAATGCGAACACGGAGCACAGCAAAAAAATCCGCACTCCAAGGTCGAAAAAGACCAAACCAATCAAACGGCCAATTGGAAAAGGAGTAAGGAATCAAACCTTGCAAATGACCTTTTAGATTCGGGCCAGTTATCATTCGCAAAGCAATTAGAAGATACGAATTGTAGTTGTAATAAAAGTATTGAAAGAAAAAGTGATCAGCTGTGCAACATTTCAGGATGAGTGGTTGGATTACGGAGTTTACTGGCGACTCGGAGACCAACCGCAAGACGCTTAAACTAGATGGGGAGGCCCATATTTATCACTAGCGGGTAGCCTTGCCGGAAGGGCTTCTGGATCAAGGTTATGTTACTGGATTCTTCGATTACCGGCTCAGCCCCTCACGTCGTAGCAGAAGATCAGGTCCTGATCACGCAGGTAGAGTTTCCCGTTGATTACGACGGGATGGGACCAAACCTTGCCATTGTGGTCATCGCGCAAAGCGGTTTCCTTGGGGAGCTGAAATTTTCCAGTTTCCCTGAATCCGGACGGACTCGCTTCCACTAAATAGACCCATCCCTCGGTCTCGTTGAGGCAGTAGAGCATTCCATCGGCGGCATGAACGGCTCCCTTGTGCAGTTCGCGCTCCACACGCTCCATCCAGGCGACTTTGCCCGTCATGAATTCAATGCACATCAGGTTTCCTTTTCGCTGATCCGAAAATCCGTATACATGATCGCCGACGAGTATCACTCCGCCGTGATGGTTGATCATTTCTTGGTTTTCCCAGACAACCTCAGCTTTTTTCCCGTTTAGTTTCACGAGTCGGGAGCCCGCTCGGTATCCTGAAGTTATAAATACGTGACCGTCTCGGTATATCGGCGTAGGAATCACCGCTGTTTTTCCCCGGGGCCAATCGGATTTCCAGATCAAGTTTCCGCTCGCAGCATCTACACCAGCGAGCGTATTCATGAATAGCTGTATATACTGGCGTTGGCCATCCACATTGGCGACCACGACTGAAGAATACTCGGCCGCGTCCTTCAGTTTTTTCGACTGCCAAAGTTTTGCACCGGTCTTCTTGTTGAGGGCTACGATTGCGCCCTTGCTCCCTCCTGGCGTTACTAGTAGCCTCTTTCCATCGACGGTGGGCGACTCTGAATACCCCCACTTGGACATCTTGCCGCCAAAATCCATGACCAAGTTCTTGCGCCATATCCGTTTTCCACTGCCTGCTGTCAAGCAGACGATATCGCCAGCCACCCCGAGTGCGTAGACATGTCCATCGCTCACAGTAGGCGTGGAGCGTGGCCCGGCTCCCCATTGGGTGCGATAACCTTCCTCCGGATCGGTTTCAAACTCCGAAGTCCAAAGTTCCCCGCCAGTATTCGCGTCCAAGCAGATGACCCGTTCTTGGCTATCGTTAGCACCGAGCGTGTATAACTTCCCGTCGACGATGGCCGCACTGGAGTAGCCACTTCCTGCGTCTTCGTAGGTCCAAAGGAGTTCTGGGCCGCCTTTAGGCCACGACTTAAGTAGGCCGGTGTCTGGAGAGATATTGGTTTGGTTCGGTCCGCGCCATCCTTTCCAATCGGACTGGTTAGAGGTTTCTGAGGCGAAGGCTTGCAAGGTCAACGATTTAGCGACCATCAGACCGCCAACTAGCAGAGAGGATTGAATTTTCATGAGGCTTAGTTACTGGATGAGGTTGGATAATGACAGTCTTGCAGTGCTCCAAGGATCGAAGACGGACTTTTTAAACACAGCCCATCGTCCTAGAATAGTCCACAATTATCGGGGATTTCTCCGAGGTAAAAGAATCCAATTTAGCTTGAGGTCGTGAATGGCCCTGGCTTCAACTTTATTTTTATTCTAGTAGTATTGTTTGGTTTGTTAGGAGGCTTCAAAACCAAGCAGCAGACTCAGAACGTGCTGAAGCTAACTCAAGAGCATTTCAAAAGCACGGCGACTGTAAAAGGTGACGATCTCGAGGTCACGTTGATCTTATCAACGGAGAAAGGGTCGAATCGTAGACAAGGTCTGCTCCACGTTGTTTACGAAGATAATTTTCTCAGGGCACTTATCGATAAAGAGACAGATGAAGTAAAATATCAAGTGTATCGATCGATTTATTACGAAGGAACTAACTGGCGTTTTACCGTAATGCTAACTATGAAGCCCCAGATGGCCTAAGAACCGCCGATGCCAAGATGCTCAAGGCTCTGATTGTCAGGGCCATACGTCTTCAGTCTGCACTTACAATGAGCAGGTAGGTTTCTCTGTTAATCGAGAAATCTTGGACTCAATTGCAATTACGCATGAGGCGAACAAAGGTACTAATTGGAATTTCAAATTTATTCCCCGATTTGGCGAAGACTTTCATGATGGGCTTCTGGTCGCAGAGGTCTTTGGGTTCTTGCAGGCCGTTGATTTGTAAAAGGAAACTAAGGGAATATGATTATAAGCCCCTAGCGAATCATCCTAATTACAAGTGTTTCTGAGTAATTCATTAACACCATATTCTAATTCAATGATAAATCGGTGCGGACCCGAAGCCACCTGAGCAGTCAATATCCACGCCCCCGAAGAATATATCTCTCCTGTCTGATTGGCTACTCTTTTCCTTCTCGTCCTCGATCACGAGCGGGGGAAGTTCCAGTCGATTTGGCTCCTGGGGTATAAAGTTTTTACTGGCTTATTTCGGTAGATCCGACTAAGCCTCGTCTATGAAATATGGAGTTGCGTTCTTATTCTTCACATTTTCGATTTTGTTCGTTTTCTCGCTCAGCGTTCACGCTCATGACACTCGGGCTTACGAGATGCGCACTTACTACGCACAAGAGGGCAAGTTGGACGACCTGATTTCCCGATTCAGAGACCACACCTGTGCGTTGTTCGAGCGCTATGGTATTGAGAATGTGGGTTACTGGGTGCCTCAGAATAACACCGAGAATAAGCTGGTTTACATCATTGCATTTCCAAGTCGGCTAGACCAAGAAAGCATGTGGAAGGCCTTTCAGGAAGACCCAGATTGGAAGGCTGCTGCCCGGGCATCATCCAAGAATGGGCGGTTGATAACGAAAATCGAATCAGTGTGGCTGGAAACGACTGACTACTCCATGCCGGTCAAAAAGATTCAGGCATCCCCGGATCGCCTGTTCGAGCTGCGGACCTATATCGCCAATGATGGGAAGCTGAACCATCTCGACGCTCGTTTCCGCGATCATACCATCGGACTTTTCGAAAAGCATGGCATTGAGAATATCGTATACTTTCACCCGATGGCGGACCAGAAAGGTGCCACAAATACCCTGATTTACCTGGTCGCCCACGAGAGCGTAGAAGGACGCAAGGCGGCCTTTGGCAAATTCGGTAAGGACGAAGACTGGAAGTCTGCCAAGGCCTTCTCGGAAGAACGAGCTGGGGGTCGCCTCACCATAAAAGGCGGAGTCAAAGGAGAACTCTTGGTCCCGACCGATTTTTCTTCGATCAAGTAGTTCGTGTCACTTGAAGGCCGATTGTATTGTCAATAAGAATTACAAGACTGGAGGAGTTTGTACCTGTAACAGCCATGTATCAAAAGATGGTTTGATTCTTCAAGGGACGCCGCGGTCTCCTTGTCTTCGAGAAAAGCGGACTGTTATTCTTCCAATGTCGATTTCCAGGCGGCGAGCTTTCGTTTCATCGCTTCCAGACGCTCTTGGTGTAAGGCGGCAAGATCATTGGTTTCGGAAGCGTCGCTATCGAGATTGAATAGGTGGCTATTAGCATGGTGGTTCACAAGTTTCCACGGGTGCTCAAGCATTGTGCTGCTTTTCCCGAAAGCATTGAATAGAGTCCTTTGTGGATTGCCAGTCTTCGTACCGTTCCAGTATTGGGCTACGCTGATTCCATCCATCGATTCGGGTATTGGTTCTCCGGCCAAGCGGAGGAAGCTCGGCGACAGGTCGATGAGGTGGCTAATCATCTCTTGGTCCACCGTTCCGCGGCGACTGGCTTCGATCCCGGCGGGCCAATGCAGAATGAAGGGAGAGCGAATACCTCCTTCGTAGCTGGTCAGTTTGAAGTAGCGGTAAGGAGTGTTGGATACGTTGGCCCAATCGGGGCCGTAGCTTTGAAAGGTTGCTTCATCGCCGGGAGATTCATGCCCTGAAATGCTTACAGGGCGGCCGTCTAGAGTAATTGCCTCACCGCCGAGACATCCGACCGCATTGTTGTGTGCGATCGATTTCGTGGAGTCCGCACCATTGTCGGTCATGAAACAAATGAGAGTGTTTTCCAATTTTCCGGTATCTTCTAAGGCCTTGATAACTTTCCCAATCCCACGGTCCATACAATCGACCATTGCGGCATAAACTGCCATGCGTCGCGAATTCAAACTTTGGTTTAAATCTGACCAAGCACGGTGGCTTGGTTCGGAAAATGAGGCCCCTTGCGGTAGCACGCCAATAGAGTTCATTTTATCGAAACGAGAGCGGCGAATCTCATCGAAACTCTTTCCTTCATAGTAGGCTTCGTACTTCGCAATGTCGGCCGGTAAGGCGTGCAGCGGCCAGTGGGGGGCAGTATAAGCCAGGTAGAGAAAGAAGGGAGACTCTGAGTGCTCGCGAACGTGGTTTCGGATATTCTCCTGAGCGTTATCGCTGATCGCATCGGTCAAGTAGAATTCTTCTCCAATCTCATCGGAGGCGGACTCCTTACCGCGCATCAGGCTGTAAGGATTAAAATAGCTGACAGCACCGTGTAGATTCCCAAAGTATGTGTCGAATCCAAACTCCAGTGGATTTCGAGAAGGGTCGTCATGTCGATTTTGATCCAAGTGCCACTTCCCGCTCAGGTAGGTCCGGTAGTCTGCAAGTTTCAACCGGTCTGCGATGGTAGTGGTTTCTGGTTTCAAGCCGTTCCCAACGGTCACCTTCTGCCAGTACTCGCCAGTTAGAAGGGAAGCACGGGTTGTCCAGCATTTGGACGTATTGTAAAAGTTTGTGTAACGCAGTCCGTTCTTGGCTAGCCTATCAAGGTTTGGGGTTTCAATCTCACCGCCGAAGCAGCCTATGTCCGAATAACCGAGGTCGTCTGCCAAGATGACGATTATGTTCGGTTTGTCATTTCCGAAAGAGAGCAATACGAATCCGAGAGTGAATAAGAGACAGAGAGTTTTGGCTGAAGAAGGCATGCGAGATCACCTTGATATAGTCATAGCAGTAGTCAATCGTGCTCTGCAAGTCTCTAGGCGGAGGTAGAGGTGAGCAAGTTGCAGCACACATAAAAGAGGCCGAATAAAAGAAAATCCTTTCAATGGAATCCGTTATTTCTGTTTCCTTCAACCCGCATTAAAGGGCTGTCGGTTATGTGGTCAGACTAAACCTTTGACAGAAATATTTCGAGTAGATTAGACAGGTCGTTAGTAATCTATCATTACCCAAAGTGTAGCAAATATATACGAAGGTATTGAACCCATGTTATTCAATGAAATTGACTCGAATATTCCCCGCAGTCGCCTTTGTAATCTTTGGCGTGGCACCGCTAGCGGCAGAAGACCGCCCCAACATCGTCTTTTTCCTTGTCGATGATCTAGGTTGGTCCGACGTTGGTTGTTTTGGCTCACCATTTTACGATACGCCAAATATTGATAAACTTGCTGCGGAAGGGGTCCGCTTCACGGATGCCTATGCAGCTTGCCATGTTTGCTCACCGACACGGGCCAGCATTCTTACGGGGAAATACCCCGCGACCTTGAACCTGACCGATTGGCTCAATGGTCGCTCGGACCGGCCTTATCAGGTCTTGCAGAATGCTGACAAGGCAATGGCTCTCGACTCTGATGAGACTACTCTAGCTGAGGTTTTGAGGGGGGAAGGCTATGCCACTGCCCTGTTTGGCAAGTGGCATTTAGGAAGAGGCACCACTCCGACAGCTCATGGCTTTGACCTGCATGTTCCGTACTCCGTGAACTCCAACCTTGGAAGGCTTGGGTTTTACAACCCGAAAGACATTCCAGGTCTCGATGGCGGAGAGTACGTGACCGATCGCTTGGCGGAACTGGCTGCTAATTATATTGATGTGAACAAGGACAATCCGTTCTTATTGTATATGTCTCACTTCTCAGTGCATGACCCTATTCACGGTCGGCCGGATCTGGTTGAGAAGTACAAAAAGAAACTGGCCGCCATGCCGCCTCACCCGGGACCGGATTTTATACTCGAAGGAAACCCCGACAGTCCGACGAATCCGACTCGAGCGGAGCTGGATGAACTGATCAAGCAGCCGAAGTACCGGGATACCTACACGTCTTATGCAAACGACCTCGTAAAGGTAAAGCAGATACAGGACAATGTTGAGTTCGCCGCGATGGTTGAAAGCGTTGATCAAAGCTTGGGTACGCTCATGAAAAAACTGAAGGAGCATGCCCTTGAGGATAACACCATCGTTATTTTCATGTCGGACAATGGTGGAATGTCGGTGATGAACGGCACTCCCCATTTCGAAACTAACAAAGACAAAATTGACACACGAGCTTCCACGTCGAATCTACCACTGCGCGGTGCCAAGGGGTGGCTCTACGAAGGCGGTATTCGCGTTCCTATGATCGTTAAATGGCCTCATCAAGGCAAGGCGGGGATTGTCAGCGAAGAGCCGGTAATCAGTACCGACTTTTTCCCTACAATTCTCGAGATGCTTGGGGTAGAGTACGATGCCAACGGTATCGATGGGAAGAGTTTCACTCGTCTAGTAAAGGGGCATAAAATGAACAGAGGCCCAATATACTGGCATTTTCCTCACTACAGCAACCATGGGATGCAAAGTCCGGGGGGTGGTATTCGCGACGGCGATTACAAACTGCTAGAATATTTTGAGAACGGAACCGTTCAGCTTTTCAATTTAGCAAAGGACATCGGGGAGCGTAACGATCTGTCGAAAACGAACGTTCGGAAAACAAAAGAGCTCACAGCGAAACTACACCAATGGCGCAAAAACGTCCGTGCACAGATGATGACACCCAATCCGAATTACGACCCGGCAACCGATCTATGGTCAGGAAGACAATAACGCCCGGGGTAGCCCTTTACTTTGGACTTGATCTAGTAAACTGAAGCTCTTGACCCGGTGTAGTTCTGGATGCGGCTGCGTCTTGCATTGTTCGCAGAACGATGTACGGAAGACGGTTGCTTTAGCTTTGGCTGGTAGGGCGTGAGCATCCCGCTCCGCTGCGACAGTATTATAACAATTACTGGAGCGGCATTGTGCGAGCCATAGCCAGAGTCCGGCGGAAACGGTTGCAGTGTCCTATCGAGCTAGCCGTGCTCTTCAGGGGCGTCGCTTGCCGCTACCCGCGTGTATTAAAAGTTTGTATTTTCAAATGCGCATCGACCCTCTTCCGTCTTTGGAAGAAAGGGAATTAATAGAGGTTGCCGATAGAGTCGCTCAAACGAAATATTATGTCACCGACATCGATGAGCTGATGAAGATCCTAGAAACAGTAGATCAGCGAGAAAACGCGATCATAAATGAGTAGCTGGAGATTGGTCTGTGCTCGCTAGCGACGCCTATGCGAGACCAGAACGGATCGGTCGTCGCCGTTATGAATATTGGTCTTTAAACTCCGTTGATTGGTGAAACGGAGATACTGAAAAAGACACTACTTGCATTGAGTGCTGCCGCAAGCGGACTTAGCACGCATATAATTCGTTCATAGGTGGAGCCGTTTTCCCACAAGAGGGTAAATTTTATCCAGAAGTGTCAAACGGGCTCCGGCGCGATTTTCATCCAAGTTGGAGAAGGTGACGCCAATTTGTCCCCACTTGAAAAGTGAGTCGTCCGAATGCATTCCCTATTCAATTCTGATAGCTGAGGCGACATTGATATTCGATCCTAGGAGAATCCTATAATTGATAACTCTTTGTTCAATCAGCCTGACCCAGAGAGCGCAATTTGAAAATTCCTTTGCATTTCTAATCCTATTCTTGACTATCGGCACCTATGATCCGCGACGTTTTCTACCTGCTCATCGCTTTGGCCTCCTCAGTCTTGTTTGCCCATGCTGATCGACCGAACATTCTCTTTATTTCCGTCGACGACATGAACTGCGACTCTGTTGGTGTTTATGGGAGCCCATTGAAGGACATCACGCCGCATATGGATCGGCTAGCTTCGGAAGGCGTGCGTTTTGAATATGCCCACGTTACGGTAGGCAACTGCTACCCGGGGCGCAATGTCATGTTTACGGGTCGCACCCCCCATAGTAATCTAGTCGAAGGGTTTTATGCAATCAAGGAGCCGCACTATCCACACGTCGTTGATCTTATGAAGGAGGGAGGCTACTTTACGGGCATTTTTGGAAAGGAGTCTCACACTACGCCTTATTACCCGTACGCATGGGACATGGAAATGGCGGAAGGCGTCCGTGAGGAAAACCACATCAAGGACGCGGGGGCCTATTATCGGATGACCGCCAAAGGAATTGCGGCCTCTGAAGACGCGGAAAAGCCATTCTGCTTGCTGATTAACATTTCCGATCCGCATTTGCCATTCTACCGCTGGAGTCGCCGTCAAGAGATAGAAGATCCCTATGCTCCTAGCCAACTCTACACGCCGGAGGAAATTCCAGTTCCGGGCTATCTTCCCGATACGCCTAATGTACGAAGGGAACTGGCCCATTATTACATGTCCGTCAGCAGGGCTGACGATTGCCTAGGAGAGACCTTGCGTGCTTTGTCTGAATCAGGGCAGGCGGACGACACTGTTGTCGTTTTTCTTTCCGATCACGGCATGCCGTTCCCCCTTGCCAAGACGTGTCTATATCATCATAGCACCCGCACGCCTTGGATGGTTCGCTGGCCGGGGCAAATCAAGGCGGGAATCCACGACACTGACCATATGATATCGGCACTCGACCTCTTGCCGACCTTGCTTGATGTTGCGGGTATTGGCCACCCCAAAGGCCTTGAGGGGCGCTCGTTCTATCAAGTCTTGAAGGGTAAGAAGCAACCGGAATTGGATCACGTAATCAAGGAATACAACGAAAGCTCGGGACGTCGTCGTCATCCGATGCGAGCAGTACAAACCAAGCGCTTCAACTATATTTTTAACCCCTGGGCGGCCGGTGGGCGAAAGTTCCAGGCGGCCGGTCAAGGGACGCTTAGCTACAGAGAGATGGTTACTCTGGCTGAGACGGATCCACCTACAGCCAAGCTTTTACAGCAATACGACTATCGTGTCGTGGAAGAGTTTTTCGATATAGAGAAGGATCCAGACAATTTGAATAACCTAATCGACAATCCCGATTATAAAGACGAGATTGCCGCTCACCGAGCGATGCTAGGCGAGTTTATGGATAAGACCAATGACCCAGTTTTTGCCGCTTTTAGGAAGCGGGAGGACTCGAGTTATCTCGACGGTTTCGTAGAGGCCCAACAGGCGGAGGCATTCCGGCGCAGGCATGTGACAAAGGAACAGGATCAGAGCAGGTAGTTTCCTGAATTGCTATGAAGTGCAGATTTCGCGGAATACTTGGGTTCTAACAGGATAGTTTTGTAATAGAGAAAGCGTCATCACTATATTGAATAAAGTCGTTTGTAAACGCTTTGATATAACTCGCGTAATCAGCCTAGTTGTCGTTTAAATTTTTATTTGTGCAACATGAGTTAACGGGTATTCACCGATAGGCTCGCATCCTCTAAATATTCTGGGACGTACCTCTCCTATTGAAATTTAAAATCGATAGCTATTAGCACGGTTACAATTCTCGAAACAAAGAGGTCTAGGCCTTTCTTTTAGTATCAATCGTGGGATCGTACTCAATGCTTTAACCTAGTAGGGACAATCCGGTCAACCTACCTGACATTGGGATTGTTGCGTCGCTAGTTGGGCGTTTTTCAATAGAGGCAGTTGCCTGTTGGGACGCACGCATTCCCACATTCTAAACTTCGTCTCAGGCTATAATGGTTTAGCCCTTGAAGGTTTTCTAACGGCTCGCGGTTTTACAGCTTGTAGAACTCTTCCCAGCCTTTGCGCGGATTAGGGTCGAGAAGTGCGTTGGCGGTTTTACTATTGGTGATGCTTCGGGTTTTTGGGTTGAACTTAATCGTGCCTCCAAGTCGCTGCGCGATCACTCCGAGATTGAAGACCTGCGTGAGTTCTCCACTTACCCGGAAAGGAGAACGCGACTCTTCTTCGCCCTTACATGCCAAAAGAAAATTGGCGTAATGATTCGAGTTCTTGCCACTGATGCGAGGTAGGATTTCCCGAATTTCCATGAACTTCTTTTGCGGCACCACTCGAAGGGCATCCGAGTGGCTACCCCCAGCGAATGTGAGGTCTTTGCCGTATATGACTTTTCCTGGTTTGTTGACATCAAGTGGTTTGAACCTCTTTTTACCCGTATCGGGGCTCTTGGTGTATTCTCCCAGTTCCTTCTCAACCTCTGGCAGATTCTCGACACCGTCGTACCAATTGACCTTACACGCAGGCATTTCCTTTCGTTTGGCAAACTGGAATTCAATAGTGGAGGCTTGAGGGAAGACAAAGTCATTGGCTCCATCTCGTTTTATCGCGGATATTTTGTGAGGAAGCCCTAGCTTTAGGAATCGATGTGCAGTATCCAAAATATGAGGACCCCAATCTCCAAATGCTCCGCTACCGTAGTCGTACCAACTTCGCCATTCCTGTGGGTGAAGCCTGTCGCTGAAAGGATGTTCGGGCCCACTGCAAAACCAAGTGTCCCAATCCATAGCTTCGGGGAGTGGTTGACTAGGGTATTGGGTCACTGATTCGCCCCAGCCATGCCAGCGTCGATCCTTGTTCATAAACGCACTAATTCGCTCAACGTCTTTGATGATTCCCGCCTCAGTCCAGGATTTGAATTGAAAGTAGTTGGCTCCGGAGTGGCCTTGATTGCCCATTTGAGTGACCACGCCGCTACGGTCCGCTAGGTCGATTAGACGCTCGCATTGCCCGAATGTGTGGGCCAGCGGTTTTTCAACGTAAACATGCTTACCTAGCGACATAGCAAGCATGGCAATGCAGAAGTGAGAGTGGTCTGGAGTGGCGATCAGCACGGCGTCAATCTCGTCGCTCATCTCGTCGAACATCTTTCGGAAATCGGTGAAACGCCGCGCCTTGGAATGATTTGTTTGAGATTCTTGCGTATGTGTCCCTTTCAAATCAACATCGCAAAGTGCTACCACGTTACAGTGGCCAGAAGCGAAGAGGTTGCTTAAATCGCCTCTTCCCTGATTGCCTATTCCAATAGCCGCGAGGTTGACGAGCTCGCTAGGTGGAAGCTGGTCGTCGCTCGACTTCTGACCAAAGACGAAATGGCTTGGCAAGATAGAAAACGAGGCGAAAAGCGTCGACCGCTTTAAGAATCTTCTACGGTTGAGGGTATTGGTGGGATTCTTCATGGGGCTCATCTTATCGATTGGAATTAGTTGGTTAGAGTCTATATTTGATCGGTAGGATTAAAGCAGATATTCATGATATCAAGGTAGAACTTTCCGGGTCTAAGCCGAGGGGCAGGGAGAATGCCAGTTGATTGGGATCTACCGGGGAGAAGGCAGAGATATTTTAACGTAGAAAATTATCTGGAGAGGAATTTGGCTATCGGCCATCCGTCGGCTGATGATCCACCGGTTTTTATGGAATATGGGATGGCATTCGGGGATCCGATTTCTGAAGGCGATCGAACATTCGCTTTAAATGTTCATTAGGTCGTGTTTTGGCAAACTTTGAAAAGGAAACTCGACGTGCTAAGGGTGGAGGCTCCTCTGAACTGCTCAGGTATTGATACAATGTATCCGTTAGTGGCCACCTTCTTCATGGGCAAATTAGTCAACTAGGTTTTAAACTGAGAGTAGGAAAATCACTAGGCCTAATTTATTGATAATTTGGATACTAGTTTCAAAAATAAATGTACTACATGGTTCAGACTTGGGATTTTTAAGGGTTAAGCATCAATTTTTGCTTCCTGCTAATTTTTTGTGAACGATTCGACAGTTTAATTGGCAACTAAAGTGTAATCTAACTCGAGTTGAAACGGGCACATTTTTCTTCGATTGAAGTATTGGCTTGCAGGGGTGTCGGATTCAGGTGTTACTTTCCTCAGATTGATTCGAAGGTTCGCTCGGAAGATTATCCCATGAAACATCGCCTTACCCTAATTTTAGGAGTTCTGTTGCCTGCCGTCAGCGTGGTACAGTTCGCTTCGGCCCAAAACTCCGAATTGGTTCAGCTACACGAAAACATCCCTTATGCGGATACGGACAATCCCCGTCAGATGCTCGACTTGTTGTTGCCAAGTAAGCGAGGCGATAAGTCGCTACCCGTTGTCGTTTTCATCCACGGAGGTGGTTGGCGTAATGGCGACAAGTTGAGAGGTCGCAATCGCATTGAACCCTTCGTTGCAAGCGGCAATTATGCGGGGGTGACCGTTGGCTACCGACTGAGCGGAGAATCGAAATGGCCTTCTCAGATCCACGACTGCAAGGCCGCCATTCGTTGGATTCGCGCCAACGCCAAAAAACATAACCTCAATGCCGACCGTATTGGCGTTTGGGGAACTTCCGCGGGCGGACATCTCGTAACCATGCTTGGAACTAGTGGAGACGTGGAAATCATGGACGGATCGCTGGGTTCTAATAATCAGTACTCAAGTCGCGTGACCTGCGTGGCTGACTTTTACGGGCCCACCAATTTCCTGACCATGAATGCAACGGCTATTAAGACAGCTAGACTGGACCACGACGCTGCGGACTCTCCCGAATCGCTGCTCATCGGCGGCGCCATTCAGGAAAATCCGGAAAAGGTAGCTACTGCCAATCCAATAACCTACATCAGCACCGACGACCCTGCCTTTCTTATCGTGCACGGTACGAAGGATCCTTCGGTCTCATTCAATCAGTCTGAACTCCTTTATGCCGCATTGGAGAAAAAAGGAGTCGAAAAAACCTTTATCACGATTGACGGTGGCGGGCACGGACGGGGTTTCCCTCCCAAAATCACAGAGCTCGTCGAAAAATTCTTCGATCACCATCTTCGAGAGAATCGAACAAGTTGGTCTGATCAGACGATTCAAGCGGTCCCCAGAGAACAACGACGCTGATCTTTGCTCACTTTTGTCATCGGAGAAATTACCTCTATTTTCAATCTGCGTTTACTTTTCCTCATTCGAAGTATTCAAGCGGACAGGGGCGGTGTGAATTAACTTCGCATTATCTAAATAATTTTACACAAGCTAGAGTTATGCTCCAAAAATGCTTTTTGATTTTTCCTGCTCTTCTGCTGCTGGCCCAGGCTCTGCAGGCGAGAGAATCTAAGCGTCCCAACATCGTGTTCATAATGAGTGATGACCACGCAAACAAAGCGATTAGTGCCTATGGTAGCGACCTGCTCCAAACGCCTCAGCTCGATCGCCTCGCTTCTGAGGGGATGCTTTTCAACAACGCCTTCTGCACCAACTCTATCTGCGGGCCGAGCCGCGCCGTAATTCTTACAGGGAAGTACAGTCACCTGAATGGCTTTCTAGTTAACGAAACCACCCGTTTCGACGGCTCTCAGATTACCTTTCCCAAACTCTTTCAAGAAGCCGGCTACGATACGGCTGTCATCGGTAAGTGGCACCTTGGTACGGAGCCCACCGGCTTCGACTACTGGGATGTGCTTCCCGGCCAAGGGGAATACTACGACCCCGAATTTATTAGCATGGGGGAAACCTCAGTTCACGAGGGCTACGCCACGGAGATCATAGCTAAGAAAAGCGTCGATTGGCTGCGCAATCGCGATTCGGACAAGCCTTTCGTGCTTCTCTCGCAGCACAAGGCTCCGCACTCTAGTTTCAATCCCAGTCCGAAGTACCATCACCACTTCGACGGTCACACCTTTCCCGAGCCCGCAAACCTGTTTGACGACTACGCGGGACGCAGTGAAGGAGCTTCCGTAAGCGATATGCGCATCGATCCGCATCTCATTCTCCAATACCAGTGGGATGAGAAGCTGGAGATCCCCAAAGGACTCGTTGGTAAAGAGCGCACCCGCTGGCTCTACCAGTGGTATATGCGCCGCTACCTGGCCTGCGTGCTTTCGGTGGACGATGCCGTTGGTACCATTCTTGATACCCTCGATGAACTCGGCCTCGCCGACAATACCATTGTCGTTTACACGTCCGACCAGGGCTTTTTTCTCGGTGAACATGGCTGGTACGACAAGCGCTACATGTATGAGGAATCCCTTCGCATGCCATTCATCGTACGCTACCCGCCCTCCATTGCGCCTGGCTCCGTCGAAGATCGCATTGTGCTCAATCTAGACTTTGCCCAAACCTTTCTCGACTATGCGGGTATTCAGGCTCCTGAGGATATGCAAGGTAGGTCCCTGCGGCCGCTTCTCGAAAGTCAACCGGTCGCACTTTGGCGCCGGTCGATGTATTACCACTTTTATGAGTACCCGGGATGGCACTATGTAAAGCGTCACTACGGCGTGCGTACCG
This sequence comes from Opitutales bacterium UBA5694, assembly GCA_002420185.1. Taxonomy (GTDB): domain Bacteria; phylum Verrucomicrobiota; class Verrucomicrobiia; order Opitutales; family Opitutaceae; genus Pelagisphaera. Next base: position 109,396 of record DIHO01000012.1, read on the forward strand.
AAAGCTTCAAACTCATCCGCTACTACCACGATATCGAGGCTTGGGAAATGTACGATCTTGAGACGGATCCCGACGAGATGGTCAACTTAGTCGACGATCCCGCCTATGCAGCTGTTCGTGCCGAACTCGAAGCCGAACTCGCTCGGCTCCAATCCAAATACGGCGATTCACCCGCACTCGCTCAAGAAATGGTAGAGCGTTATCCCCATGGTAGTCGCCCTGAGTGGGGCCGCTACTCGAACTTAGAGCCCCACGGAGACCTAGACGGTTGGCGTGATGCCCAGGAAGGAAACGCTCCAGAGGAATAGCAAAAAGCGATATAAGAGTGACCCAGTGATGGATACTTCCAACTACGAGCGACTATTGAAGACCTTGGGCGGTACATACTAACGACATAGTTCCAGCCCTCGGTGATTGGTATAAAATTAACTTTAATTGGGTCTCCCTAGAATTCGAGCAATCGTCTTTAAGTAGCCGCCAAGCTGGTTTGTTCATAGGGTGGATGGGTATTTATAGTGGCGGATTAACTGGTTAATTTGAGCTTATCCTGCAGCGCAATGGTCTTTCTTACGTCGTCCGGACCTGAAGTATCAACCAGAGTTTTGGCCGTTGCGAAAACAAAAGCGTGTCGAATTCGCTCAACTCCAGCCGTTTGTTGCTGGGGGCGTCGTGTATGTTATTAATGAGGTTATCTTCAATCAGCACAACCTCGGACATGTGTAGGCTACCCGCATCGGGCAACGTTAAGACAGCGCTTTTGCTTATATAACCAAGCCGACCCTGGCGATCGCCGATCGTCAAGATGTCGTACGCCGCTACCAAAAGGGCCTAATGACCCTCGAAGAACACGAGGCTGCTGTCGTATCTTTGCTGTGACATTTGACCTCCAAGTACCTACTGCCTGTAACACTCCGGGGTTGAATAGAAAACAATTATACCAGTGTATGACAAATAAAACTACAATAGGAAAAATTTAGATAGATTGAAACTCTTAAAATGGACTAAATTTGTATATGAAAAAGGCTTAGCGAAGAAAGTACTTTGCCAGATTCAAAAAAGATGTTCAATCTGCCTGAACATGAGTGAAACTAAAAAGAAGTCGGGTGGAATCCTTAGTGCTTTCCTAGATATCGTAGAGAAATTGGGGAACCGATTGCCCGATCCTTTGGTGCTCTATTTTGGCTTGGCGTTGCTGATTCCAATACTGAGTTGGCTTATTTCGTTTGCAGGCTGGAGTCGGGTGCATCCGGTTTCGGGAGAGACGATCCACTTGATCAGTTTGCTTTCGGTTGAGCAGATTCAACGGATGTTTGTCGACGCGGTAGACAATTTTACCGGTTTCCCGCCACTGGGAGCGGTTCTGGTAACCATGCTTGGAATCGGGGTTGCGGAACGAAGTGGACTTATCTCTACGAGTCTGAAGCTCCTCGTTAAATCGACACCCAAATCGCTGATATCGGTAGTCGTTGTATTTGCAGGGGTTATGAGCTCTATGGCTGCGGATGCCGGTTATGTTGTGCTAACGCCTTTGGGAGCAGTACTCTTTGCGGGGATGGGGCGTCACCCCCTGGCGGGCCTTTGCGCCGCCTTTGCCGGAACGGGCGGTGGGTACTCGGCTAACCTGCTCCTTACGAGCCTAGACCCGTTGTTGTCTGGCTTCACTCAATCCGCGTCTCAATTATATGAAGCGGACCGTGTCGTGACGGCAGATGCGAATTACTTTTTTATGATCGCATCGGTACTTGTGGTTACCTCCGCGGGTTGGTTTGTGACTGAGAGGATTGTAGAGCCGAGACTTGGTAAATGGGATATGGATACAGAGGACATTGGGTCAGATAGTGACAAGGAAAGAGAAGCACAGATCCAAACAATTTCACCCGTTGAGCAAAAGGGTTTATTTGGGGCCTTAATGGCCGTTGTCCTGATGGGAGCTGCTTTGCTATTCCTGACCATTCCGGAAGGAGCGATCCTGCGGGATGCCGAGGGTCGCCTGACTCCCATGGTTCATGGTTTGGTCATTATTATAATGTTGCTCTTCATTTTTCCCGGTCTGGTTTACGGGTTGATTGTTGGGTCCTGTCGCAATTCAAAACAATTGGCTGGAATGATGAGCGACACTATGGCTACGATGGGTGGCTATATCGTACTAGCATTTGCGGCGGCCCAGTTTGTCGCCTATTTTCAGTGGAGTAATATGGGGCTGCTGACGGCGCTTACAGGCGCGGAAATTCTGGCTTACCTAGGAGTGGGCGACTTGCCGCTTATTTTGACTTTTGTATTCCTGGCTGCGGGAATTAATTTGGTGATTGGTTCTGCATCGGCTAAGTGGGGAATTATGGCACCGGTCTTTGTTCCCATGTTTATGGCTCTTGGTCTTTCCCCGGAAATGACACAGGCCGCCTATAGGGTGGGGGATTCGATTACGAATATGATAACCCCGTTGAATCCGTATTTTCCTATCGTGCTTAGCTTTGCTATGCGTTACGATCGTAAGCTAGGGATCGGTACCTTGATAAGCTCCATGGTACCGTACTCGATCGCCTTCGCCCTAGGATGGACATTGTTACTGGTTGTTTGGTACTTTTTGGGACTGCATTTAGGACCGGGTGCTGGGATACAGATGTGAGGCGGGAAGACTTGTAAAGGTCTTCGTCTTGTATTCTATCAGCTTACCGTAGTTTGAAGACAAAAGGGCGAGCAAGGAGACGCGTTCGCCTTGCAGCGCTTTGAGCATTATCATAGCCATCCCGAATTCGAATCGAGCGCTACTGGCTTTTCTGTCGGTGATTGGAAAAGTGAAGCGCTGGGGGTACATACAAAAGGCTTCATGCTAGGTCCTCTGCTAGCTATTGGCGGGCACGCCACAGAATCTGTTCTGCACAGCGACTAGATGGAGGTCATGGAATGCTTTAAAATGAGCAAAGAGGGCGATGTATTAACCCATGAATACACGATGATTGATCCCCTTTACTTAGCCGAACACTATTCACATTCGGATACGTCTTTGTTTCGGACAGATAAATTTATTCCTTACGAGAGGGAAGATTTTAAGGACGACGATCCGTAGTAACTGAAGTATCCTAAAGAGCCGATAGCCAATTTCTATGGATCGGACTTGATCGACCACACGTTGAAGTTGCGGTAGCGAAAATGAGTCCACTGCATTTGCCTGAGTGCTATTTTGCCAGAACCTAAAGAGGGACCATTGACATCGCCATTGTCGATCCAATCGATGATAGGGCGGTCGTCGACGAATAGCTGTATATGCGTCTCATTCTTGATCAGTGTTACTTTGTGCACCCGATCGCTATCTGCATTGATGCCGGGAGGCCCTTCGAAAACGATGTTTTTACCTGGGTTTCTTCGCAAGCGAGCCATGGGTCTTGCAGGCAATTTGGGATTATGTGCATAGTAGGAAATATGATAATTCTTTAGAGCACCGTTATTGTATTGGCTGAATGTCCCATCGCGTTTTGGTAGTGAAGAATCCATTACGTCTTCGCCGCCCAATCCTGTCGCGGCGAAAAAGACAATGCATAAACCGGCCTCTGAATGAAGGTTCTGCATTTCCCATTGGGCTACGAAGTCGGAAGGTAGCGTTTCGGGACACCAGTAAACGTGATGCATCTCTTCGTTTGGAGAACGCATCTCAAGCCAACCATCTGCGAATTCCACTTTGCCGGGGCCTTCCATAACCCAGTCTTTAACACTGGCATCCGTATCCATCGCCGAATGGTAGACAAGTTTGTCTGTGCTGACCCCGAAATCTAATGGGGTTTGTGCAAAGCAAAGCGAATAAGCGAATACGATTAACAATAAAGAAAGCTTAGTAGTATGATTGTAAAGTGGGGCAGAAAACATAACGAAGAAATAGTGGTAAGTGTAAAATCAGCAATGTAATTGGGGCCAGTCCAAAATCGCCTTTCGGAGACCGTGATGGCTTTGTTTTTCTCAAGACCTCGAGCGAAAACGATCGTTCATCGACAGGTGAAGAAGATAGGGTGGTTTACAGCTTTTAAGTCGAGGAAAATTGAAGACCTAGTGTAGGTGGAATTATATATCTCGCATCAAAGATTTGTTTTCCTTAAAGATAGCCGTCTGTAGTTGATTTTTTTGCCGATGACGGAGTGGCTTTAGAGTCTTTCTCAAAGGGAGCTTGCCCAATATTTAAATACGCCCAAAGGACCGCAAATAAGGGTGTAAGCAGATTGAAGAAAGCGTAAGGTAAGTAGGCAAAGGGATTGACCAGCAGGACACTCATCATAGTGGCGCCACATGTATTCCATGGCACAAGTGGCGAGCTCAGCGTTCCCGCGTCTTCAACGGTTCGAGATAAGTTTTTTGGGTGGAGTTTCCGTCGCTGATAGGCTTCGCGGTACATGCGTCCTGGCACAATGATTGAAAGGTACTGATCGGGTGCCACGATATTGGTGGCAAAGCAGGTTCCTACGGTAGCGGTAACCAGAGCTACGGTGCTGTAAACGCTCTTCAAAATGGCCGCAGCGACGCTCTCGAGCATGCGGCCTCCTTCCATGATGCCTCCCAAACTCAAAGCACAGAGTATTAGGGAAACGGTCCACATCATCTTGTCGAGTCCACCACCTGACAGCAATTCGTCGATCGACGTCTCACCAGTTGAAGACTGGTATCCGTAATGCATGACATTGACTAGGTCAGCAATGTCAGCCTTTTGCAGAGCTATCGCAATTATCGCTCCGGCTCCCACAGCCGCGGCGAGGGCGGGAAGCACACTACAACGCATTATACTCATAAGAATGACGAATAATGGTGGAAGAAGCAAGAGGGGGCTTAAGTAAAATTGAGTAGAAAGTGCGGTTTGCATTTTCTGAACATCCATGGTCGAAACGTCAGACTGACTTGCTGAGTAACCGATAATAGAGTACAGTATGAGTGACAAGAGGAAGGCGGGGGTAGTGGTGTAAGCCATGTGCCGAACGTGGTCGAATATTTCCACCCCGGTTACGGCTGGAGCCAGATTCGTAGAATCACTGAGAGGGGACATCTTGTCGCCGAAGTACGCTCCTGATACGATGGCTCCCGCCACCATGGCGGGGGGCATAGCCAACCCATTTCCTATGCCCATTAAAGCCACTCCCACAGTGCTTGCAGTTGTCCAGGAACTACCTGTTGAGAGGGAAATCACGGCGCAAATCACGCAGGCAGCGGGCAAAAAGACTTTCGGGCTTAGAAGCTCTAGCCCAAGCGAGATCAAATACGGCACCACTCCTGCGATCATCCAGACCGCAATGAGCATGCCGATCACCATCAAGATGACAATCGCTTTAGTTCCGACTGCAATGCCATCTAGCATTCCTCTTTCGAGAGCTGACCAGGGAGCTCCGTTCGAGCGGGCAACCAGTGCCGTAACGATTGCTGTTAAAGCGAGCGGAATATGAGGGTCTTTCCCGAAAACGAGAATGGTAATACCCATAGAAGCAAGCAGGAAGGTGATCGGAATAAGAGCAATCCAAAGTGGCGGTACTGGGATAGGTGGGTCGTTACGAGGGGTACTCATGGCTAGTTGACTCCAAGCGCTTCCGTGACCCGCTGCATGGGCAAGGCGTGGATGACGGTACCATTAATTCCCTCCATGGTTTCCGCGGCGGTAAGAGCGTTCAAAATAGCTTCCTCAGTTGCCTGAATCGTTGCTTGGAATAATTGGTCGATTGAAGCATTGTCGAGCATCGTGACCATGTGTAACTCCCCGTTTGCGGTGTTTTCGATTGTCGTGGTGCTGAAGGCGAGAAAGAAGTCGCCAGAAGAGTTTGCTCCATAACCTCCAGTACGCCCGATGCCAAGAGGAACGCGCCGGCATAGGCGCTTTAGCTGATGGGGCAGCAAAGGGGCGTCAGTCGCGATCACGACTAGAATGGAGTTTCCCTCGCCGGACTCTGGCGATTGAGGGTTTTCCGGCATTAAATCGTTCAATCGCGGGCCTAATCGGACCCCTGCGATCGTCAGATCTTGGCGCCGACCGTAGTTGGCTTGGACAATCGCCCCGAGTGTGTATCCGCTTTTCGTAATACGTGATGCGGTTCCGATACCGCTCTTAAACTGATGGCATACCATCCCGGTTCCACCGCCAACATTGCCTTCCGCAATCGGCCCACTTTGGGCGGCGTCCAGAGCCTCTAAGACATGCCGTCGCTTTACGTGGTGGCCATGTATATCGTTTAGACGACCGTCCCACGTTTCTCCAACGACTGGCAAAGAGGCCCATCCTGTTTCGGTTTCCGAATTATGAAAGCTCCTGGCTCGTCGCCAATGAATGGATGCTTCGTAGACAGCACCCACACTGTGTGTATTGGTGAAGAGAATCGGCTCTTCCAGAAATCCGGACTCGTCGATCCAGGCAGTTCCAGTCATCTCTCCATTGCCGTTGAGGCTCGAGTAGGAAGCGAAGACGGGCCGGTAGTCCTGGCCCGTTGGCAGGATTGCGGTCACTCCAGTTCGAACGGGGCCTTTGCCGATTCTTAGGCTTCCAGAACCTTTTACGATCGTGGCGTGCCCGACCGCGACTCCCGATACGTCGGTGATCGCATTGAACTTGCCTGGAGCACCCTCAAAAGGAATGCCCCAATCACGGGCCCGCTTAGCGTTTGCGAAGCCTAGTTGGGCCGCGAGAAAGATTGTGAGTAAACTTGTTATCAATGATCTTATCATACCGGTAGGATCCACGTTACAAATGCAGCTCCCCGTGCCCAGCAAAATGTGTTTTTTGATAGTCTGAGTGAAGCGAACTGCGATCTCTTCGGGTCTCAGTTTGGTGGACCTGTCTTCGCAATGTTTTTAGCGCTCACTAGGATTTTCTTCTTCAAAGCGATTCTCGAATGGGAGATGTGAATTAACAACCAGATTGAATCTGGATCACGGTTAATTCGGAATATGTCATTATTTTATAATTACAATAAATAGGAAGTAGTTGATTTTGAGAATAGTCAAGGTAAGTATGACGGCTTCAATCGCTTCTGCATAGGGTGGCAGCTTAATAGGGACTCAGCACTGCACTTTAAGGAATAAACGTTTATGCTCGAAAGTTCAGGTTTAAATGGGATTTATTGATCTGAGAGTTGGGCTTAGAGTCATAAGCATATGAGGTTCGAGCCAGTCCTCCCTATCTTACTCTCTGACTCGCCTTGGTCGTTGGCAGGCTGTATTTTTTGAATCAATTGCCATTATCCTTTGGGGCACATGTCTCAGAGGCGACAAATGGGATTTTTTGTGCTACTTGTTTTTAAATCGCTTTTTGATTTTTGCTTTGAGTTGTGCTACTATTTCCCGTTGATGTTCCGCGACGTTGCGGGTTTCGCCTTCTAGAGTCCGGTGATCGTATAGCTCGATGTAGCCATCTGTATGAGCGATCATTCGGTGTGTTTTGGTGCGTATGGTATGGCCATAGCCTCTGCTAAAATAACCGAAGGCGTCGTGTCCCGGGGATTCGGGTTTTTCAAGTATGGGTTTCAGGGATACGCCGTCGACGTAATTCGCTTTCGGAATACCAGAGAGTTCGACGAGTGTCGGGAAAACGTCCACGGTCTCGACAATCGAATGACTTAGTATGCCAGGACTGGGGATGCCTGGGTAGCTGATAATAAGTGGTGATCGGAGGGATTCCTCAAAGAGGGAGTGTTTGCCCCATATCGAATGTTCTCCCAAGTGCCATCCGTGATCACCCCAAAGGACAATAATCGTGTTATCGCGGATACCGAGAGAGTCGAGGCGATCGAGTACCCGACCTACTTGTGCATCGGCATAGGTTACGCAGGCTGCATAATGTTTGCGGACTTGCAAAGAGTAGTCGGCATTGGTGTTGGGGTCCATACCGTCACGCTTGTACTTATAAAATTCTCCGGACTTGTGCCAGGTTGTACGGTCCTTTGGCTTCTGAGGATGAGGTACTTCCGGGAGTTCAGCGTCTACGTAGAGATCCAGATATTTCTTGGGAGCACCGAAAGGCAAATGTGGTCGGAGGATGCCGAATGCCAGAAAGAAAGGTTTGTCGTTTTCCTTTGTTGCAAGGGATTCAAGCTGCTCGATTGCCTGGTCCGAGCTGATGCCATCTGGGTAGATCTGGTCTGGACCCTCATAAGCTTGAAGTAGATCCATTTGGCTGGCGTCACCTCGAATTTCTCCATGGGCTTGCCCGTGCATCCAGCCTCTGGGGTGTTGCCAGGCACCGGTCCTAAGTAAGTGTCGATCCCAGGAAAGGGGCATTTCCGGAATGGTTAGATCGTCCCAGTCAGGGCCTCCGCGACCGCCAGGGTGATGGGACACTTTTCCTACTGAGACTGTGCGATAGCCATTTTGACGAAACCAAGCGGGCATGCTAGGAGGAGAGGCTTTAGTATCTCTGGCGAGGACCTCGGCCCGATCAAACAGAGCCGTGTTGCTAGGACCGCCGTACGTTCCGGTTAGTAGTGTGTAGCGCGACGCACCGCAGGTGGGGGCTTGGACGTAATGCTTGTAGAAGGCGCGACCCTCCGCGGCGAGCCTATCGATATTTGGAGAGTGGATGTAGTCGACCCCGAAGCAGTTTAATTCCGGTCTTAAGTCGTCTACGCAAATGAGGAGTACATTCGGCTTATTTTCCGCAGCGAACATACTTAGCGTCGCACATGCGGCTAGTAGGGATGGAAGACGTTTCATTGAATTTGAGCATTTGTAAGCAGAATCACATTTCAAGCCTGTATGCCGGCCGTACTCGTTTTGGGTGAATCGTGATGAAAAGAACACTGCCTGATAAATATTGATTTTGCTGGATTCGCTTCCAGCGACTGTCTTTACTGATTTTGGCTTGCTCGGATGCTCCGGCTGCGGAAACTTTGACGAAGGCTCCCAACTCGCCCCAGCCCCAGAATGGTACCGGCATCTCGCGCTGCAAAACCATGTGATCGGAAAACAGGGAGGCTAGCTATAGCTTTGACGTTTCAGCTAGAACCTGAAGGGCCGACAACAGATTGGTTAGGGCCCTTCAAAAGTTCTTTAGTAGCATTTCGATAGTCTTTAGTAATGAAGAGAATTTGCAAGTGGCTCTCCGTTCCGACTGCCGCTCTACCAAGAAATATTTTTTGTGAATTTAGAATTGATTCTAATCGCGATTGTAAAGGATTGGAGGATACGATAGGCTTGACCATTGACCCGATTGAATGTTGTGCCTTAGAGTTCCGCACTAGTGAAGAAATTAATCATTCCGTTTACAGTCCTCGTCGCAAATTTGGCTTTTGCTGAGCCGACGGATTTTGATCGGCGGTTGTTTCACGCTCCGCCCAAGCCCCTTTCGTCTGAGGCGGTGACTGAAGACTGGCCGCGGTTTTTGGGTCCGCGGCATGATCTGCACTCTAGGGAAACCAAGCTGCTTAAGTCGTGGCCGGCGGACGGGCCTAATCGGATTTGGGAAGTAGAGCGAGGGAACGGGCATGCGCCTGCGGTCGTCTCGGGCAACTACTTGGTCATGATCCATGAGTTGAATGGGCGTGAGACAATTGAATGCCTAGAACCCGAAACTGGGAAGCAGCATTGGATGCACGACTATCCAGTTGAATTGGGTTCCAGTTACGGAATTACGGACGCACCGCGTTCTGGACCGGTTATCCATGGTGAGCTCGTTTTCACGGTTGGAGTGAGGGGCGACCTGATCTGTTTTGAATTGGAAACAGGCAATGTGGTTTGGCGCAGGAACCTAGACGAAGCGTATGGACCGGCTCCGCTCTTTTTTGGTCGAGGAAGCTGTCCGGTGGTCCATGGGGAACAGCTGATCGTCAATGTTGGAGGTCAGATGTGTGTCGCCAGTTTTCACAAAAGAACCGGAAAGTTGATCTGGAAAATGAAGCATGAATGGCATGCGAGTTATGCGTCGCCTGTTCCAGCTATACTTCACGGTGAGGATCGGGTTCTCGTATTTGCAGGGGGGATGGTTCGTCCGCCAACAGGTGGTTTGTTGAGTATCAATCCGGATACAGGAACCCTGGACTCCGATTTTCCTTGGAGAGCTCGAATGCATGCCTCGGTTAATGCCGCCTCACCCGTGGTCGTGGGTAACTCGGTCTTCATTACGGAGGGATACTCAGAGGGCGGGGCGCTAATCGATTTTGCACCGGATGGTTCCTCAACTCTTCGCTGGAAGGCGGATCGCTTTGGGGGTCAATTTACAACACCGATTGCTCATGAAGGTTATCTCTATGGTGTCGACGGTACTGTTGGAACGGAAGTGGTGTGTTATGAAATAGCGTCAGGTCGCGAGATGTGGCGTGACGGGATTTATCTTAAGGACGCGCGGCTGGGAAGGGCTAGCCTACTTCGGGTTGATAGTGCGTTCCTTTGTATTGGCGGGCAGGGTACGTTGCTTTGGCTAGATCTAAATTCGAAAGGGCCCAAAATTTTGGCGGAAACGCAGTTGTTTCAGGCCCCGGAGACATGGGGAGTACCGACTGTGAATCGCGGCTTACTCTTTGTGAACCAGAACGCGAAGGGCTCGCGTCTGATTTGCTACGACTTGCGAAAGTAAAAAGGGCATCACTCACCAAAAAGGCAACATTTCTCGTTGGAGCCAGAATAGTAATCCTGAATTTCTTAAAATTTAGTTGGATTACCCGCGCTCAACACTTCCCGGCCCCCAAAGAGGTGTGACCAAGTCCGATTCCCAAGCTTCCATTTTAGCTAGGAGTTGCTTGAGAACCATTGGGTTTTTTGGGGCCAAATTTTGGATCTCTCCAATGTTGGTACTTAAATCGTAGAGCTCAGGCGTATTGTCCGTGGAATTGCTCGAGTGGATGCTGAGTCACTGAGCCAGGTAAAAGATTCAGCTTCCTCTCACACGTTTCAGAGCGAATCGATACGGCTGGTTTCGTCAAGTTTGGCTCTAGCCGGTGGCTTTTTCGTGACAAGTCTAGGAATCGCTTTAATTCTTTATGTCGTCATGTCTTCGATGAAAAATTGCCCATTTCGATTAATCCTAAACGCGATTACACTGGTCTTTTGTTCCTTCAGTTGTGCCAATCCTGCGAGCGACGGTAATTGGCTATCTTGGCGAGGTCCCAGTGGTGATGGAGTTGCTGCGATGGGACAGAATATTCCGACTAAGTGGTCGGAAACGCAGCATCTTAAATGGAAGGCTCTGGTGCCGGGGCGAGGGCATTCCACGCCTATTGTTGTTGACGATCGCATTTTCCTGACCACGGCCCGCGAAGAAGAGGGATCCCAATCCGCTCTCTGCTATTCATTTTCGACGGGAGATTTGATCTGGGAAAAAGTTCTTTTGGAGGGGCTTTTACCGGTAAAGATTCATCGAAAGAATACCCATGCTTCCCCCAGTGTGGCGAGCGATGGAGAGAAGATATTCGCCCTGTTCTTTGTTGCGGGAGATCGGCTTCGGCTTTTCTCACTGGATTTGAATGGGAATGAATTATGGCAGCTCGACGTAGGACGTTTCTACCCCGAGCAGTCATTTGGTTATGGAACGACTCCCCTTCTAGCTGCAGGGAACGTTGTCGTTGCTGCTGAAAGCCAAGGAGAGGGATATATAGCCGCGTTTGACGCGAGCTCAGGCAAAGAGGTGTGGCGAACCGCACGTAAGGCGGTACGATCGTCCTATGGATCGCCTGTTTTAGCCAACTTTGGAGGTGTAGATCAAATTGTCCTCAATGGAGCCGACCGGGTTGCCAGTTATGATCCGCAAACGGGGTGCGAGTTTTGGTCTGTGGAAGGCGGTGACCCCTTGGTTGCAAATTCGGTGGTTTGGAAAGATGGAGTGGTCTTTGCGTCGGGTGGTTATCCGGGAAGAGAAACTTGGGCCATTGATGTCGCCAGCGGGAAAATCATTTGGAGTTCGCAAGTAAAGTGTTACGAGCAGTCGATGCTCGTGGTGGACGATTATTTGTATGGAGTTGCGGAAGGGGGACTGGTTCATTGCTGGGATCCCAATTCAGGGGAGATCCTTTGGCGTGAGCGATTGCCCAAGGGTCCTGAGTGTGCATCTCCGGTATTGGCAAACGGATACATCTTACACGCTAACGAGGAGGGTAAGGTATTCGTGATCAAACCGAATTCGGAGAAGCTTGAGCTAGTTGCAGAAAACCAATTGGGGGAAGAAATATTTGCGTCTCCCGTTGTATGCCGTGACCGGATTTTAATTCGTTCCGCCAGTTACAATGGCGAGGCCCGAAGTGAGATGCTGTATTCAATCGGTTTTTGAATACGGTAATGTCAGTTTGGTCACTGAAAAGAATTTGGATTTGAATTACCCGCTGCCTTGAAAACCTTGGAGAGCGGCAATTCCCTAGTATTGTGAAATAAGTGTACTACGAAACTTGTGTCTCAATCTAAAAAACGAGATATCGACGGTATTTATTGACCACTTACGAATCTAAAAATACAATGAAAAGGTGAAGACCTATATCTTTCCTCTCGTTCTTTTTTTCCTCTTGCCGGTCTTGGCCATGAATTGGCTATCAAGCCACCAGCGGACGAAGACCAGGAGCTTGTTTTCCCCGATGTCGAGGGTTACTTGACGCTCGTATTCGACCCTCGTATGTACTCGGATACGCTTGTATAAGCCCTCATGTCCATGGGCTAAGCCCGTTTGCTGTAAACACGACGAACTATTCTGCCACTTCAACAATCATTTCAATCTCGACCGCAGCCCCTAGGGGCAGGGAGCTGAAGCCGCTGGCGGCCCGTGCGTGTCTGCCTTTTTCTCCGAATACCTCAACCATTAAGTCGGAGCATCCGTTAATGACCTTTGAGTGATCAGTGAAATTGTCGGTGGCATTGACCATGCCGAAAACTTTGGCGATTCCTTTCACCTTAGAAAGTTCTCCGATTTCAGCTTTAAGCGTGGCAAGCAATGCGATCGCTGAGAGGCGTGCTGCTTGATACCCTTCTTCGGTAGTAAGGTCTTTCCCCAGCTTTCCAATGACAACGGATTTATCTTTTCGGAATGGCAGGTGTCCAGAGAGAAAGATCGTGTTGCCTATGCGTCTACCGCCCACGTAGTTGGCAATCGATTTGCTGGGCGTTGGAAGGGCGATGCCTAGTTTTTCTAAGTTAGCCTCTGGATTTGAGCCAGCGTGGTGAGCAGCGAAGCAGGATTGAGAAACGAGGGTCAGGGCGACGGCAGCTATGACGACGGAGCTCAACGAGTAGAATGAGGTTTTCAGCTTTTGCATAAATTTGGAGATATTGGGTTCTGCCAAACTCGCAAGCATCTTACAATTAATGCAAAAAAAACCTCAGTATTGGGGTGAGTGCCCTGCGCTTCTCCCAAGATTACTCAATCGTGGCAAACTAACGGCGAAGTCTATGCGTGCCACGGTCGATTAAGCCGACTATCTCTATCGCAAAGGAATTCGCCTACCCTTGATGCTCGGTTTTTTTGCCTGTCCATTGGCTCGTTTTCAGTCAACCCGATGTGCAAGTCGATCGTTACCTCAACTTGCACTATGAGGCGGATCTAAAATGGGATGGCACGTTGAATTGTGATGACGGGAAAAAACCGACAAAAGGCGGGGAACCGTGGCAGCGAAATAATATAGAACAATCTGATCTCCCGATGGCGACAACGAGAAGTCCTAACTGTATTTTGCGGAGGTTGCTATTTCCGAATCGATTTTACCGATAGGGAAAGTTAAACTGAAATAGCAGAACGGAGTTGGTTAGATTTTTGTCTACCGAAGCAAGGTGGGCAAAGGAAAACACCCGACCATTCTGTTTTTCCATGGCTTAGGAGGAAAATCGAATCTGCAGGCCTGGAAAAGCAATTTGTTCAATCAACCCATACAAACCCGGGATTATCGTTTCAGCCTGCCTGATCCAGCAGGTAGCTGGGTTCGATGTAGGGGTAGTCCGAGTCAAACTTAGTCAAGGGATGGGGGTTTTCCTCAATCCCATGAGGCCGCCGTTCGCTTCCAAGCTTGTTGCGTAACCCGTCACCGATCCGGTCACCCATATCCTCCATGCGTTTTTTGAGTTCCTTCACGATGTCGGGGTGTTGGGCGGCGACATTGTTCTGCTCCGAACAGTCCTTTGACAGATTGAATAGTTCAGGCTTGGACGTATCGACATCTCGTCCTCCAGCGGTGGCGAATCGTAATTTCCAATCCCCTACGCGAACTGCTTGAAGCTGATCGACGAGATAGTAGAAAAAAGCATCGTAGGGGCTATGGGCTCCGGGTTCCCCTCTCCAAATCGGGCTGACATCATGACCGTCGCGGATCGGATCGCCGCTTAGGGGTTGTCCCAAGATAGCTGCTATAGTGGGGTAGAAGTCCATCGCAGTGACGAGCTCTTTGGAAACCGATCCCGCCTCGATTTGCCCGGGCCATTTCATGATACAAGGAACGCGCATGCCGCCTTCCCACGTTTGGCCTTTGGTGCCGCGCAAGGCACCGTTGCTCCCTCCGTGATGGTCGACTCGGCTACCGTTGTCAGAAGTGAAAATAACGATAGTGTTCTCCTCAAGGCCGAGGCGTTTCAATTCGGCAACTATGACCCCAGTACTCCAGTCCACCGCGGCTACCGCGGCACCGTAAATGCCATTGCGGGAAGCCCGGAGAAACGGGTCCATCACGTAGTGCGGTAAATGGACATGCATGTGAGCAAAATAAAGGAAGAAAGGATTCTCTTTGTTCTCCCGAATAAAAGTCACGGCCTCTTCGGTATAGCTTTGAATTAGGGGGGCCTGTTTGGGCTGCTCGGCGATGACCTCCTCATTGCGCAAAAGGGGCAGGGGCGGGCTTTTCGGACGGCGAGGCATGATCGCCATATCATTACTGTAGGGGATCCCGTAATACGAATCGAATCCGTGCCGAGTGGGCAGGTGTTCCAGTTGGTCTCCCAAATGCCATTTCCCCACATGACTGGTCGTGTATCCCTGCCACTTCAAGTACTCTGGTAGCAAGAGCTCATTTGGGTGCAGACCTTCGGCGAAGCCCGGAAAAAGGACCCAGCTGGTGCGGCTTTTCTTGAAGGCGTCAAATCCGACCCGACCCGGATACCCACCCGTTAGCAGGGCTGCCCGCGACGGAGTACAGACGGGACTGGCGGAATAATAATCGGTAAAGCGCATGCCGTCCAAAGCTAGCTGATCCACGTGAGGCGTGTCGTTTTTATCCGAGCCGTAGCACCCGAGGTCACCGTATCCTAGATCGTCTACGTAGATCAAGACAATGTTGGGCTTGCAATCGACTGCAGAACAATGGGATGAGGGAACAAACAAAGCGAGGAGAATTAAGATGGCGTATGGCATGGGCGTAAACTCGCACTTTCTCCAATAATCGGCAAGTGTGCTTTTAAGATAGCCCCGATAGACTGCTAAAGACGAAATGGGACATTCAAGTTGGCCTTAGCTGGAAGTAGTGCCAGATGCCCTCAAACTCTACTTAGTTTAAAAATCGGAAATGAGTACCTTACTCGTTTCAGTTTGATCCACCTTGGGATCATTATATAAGAATAGAGTGCGACTAGTAAGTAGGGTTTCATTGATGTTAGGGCTAATTGTCCGCTATGCTGGGATCACGGCCCAAGCCCTAAGGATTTAAAGCTGTTCGTTGATCCGCAGCTTACCAAAGATAGTCAGCCTTACCTCAGAAAACACTTTGTGGTATTCTTTTCAGTGCACACCATTCAAACTTTCTTCAGCTTTCATTCGATCGCGGTGTTGTTTGGGCATATGAAATTGGGATTGGTGAGGATTGAAAAGGGAGTTCTCGTTGACAGGTTAGCAAGAGGAGGTGCAGTGTGTTGTTTTGTCTGGCAGGGCAAATTTTGGCGTATGTGAGGATTATTAATGAGATAGTTTTTAAAACCGCGATCGACGAGTACTGACCACAAGAAGGTTGAGGCTGTGCTTGGGCAGCGATCTACTCATGACAAACGCTTTATTCTATTCCTGCAGCATACTCTCGGCCGTGTCCTTTTTGTGGTACGCGATCGATTGCCTGACTAGCGTACGAATGAAACTCGAATTTGAGCGGTATGGCCTTGATCGATACAGAATGCTGACCGGCTTCCTTCAAATTTGCGGAGTAATCGGCCTTTGTATCGGATACGTTTTTCCTATAATCGGTGTTTTAGCTGCCTCAGGTCTCGCAATTCAGATGGTTCTGGCAATAGGCGTTCGGATAAGAATCAAGGATGGGCTTCTGAGATCGCTACCGGCGGTTTTCTACCTAATTCTTAACACAGGATTGGTCTACTTATATTTACAGGGTGTTTGAGCAGAAAGCTAGGAACGCCGTAAGCAGCAAGATGGTGGCGGCAGGCAAGGACTTCGCGGGAGGATCTTTAATTTTTATGTGCCAAGTAACCGCTCCGAGCATCAGGAAGGCCAGTACGAGCGAGGAGGGAAGTATGGCTTGGGGAATGAATAAGCCAACGAGAAGGCCGATCGCGGCACTTACCTTTATAACACCTACCAAGGCAACCGACCACGCTGGCAGTCCGTATGCTGCAAATTCTTCCCTCATGTTGATTGCTTGGCCGCCTCGGTAGGGGGAAGGCTTTTTAAACCTTAGCACCCAAACATTGAGGATCCCGAGACCCACTATTATCTGACACGTAATTGTTAAATATTCCATGGCGATTAGTTCCTTTTGAAAGGTATTCGATGAGGTGAGTCGGGTTTCCCCGTCCCAGAGTACTACTCTATGTAGGGAGAAATTTGGAGGGTGCTCGCGAATAAGTCAAAGCTTTCAAAGTCCTCAGAAAGATAGATTTTCAACGCTCGGGACTGAAAGAAGGGAGACCCATTAGCCAGCGGTGTGTCAACAAAATGCCTGCTTGATGAGCTAGCCGTTCTTTCGGAGGTTTCCTGTTGGCAGTTTGGTTAAATTGCCGAAACTTTCTCTTTCGGTGGCTTCGAGGCTTGTACAGAGGCAATTGGGTCCTAGGGTTCCGATCCTAGGAGAGCACACTCCGTTTAGCGAGTCGATTGCTTCTTGAGTTTGATCTGAACTTCGATGGAAAGAGTTGTTATCCCCTTTTTGGTTCTGCTGACCGTTTGGACGAATAGTCTGGCTTCAAAGACGCCGGTGGTATTTTGGCCGGGCTGGTTGGGGCCGAATCGGGATGGCCAGGTAGACTATTTTGAGGCACCCACCCAATGGCCGCCAGATTTACAGAGGGTCTGGAGCAAGGAAGTTGGCGAGGGATCGAGTATGCCGATTGTGGTGGCCGGTCGGGTCTATCAGCACGCTCGCCAAAGTGGTGAGGAAGTGGTTTGGTGTTTAAGCTTGGGTAGTGGCGAAGTGCTTTGGCGAAAAAGTGATCGTGTTCCGTATCAGATATCCCATTTCGGGAAGCGTCATGGAGACGGTCCGCTTTCTAATCCAGCTTACGCCAATGGACGCCTCTTCACGCTTAGCGTTACGGGGGTACTCTCTGCTTGGGCGGCGGACTCGGGCGATAGGCTATGGCGGCGCGACTATGCGGATCGTTTCGTGCATACACACCCGAAATGGGGGCATTCCACTTCACCGCTTGTGGACGGCGAGCAGGTTGTGGTGCATTTTGGGAACGACGATCATGGCGTACTGGTGGCACTTGACGTCGCAACAGGCGAGGAAGTTTGGACGGAAGGAGAGGACGGAGCCAGTCATGCTTCGCCCATCCTAGTCGAAATCGACGGAGTGCACCAAATTGTGGAATGGAACAGCGAGTCGGTGGTCGGGCTGGAGAGCCAAACGGGGCATCGTTTGTGGTCTTACTCATTGCCGCATCGCGGTTCAAACCAAAATTCCCCTACGCCGGTTCATCATCAGGGCTGCTTCATTGTCGGGGGCGAGAACCGGGGAATTCGCAGTCTGGAGCCGATTTTGGAAAACGGAAAATGGCGGGTAGAGGAAAAATGGCATCAGCGGAATGTCTCCCTCAACATGGCCAGCGCCATACTGAGCGAAGGGAGCTTGTACGGATTGTCGCATTTCCGGCAGGGACAGTTTTTCCGGATGGATCCAATGACAGGAGAAGTCATCTGGACTAGTCTGTCGCGAATGGGTGAATACGCGACTTTTCTGGCGATCGCGGGGCATGTTGTTGTTCTCAGAGACGATGCTACTTTGGATCTTCTTGTAGCCGGTGAAAACGAGTATCGGCCGGCCGCATCTTTCGAGGTAGGGGAAAGCCCGACTTGGACCGCACCGGTGTTGTTGCAGAATGGGATCCTGGTTAAGGATCGAAGGAAGCTTTATCTGTGGAAGTTTGCAAAGGATTAAGACGAAAGGTTGAAGGTGTTGTACTGAATATTGAATCGGGGGTTCGTCAGCTACCTAGAGGTTAGCTTTACAAGAAAGGTTTGAAAAGCCAGCCTGCTGTAATGGAAGGCAGCTTTGTGAGAGCGATGGGAAGTGGTAAGGTGGCGTTTCCAGATCTGACGCTGCCGGTGGAAGACAATCGATAAATGTGGTGCCCCAGCATTTCCGCGGACTCGTGATGAGTGCCGGGCCAGGAGGTGGTTATCTACAACTTATGGGGCCGGCTTGTGGAAGTTTACGTTAGTGGATGAAAGCAGAGCGTGTGGTCTAAAAACCGATCGAACGTCGGTTTAACGACCGATTAGTCAGTTGTGCAACTAGAGTAACCAGATTGAGGTTTTTTGGGATTTTGATACCCCAAAGGGTCGTTATATCGGCCTAATAAACTAACTAAATAATTGTGCAAAAATCCTGAGGTGTTTATTCGCTGTCAGGTCTGGTCGCTCTTTCAAGCTCTTCTAGCTCGGCCTTTTCCGCGGCGATTCGGGCTTCCTCGGCGGCCTTCTCCTCGGCTTCCCTCGCAGCTCGGAGTTTTTCGGCTTTGGCTTCTTCGCGAGCCATCCGCTTTTCTCGTTTCTTCTGTTCACGCTCGAGGCGCCTGTAGTCTTTGCTAGGTGTCGATGCCATTGTAACTAGGGTTGATAATATTCGTTTGGTGGATTCGCCAGTTGAGTGAAATCAGGCCCAAAACCTAAGCGAATCAAAGCTGTAAGCTTTAAATCCATAGAGGAGGTGGGATGGGATCAAGTAAGAAAATGGTTCTTTAGTGCTTTCCAGTCTCGAATTTGCCCCGGCAAAAAAGGGAACTGTTAGAAGAGAGGGCTTTTTAACGGTGGCGGCAAATGTCTGCTTATCGATACGACCGCTTTTGACTAAAGAGCCATTTCAGGAAATCTGTTTCTGGATCGCAATGGTCACTGCTGAATTGAGTCGTTCCATTGTCGCCGCCTGGAACAATTTTTCCGGCAATATTGTGTCTTTCGCCTTTGAATGTAGTGAACTTCATGTTCCCACCTATTTGTTTCATTTCATTAAACAAATTGAGGTTACGATCGTAGGGACAGGTGGGGTCTAGGTCCCCGTGAAAAGCCCATATTGGGACGTTTTTAATAAGGGTGGCATCGATAAACTGTGCTGTATTCGATAGGCCGGTACCAGCGGAAGGCGCTATGGCAGCAAAATATTCGGGGTCGAGCTGAACAAGGATATTCGTGCCATGGCCACCCATGGAATGGCCCATCATGTAGATGCGAGCGGTATCCACGGAGGGCAGCCCTGAGATTATCTGCTGTATCTTTTCAAGGTCTGACTTCTGATAAAGTTCGGTAACCTGCGGGGCGAGCACGTAGCAAGGATAGTTCCTGCGAACATCCTCATCTGCTAAATGCTGATTCCAGATCTTGAGCTGCCTCCGGTTGTCGGTCCCTCTGCCTCCTCCGCCGTGCAGAGAAACGATAACCGGATATAAGTGACCGGGTTCGTAATCCAGTGGTTTCATTAAGCGATGAATCATGATGGCGTCATCTTGTGGCTCATACAAGTCGATCCAGTCGGTTTGAGTGGGCAAGTAGCTCTCCTGTGCGATGAGAGAGGGAGTGACAACTAACGTAAATAGGTAAGAGGCAATTCTAAGTAGGTTCATCTAATTTTGGGGATGGAGTGGCTGTAACTCGGAAAATTAGGAATGGGCGAAGCCCATTCCGCAAGGCAAAATTTGTTTTGCTGGCGTTGCTTTTGGTTGATGCTGATTGTAGAGTTGTCTAGCTTTTTTAGGAAATTTATTTGCTTGTGTTAGGTACTGGTCAGCAAACTATTTCATAGCTTAGAGCTTTCGGTATCCATCCTCGGTTGTTCCACACTAAATGAACGAGTAGACCTGTTTTGGGGTGTTTGGAATTATGAAATGTTCAATTTGCCACGAGTCGAGTAGGTAGGATACTTATCATCGTCGAAAATCGACGATCAATACAAACTAGTGCTATCAATTGCTAAGGGGCCATTGGAGGTGTAGAATGTATCTATTGAGGAGGAGCGCATAGTGTGCTGACAATTCGTTTCCGATGGATATAAGATCGTCTGTAGGGCCATTCCGCACAGCAAAAATTCAAAAAGCGTAAGTTGCTAACTCTCAAAGGTAGTCACAGCATCATTGGTTCTGAATTATCTCTCGGGCTAACGACGGTTCGAGAATTTGCGGATAGACTTCGGTTTTCATCTTGATGCTGATGCTCGGATGCAAGTGTTGCCATTCAAACAACATTGCCACCAGCGAGTCAGGATAAGAGGAACGTCTCAAGATAGTTCTTGAGAGAAACGACTTGAGCAATGTATCCAATCAAGCCTTCAAACCTAGGCCGATGGATTTACAGTAACGGATACTCTTCTCAATTTCAAGCTTCTGGTACTCTTGGGTGGCGAGGTCCTTGTTGTGGTCCGCCCGGTCGGCGTTGGGTCCCACTGGTGCCTTCCACGGCTCCCGAGGGGAGCCTTGGCGGGCCCACTTCAGGTAACGAGATAGAGTAGAGGCTTTCATTTCGGGAAATAGGTCCATGAAGCCTTCTTCCAAGAAGGGAATCTCCCGATTGAATCCGGAAATAGTTTCAATGTGTACGGGAACGTTCGGACAAAGCTCCTTGAATCGGTCGAAGTACTTTACCCAATCTACGTTGCCTTTACCCATGGCGGTCCACTGAACAGTGGCTCCTTTCTCCGATGTCCAGATAGCGGAATCCCTTAGACTTGTGGTGACTGCGTAGGGCCCCATGATCTCCAAGTTCTCGATAGGGTCTTCCAAAGTCCAGGAGGCATTACCGGCATCGAGGTTGGCGCCCATGTAGGAGGAGCCTCCCGCTTCTTCGATTAGAGTAACGACTTCATGGGCTTGCATGTCACCAGCATGGTTTTCGACAGCAATCTTAATACCTGCATCCATCGCTTGGGTACGGCAGGCACGACAGACTTTTGCGGTGTCTTTGATGCGTGCTATGATGCCACCTTCTGTTCCACGGTCGTCACGGTTCCCAAGGATGACTCTAACGACGGGGGATCCAGTCGCTTCGGCGACTCGAATGGACAGTCGCAAGTGTTCTTCCGCGGTTCCCCACTTGTCCTTGAAGGTTGTCGAGGTCGGGCAAATGCTCCAAGTGCCGATGTGAAGATCGATACCCATGTCATCCGCCTTTTTGCGGACATCGCGAAGATAGGGCATCTTGAGGCTCTTGAAATGGTCGAGGTCGGACATGAAAAGCGAGTCGATTCCCAGCTTCTCTGAATATTTCAAGTGCTCTTCCACCATCCAGTTCATGGCTCTAACCGCAAAATTGTCATATCCTAGCTTGACGCGAGTCTTCTTATGATGGGCGGCGAGAACTGAAAGTGGGCTAGCGGCGGCCACTAGCCCACCAACGGTTAGGGTTTTGAGAAAGTCCCGACGTGGGTTAGGATGGGTGGGTTGCAATGTTGGCATAACGGAATTCAGTTAGTAAAGTCTCTCCATCTGTTGTTCGGTAGTGCGAGCTATCGCAACCTTTTACTGAAAAAGCATTGCTAAATTCAGCTTTAAGGGAGTCGTCTTTGCTATGCCGCGACTGAGAATAAGGCGACGCGGCACAGTTTGTGTACTGGGCCTAGCAGAAAATGCGGTACAGCCTATGCGGTTTTTCATAGAAATTCTCTGGGTGATCTCCTAGTGCCCAAAGGATTAGAACTTACATGGACGCTCGGAGATCATTGCTACCTTGAAGTTCGGTTCGTATCTTCACTCCCGTTCCCATTTTACTGCCCAAGGATCACGGGTTTCTTCCTGAAATTCCCGAAGCCTGACCATGAGTTGATCGCGGGTTTTTCTGTATTTTAGATCGTCGGACAGATTGACCGTTTCGTATGGATCAGATTCAAGATCGTAAAGTTCAAAGCGGGGACGATAGAGGAGGGCTTTGGGAGTGCGCTTTCCGTATAACTCGAGTCCCTGCATTTGCATGGATACCCAGGTGGGCGACTGTAGCAAGTCTTTGGCTAGGGGGAATTCGAGGCCATGGGCGATGTTGAAGATCAGTTTGTACTGACGATTCTTTACGACTCTCATTGGGTAGTACATGGTTACCTCATGGGCGGTGTGGGAAGCGAAGACTTCGTTCCTCCCTCTTAGGTTTCCACTTACCCCTTGTCGAAAGGATCGGCCGTGGGTCTTCATATTCGTAGGGTCGATATCTGCGTAATCGAGTATAGTAGGCGCAAGGTCGACCCAAGAGACAAGAGCGTCCTGAGTGCGACTCTTGATTCTCTGACTCGGCTCTTTGACGATACATGGCAATTTCATTCCGGGTTCGTAGAGCGTGGTTTTGGCCCCTGCAAAAGCGACGCCATTGTCAGAGATGTAGATGATCAAGGTTTGGTCGTATTTCTCCGAACGTTTGAGAATATCGAAGAGATGGGCAATCCCCTGATCGAGTCGAGAGACAGACTGGTAGTACTCTGCCAGCTCCGCCCGACAAGCAAGTGTGTCGGGTAAAAAAGGTGGCACGATCACTTTTTCTGGATCATATGTTACTGGGTTGATTCCTGGATAACCTTTATCACGGTTTCCGAAACGATTGGGCTTAGGATAGGTGTCAAAGGTAGGTAGGCCGTCGGGGGTAAATGCGTTGGATCGATGCGGGTCGTCGGTCGCGTAGAAAAGAAAGAAAGGCTCGGAATCATCACTTTCGATAATCGTGCGGGACTGTTCTGCCATTTCCCAAGGGCTGCGGCCAACAGTCGCAGGATCGTTGGCGGCGCCTGTGGATAAAACGAAATCGAACCGGTAGACCGATTCAGGAGCGACATGAAACTTTCCGATTCGGGCGGTGCGGTAGCCATTTTCTGATAACGCGACCGGTAAGCTCTTGATGTCGTCGAAACTCTGATAGTGATGGAACGTGTGCTGCAAGCCGTATTGCCCATTACGGTGGTTGTGAAGGCCGCTGAGAATGACCGATCGACTGGGGCTGCAGCTCGCCGTGGTGCAATTCGCGTCGGTGAAGATTGTTCCATCGGCTGCGAGGGAGTCCAAGGCCGGTGTCTGAATAATGGGATTTCCGTAGCATCCTAGGGCGTCGGTTCCATGGTCGTCAGAGACGATCAGAACAATATTTGGGCGTGAGGCAAGATTGCCCCCAGCGAGGGTTGTGGTGATCAGAAGAATAGAGAAAAGCCAGAAGCCTTTGAGTTTCATAGGAAAGCTAGGCTAGATGGTGAAGCGAGTGATGCGAGCCGTTTTTGACAAGGAAAACGATAAACGAGCACGATGGTTCAAACAGGTGTCGCAGGAGTCAGCAGGGATTCCGCTTTGGGGAAGCATGAGATAAGCCTTAGAAGCTTCGGCTGAATAGGGATAGTCAGCACTACCTCTATTGTTTAGGGGGTGAGAACTGTGAGGGAATGAAGTTTCCAAATCGTTGCTCTCGCCTATTTGGTCAAAAATGCTTCGCTTTGGGTGATCTGGATAACAAGATCGCGTAGTCCCGATCCGGAGTCGCTTAGCTGTTCCACGAGATCATCCACCTCGGGCCGATCGGTAAATTCTATGGTTCGTCCCATTGAGTAAGCCAATAGCTTCTCGGTCAAGCAGTGCGCGAATTGCTCTTGGCGATTCGCGAGCACCGACTTGAACGCCTTGATATCTGAGAATTGGTCTCCGTTCGGAAGTTGCCCTGAAGCATCGATCAGTGGACCTTTTGAATTGCCGCGGGGGTAGTGGTCACGCCAGCCACCAATCGGGTCGAAATTCTCAAGTGCGAAGCCGAGGGGATCGATTTTTCGGTGGCACTCGTAACACGTTTCCAACTCTCGATGCTTGTCTAGTTGATCACGAATGGTAGTGCTACCACGGATATCCGGCTCAAGGGGTTCCACATCAGGTGGAGGGGGTGCCGGTGGAGATCCTAGGATATTATCCAAAATCCAGATACCACGAATAATAGGGGAGGTGTCGATACCATTGGCGCTAGCGGTGAGGATGCTTGCTTGTCCCAGCAATCCTCCTCGTTGGGGAAGAGAGGCGAGGGAAACCTTTTGCATCGCGGGACCTGTTACTCCATCGATCCCGTAGAGCCGAGCGAGTCCTCCATCGACAAAGGTAAAATCGGAATCTAGAAAGGAGCTAATGGGGAGATTGTTCTCCAGTATGTATCGGAAGAAAGTCTGCGTTTCCTGCTTCATGGAATCTTCCAGGCCGTCCACGTAATAGGACATGAATTCCTTGTCGCTCGGTGGCATGGTGCCGATCTTATAAAGCTCTAGCCAGCGCGAGGTGAATTGCTCAGTGAAGGCCTGTGATCGTTTGTCATCCAGCATGCGAAGCACTTGCTCTTTCAATACGTCGGGTCGGGACAACACTTCCGCTTTGGCGAGTTCTCTTAATGTCTGATCCGGTTGAGTGGACCAAAGAAAATAGCTAAGTCTCGAGGCGAGGGCGTAGTCATCAAGCCGACCTTCCGGCTCTTGCAGGTATATAAAGTCGGGCGAGCACAAGATCGCACGAAAACCGATCTTCAACGATTCGAACGCAGATTTTCCAGATTGATAGGAAGAACGAACGAGTTCGTGCAACACGTCGATTTTCGCTTCATCTGCGGGGCGACGAAATGCGGCGTCGGCAAATTGCTCTAGGATAGGTCGTGCATTTTCTATCGTCGGCTCTTTGTCGCCAAAAAGGGCGCGGTAACTGGGGGTGGGCCAGTCCTCAAAATAAGGGCCTTCCAGTTCTATCTCGAAAACCCGGATTCGAGGACCTTCGTATCCACGAAAGAAGGCGGCCCAACCATCCCGTCTGTTAAACTTGTTCGAAGTTCCTTGGGTATCCAAAACGCGGCCGACGACGGTTGCGATTTTTTGGGCTTCCGCTTCGATGCGTCGTGCTTCGGCTTCCTCAATCGGGTAGGGGTAGAGCCCGTCGCCTGGTATGGTCCAGTTGTGGATGAATTCTTGGAAGTGTTCTGGGTAGTTGCGGACCAGGGTCTTGCGAAGCGGCTTAACTCGATTGGGCCCATTGGGAAAGGTCAGTCGTGGTTGAAATCCCTTATCGAGCCAGATGCGGGATTCGTACCATTCGGGAGATTCGTCGGCTATGATGAAATCGGCAACTTTGCGGTCTGAGGATGTTCTGAATTCGAGTTCACCGTACTCTCGTGAACCCGCTATAACATCAACGCGGAGGGGCTCGCTCTTTCGCGTCCCGACAATTTTTTCCGGATAGGGGTACTCGCGGTTGATGGCCTGAGCCTTGAATCTGAGCTTGTAGTATCCACTTTCTGGAACTCCTTGTTCTAGTCTTTCTAGCCAGAGAAACCCGTCTTGGTCGGTTGTGTTTTTCCGGATATGCTGAAATTCTCCCGCGATATCTTTTCCATCCCAGCGGTTGCGAGCGGTGTAGAAAGGAGCTGGGAATTGGTAGGATTGAACTTCGGGCTTAGGGCCCTGACGCGCGGCCTGTTCGATGTACGAATCAGCCGCATCCAAATAGCCTTGCAGTAGAAAGTCGGAGGTGATGAGGGCGGATCCGATGTTATTGAAATTCTCTTCCGTTTCATCTGGAGGAAAAGACTCCGTAGGGTCGATCAGTAATGGCGAGAGATGGAGAAGATCACGGACGGTACGGTTGTATTCGTATCGATTGAGGCGGCGTAGAACGGTCTTACGATCTGAGCTCTTGTGGTGCTCATACGCGATCGTTAATTCTTTTGTAATCCAATTGATGACAGCCTGACGGTCGTTGGGGCTTGGCTGAGATTCTCCTTCCGGAGGCATTTCTCCCAAATTCAGAAGGTCTGCGATATCCTGCCAGAGTATTAGCTCGTCTTTGTCAAGAAAGTCGTTCTCTAGGTTATCATAGCGCCGATCGCCTTTCTGCTTCTCCGGACCGTGACATTTTACGCAGTACTCTTCGAGGAAGGGCGCGACCGTGTCGTGGTAGGTGTCCGCGTACGTTCTCAGAGTATTGAGAAACAACAAGGTAAGAACGATCAGGATCAAGCAAGGTGTTTTGAGCCTACTAGTATGTAATTTAAAAAAAGGCGCCAGACGATCTCCGAGGGTCCACAAACAAAGGGTTAAATTGGGTGCTCGGAGATCGGTCGCTGCCTTCGATATGTCGTGGCTCATGCCGTTTCCAAGCCGGTCAAAGTGCCAGTACCCTTATTGAATTGGTCGATTTCCAGTCCGAAACGTTGTAGCATGGATCCATATAAGTTGCATAGAGGAATCCGTTTGTGGTTTTGAGTTGGATACACTTTGTGTTCCCCATGTTTGAATCCGCCACCTGCGAGAAGGAGGGGCAGGTTTTTGTTCGAGTGTGAGCTGCCGTTGCCCATACCGCTTCCCATCAGCACCATGGTGCGATCGAGTAGTGACTGCCCGTCGGGCTCTTTGATTGTCTTAAGCTTGTCCAGAAATCGTCCCATTTGCTCTACTTGGAATTTCTCGATGACAAAGAGTCCTTGTCGTAGCTTTTCGGCTTTTCCGTGATGAGAGAATCCATGGTAGCTACCAACGAGACCGAGGTCGGCGGTATTCACATTTCCGGGAACGCCGAGGGTCGCTACTCGCGTCGAATCGGTTTCCAGTGCGAGAGCCAGCAGATCGTAGAAGGCGGGAACTGTATAGGTGAGATCGCCCTCTCCTGGCTCTCCGATGTCGACTTTGGGTTTTGGCTTGTGCATCCATTCGCGTGACATGCCCAGTTTACGTTCCAACTCGCGAACGGAGTTCAGATATTCGTCGAGTTTCTCCTGGTCCGCCTTGCCCAGTTGCCGACTTAAAATCTTGGCTTGGCTATTCACGGCATCGAGGATGCTTTCGTTCACATCGTAGGCTGACTTGCGCTTAGCGAGGAGTCGGGGATCATCTTGCACAAAGAGTGCTTTGAAGAGGTCGCGTGCGCTTGTGACCGGGGGCACATTGACGCCATTTCGAGTCCAAGAAAGTTTGCATTTCAAGTCGCCGTCACCTTCGCCGGTGGACATCACGAGCGAAGAATAGCGTGTGCTGGTCCCGACGAATTCGGCAGCCCGTTGATCCAAGGATATGTTTCCCTCTGGCCAGTCAGATGCGTCTTGGTCCTTAATGCCGCTAAGAAATGCGTGCACCGCACTGTGTCCGCCGGAAATGTCGTGATCGAGGTTTGAGAATATCGTGAAGTCCTTGCGATGGCGACCTATCGGGCGGAGGAGGTCGGAAAGTTCGTAATTAGCCCCTTCGCCTTTCGGAAAAAAGCTGTCAGGCATGAGTCCGAGAGGATTCCCTATGCAAACCATTCGTATCGGAGATCCGGTACTGCTGTTTTTGGCTGTCGGTCCAACCGCTTTGGCGGAGAGGGGCCCCATGTTCTCGAAGAAGGGGAGGGCCATGGCGACACCGGTGCCTTTCAAAAAAGTGCGACGATCCATTTTTCGTATTCTCATAGAGGAAGTCCAGTAGTTGATAGTGGAGCGAGATGCGTATGATTTTAGTAAGTGTGCAAAAACCACGATTTAGATCCAGAGGAATGTTGTTGGTCAGGTTGATACACAAGTATTTAGCTTCTGGGTTTAAGATAGGCTAGAAATCTGTTTCTTAAATTCAAGAGGTTCTTTTTTAAAATCGGCCTTTCGGCCCAGTGTACCCGCTTTCCTTTTTTTAAAATGACGCCCTGCTAGGTGTTTTGCATGGCCAATGAGTTTCCACAAATTGGAAAATGGGCTTACTTCGGAGGCTGTCGGTCGCTCCGTTACTTACTGTTTTAGCGGGCGGTCACCGAGGACCCATCTAACACAGAAAATTCATCCAGCCTCTAACTGTTAATTTAAACAGGCTGTTCAATCGACTCCGTTCAGGATTGATGAGAGGCGTGGGTGACTCTTTTATTGTGGGCGTTAAGAGATCGCCTGCAGTCATAATACACCGTGGATTTAGATCATTTAGTGCAAAAAGAGTTCGCCCGAAGGCCGGATCAGGCCTTGTATCTGAGTCTATGAGTGCTGAATCGAATTTTGCTAGCCTGAATCTAGAGCTCCCGCCCACCCCAAAGCCAATGGGGGTTTACAAGCCGATCGTCATTCACGAGGGGCTCGCTTACTTATCTGGGCACGGTCCCCTGAAAGCGGATGGGTCGGTTTACACGGGCAGAGTGGGCTTGGATGTGGATCAGGATACGGGTTACGAAGCGGCTCGCCAGACGGGTCTAGCGATGTTGGCTACTTTGCGAGCAAATTTGGGGTCCTTGGACAACGTAAAGCGCGTAATCAAGGTATTGGGAATGGTCAACAGTACTGCTGAGTTCGGGCAACACCCGGCAGTAATCAACGGGTGTAGTGAGCTTTTCGCCCAGGTATTCGGTGAAGAATCGGGAATCGGTGCCCGCAGTGCCGTAGGGATGGGCTCGCTACCGGGAAATATCAGCGTCGAAATCGAAGGAATTTTTGAGGTGGAAACCAGCTAATCAGAAGGTTTATTGGCCGCTGTAAGGGGCAAAATTCGCAAAATAGATAGGTGTTTAGGCAAGGGACCAGGTGTTGAGGTTGTAGTTTTCTGAAGCGGGATTTTGTGGTTTCAGGATTATATTAGTATACGATCTCTGGATACGACTTCCCAGTAGATATTGGATTTCCCTTTGGTCGCGACAACGACCTTATTGTGAAGAGCGACGGTGGGGCAGATGTGTCGAGGTATGCCGTAGATGACGTTGCCGACGGAAAGGTTGGCTGCTTTGTCCGTTTCGATAACGAGGTGTTCCTCGCTTTGGGCAACGAAGGCAGCATCTTCCAGTCCCAGTAGGCGGACACGAGGGTGGGGCATTTCGGCGGCGACCGATTTGTGGCCAATGTCGAGGCACACAAGGTTTTCTGATGGCTTGCTCAAAACTCGAGTTAGTAGAAAGGCGGCGTGTTGAAAGGGGAGATCTGGAAAGGCGTCACCGTATCCAAAATCCCATAGAATGGTTGTGCCTGGACTAAGGTCAATGCCCTCTCGCCTAGCATGAATTGGAAACGTGGGACTTCCTCCAGCGATGATATTGGGAATTGGAAAGGCGGATTTTTCTAGTGAATCGATGAAGGCATCAACGGCCTCCCATGCGTGTCGGCAATTTTCCGTGCGGTCGCCAATGTTCGAATCGCGAATGTGGCCATCATAGACATGCAGGCCACCCAGAACGACCGACTTACTTTGATATACGTTTTGGTAGAGTTTTTTGGCGGCTTCACCTGGAACAATCCCAGTGCGATTCATGCCACAGTTTATATCCAGGTAGATCCCGAGGTTTACTCCCGATTGATCGCAAAGTGTCTCGATCGTTTTGAGGGTTTCAGAATTATCTACGAGAGTGGAGAAGCACGTATCCGGATACTCCTTCGACAGCTTGATAAGACTCTCTGTAATCGGGCCAACCGGCTGCATCGCTAGCAAAATGTCTTTGGCCCGGCAGTTGAGAAGCATTTGCATTTCTGCTAGTGTGGCACACTTGAACTTCCGCACTCCTTGTTCCTGCTGTAGTGCGACGACTTCGGCCATTTTGTGGGACTTGACATGCGGCCTGAGTCGTTCGGGTCCAGCCGCGAGTTTGATCATGAGCTTGATGTTAGCCCGGATTTTTTCTGGAAATATTAAGAGTGAGGGTGAGGGGACGCCTTCAATTTGGGAGGGCTCGGGAAACTCGTAGCCATGAGATTTTACCATTTTTGGTGAAAAGAAAATTGGTGCGAAGTGGGTGTGAAGACCTGTCAAAAAGCGATTTTTCTGGAATATTTTGTGAGGAGATCAGTACCGTCTAAAAAGGTATTCGGAAATGGGTATAGCTCCAGCTGTGTTTAATCCGCCAATAAAAAGTCGTTTTAATACAATGTCGAGATGTCCATTTGCTGAGCAGGTAGAAAAAACTTCTTTCAAAGGGGAGTATGTCGTCCTTAAGGTTATTGATCGATTTACCTTGATTGTGGTCATGTTATCATCGAACCGAAGTTTTCGAAACGTCAGTATCGCCGCTGTTTTATCGGGCCTGTCTGGCTCTGCTATATTTGGAAACTCGTTTTCATACGATAAGGAGGTTGCCCCAATTTTGGAGAAATATTGCGTGACCTGCCACGGTCCGGATGAGCAGGAAAACAATCTGCGCGTGGACACGCTCAATCGGGATTTTATCAATGGTCGCGACGGGGAAACTTGGCACGATATGTATGATGTCCTGATTCTGGGTGACATGCCGCCGGAGGATGAGCCACAACCCACAGAAACTGAGCGGCAGACCATTGTCGATTGGATAACGGCTAGTCTCGAGCATGCATCCGAGGTCAAGCGAGCGACTGGAGGGCGGGGGGTTATCAGGCGGCTTACCCGCTACGAATACAATAACACGCTTTCAGATTTGCTAGGTGTGGAGTTGGACTACGCCAAGAATCTGCCTCCGGAAACTGCAGGGCCGCGAGGGTTTCAAAACGATGGTTCGATTATGGGAATGTCGGGCATGCAGTTGGAGTACTATTTGGAAGCAGCACGAATGGGATTGGATGTTGCTTTAGTCGAAGGGATGCAACCAGAACGGTTCTACCACTTTGGCACCTGCAACGTCGACCGACGCTGGAATGCGAAAATCGAGAAGGTTCACACAAACAAGATTCAGCCCGGCAATGCGTTTATGACGCGGATGATGGAGTACCCAACCGAAGGACCGGTCACGGTGCGGGTGAAAGCCCATGCAAGAATACCGGATGGCAAAGGGCCGCCTCGAATGCGAGTACGCATGGGGCTTCGAGCCGACACCTACATTCCAGGTGGACAAGTAGGAAAGGATATTGATATTTGGGCGACGGAGGAATCTCCGGGAGTCTATGAGTTTAAGGGACGGCTGGAGCAGTTTAAGAGCGTTCTGGAAACGCCCTCCAATTTCCCTGGGCTCATGATTACCGTGCAAAACGTTTACGACGACGGCTCGGACAAAATAGATGTGCTGGACCTTCGGCTCGGAGATCAGGAGCGCGAGTTAAACAAGCCCGATCCCGAACAACCATGGCTTGTGGTGGACTGGGTGGAATTCGTCGCTCCTGACCATGCTGTTTGGCCCCCTGAGTATCACCAGCAAATCCTTTTTGCCGGAACCGAGGCTCCCAAGGACGAGGTTGCCTACGCGGAGGAAGTGTTACGCCGCTTTATGGGAAGGGCCTATCGGCGACCGGCAACTGATGAGGAGGTCGCTGAGCCACTGCAGTTTTTCAAGGACATTCGGAACCAGTACGGTTCGTTCACTGAATCGATTAAGCAGTCCTTGGCGATGGTGCTTATCTCGCCGCAATTTCTTTATTTAGTGGAGCCTACCGACGAGAATAGGGGAGCCCGATCTTTGACGGCCCATGAAGTAGCGTCGCGAATGTCCTACTTTCTGTGGAGCACGATGCCGGATGAGGCACTTTTCAAATTGGCCGAAAGCGGCCGACTCCTCAAGCCCCGAACCCTAAAGATGGAGGTGCAACGCATGTTAGGCGACCCGCGCTCGGAACGGTTTGTTGGCCAATTCACCGAGCAATGGCTCGATCTGCGGGCCTTAGATCGCGTCGCGGTCAATCCCGAGTTCTATCCGAAATTCAACAGTCGGGTGATGGCGGATATGCGGCGGGAAACCGAAGCGTTTTTCGAAGAGATCCTTCGTAACGATGTTTCGGCGCTCAATTTCCTCGATTCGGACTTTACCATGCTCAACGAGCGCTTGGCGAAGCACTATGGGATCGAGGGGGTGGTGGGCACGGAAATGTCGCGGGTGCCTCTTGCTGAGAATTCGCGTCGTGGCGGTTTGCTTACTCAAGCGAGCATGTTGGTGGGTAATTCCACAGGTGAGGATTCCCATCCCATTAATCGAGCTGTCTGGATTCTAGAGCGAATCCTAGACGACCCTCCGTCACCCCCTCCTGCTAGCGTGCCAGAGCTAGATCCAGAGACGCCCGGATTCGCTCAACTGCCTTTGAAGGAGCAACTGGCCGTTCATCGTGACAAGACTGCCTGTATTAGCTGCCATAGGAAGATCGACCCGTGGGGGATACCCTTGGAGGAATTCGATGCTACCGGATTATATCGATCGGAATCGCTTCGGCTCACATCCAAGGAAAAGGGCGGGACGCGGACTGAAAAAGCATTTGCCCCAGTTAAGGCGTTCGACATGATGCCGGATGGTACCTCGATCGATGGAGCGGAGTCGCTCAAAGCCTACCTCCTAGATCAGCGTCGGCGCGATTTTGCGAGAGCCCTTGTGGTGAAGCTTACCTCTTACGGATTAGGTAGAACACTTGAATTTACGGATGAGCCCATCGTTGAGGATCTGACCGACCAATTTGAGGAGCGAGATTATCGGCTGGATTATCTCATCGAATCTATTGTACTATCTGAACTGTTTCTAACTCGTTAGGTATAGGAGGGCGTTAATATGGCAGACAAATCATGGCACATAAATCGTAGAACTTTTCTCAAGGGGACAGGTGTCGCCCTGGCCTTGCCTCTCTTAGACTGTATGCGAACTCCCGCCCACGCGAGGAAATCAGCGGGAGCGGGACTGCCCAAAAGACTCTGTGCGATCCACTTCCCCTACGGTGCCAGTGTGCCCGCTGAAGATCACGTAGATCGCGAATGGGGATGGTTCCCTGTTCGAGAAGGATCCGGATTTCGTTTCACGAAGGTGCTGCAGTCACTGAAGCCTCTTCGTAAGTACACGACCATGATTGGCGGGCTTTCGCATCCGACCGGCCGTCACATTGGCGGGCATGATACGGGCGATATATTCCTTACCGGCGCGGACTTTAGCGGGGCGAATTTCACAAACACGGTTTCGTTCGATCAAATTGCGGCGACCAAGATTGGCCACGAAACACGCTTTGCGTCGCTAGCACTCTCCAGCGATGGGGGCATCGGAATGCCGACGCGTTCTAAGACGCTTTCCTTTACCCAATCGGGCCAGCCGATCCCCGGCTTGGATAAACCACAGCAGATCTTCGACAGTCTCTTCGGAATTGATGGGGGAACGATCGCTGAACGACGACGGCGTCTTGAAACCGAGACAAGCTTGCTGGACCGGGTGTTGGATCAGTCCAAGTCCCTGCGCAACAAGCTGGGCAAGCAAGATCAAGAAAAATATGACGAGTACTTGACCTCCGTTCGCGACATAGAACAGCGGGTGGTTCGAAGTCAGGAGTGGCTGGATATTCCCAAGCCAAAGGTTGATGCGTCTGAGCTCAATCTGGAGGTTACTCAAGAGGCACCTTTGGAGTATATGGAGACCATGTACGATCTCATTTATTTGGCGTTTAGAACCGATTCGACAAGAGCCATTACATATATGCTCGGAGCGATGAACGGCGAAACTTCGAACCAGTTCTCCAAGGCGTTGGGATTGGGCAGTCAGCACGAGCTCGCTCACGGAGCGGGCAAGCCGGGTGGGTTCATCCGCCAGGGTACTTGGAATATCTGTTTAGCCGAAAACCTGGCTCGCTTTCTGCAAAAGATGGCAGACACGCCAGAGGGAGACGGTAGTTTGCTCGACAATACGACGGTACTGTTTGGCACTTCCAATAGTCGCACGCACAATAATCACAACTATCCACTTATATTGGCGGGTGGCGGTAATATGGGCTTCAAACACAACCAGTACCTCACCTACGAAAAAGACGGTGATGATGTGGCTATGTCTAACTTGCTCTTTACGATGCTTAATCGTATGGATATAACTGATACGGGATTCTCGGATAGCCAGTGTGATCTATCGGAGCTGTACGTTTGAGGTAGCGGTTCTGCATCATTGAGAAAACTAGAATCGGTTCCGAGCGATGATCTGCTTTAGGCTGTCCTTTAAGTCCTTGCCCGTCGGATGCTCTTATTGGCGACGAAGCGGTAATGGACTATTTGGGTTTTGAAAGGTAGGCAAGGGATATCGAGATGAAAGTTTTTACGAGAAGACTCATATGCCAGTGCCCCCATTTGTCGGGGCGATATATGATAACAGAATCGCGGCACAAAGCCGCTCCTACAGGAATAGGCAATGATTTCCACCGTTGGGCGAGTGCTTGCCTTCTACCGCTTATTTGGGTGGATTCAGATAACGCAGCACAATGCAAGCGTTGGTCATGTTTAATGTCAGTTTTTTCGCTTTTGTTGGGAGTGGCGGTTTTTCCAATTACATCTTTTGGTTCCGAGATTGTATCGATTGAGAACGATACTTTACGGGTTTCGATTAATTCCCAAGGAGCGGAGCTATGGAGTATACGTCACAAGGAATCAGATACGGAATATATGTGGCAAGGGGATCCTGATTATTGGGTGAATCGAGCTCCAGTGATGTTTCCTGTAAATGTTCGTTTCAGACACAACCGTTTTACATACAAGGGAAATTCCTACGAGATTCCAAAAATGGGGATGGCGGTCTATTCAGACTTTGAGGTTGAGAAAAGTCGGGATGGTAAGTCGGTTGTTTTTTTACTTAGATCGAATGAGGAAACTCATAAGCGATACCCGTTTGATTTTGTCTTCAAGGTGATTTACCGATTGAAGGGAAATCGATTAACCAACGAGTTTGCTATAGAGAACGAAGGAGGTGAAACCATGTACTTTGCTACGGGGGGTCACCCGGGATTTAACTGTCCATTTGTGGATGGCAGGGATCGGAGTGATTATCAGATTAGCTTTTCGAGGAAATTGTCGGTAAAACGTAGTAAAATTACGGATAGTTTGATTCAGAAAGCGGAGGTACCCTTTTTGAATAACGAAGACTCTTTTACTTTGGACGATTCCCGCATCCCCAATGGGGGAATGTTTCAGAAAGACATGAAAGCGAGAAAGATTAGTATCGGGAGGACAGGGGAAGCACCATACCTAACGCTAGATTTGGGTGATTTTCCCAACGTTAATCTCTGGTCCCCTCCAGGGATGCCCTTTGTCTGTATCGAGCCGATGGTGAGCCATCACGATCTGGAGGATTCGCCGATGGACATCGAGGAAAAGTCTTATTTGATTTCCTTAGAGTCGGGAACAGCAAAACGGTACGCATTCTCAGTGATTGTTAACCACAACGGGACTTTGTAGGGAGTTAGGCTGCCTGGGACCGCCAAGCCCCAGCACGGTAGCAATCGTTAGTGTTTGCCAAGCTGGGGCGTGGCGTTCGCGGGGATCGAGCTATCTATTAATGCAGGCACGATGCCGCGTTGGTTGAGCTTCTAACGCGGACTGCCGGACCGTCAGCCCTTACCTTGGGTTTTCTCAAAGCTTGCTCTTGCTTGGCAATTTCTGATAGCGGTGACGAGTTCGTTTATTTCGCTATGCCCGCTAATGTTGTAGATTCTCTAACACCCGTCCTTGAGATGAAGCAAATCGTGAAGGCATTTCCAGGAGTAAAGGCTTTGAAAGGAGTGTCGCTGAAGTTGAAAAAGGGGGAGGCATTGGGTTTGGTTGGGGAGAATGGAGCTGGAAAAAGTACGCTCATAAAAACGCTCGGTGGCGTTCACTTGCCAGAATCTGGAGAAATAAGAGTAGGGGGGCAATGTGTGTCACTCAACACGCCATCCATTTCTCAGTCGCACGGAATCGCGATCATCTATCAGGAGTTTAATTTAGCCACAAATCTTACTTCTAGTGAAAACCTTTTTTTAGGCAAAGAAGTGACGCGAAATGGATTTATCAACCACCGTCGTGAGGAGGATCTGACTCGCGAGCTATTTTATCGCTTGGGGATGGATATTGATCCGCGAGCGAAATGTGGGGATCTAACGGTTGCGGAACAGCAGACCGTAGAAATTGCGCGGGCTTTAGCGGCAGATGCTCAGATAATTGTAATGGATGAGCCGACCGCGGCGCTCAGCAAGCAAGAGGTCGACAAGCTTTTAGCTATAATCGAGGATTTAAAGCGGGAGGGAATATCGATCATCTACATCAGCCACCGGCTGGAGGAAGTCTTTGCGATTGCCGATAGAATTACGGTCTTACGCGATGGTAAGAGCGTTGGTGAATCGGCTACATCCGATTTATCTAAAAACCAGCTTATTGAATGGATGGTGGGTCGTCCCATGGAGGAGGAGTTCCCGAAGCGAAAAGTAGGCCGGGGACCTGTATGCTTGAAAGTGGAAGGACTGTCACGGGGTTGTGCCGTGCAGGATGTTAGTTTCGAACTCCATGAGGGTGAAGTTTTGGGACTGGCCGGGCTTGTGGGGTCTGGAAGAACCGAAACGGCTCGATTGTTGTTTGGAGCGGATCCGGCAGATTCAGGATCAATCTTCTTGAAGGGGGCTAAAATTGATTTGGGAAATCCGAGGGATTCTATAAAGCGTGGAATCTGTTTGTTGACGGAGGATCGGAAAGAGCAGGGTTTGATTCTTATTCATTCGTCTGTCGAAAATTTTGGACTACCCAATCTCAAAGAGTTCCAAGAAAGCGGCTTCATTAGTCAAGGTGCGGAAGTCGAAGCATTCAAGGGCTATGTCAACAGTTTGAAAATCAGGCTATCCAATCCTTCTCGGAAAGTAGTGGAACTCTCTGGAGGAAATCAGCAAAAAGTTGTAATTGCAAAGTGGTTACATCGTAATGCGGATATTTTTATTTTCGATGAACCCACACGAGGTATTGACGTTGGGGCCAAATACGAAATTTATCTGTTGATCAACCAACTCGTGAAAGGGGGCAAATCGGTTCTATTGATAAGCAGCGAACTTCCCGAAGTTATAGGAATGTCTGACCGGATAATCGTGATGAAAGAGGGACGTATTCAGGGTGAAGTTAATGATGCCCAGCGAGCTTCTCAGGAGGAAGTGTTGGAATTGGCTCTAGGAGAATAGGTGCTCGCACAATGAGATTGAAGACTTTAAATTTCGGATTGGGCGAATATGGCATGGTCCTCGCTCTCATAGGGCTCTGCGTCTTGTTTAGCGTGTTGACCCTGAATCGGCAGCCGGGAGAGGGCATTGCGGCTGAAATGGAGCTCACGAAGGTTGTGCTTGATCAGTTTCCAACCGAAGGAGTTGTGCTCGTCGTAGGTGCGGAAAATACGTCTTCGGCTACGATGGCGGAGAACGTGTATGCGAGTGTAGTTTCTGCAAATAGAGAAAATGTCCGAATGGTTGTGGGTGGACCCAGAGACCTGCGCGATGCGCTGGATAGGCTTTTCGCTGAGAGTGGTAGGCTAGCTGGAATTGTTACCGGTGGGGACGCTTCCAAGTGGCTTGTATTGGAACAAATCGACCAAAACTATCCCGCTTTCGAATCCTTTGAGATAGTCGTGCCACGAGAAAAACTTTGGCCTGATTTCCTTAAAGCGTCCAATCTCCTTGCCATTGTAGAGCGGATAGTGGTGATCGCTATCATCGCCATTGGCATGACGATGGTTATTATAACGGCGGGCATCGATCTTTCCGTCGGGAGTTTGATTGCGTTGTCTGCGGTGATTGGAGCCACCGTGGTAAAGCATATGGGTGGCCCTGAAGCTGCGGGCTGGGTCGTCGTTCTTGGGTTTTTTGCCGGAACTATCAGTTGTGGGCTCATCGGCATGTTTGCGGGTGGGCTGGTTTCACGATTCAAGGTAGCCGCGTTTATCGTTACATTGGGTATAATGATGATGGCTCGGGGGCTCGCCTTCATGACGACGGGTGGTTTCTCCATTGATCAAGTGCCGGACTCGTTTGTATGGCTAGCACAGGGTAGGCTTTGGGGGATTCCAAATACAGTAATTCTTTTGGCATTAGTTTACTCAACCGCCCACGTGTTCATGTCTCACACACGTTATGGACGTTACATATACGCAGTGGGTGGAAATGCGGAAGCAGCACGTTTGACCGGAGTTCCGGTGGGAACGGTGATTGTGCTCGTTTACACCGTAAGTGGACTGGCCGCTGGACTAGGAGGGTGCCTACAAGCCTCTCTTGTACGAGCGGCGGCACCCAACATGGCCAATATGTACGAGCTCTATGTGATCGCTGCCGTAGTAGTAGGGGGAACGAGTCTATCGGGAGGTTCGGGTAGAATGTTTGGCACTCTGATTGGTGCGTTCATTATAGCGGTGATTCAAAATGGGATGAACCTGCTCGGTATTAAAAGTTATGCTCAAATGTTTACACTCGGTGCGATTATA
This sequence comes from Opitutales bacterium UBA5694, assembly GCA_002420185.1. Lineage (GTDB taxonomy): Bacteria > Verrucomicrobiota > Verrucomicrobiia > Opitutales > Opitutaceae > Pelagisphaera. The sequence goes on from DIHO01000012.1 coordinate 147,757, forward strand.
GTTCTCGCTGTTCTGCTTGACAAAGCCCGCCAAAATGGAGGGTTTCGGCGGTTGCTGCGAGGAAGGTAGCGATTTGCCCCACAAACCCCAGATTTCCGAGCCAAGGCAAAGACGGAGAGAACGATACTTACACCAAAGCGATCGAGCTGTGACTCTTCCTTTGAACTGGTGCAGGATCGATGAGATAATACCTCACTTTTAAAGGTTGGAGTCTGGAATTCGTTTAAATCAGTGGAACGGGAAGGTTAATCGCTTGCCAGATCCTCTCAAAAGCGGATCAATGGATTTAGTTTAATTTATCCCTAGTATGAATATTCGAAATCTCCTTTCACTTCTTCCTTTGGTCCCTCTGATTTTGCTGGTATCCTGCTTTGACCCCGGGCCAGGAAGGGGATCGCAAGTTACGGAGAAAGGGAAGATTGGAATGTCCTGCATGGACCTGACCAATCCTTTTTTCAAGCTCATAGCTAATGTGATGGAGGATGAGGCGTTGAAATATGGATACAGCCTTGTCGCATTGGATGGGGCGAACGATGGGGCGGCTCAAAACTCTCAGCTAGCTGACTTTGTAGCCCAGGGCTACGATGCGATTTTCCTTAATCCTGCAGACTCGAAGGCGGCGGCGGAAGGAGTGCGAAAAGCTCATGCTGCTGGGATTCCCGTTTTCACTTTCGATATCCAGATCGATGATTCAACAGTTGGGGAAATGGTGACTTCCCACATTGGCAGTGACAATTTCCAAGGAGGGCAATTAGCGGGGAAGAGCATGATGAAGGCCACCGGGAATCGTGGAAAGATTGCTATTGTGGGCCTACCCGAAGTGACTTCTTGCATCCTGCGGGTGGAGGGTTTCAAGGACTATCTTAAGAACAACGGGGGAAATCTGGAGATCGTTACGGAGCTCAATGGAAAGGGGAATCGAAATGAAGGTTTCGCGGTAACCACGGACATCTTACAAGCTCACCCCGATATAGTCGGGATTTTCGCGATCAATGATCCATCTGGTTTGGGATCCTACGCTGCAGTAGCTAAGGCGAATCTGACCGACCGCATTACAATCGTAGCCTTCGATGCCTCTCCTGCTGGGAAGCAAGGGGTTTTCGAGAAGAAGCTCTTCGACACGCCTCAGCAATTTCCTAGAAAAATGGCTGAAGGGACAGTCCAGTCATTCATCCGCCATTTGCAAGGGGATGAGGTGGAGAAGAGCATTTTCATACCGTGTTCGCACTACTACTATGAAACAGCGGTCAACGACGAGAGCCGTATTAACGAGCAGTGGTAGTTGAATGCTGGGGTGAGGCTATAAATGTTGTTTAAACCTGCTCTTGCGATGCGAGATCCTGTTCGCTAAGGGCGATCCCGATTGAATACATTTTGAACCCGAGACAAGCGGTTTGTTTTAAGAAGGTTGATACTGCTTATCAGTAGTATGGAGCGATTAGCAGCAGGTTTGGTGTTGAGGGGCTGGCCGGTTTTTCCCTAGTGCTTGCTCCCGTGCCACGCCACGTTGGTTGAGCTTCTAGCGTGGACTGCCGAGTCGATAGCTCCTACCGTCGGTTAAGTGTAGTCGGCGATCGCGCCTACCTTTCTACTCGGAGATTAGTATCCCTGAATTAGCCTTTAGCTGATTCTTTTAATCCGTCTTGCTGAGCGAGCGAACAAAGGATTCCGTTTATACGGAATAAATGTTTTTATATTGATAGATTGGTCGAAATCGAGTTCATTTTGATTTGTCTCTTGTCGAATGGATCGATGGAGCCCAATCGGTATTAAGAATATGAAAAAAAATCATGCCTTACTCGCTGTGTTCGCAGCGCTCGTCTTCGGTTTAGCCACCGGATTTTCTGCTACTAAGTTCCAGCAAAAGCAATTCGCGGAAGGGGATACCAATGGTGACAAAAGCCTCACTAAAAAAGAGTATGTCGCCGTCAAGTTGGCTTCGGGTAAAAAGTCTGCTCAGAAAAACAATAGGGAGTTTAATGAGGAAAAGGTAGCTACCCGCCAAGCGAAAGTCTTCGCCAAATATGATATAGACGGAAATGGAAAGTTGAGCGAGGAAGAATTCTACGCTTCTTTCCCAGCTAGGAAGAAATAGTTCGGCCGGTTTGATTAAAGGCGACTATCTTGGGTTAGTGGATCGATCGCCGTTGCGGAGAGTGTGTCCCGAGGGGAGTGCCAATCTACAGTGCATATGAATTGGCGAGTTAGGGCTGCCTTTCCGTTGGACTAAGCTCACAGCAGAAAACTGAAGCAGCCGAAATAGGACGAACTAATGTGGCTGACTGTGGATATTTGTCCTTAGCTTTTGGCCTGTTAGACGCTCTCTTCTTTCAGCCAAAAACGCTTGTCGATTCTACTGCAGAGCACCGGCGATTGTTGCACAGCGTCGAGGTCGTTAAATGTAGATTCGGCCTGTTTTGGGGCCTCAATGATCGGTAAACAAGATTTCGCAGGAGGTTTCGTACAGTTGACCTTTCCGTTCATTTTCGAATGATTAGGTACTCGTAAAATCCATCTATGAAGACTTTGATCGAGGATTCCTGCGCAAAGCTGGACAATGTACGCAATTGCTTATCGCAAGTGATAGTCGGGCAAGAGACATTGATTGAGCGTTTGCTACTCGCCTTGCTTTGCGATGGGCATGTTCTGATCGAAGGAGTCCCCGGAGTCGCTAAGACACTCGTCATCACCACCTTGGCCCGCTCGATGAAAGCGACTTTTAGCCGCATCCAGTTCACGCCAGATCTGCTGCCGAGCGATTTAATTGGGAGTCTCGTCTACGATCCTAAAGAGCACAGTTTTTCCGCTGAAAAGGGACCTGTATTCGCTAATTTGTTACTAGCTGACGAAATCAATCGAGCCCCTGCCAAGGTGCAGAGTGCCCTGCTTGAGTCTATGCAGGAAAAGCAAGTAACCTTGGGAAAAGAGTCCTTTCCTTTGCCTCATCCCTTTCTGGTGCTGGCGACTCAAAATCCGATCGAGCAAGAGGGTACCTATGCACTCCCGGAAGCACAAGTCGACCGGTTCATGTTTAAGCTTAAGGTTGGCTATCCCAGTATGAATGAGGAGCATCAGGTTATGCGACGTATGGCTCGTGTCGCTCCGAAGATTTCCGTTGATCCTGTCATTCACCTCGACGAAGTCCTCGATATGCGGACCTTGCTAGACAAGGTTTATATCGATGAGAAAGTGGAGCGCTACATTTTGCGTGTCGTGCATGCCACGCGTAATCCTGAGAGCTATGGACTCGATATTGGCCGCTACATCCGATTTGGAGCCTCTCCTCGGGCCACTATCTACTTGTCATTGGCCGCTCGTGGCTACGCCCTTCTTAACCAACGGGAGTTCACGGTTCCCCAGGATATCAAGGATTTGGCGGGGGATATTTTGAGGCACCGAATCGCCCTCTCTTACCGGGCAGAGGCGGAAGGTCTGGGTTCGGATGACTTGATTATTCAGATTCTGGAAAACGTTCCAATTGCTGAGGAATGAGTCCTAACGATGACAGTCGGCTCAATTTGCTCGAGTTGAAATGTCGCCGCCCGGTCGAACACGTTTTGGCTGGAGAGTACCGCAGTGTATTCAAAGGACGGGGAATCGAATTTGAAGACGTTCGTCCTTACGTCCAAGGCGACGATGTTCGGGCGATGGACTGGAAGGTGACGGCTCGCACCAGAGTTCCGCATGTAAAACGCTACTCGGAAGAACGTGAGCAGTTCTTCTTTCTTTTGGTCGATCTATCCGCATCTACGTTGAGTGACCGGAATGGGGCAAAACGAAAAACGGTATCTGAATTTTGTGCACTTTTGACATTGGCGGCCCTGTTCAATAATGACCGAGTCGGTCTGATCCTGTTTACAGATCAAGTCGAGCTCGTAGTCTCTCCAGCGAAGGGGCGTCAACAAAGTATTCGAATCCTAGATGCCCTTAACTCGTACGAGCCAAAAGGAACGGGTACGCGTATCGATGTGGCTCTAGATGCCTTCGGGTATATGGCAAGAAAGCGTTCGGTAGCCTTTGTGGTTTCAGATTACTATGCGAGTGAATACGAAATAGATCTTCAAGCAGCGGGATTTCGGCATGACTTGATCGCAGTCAATTTAATCGAGCCTTTTGAGCTGGAGACTCCGGACTTGGGCTTGGCCCGATTGAGGGATGCGGAATCGGGAGAGGTGCGTGTGGTTGATTTTGGGACGGGAGTAGGGAAACCCAATCCCAAGAACTCCCGGATTAGAGAGCAAATGCTCGATTGCGGGGTTGATCTTATTGGTCTAAAAGTAGGCGACGATTGCGTCTCGGTCTTAGCGGAGTTCTTCAAAGCGAGGCGACAAATGGTAGTCGGTAAAAATGGAGGCTGAATACAGGGTAAATTGAATACGTTAACTAGAAATAAGATTCTGATTGGGCTGTTTTTCGTTGTATCGAATTTGGGAAGGATCGTTTTGGGGTCAGAATCAGTCTCGATTAAAGTGGATCGAGAACGAGATTACTATCCCGGCGATTTGATTGAGCTAGAGGTGTCTATCCGGTTTGTGGCCTATGCACGGTACACGCTGCAAGAGCCTCGGCATAGATCGGTTCGGTATCTCGAGACCCAGCTGTTTCCAGTGAGAAAGTCTGAGGACGGTCCATACGAGCAAAGGTGGATAGTGTTATACCAGATTATTCGATCGGGTAGTATCGGGCTTGATGGGGGAAGTTTGAAGAATGAATCGAATGCTGAAAATAATCTGATTACCCTAGAAGCGGCTGTGGTCATCGCAAAAGGATTCGGTGTTGGGAACGATTCAAATGCTCCTGAATTGTTAGTGGATCATTTAGCAAAAAAAGAAGCGAGCAGGTGGATCTCCTCTCTGGTTGCTTTAGCCGGTATTGCTTTAGCCGGTATTGCTTTGGGTGCTTTCCTTTGGAGAAGGAAAAATTCTCGTTTAAATCGAAATGCGGACGAGGAAAACTCCCAGTTGGATGAAGCTGTGGAGGGCTTGTTGGATCAGCTAGAGGGTGGAAAGATGCCCATGAGTGAAATAGAGCTTTTTTTGCGTGACTATTCGTTGGTCTGCTCGCCTTCAGTTATTGAATGTTTTGAACGAATACTATACTCAAAAAACGGAAACGTAAGTGAATTAGCAGACCATTTGCGGAAGGAGTTTCTTCGATGAGTTTCGCGTACCCATGGGTTCTGCTTATTTTCCCTTTAGTGGTTTGGTTCGCATTGCGGAAATCGTCCTCCATAGGTTTGACGGTTGCCTCACTTGGACAATGGGCGAATTTAAATAAGGGACGCGCTCGCTTCCTTTGGCTGCTTACCGCGTTGGAGCTTCTCTTCTACGGAGGGCTACTGATTGCGTTGGCGAGACCGCAAGCCAGATCGAGTGAATCGAATGAGGAAGCGGAGGGAATCGCGATTGAACTATTAGTAGATGTGTCGAGTAGTATGGATCGGGTGATCGACCTTCCCGGCGGAGGGAGCAAGACTAGAATGGAGATTGCGAAGGAATTGATGGAGCAGTTCATTCTGGGGGATGGGGAACGCCTGAAAGGGCGTTCGAGTGATCTGGTTGGACTGATCAGTTTTGCCCGGTATGCGGATACGCGCAGTCCATTGACTTTTGGGCACAAAGCCTTGGCCCAAATTGTAGGTAATTTAGAGATACAGGATCGACCCAATGAAGATGGTACCGCCTATGGGGATGCGTTGACCCTCGCTTGTGCCAGATTAGAGAATTTGGACGAACTGAAGTCGTTGAATGCCGCTCGAAAGCTCGCAAAAATCGAGAGTCGAATCGTGGTTCTGCTTACAGATGGAGAAAATAACTCTGGGAATCACTTGCCCCTTGAAGCGGCCGGACTGGCTAAGCAGTGGGGAATCCGCGTCTATACGATTAGCCTCGGATATGAGGGTGGGGCCCAAGGCATCGACATCGTCTTTGACGAATCTGAAGTTTCTACCGCAGAATTAGTGCTAAAACGGATCAGCGACGAAACCGGTGGAGTCTTTAGGCGAGCTACCAACTATGAGTCTCTAAAATCTATATATGAGGAAATTGATACGTTGGAGCGCTCGATTATCGAAACGCGTTCCTTTGAGATCGTATCGGAATGGTATTGGCTGCCATTAACAGTGGCGCTTCTAGCTTTGAGTGGACGGATGATACTGCAAACCACTTGGCTGAGGGTTGCTTCATGAAGGAGATCGTAATTCAATGGCCTTGGTTTCTATACGCACTCATTGGAGTGTGGCCCTTTTGGTGGCTTCAGAATCGGACCAAGAAGAAGTGCTACGATGCCAGAGCGAAGTTGGGTCAGTCTGAAGATATTGCGATTGAACGTCGCGATTGGATCTGGATGTGGGTTTTTGTTCTCATCGTATTTTCTCTAGCCCGACTGGGTTACAATCCCACGCGTTTCTCCATATCGCAGTCTGGCCGGGATGTCGTCTTCGTTTTGGATGTGTCGCGAAGCATGCTCGCCCAAGATGCCTATCCCACACGACTGGAAGCAGCCAAGCAAGGGATCCGGGATTGCCTAGATGGATTTTTGGGTGAAGAGGTTGGTTTAGTCGTCTATGCGGGTAGTTCCTCTATTGGTTGCCCGCTAACTTCGGACTACGACTTTGTCCGCTACATGCTTTCTCAGGTGCAGCCACGGAGTGTGGAATTCGGTGGTACGCTGCTGCTTTCGGCGATCGAAAAGTCGATTGACCAGGTGCTGGATCCGGAGAGGCGAGGATTTCAGGATTTGATTGTGTTGACCGATGGTGAGGACCATGGTCCGGGAATTGATAAGGTTGCGGAGCGCTTGAAGGATAGCGGTGTTTTCCTGCTCGTGGTGGGAATTGGAGATTCCGTATCGGGATCCAGAATTCCGATACTAAATGAGGAAGGCGAAAGTATTGTATTGAAGCACGAAGGACAAGTCGTATACACAAAGCTCCAGGATAGCGAGTTGGCTGAACTGGCTCAAAAAACGCCGGAAGGCGAGTTCGCCAACGTGGGGACTTTGCCCTTTCACCTGGGGGAGATCTACGAGACATTTGCCAAGGAAAAGGAGTCGATTCGATCCGATGGCGATGCGGGATATGTGGTTTATAAGGAGGCCGCTTTTCTGATTTTGCCGATCGCTCTCGTTTTGTCGCTTTGGGCTTCCGGTATGGTGAGTCGAGGAAAAGGGACATTAGGTTTGGCGCTATTGCTAGGCGGATCTGGTGTCAGCGAGCCCGCCAGTGGGCAAGAAGAGCTAGAGTCGGTGAGTTTCGAAACAGCGCTGGACTGGCTGGAAGATGGTAAATTCAATGATGCAGGGATCGCGTTCGGGGAACTGGCTTTCCAGATGGAGACGCAAGGGGATTCCACCGTGAATCTCGCAGCGGCGGTTTTTAATCAGGCTCTAGCCAATTTACGACAGGCAGAAGTATTAGGGGAGAGTTCTCCGAGGGAAGCATTATCGTCTGCCGTTTTCGCCCAGAATCTTTTGTTCCAAGCAGCCCGAATCCGACCGGGGTTTAAAAGGGTCAGTATGCGACTCGACTCACTCGCGGTGATGATGGAGGTATTAGAAAAGCGGGTGGCTGAGGAAGAAAAGAAGGAGCAGGAACGAGATGAAAAGATTGATGCGCTCCTGGAGAGAATACAAGCACTTTCAGCAGGTCAGACAGAGTTAAGGCGAAATGTGGAAAGTATCGACATTCAGAGACGGTCCGCGGATCGAAATGTAAGGGCAGTTTCACCTAATCCTCGAGAACCGCCGGAAAACGTGTCTATCCATGCGGTTCAGTTTGAGCAAAGTCAAAAACAGCACCGATCTGAGGGACAGTTAATCGAACGCTACATGATTGAGCTAGAAAATGAGTTTTCGATGGACAGTTCGGTGGCCCAAGAAAGTGACGGGAAGGGGTTGGAGACCATTCTCAAGCGTCCATTGGAACTAATGGGAGAGGCGGTGGAAGGGCAACTAGAGGCGGAAGAACTGCTTTCCCAATGGCGTTACTGGGCAGTAGCTCGGGTGCACCAGTCCGTAGCGATAGACCGGCTCCAGGACATATTAGATCTGTTTGCCTCGAATAGAGATGATGAAGGCGAAGGAGAGTGGGATGATGAAGATTGGGAGGAGTATGTGGATGCGGATCCGAGGGAAGTCGTCGCCTCATCGCTTCCAATGAAAGGAGAATTCCGGGAGGACTCCCTGATGCAGCCACTTCCAATTCCCAACTTTTCAGTGGAAGATGTGCTCATGGAAGAAATGGGTAGTCAGCAATTTCGACAAGAGCAGCGCGCAAAAGCCAATGCGGGAAAAGTAGAGAAGGACTGGTGACTACTATCTTCAAAAAACCTATGATGCGTGCGGGGTGTAAAACTCAGAAGCTTTTTTTAGCCTTGTTAGGTAACGGGCGACTGCCCGCTGGGCCGCGTTTTGTGAGCGGCTTTTGCGGCACACCGGGCCGTCGTGCTCTGTTGGCTACAAGGATTCTTAGTACTCTTGTGTATATTGCTTTGGTCATCACGGTTCCGGTTGCGTTAACCCAAGATGTTTTGGAATCGGTCGAAGGTCCTCGTATTCAAATGATGGAAGCCAGCTGGTTTGTAGATGAGGTTTCCACTGCGTTACTCTTTGTAGATGCGAAGGAAGAGCCGATCCTCCAGCCGATTGAGTATTCGGATGAGATTCGATTTTTGGACTCGAAGGTGGTGAAACTCGAAGAGGATGAACGTGGCAGCCACGCTTTGTCGGTTCGATTCCTGCCACTGCGAACTGGGGTGCGAGACTTTCCTCCTCTTGCGGTCGAGGTGGATGGGGAAGTTTTGCGATCCCTCCCGCGCCAATTGCTCGTAGGTGAACCTCATCTTTCCGATTCGATGAGTTTCATCATCAAGGCAGAGAAAACACAGGTTTATGTGGGAGAGCCTTTGCGGTTGGATTTCATATGGCATTGCCAATTGCCAATGAACCAGGTTCGGGAACTGAATCTGTATCCAGGTTTCTTTAACGATTCCAATATTGAAGTCGTTATTCCGCGAAGTGTGGTTCCGGAGGAAGAGCAGTTTGGTCTGCCAGTCGGAGGCCGTCGTGCGATCGCCCATAGGATTAGCGAAGAAGAGGTGTTTCCGCCGAGTTTGGGTGAATTGAGATTTTCGGTCTTCGTGAGATTTGAGGAATCGGGGATGTTCGAGATTTCGCGGACACGTCTATTGTGTTCGCGACTCTTGGTTGAAAACGCACAGTCCAATCGCTACGCCGCCTATTTCAATAACGCTCTCTTTGAGCCCGTCGATCGCTCTTTTCCCCACGAAAAGTTGCACGCGTTCTCAAATCCTATTGAAATCGAAGTGCTTCCGCTACCGGTCAAAGGAAGGTTAGAATCCTTTAGCGGACTTTTCGGTATCGATTCAATCGAGGTGAGCGTTCAGCCCGCAACTGCCGAAGTCGGCCAGCTTATGGAGGTATGGGTTGAGGTGAACTCGGATACCTGTTCAGAAATGCTGGAATTATCAGATCTCAGCCGGCAGGCATTGCTGCGAAACCGTTTTTGGGTGGGTCAGGAGGTAACTGAGGTCTGGAAGCCTGACGGCCGGTTGTTTGTCGCCCGAGCCCGGCCGCTTTCAATTGAGTCGAGTGTCTTTCCTAGTTTGGCGATACAGGTCTTCGATCCGAATGAGGGAGACTATCGCTTAATCAGTACAAGACCCGTGCCCATTGAAATCTCGGCTCGAGATGGCATGAGTTACTTCCCGATGGAAAAAATTCATGGAGCGCAGTATTCTGTTATCGGCAGCAGCGAAGGAATATGGCACAACTATGAAGCGATGATTATGAGTGACGTAATGGATAAACTCGTGAATCTGCTGGCCGATGGCATTTGGGCTTTTGTGCTCTTTGGCTCTATCCTGTTTTACGGGCTCACATTTTGGGTGCGGGAGGCACGGCGACGTGCGACTGACGAGTCCTATCGAGTCCGTCGTGAAGCTTTCGAGAAATTTAAGCGAGCTGGGTCTAAAGGAGAAGACGATGTTGAAGCTCTCAGAGCGTTGATTGCGGCCTGCTTTGAGCGTAGGCAAGCGGCTTTGACAGCGAAAGATGTAGCGAGACTTCTCAATGCGGCCAAAGGGGATATTGACCTCGTGGAGGAAATTGAGTCGACCATTGGGGAAATCGAAACTCGAACCTATGATCCAGGGGAGGGTGAGCCTAGAGCGGAAAAGCGAACAGGGCGATTGGGTGAACGCGTATTTGAGCTTTTTCAAAAGGGTTTGGTATCCGCTACACTAGTGATCGCCATTTGTGCCGCAGGAGACTTAGGCGCTGCCGATTGGGGTCAGGCGGAAGCCCTTTTCAAGGCTGCACTGGATTCCGCAGAGGAGGGATTGGAATCGGAAACGACTGAATCCAAATTCGCTGCCGCTGCTCTCGAGTTTGAAAGTTGTGCGACGAATGGAGTTCGAGCGGGTTTGTCCTGGTACAATGCCGGCAACGCTTGGTTTAAAGCTGGTGAGATAGGCCGTTCGATAGCAAGTTACCGTCAGGCCCAGACGAGAATGCCCTTTGATGAGAAAGTGGCGACGAGTCTTGAAGCCGCCCGAGCCCTCAGGCTGGACTCGTTTTCGGATCATCGAGTTTCGATTAAAACTCCAATACGTTGGCAAAAGGCAATGTTTTCTCTTCTTTGGCTGGTATCTCTATGTGTATCTTTATTTTGGATACGATACCGGAGTCGATTTTGGTTGACCCTGTCAGGCGTGCTGTTTGGAGCGGTGATAATGCAAGGACTGCTTCTGGGATGGGATTTCATTGCGGGACTGGATGAAGGCGTTTTGATTGTGGATGAGGTATATGGGCGAAAGGGTCCTGGGTATTCCTATTTGTCTTCATATGCCGATCCTCTGCACAATGGAATGGAGTTTTCTATGTTGGAGGTGCGAGGAGAATGGCTCTTGGCGATCTTGGACGACGGTTCTCATTGTTGGCTGCCTTGCGAGACTGTGCAGATACTGGAACGGTAGGTGCGTGAGTAGTTGTAAATTGTGAATAGGAGAAGAACTCTCTTCATTGTATGTTTTGGGTGAGTCGTCGCTATTTTTTCTTTTCTGGACAACAAGCTCAACATCGTCAGTTTTTACGTTTACCCATGAATCTCCGAATCCAGAAAATCCAGTTTGTGAAAAGGACTGTGATTTGGAGTGTTCTGTTGCTTTGGGGGCTGCTTCCTTCCGGATTAATCCATGCTAAAGAGTCAGATGACTTGGTTTCCTTTAATCATGATATACGTCCCATTATGTCGGATACATGTTTCCAATGTCATGGACCCGATAAAAATACTCGGGAAGCAGACTTGCGATTAGATTCAATCGAGGGAGCAACCAAGGACTTGGGAGGATACGCAGCGATTGTTCCAGGCTATCCAGAAGAGAGCGAGCTGATTTGGAGAATTCTCTCGGAAGCTGATTCGGAACGCATGCCTCCAGAGGAGCACCCCCGTTGGTTGACAGACGAGGAAAAGGAGCTTTTTAGAAAATGGGTCGAGCAAGGTGCTAAGTATGAAGCCCACTGGGCATTCCTTCCACCGGTGCGAGGGAGGCTTCCTAAGGAAAGGGATCCCGATTGGGAGCGGAACCCGATTGACGCATTCGTTTTTTCCAAATTGAAAGAAAAAGGTCTCACACCTTCTCCCGAAGCCGATCGTGAGACCCTCATTCGCAGGATCACGTTGGACCTGACTGGACTCTCACCGACCTTAGATGAGGTCCAAGCGTTTCTTTCGGACCGGTCGCCGGATGCCTATGAGAAGCAGGTTGACCGTCTATTGGCGTCGCCTCGATATGGGGAGCGCATGGTATGGGAATGGCTCGACGCCGCCCGTTATGCTGACAGCAATGGCTATCAGAATGACGACGAGCGGGGTATGTGGCCCTGGCGTGATTGGGCGGTTGACGCACTGAATTCAAATATGCCGTTTGACCAGTTCACCATCGAGCAGCTTGCGGGCGACTTACTACCTCAGCCGACGATAGAGCAGAAGCTGGCCACCGCATTTTTGAGAAACCACATGATTAACGGGGAAGGAGGGCGTTTGCCTGAGGAGAACAGAATCGATTACCTAGTTGATCAGACTGACACAGTATCCACGATTTGGATGGGATTGACCATGGGGTGCGCTCGTTGTCACGATCACAAATACGATCCCGTGTCCCAGCGTGAGTACTACCAGCTCATGGCTTTTTTTGACAAGACTGAGGTTACGGGAAAAGGACGCAATCCGCATACCCTTCCAATCCTGGATCTCACCACTGAGGTTCACGAGCAGCGTGTCGAAGAGCTGGAAGAGGCGAAGCGGATCGCAGCGAACCGTTTGGACGAGGTGGAGCGAGCCTTATTCCCTAGGGAAGATGGATCGCTGGCCATCGAGTCGGAAAAGGCGAAATCGATTACGAACGGAACTATTCAAGGAATTCTCAAGCAACCGGTCATCGAACGAAGGCCCGAGCCTTTGGCAGCGATAATAGCCTTTTATGGCGAAACCGAACCGAAGTATGTGGAGGCGACGCTAAACTATATCGACGCATACAAGGATCTCGACGTCTATAGCAACTCGCGTCCGATCGTTATGATCATGGAGGACACTGTGGAACGGGATACTCACATTCTCGAAAACGGTCTGTACGACCAGCCGAGAGAAAAAGTGACGACGGGATTTCCTTCCGCTTTGAATGGTGGTGAGGAAGTGACGGGTGATTTCAATCGTCTTGATCTAGCGGAATGGCTGATATCCGAGGACAATCCCCTCACTGCCCGAGTTACTGTTAACCGGTTTTGGCAGCAGTATTTTGGCAGAGGGATTTTGGAACAGGTTGAGAATTTTGGGGTTCAGAGTAAGCCGCCATTGCATGAAGCCTTGTTGGACTGGCTGGCGGTCGAGTTTCGTGAGAGCAAATGGAATGTGAAGGATCTTCACAAGTTGATTGTGACGAGTGCGACTTACCGTCAGTCGTCTCGATTGACACCTGAGTTAAGAGAGCGTGATCCGCAAAACGAACTACTTGCGCGCGGGCCTCGTTTTCGCATGCCTTCCTGGATGATCCGAGACCAAGCCTTAGCACTAGGAGGTCTCCTGAATGAAACTCAAGGAGGTCCCCCTGTGATGCCTTATCAGCCAGAAGGGATTTGGAAGGAAGCGTCCTTTGGATTTATTGAGTACGAACAGGGACAAGGAGAAGACCTGTACCGAAGAAGTTTGTATACTTTCTGGAGGCGTATTGTGGGGCCACCTCTCTTTTTTGATGCGACTCCACGTCAGGTTTGTGAAGTCAAAGCCAAGCGAACGAATACGCCTTTGCATGCCTTAACCACTCTTAACGATGTCACTTTTTCCGAAGCGGCCCGAGGGTTTGCGGAACGATTGCTAACGGAGTTAAAGGGAAGTGACGCCGAGCGGTTAGCGACTGGCTTTCGGATGGCGACGGCTAGGGATCCAAGTGAAACGGAACAGCGGACTCTGAAAGCCGCGCTTGAGAAGTATCGTTCTCATTTTGCGGACGACCCGGATGCTGCTCTCAAAGTAGCTAATGTGGGCGAGTCGAAACGAAACAATCAGTTGAACCCGATCGAGCACGCCTCTTGGGCAACGGTTGGTTTAATGCTGCTGAATTTGGATGAGACAATTACCAAGGAATGAGGATCGAATGTATAATTTACGGATGAGGATTAAAGTGAACCAGGTAACGGGCGATCTCCGAGCGCTCATGGATACGTACTACAGTTTTAATGTGGGGGCTCGGAGATCGCCCACTACCTTACAATGAATCCGTTAATTGATTCGAAACGACAGTTCACCCGCAGAGAGTTTTTTGGGAAGACTGCTCAAGGAGTAGGCGCGGTGGCTTTGGGGAGTTTGCTCGATCCGAAAGCATTCTCTCAATCTCCATCTGGCCTCCCAAGTCTCCCTCACTTTGCCCCGAAAGCAAAGCGTATCATTTACTTGCTGCAGAACGGAGCCCCATCGCATGTCGACTTATTTGATCATAAGCCCATGCTGGCAAAGCTGAAAAGGGAGCCGGTTCCCGATTCGGTATTGGGGAACAAGCGCTTTAGCTCCATGACCGATACCAAGGAGAAGCTGCTCTTGCCGAATATTACTGAATTCGCCCAGTATGGAAAAAGTGGTATCACTTTAGGCAGTTTTCTTCCGCATACGTCCGAGATCGTAGACGATTTGTGTTTTATTCGGTCGATGCACACGACATCAGTGAACCATGCTCCTGGTATCAATTATTTCCTTTCCGGAGCGGAGATTCCAGGCAGACCCAGCATGGGAGCCTGGCTTAGCTATGGGCTCGGCTCGGACGCGGAAGATTTACCCTCCTTTGTGGCAATGACCTCTCGGGACAAGGAAGCATCCTGTGGTCAGATCTTCTACGACTTTTATTGGGGTTCCGGCTTCTTGCCCACGAAATATCAAGGCGTGAAGTTTCGTGGTAGCGGGAGCCCGGTTCTGTATTTGTCAAACCCCGACGGAGTCAGTCGTGAGCTGCGACGTAGTATGCTAGATGATCTGGAGAAGCTGAACGAGGAGAAGCTCAAAGACTATGGTGATCCGGAAATCGCCACGCGGATCTCTCAATACGAAATGGCTTACCAGATGCAAATGAGTGTTCCCGAACTCACGGACTTTACTAGCGAATCGGAATCGACCCTCTCGATGTACGGTCCAGATGTGCATCGTCAGGGGAGTTTTGCCTACAATTGTCTAATGGCGAGAAGACTGGCGGAACGGGGTACCCGTTTCATCCAGTTGATGCATGCTGGCTGGGACCAGCATAATAATTTGACCCGGCAATTGAAAGTCCAATGTATGGATACGGATCAACCCAGTGCTGCCCTGATTAAAGATTTGAAATCCCGTGGAATGCTGGATGATACCTTGGTGATTTGGGGAGGTGAGTTTGGGCGGACACCCTTCCTGCAGGGAGAGTTTGAGAACTACGCTCGCTGGGGAAGAGATCATCATCCGTATGGGTTCACCGTCTGGATGGCCGGCGGCGGGATAAAGCCAGGGATGGTTTATGGAGCCACAGATGAATTTGGGTTTAATGCCGTGGAGGATCCAGTGCATGTGCACGACTTTCAGGCCACGATCATGCATTTGATGGGGATTGATCACGAACGGTTCACTTACAAATTCCAAGGTCGCAACTATCGCTTAACCGACGTACATGGTCAGGTGGTAAAGCCCATTTTGGCGTGAGGTGGGGTATGGTGTTTTTGAACTACAGGTCTACGAGACTGTACAGATGATTTGGAAATCGTTCTAGAGACAAAGGCTGATAGGTCGTTATTGATAGGGAAGTGAGGACCAGTTTCCTCTTGTAGGGCCGGTGCTTGTGCTGTGCCAGGTTGGTTTGGAAGAGGGCTATCTCTGAGTGCCCAACCGATAGAAAACGCAATGGGTGCTTGGAGATCGCCCGCTACATTTTAAAACCTTAGAGATGCTTTGTTTCGTAATACAACCGCTTGGACACGGACTACGCGGAACGGTGTAAGCACCGGCCCTTCGTTGAAATGGCTAATGGCTAGTCGTTCGTGAATTTAGTCGCACGACCAGCGACTGGTAGCCGACTTTGCGTTGGTATTGCGCTTCGCGTTCGACGTTTTTATCGAAGTCGATGAGTTCCACGCCGCAAATGTGTTCTGAGAGTTTCTTGAGAAGGGAGCGGATGATTAGGCGGGCGTGGGGTGCTCCAAGGCAAAAGTGATTGCCGGCTCCGTAGGCGATATGTGGATTGGGTCGGCGATCGAGGCGTACCTCTTCGGGGGAGTCGAATACGGTTTCATCGAAATTGGCGGAAGCCCAGCAAAGAGAGATCCGTTCGTTTGCAGCAACTTTGTAGTCTGCGACCTCTGTATCCAAAGGACACTTGCGTCCGATATGAGTCAGGGGAGTGATCACTCGAACAAACTCTTCTGCGGCGCTCGGGATGAGCTTTGGTTTTTTCCGAATCGAATCGAGCTGTTGAATGTGGTAACTGAAGTAGGCGATAATGCCGGTAATGGTATTAATGACGGTATCTCGCCCACCGGCAAAAGTGAGGTTTGCGAAACCCTCCATCTCGTCTCGTGCTAGGGATCGACCTTGAAAGGTGGCTTGGGTGAGGGCGCTGAAGAAGTCCTCACTGGGCTCCCTCTCGGCACGATCAAGATTTTCCTGAATGTAGCTGCCTAGCTGCGATCCTTTCTCACCGGTTTTCGGGTCGCGAAAGACGTGTATTCCCCATCGGATCCAGTGTTCGGCCTCGGACGAGGGAAGATTTAGAAGGATCGCTAGTGCTCGTGACTGGATGGGGAGGGCGAAGTCGCGGACGATTTCAATCGAGTCGCGTGCTACCGCATCTACAAGGGCGTTGCCGATTAGTTGCTCGACCTGTTCGATCATCTCAGGTTTCAGGGCTCGACGAAAAAAAGGCTCCACGATCTTGCGGTACTCCGTGTGTATAGGTGGATCGGTCTCGATAGGCAACTGACGCACACTGCGGACACACTCCTCTTGAGGGATGGGAACATGGAATGGGTCATCTGAGCTGAAGGTTCTCCAGTCTTTCGCCGCTGCTCGTACGTCCTTGTGACGAAGAATCATAGGAATGGTCTCCCCGTCAAAGTCGTTTGGCAGAACTCCTTCGGATTCCCGGGCCTGTTTAAATGGATCGTGGGGACAGAATGCGTCAGCGCTCATAGGTCCTAGATTGGAGAGAAGGTTTGGAAAGGAAAGACGGTTCTTGATTTTATGGGCAAATGTAAATGAGGAAGTTTTCTCCCTGCTGCATTCAATCTGAGAGAGGTTGGTATAATACAATTGAAATCTTGGTTGGCAAAGCAGACTTGGCTCGGCTTGATTTATGTGGTCGATTGAATTTTGCTCACATTTGAGCCAAATTGGGATAATTGTCGTCCATTCTTTTCTTAAACGAGTTACATTTGAATGTAGATTAAACTGTAAGCGATTGCCCCTCCCTTCAGAAACCCTAACACTGCTATGGGAACAAAGGCGTAAGTTTTTACCATAAAAGAGGTCTAAAATGACCCCTTTTCAATTCGTGTTATGGGCACATAATAGATTGATAATAGCCCTGATATGCGGAATTTGAGGAACGGTTCTTAATGCCGCATCTGCTAAGATTTTAATAATATGCCTATTATTTGCAAAGTTGGTTTTTTTAGGCTTGAATGAATGTCCAGATCTGCTGCGAGAAGAGCTGGAGCATTCAACCCCCGAAGCGAGCAGAATGAGCTGCGTTTGCACCGGCGACTTAGGGTTCGACAACTTGGTGCTCCCTACTTCAGTTTTACCATGAGCGACAATCTCTCACAGAAATCTCAGTATATGCGGTGTGGTTTGGCTATAGCAACTCTCTCTTTTGCTGCTATCTCAGCATGGGGCAAAGCAATCGACGAGCCCAGCGAGCTAACATCGGGCGTCGAGGAGAGCGATTTTATTGTTAGTGAAAAAAACGAGGTTGAGCTTGTTGAGGACTCTAACATCAGCGAAGCGATTCAGCGACGGCCGGATTTAACCTTTTCAAATGTAACTATCGATGGTGAGGGTTCACTTCAATCGCTAGACAGTATTTCAGCCGATGACGTTACTTCAGTTGAAGTAATGAAAGCGGTGACACCTGATCAGGATGCTGATTCGCGTGGAGGTTCCATACGATTGAAAACTCGGCCTTCCTACACTCAAAAGGAAATTTCGACAAAAATAATGCTCGAGAGCGAATACAACTCCTACATTGAGGAGGGCGGTTATGAGGGCAGTATATCGGTGGGTGGGCCGTTGAACGGGGCAGCGACTATCGGTGGCCGATTGACTTTTAGTTACGAAAATGAACCTGAAGGAAATCAGTACATCAACAAGGACTGGTTTCGTAGAACGGTTGATGGCGAATCTAAGCTTCTACTTAGGGAGTTGAAACTAAATGACATCCGCGAATGGAACAGCGATCGGGATATAACAGCTTCTATGGATTTTAAAGGTAGTGAGTCTCTGCGTTTCTTTTGGAAAGGAAGCCATAGTATAAATCGGAACCGTGAAAGACGTCCTCAGCTTGAGTACCGCTTCAATGAAGGAAGGTATGCGGCCATAAATTCCGATCAGGTAATCATAGATGGTTTCGAGGTTGAGCGAGGGTTATATGAATTCGAAAATGAGATTGAAATAGCGGAAACGACTTTCGGATCCGAATGGGAGTCGGTTAATTGGGAGGCGGATGTCAAATATGTGTATCAGTTAGAAGAATACAAACCAATTGATTATTTCAATGTGGATTTCGTGAAGTCTGATGTGGACGCAGTCTACGAACTTGACAGCTATTTGTTCCCCTCAATCGTGATTGAAAATGGTGGCTCCATTGATGATTCTTCCCAATTTGCCCTCGAAGATTTTGCTATTCGCGACAGAAGCCGTGACGAGAGAGACGCCATTGGGTCAGTAAACGTTCGATTAAAGAATGCTTTCGACAATGAGAATTTATCTCTGCGATTTGGAGTTAAGAGTAGGCGAAGAGATTACGATACTTTTGGTGAAACTGCTTATTTCAGTGCTTCATCCGAACTACCTCTTAGTTTAGCAGATGCGGAATTGAGGAATAATGGTATAAGTCTTATAAGCGATCGGTACAGGTATGGGCCGGCTGTAGATAGGACAAAGATTGAAAGCCTCATTGAGGATAATTTTCAAAGCTTCCCTTACGAAGAGAGGAGATCTCGTGAAATTACTGATTCATCTACCTTCTCTGTTAAAGAAAAGCTAGACGCAATTTATGCGATGGGCGATTACAGTGTTGGCAAGTGGAGGGCTCTTGTGGGCCTGCGACAAGAGAGAACATCAATCGACTTTGATTCTAATGAGGTTATCGTAGGCAAAGACGTACTGGACAAAGATTCGGATGGCAATACCAATGAGATTGTATACCTGGGCACGAGTCCAACATTTGGCTCCAATCAATACAATAATTTATTCCCGAATACCCATTTGCGTTTTCGATTGAATAATTATATGACGTTCATTACATCCTACACTGAGACGATTGATCGTCCTCGATATGCTGACGTTGTCCCATACCGCTTGCTGAAATTAGAGGATCAGGAAGTTGAGGAGGGCAATCCGAACTTACGACCGACGCTTTACGCAAATTTAGACTTCTCGGTCGATATGAAAGTAAAGGATGGAGGATTGATTTCATTCGAGTTCTTTGATAGGAAGGTGAGTGATTACATTTTTAGCAACGAAACCATCATAAGCGGCGGCATATACGATGGATTCGAACTCGAAAGGCAGGAAAACGGTTCAAGTGCGTTCCTAAGAGGTGTATCCATGACCTGGAGTCAGCCTATAATTTTACCATTTTTAGAGGAGGGATTCTCGCTTAATGCCAAGTATATAAAACAAGAGTCTGAATTGCAGTATCCGGAGCGTCCAGGAGAAGTCCTTCCGCTACCAATGAAGCCGGACAATGAAATGAATATCTCTTTTACTTACGAAAAGGAGAGGCTATTTGCCCAGGTGAAATTTTGGAATGAGGAGGATAAAGTCTTTAGAGTAGGCAAGGACACCGAAAGCGATCGGTATTTAGGCTCTAAAAGCAGAGTCGATCTTTCGGTGAGCTTTAAGCTGAAAGAGAAGGCTAGGGTTTATGTAGAGTGGGATAATATCACCAACGAGCCTTACGGCAGAATCTACGAAGGAAGTCCACTTTATGCAACGTACTACCGCACGCGCCCTTGGACCTTAACAACGGGTATGCGGATAGAACTATAGTTTGTGAGCAATACTATCCTTGGCGGTGAGGTAATTTTTGTTTTATCTTTGCGAATCGAAAGCTTAGACTCGAGTCTTCTGCCGTAATTCTTGTTTCAAATGTGCTTCGATGAAGTTGAGTCATCGAGGTTTTTCGAAGATCATAAAATGCTGCCAGGGTAGATCGTTTTTAGTTTTCACCCAATTGAATCCAACAAGGTTCATCTCTTTCTTAGCCTGAGCTTGAGTCATTTTGTGCAGCGGTTTGATGGGCACTTTCGGATCTTCAGCTCGGTATTCCAATAAGTAGACGATGCCTCCAGGGCGCAAAGCGTTGAATATGGATGTCATCATTTCGTAGGGCTGGGAGAACTCATGGTAGGCATCAACAAATAAGGCCGCATCGATCGTTTCGGGTGGCATTTGGACGCTTTTGAGGTTACCGAGGTGTGGCTTTACATTTGTGATCTTTTCCGCGGCCGCTTTACTTGTGATGTAATTGAGCATCTCCTGCTGGATATCGACTGCGAGTACTTCCGAGCTGGGATACTTCTGAGCGATGCGAAAGCTATAGTAGCCCGATCCCGCCCCGATGTCGGCGATGACGGCATTCGGCTTTAAGTCGAGAAGAGCGATGGCTTTACTTGGAGCCTCTTCGTCCTCGCGATTGTCCCGCTCTAGCCATGAAATGCCTTGGTGGCCCATGACCTGAGCGATCTCACGACCCATGTAGTACTTTCCAATACCGTCGCGCGTGCGGGGGCCTTCGGTGTAAAAAACAGTGCCATCGGGAATCGATTGACCCAGCAGCGGGAGGTGTACGCAGATGGCTAAGGCGATTAAAGCAGTTGAGAGCCGCATTCGAAATGGCATGACAGTGACTCCACAGGTATGTTCGGAAAATATAAAAGGAATCGACAAAGTGGATAGTGTGTAGCGTAGCAATGACGCTATTGCGATCGAGCCAATCACAGCAACGCAACCTCCGTCAACCATATCTTAGGAGCGGTTTTACACCGCGATCCTTTTTGATTTCAAGATTGTAGGGGCGGTCGTAGATCGCTCGCTGCTTTCAGCGGATCGTGGGCCAAGTTTGGTTGCCAGATTCGTCGAATTCGATCGGGCGGGGTTCACCGTCTAGAATGATGTCCTCGCGACATTCGATCTCAGGAAGATAGGATGTTGAAACCCAAATCTTTTCGATATCTTTTGTATTGGAAATTTGGACTAGGCGCACGGTTTGATCTGGCCTACTAGTCGCATTGCGACAGGCGATTTCGATCGCTCGGCGATCGGACGAAGCGATTAAAGGAACCTTGGCTCCTACGGGAGTGCGTGCAGTGAGGGCATTGGTGTAGGTAACGGCAAGGTCGATTTTTTCCGCAGCTCTTGAGGTAATGATATCGGCATTACCCATCCCAATGGCGTTACCCTTTGTGGCCTTGCTCAAATCACGAATAACGATTTGGCCAATATTGGGGGCGTACTCTCTTTGGACGTTGGTGGCCGAGCGGCCGGTCACATTGGAGTCCATGCCGGCCCCGCTAATGTCTTTCCCCATAACATCGACCACGAGGACGTCGATTTCAGAGAGCAAAATTCGCCCGATGAGCGTTTTAGAGTAGGCTAGAAGCTCTTTCTCTTGATCCAGAATCTGGTCTGCAGGAATGGCCTCAACTCTGGCGACCTGATTTGCAGCGTTATCGACGATGGCGACACCAAATAAGATAGGAGCTTTCTCGAGGAATATTTTAGCCGCATCGGGGAGTGCTTTGTGGAAGCGATGAAAACCCAACTTGTGAACTTCGGTCGTGCCTATATGTTTGCCTAAGCCAATCATCATCATTTTTAGGAGACCACTTTCGTATTCAGCGGCGAAGGCGGTGTGCGGCTTGATCCGGTTACAAACGATAATACCATCCGACTCGTAAGCCAATCGATCGCAGTAAACGGGAGTCTCTTCCTCGATCTCACCTAGTTTCACAACATCCATTGATGAACGGATAGGAGCGTTAACGGATTCTTCGGTAATACCTAAGTTCTCAAGTACAGCTAGCTGTCCTTCCGCGGTTGCCCCTCCGTGACTGCCCATAGCGGGAACGATAAACGGTTCTGCTCCCTTTTCTTTGAGTTGAGAGACGAGTGAGCGAACAATGGAGATGAAACCATTGATTCCTCTACTTCCAGCGGTGATGGCGATCCGTTTCCCTTTTAAATCCAATCCTGAGAATTGCTGGAGCTGGGCACGCATTTTAGCCTCAATATCGCTAATGGTGTCGGTTGGGAACCGTTGGATTACCGGTACCAGCTTTGGTAAGGTGATGGGAGATTGATCCGCTATAGTCGGGCAGGTATTGCGGACGGTGAGACTGGATGTATAGGGACGGGGGCTCATCTTTAGGTAGACATTAATTACACTTAATAGGTGCTTGTGAGAAATGGTCGAAGGGCTTGCTATTGAACCGCCTTTTGATTCGCTTTTACGAGTTCTTTCATTCCTATGGCGACCATCCCTCCGTCGGATCCGACGGCGAGAAAAGGGAAACTTTTGGCACAAAATTTTGCAAGGTTTGGAGAAGCGAAACCGAGAACACCGCTAGCTTTGTTGTGCTTTTTAGCGGCTTCGACTGCTTTTTCTGTGGCGGCAATGTAATCCGAATGGTCAAACTGTCGGAGGAGTCCCATGCAAATACTAAGATCAATAGGACGAACGAAGAGTACGTCTACACCCTCAACTGCTGCGATCACCTCTACATTTTCAATTACGGCAGGAGACTCGATTTGAGTAATAATCAGACTGTTCTCATGAGACGATTCGAGTCGTTCGTTGAATTCTACCCCATAGTGGGCTCCTCTATTCATAAGGGCGACCCCTCGAGTACCGTGCGGAGGATATCGAGAGTAGGATGCGGCAGCTCGTGCCTCGTCGGCGGTATTTACATTCGGCACCATCAAACCATGAGTGCCTAGATCGAGGGCCCGTTTGAAATAGTCGGCCTGATTCGAGTTTAGCCTGATCGCAGGGGCTGTATTGGAGCCCTCTAGGGCGATGAGTAGGTGGGTTAGCATGCCCCAGGAGCCAGAACCATGTTCCATGTCGAGCAAGTCCCAGTCTAGGCCGGAGTGTCCCGCCAATTCAGCGGGGATCGCTGATTCTGATTTCAGAAAGGATCCCGGGAGTTTGCTTCCCTGCAGGGCCCTTTTTCGTATGGCAATTTCATTCATGGAGTGCGTTTTGAGGGAATGTTTTACGTGGTGGACTGCAGCTACCATCGGGTTGCTTTAAACTTCCATCCTGGCTCGATCTTCTGCATTTCGGCTTCGTCATTCCGGAAAGAGAGGCCTGATTTGAGGTAATTTTGATGAAGCCGGTCCAATTCAGCTCGATTGATAGTGACGCCTAATCCTGGACCATCTGGAACTTGGATGGCACCGTTTTTGAAGGGTAGGCGACCGCCTTCTACGATCTCATCGGACTGCCACGGGTAGTGTGTATCCAAGTCATAGTCGAGTTGAGGGATACAGGCTCCTAGGTGGACCATAGCGGCCAGCGATACTCCGAGATGGCTATTTGAATGCATTGAGATTCCCCGACCAAAGGTCTGGCAGATGCGGCATAATTCAATACAAGGCTTGAGCCCGCCCCAGAAGTGGTGGTCGGTCAAAATAACGTCTTCAGAATGGACCTTAATTGCGTTTGGAAAATCCTCAAATGACGTGGTGCACATATTGGTGGCTAGCGGGGAATCGATTGCTTTGCCCACCTTGGCCATTGCTTTCTGGCCGCGAACCGGGTCTTCCAGGTATTCAAGAACTGAATCCAGTTTCTTACCTATGCGAATTCCGGTTTCGACGGTCCAGACCGCGTTGGGGTCGAGTCGGAGGGGAATGTTAGGGCCAAACGCGTCCCGCAGAGCCAGCATAGCGTCGGCTTCTTCATTCGGTGGAAATACGCCGCCTTTGAGTTTGATCGACTTAAAGCCAAACGTATCGATCATGGACTGGGCTTGCTTGACGATGGCATCCGGAGTCTTGGCTACTTGCTGTCGGGTTGCGGCCCAGTCTTTGACGCTTTCGTTCATGCCAAATTTTAGTTCTCCACCGGCGCCCGGTTCCTTGTAAAAAAGATAGGCACCGAATGGAACCTCGTCTCGGACCGCCCCGCCGAGCAAATCACACATCCGGACCTCGAATCGTTTACCTAAGTAGTCGAGGCAGGCGACTTCGAGAGCGCTTCTTAAGTGAACCCAAACCCGATTGTCCCATGGAGTATCGCCGCGCAAGTCGTCGTGAGTCGTGAGCCGTTTACTCGCTTGTTCCAGAAGACGGGTGAGCTGAAGGGGATCGCTGCCCAGCAGTCCTTCGCAAATATGGGTTAGAGAATCGACAACTCCTTCGGTACAAGGGATTTCACTGATCCCCGTGAGACCGTCTTCGCAGGATAGCTCTAGCACTACTCGAAGCGCGTACGGGGCATGTAATCCGGATGCGGCACGGAGTGGGGGATCAATTGTAGCTATAGGGGTTATTCGATAATGAGAGATCTTCATAGAGGAACTAAAAAGAGGGATTTGTAGGCTACTGATAAGTGAGTAGAATCGGGATTTCTCTGAATTACAAACCGATCATTTAGATTGCACGAAGAAAGGGACTGGTTTTCCTCGTATCCTATATGAAGCGATTAATTTTTGCCCCGATGTTCTTAATGCTGTCTCTGTCTTTGGAAATCGGTTTGGGAAAATCTCCCAACATTATATTTTTCATCTCCGATGATGTCAGTTGGAACGACTACGGTTGCTACGGGAACGCGGGGGCACGGACGCCCCACATCGATCGACTGGCTGCGAATGGGATGCAGTTTACGAATGCCTATTTGACGGCGAGCAGCTGCAGTCCGAGCCGTGCCAGCATCGTCACTGGAAGGTATCCGCACAACAACGGCAAAGCCGCGGAGCTTCATTTGCCGATTGCGGATCATTTGCCTTGGCTTCCTGAGGTATTAAGAGAAAAGGGTTACTACACAGCGCTTTCCGGGAAGAACCACATGAAGCGGGAGAATCCTCTAGAAACGCCACCCTTTGATGATATAAGTTCAGGCAGAGTCGAAGGGAACCGAGGGGGGCATGCAAACTGGCTTAGGGTGACGCAAGAGCGCCCGATCGACCAGCCCTTTTTCTTCTGGTTTGCTTCGAATGATGCCCATCGCGCTTGGGAAGCAGACAATGAGTGGGACGATGCACTCTACGGTCCCAAAATCGACCCTGCAGCGGTCGTAGTACCTCCTTTTCTCATAGATTCGGATAAGACAAGGGGAGATCTGGCGTCCTACTACAATGAAGTGACGCGTTTCGACCATTTCATTGGTGTGGTTGTCGGGGAACTTAAGGCCCAGGGCGTTTTGGACGATACGCTAATTTTTGTGCTCTCAGACAACGGGCGGCCTTTTCCGCGAGCTAAGACTCGCATGCATGACTCGGGGATGAAGACGGCACTGGTTGCTCATTGGCCAAACGGGATCAGCGATGGTGGTGTTAGCGATCGACTGGTCAGCGTGATAGACCTTGCCCCGACAGCAATTGAAGTAGCCGGGGGGAAGGCGGGGGCCACTTTTCAGGGAGTGAGCCTGGTGCCACTTTTCTACAATCGGGAGAAGCGCATTCGGAATTACGCTTTTTCAGAACACAATTGGCATGACTATGAGGCGTTGGGACGTAGTGTACGGTCGGAGACGCATTTGTACATAGTCAATGATCGTCCTGAGAAAGCCTGGCAGGGACCGGCTGATTCTGTGCGGTCAGACTCGCATCTGGAATTACAGCGAGCCTTGAAGGAGCAAGCTTTGGATAATGCCCAGAACGATGTTTTTCTCGCACCACGGCCGTTGGTAGAATTCTATGACACAAAGAAAGATCCTCACCAGCTCAACAATCTAGCGGGAAATTCGAAATTATCGAAAACTGAAGCGAAATTAGCCGCGATACTCAAGAAGTGGAGGCTGCAAACCGGGGACAGTATTCCTGAGCATATTTCGACGGACGAATTTCATCGGGAAACTGGGGTGCGTGTCGTGCAGAATGGTGCTTTTAGAGGAGAGACTCCTGGGGAATCGAAAGGAGCCTCCAGCATTAATCGGAGAGGACCGAGATGACATTGCAATTTGTGAAGAGCGCGTTTCATGGGCTTCTTTTGATCCTAGGCGGGGTCAATGTTGCTTTAGCATTACCTCCGTACGTGGCTCGGGATGCAGAGCCGCTCTATAAAAAGTTTCTGGATACGGACTTTCCGTTTATCGAAGCTACGGTGGACATGCGAGGCGTGGCTCCTGCGGGAACGGATGACAATTTGATTCCTCGGGCAATCGTGATTCCACTAGAGCACGACGTATTCGTTTGCTTTGATACAGAGTTGCTGAGGGTGGCAGGAATATGGCAGGGAGGCTATCTCTCGCCGAACGGATTGGCAATGTTGTCCTATCCGGTACCTCTTCGGAAGATGGGGCCTGGTCAGTCGAAACTCCCGCAACCCCTGGGTCAGGTCGTGTTTTCAACCGGGCTTTATCCCGGTTGGCAGGCCGGTCAGTTGAGTTTCGAGGATCCAAGACCAAGAGGGGTCGATCCGAAAGAGCTAGGACGCGGTCCGCTGGATCCAACGACAGGAGAATGGCTGGGGATGGAAGATGCCGGAAACCAAGCGGTGTTGCACTATCGGCTCTTCGATGGCAAGGTTAGGGAGCGATTTCAAGCCAAGGAGATTGACGGTGATCTCGTGGTTCTGCGTACGATTGAAGTCAATGGTTTGAGTGAAGAGATTCGATTGATCCTGGCGGAACGAGGCGACGGTAAAGTAATTAATCGAGGAAGTGATCTGGAAGCTGATCCTGAGGGAAATCGAATTTTCCATCGTCTTGTGGCGAGTGGGAATCCTCAGGTGCTATCGGTTGGCTACAACTTTAGCAAAATTGGTGTCTTTTTAGTTTCTTCCAAAGAAAGTGAGTTGGTAGAAGGGGGGAAAGCGAACGCTCGATGGTCGCATACTATAGTGGCGGGGATA
>DIHO01000012.1:174879-244713 GCA_002420185.1 Opitutales bacterium UBA5694
AACTATAGTGGCGGGGATAGAATTGGGAGAGCCTCAAGGCTCCTATGTCGTCGACGAAGCGATTCTTCCTTATCCTAATCCATGGAAACGTCGCATTCGACCGGTAGCGATTGATTTTTCCTCGGATGGCGAGGCGTTTTTAGTGACTTTTGACGGAGACGTATATCGGATCTCAGGGCTGGGGAGTGCGGACAATCAGATCAAGTGGAAGCGAATTGCGGCGGGATTTAATGAGCCGCAATCGATTCGCATACGGGGTGATGAGGTTTTTGTATTTAGCCGATTAGGAATTACCCGGCTTGTTGACAATGACAACGATGGGGAAACGGATTTCTATGAAATGTTCAGTAATCGGTTTAATCAAAGTGCGGATACAAGAGACTACCCACTTAGCTTGGCGTTGAGACCTGATGGAAGTTTTATTATTGTGAAGGGCGGTCAACAGGCCTCGGCGAAATCTGTTCATAGCGGCCGGGTCATGTCGATTTCGGCCGATGGGAGAAAAGTGGAATACTTTGGGTATGGACTCCGCAATGGATATATCTCGGGCCACCCGACCAAGGATATTATAACTGCGAGCGACCAGCAAGGGAACTGGGTACCCTCTACTCCTTTCCATATCGTTCGGAAAGGAAGTTATCTCGGCTACCAACCTGGTGCGCCCTTTAAGGACTACGCGGAGATTCAGTCCCCCGCTCTATGGATTCCACATCGCGTTGCCCAGTCGGGAATTGAGCAGATATGGCCAGTGGATGAGCGAATGGGCGACCTCAATGGTTCGATACTTTATATTGAGTACAAGAAACCGAGCCTATTTAGGATTTATGTCCCAGAAGATCCTAGATTTGTTCAGACAGCTGGATCTCAGTTGCCGATCGAATTTGAGACGCCTCTGTTGAAAGGTGCGATGAACCCAGTGGATGGTAGCGCCTACTTCGTCGGATTTCAGATCTGGGATTCTATTGCTCCTAGACTGGAAGGCTTATGTCGATTGAGGGTTCTTCCGCACGAGAGTGTATTACCTCGTAGTGTAGAAGTTTATAAGGATGGTGTCCGTCTTTCGTTCGAACAGACATTGGGACCCGAACTCGCAAGGGATCCTTCCAACTACCAGGTGAGTAGTTGGAATTATGTGCGAACAGAGGAATACGGTTCGCCTCAATTTGGGGGCGATGGAGAACCCGGAGTGGATGAGTGGATGGTGCACTCAGTATTGCTTTCAAAGGACCGAAAGTCCGTATTTCTGGCGATCGCCGATGTTCGTGAAACAATGCAGTTAGAAGTCCAATACAACTTGTTCGGGGAATGGCAGCCACTCTACTTCACTATAAATGAGCTAAACCGGACTCGGTTGAAAGACTATAAATTCGAGTCGATTAACTTTTCGAAGTTGTTTGCATCTGAATCGGTTCCTCGCGTCGTTAAAACCAGTCAGAAAATTGTATCAGTTGCTAGAGGACAGCAGCTCTATAGCCAGATGGGCTGTGTTGGGTGTCACTCGATCGATGGGTCTACGGAAGGCCGTAGTGGGCCGACTTGGCTAGGCGCTTATAAAAGTCGACGCAAATTGAAGGGCGGTGGTAGCGTGAGAGTGGACGAAGAGTATTTGAGAAATTCGATTTTGGATCCTGCAGTGGCTATTACGGAGGGCTTCGATGGGCAAGAGGCCGGTATGCCTTCTTACAAGGGGATTTTGAGCGACGAGGACGTAGAATCTCTAGTGATGTTTATCCGATCTTTGAGATGAGACAGAGATCTGATTTCTCAGTATGTGCGGGAGTGGCATGATCACGTCTGCAGACGAGGGTGCCTCCGATGCTGACGGGAAAAATTGGTTTGCCCTTGGTGGGGAATTGAAGAGCAATAAGGTCGCTTGAAACTCGTCAGGCCCTAATTCGTTTACCTCATCCTCAACATGAAAATTTACTGTATTTCCCTGTTTGCAAGTTTCGTTGTCGTAGTTGTTTCGTTCGGTCAGACATCTATGGGCCCTTTCATGGCCAATGGAATCAAGATTGGAGAGGTGGATCAGAACTCAGCAATTGTCTGGATGCGCTTAACGAAGGATCAAACTTATCGACTTGATGGGGAAACCTGGCAAAACGATGACGAAGCCGTCCCGGAGGGAAAGACCTTGGGCGATATGCAATACAGTGCCATTGGAGCAACTGGAGAGGTTCGCATTTCCTACTGGCCGAACCGTAATCGATCTAAGCGGATAACGCTGGACTGGGTGCCTGTTACTGCAAAGCGAAATTACAGTGTTGCCGTAAATGTCGAAGGGCTCTCGCCCTGGACGCGATACAACCTTAAGGTAGAGGGCCGAGGATTGGGAAAAACGCGTCCTAGCGTGGAGTTGATGGGGTTTTTTAGGACTGCTCCCGATCGGGACAGGGCGGAAAATGTAAGCTTTGCGTTGGTGACCTGCCATGACTTCCCGAGGAGGGATGACCTTGTAAACGGGCACTATAT
Organism: Opitutales bacterium UBA5694; assembly: GCA_002420185.1. GTDB lineage: Bacteria > Verrucomicrobiota > Verrucomicrobiia > Opitutales > Opitutaceae > Pelagisphaera. The sequence goes on from DIHO01000012.1 coordinate 177,352, forward strand.
TTATCCTGCAATCTTGGATACGGTGCAGCCAGATTTTCTCGTTAATGCGGGAGACATAGAGTACTACGACAAACCTGGGCCTTGGGCGAAAACGGAGGAACTCGCCTACTACAAATGGAATCGTCTGTTTGGATTGCCAAACTTTCGAGAGTTCTATCGCCAGGTTCCTGCGTACTTCATGAAAGATGATCACGATTTACTAAAGAATGACTGCGGACCTGGAGACACTTATGGCGAGCTGACATGGGATCGGGGAATTGAAATTTTTAATGAGATCTTCCCAATGGGGGAAAAGCCCTATCGGACCGTTCGATGGGGCAAGGACTTGCAGGTTTGGATGATGGAAGGGCGAGACTACCGGAGCCGTAACGAAGCTCCGGATGGGCCAAACAAAACTATTTGGGGCGAAGTTCAGAAAGCATGGTTCTACAAAACCTTTTCCGAGTCTGATGCGGCGTTCCGAATCCTGATTAATCCAAACCCCATAGTCGGGCCGGATCGGGTGAAAAAAAAGGATAATCATTCCAACAAGAACTTCACGTATGAAGGCGATGAGATCCGAGCATTTATGGGGAAGCAAAAGAACGCGTTCATCCTTAACGGGGACCGCCACTGGCAATATGTGTCGGTAGATAGTGAGACGGGTGCACGCGAGTATTCTTGCGGGGCGGGGTCAGACACGCACGCGGGCGGATTTAAGCAAGAGCTGCGGACCGACGAGCATCGGTTTCTGCGCATTAAGGGAGGCTTTCTAAGCGTGAGTGTGGATCGTGACAGCGGTGAGCCCCGAATTGCATTGCGGCACCATGACGTGCATGGTGAAATTATGAATGAGGATCTTTTTTGGGGTGATTAGGCCGATTCCTATCTGTAGTCATCGCGATTAAGTGTGCTTGGATTGCGGAGATTTATGATGTTTTGTCTGTCCAATTATAGACGAATAGGCCACAAATATATATAAATCAGTAAGATTGATCGCTAACCGAAAAATATATTTATATGAATAGAAGATCATTTGTTAAGAGTGGCGCCGCCAGTACCGGATTTATGATCCTTCCTAATTGGGTCATCGGAAAGTCTCCTTCCCCAAATGGAAAGTTGAGAATCGCTCAAATAGGAGTGGGTGGCCGTGGAGCTTCGCACATCGAAGGCTATAAATCGGAGAACATTGTCGCATTTTGTGATGTGGACGACGCAAGAGCAGCGAATTCATACGAAAAGTACCCCAAAGTTCCCCGATTCAAGGACTACCGGAAGATGTTCGACAAAATGGCAGGAAAGCTAGACGCTGTTTCGATCGCCATTCCGGATCACATGCACTACCCTGTCGCACTTTGGTCACTGGAGCAGGGAATAAACGTCTATTGTGAAAAACCGCTTGTGCGAACCATTTGGGAAGCACGAGAACTGAAGAAGGTGGCGGCAAAGGCGGGAGTGATTACGCAAATGGGAAATCAAGGTCACACCCACGAAGGGCTCCGTTACATCAAGGAATGGACCTCAGCTGGGGTGATTGGAGACGTCGCTGAGGTATTGCATTGGACTAACCGCCCGATCTGGCCACAAGGGGAGATTAAGCGTCAAAATCTAACTGTTCCCACAACATTGGACTATGACCTATGGCTCGGAGTGGCACCGAAGAAGTCTTTTGACGACAGAATTGTCCCGTTTGCTTGGCGGGGCTGGAAGGACTATGGTTGTGGAGCAGTAGGGGATATGGCCTGCCACATCATGGACTCCTCCTTCTCTGGGCTAGATCTGGGGATACCAGTGGAAGTAGAAGCGAAAGCCTCCGGGTGCCATGAAGAAACCTTCCCGATGGCGTCCACTATCAATTTCACTTTTGCCGATCGAAAGGGCAAGAGGGCCCCGAAGGTTACCTGGTATGATGGTGATCGAGTTCCTGATGTAAGCAAAATTAAAGGATTAGAAGCGGACTTCTTTGCGGTGGATGAAGATTCCAGAGGAAGGAAACGCCAAAAAAATCCGAACGGCACTTTCATCATTGGCACAAAAGGAACGATCTGGACGGATACCTATAGCTCATCGATTCGAGTTTATCCTGACGGTTTCTTTCAAGAAGTAAAATCAAGTGGCAGTTTGCCCCCGAAAACACTCGATAGAGTTAAGGGTGGGCCTTTTAAAGAGTTCATCGATTCTATAAAAGCAGGAAAGAAGGCAGGATCGGATTTTAGCTACGCGGCTGACTTTACGGAAACGGCCTTGCTCGGTCTGGTTGCGATTCAAGCGGGTACTCGAATCAAATACAACGCCAATAAAATGCGTATAACCAACAACAAAGAAGCGAATAAGTACTTAACTAGTGAATACGATTACAGGAGTAGTTTTATTCCTTCTTGAGTATAGTCTCTTATTGAAGAATTTGAGTTGGAAATTCCTTGTGGCATCTTTGGGTTTTTTGTGCCATCGATGTAGATTGGCGTAAGGAGCGATTCGTAAAAGCGGTCGGTTGCGACAACCTTCGTTTCTTGGGATGCAATGGGAAGCACCTTTAGTCAACTACTGTCGATCGAAAGCTCAGAAAGAAGTAATCTCTCTAATCATACAGCTTAATTCGAAAATTGCGGGTAGTGTCTATGGCGATCTTTGCTAAGCACAAGGGCTCCTTGCGGGTTCTGTAATCGAATTAGAGGGAGGTTTAGCTTTAGAGAAAATTTAATTTCAAGCTAGAATTTGATTTACGACTCGAGCGTCTTCAACACCGGTCAGTCTTAAGTCCAGACCTTGGTGTTTGAACGAAAGCTGCTGATGGTCGATTCCAAAACGATTTAAAATCGTAGCATTTAGGTCACGAATATGGACTGGGTCTTTGACGATATTGTATCCAAAATCGTCCGTTTCTCCATAAATAGTGCCACCTTTGACACCAGCACCCGCAATCCACTTTGTGTAGCATTTGGGGTGGTGGTCTCTGCCGTAGTTTGATTTAGTGAGTGCACCTTGGCAGTAAAGAGTTCTGCCGAACTCGCCCCCCCAGATGACGAGGGTGTCATCTAGCATTCCGCGTTGTTTTAGGTCAGTGATCAACGCATAGCTCGCTTGGTCGACGTCTTTGCACTGGTTCGGCAAGTCTTTCGGCAGTGCTCCGTGCTGGTCCCATCCGCGGTGAAATATTTGCGAGAAGCGAACTCCTTTTTCGGCGAGCCGGCGTGCCATGAGACAATTGTAGGCAAACGTACCCGGAACTTTTGCGTCAGGGCCGTACAAGCCAAAAATATAGTCAGGTTCGTCGGAAAGATCGGTGAGGTCCGGGACGCTGCTTTGCATGCGAAACGCCATCTCATATTGGGAAATGCGAGCATGTGTTTCAGGATCTCCAAATTCATGATACAAGTCCTCATTGATCTCATTGACACCGTCGAGCATGTCGCGCCGGGTCTCACGGCTGATCCCATTTGGGTCAGTCAAATACAGGACGGGGTCACCCTTGGACCGCAGGCTTACCCCTTGATGCTCTGAGGGAAGAGGTCCAGCACCCCACAAACGGGAGAAGAGTGCCTGTGCCGTTTTGCGCCCGGTCCATGTGGAATTCAATACTACAAAGGTGGGCAGATTATCATTCAAGCTACCCAGTCCGTAGCTTAACCATGCTCCTAGGCTGGGTCGGCCAGGTATCTGGTTGCCTGTCTGAATATAGGTTATGGCTGGATCGTGATTGATCGCGTCGGTCCATATCGACTTTACAATAGCAATATCGTCGACGATCTTTTTGGTGTAGGGTAGAAGCTCACTGATCCAGGCCCCTGAATTCCCAACTCGTTCAAAGTTGAATATGCTTGGAGCTATAGGAAACCTCGCCTGTCCCGACGTCATCGTAGTAAGGCGTTGACCGCGACGGACCGAATCGGGCAGATCTTTATCGAACATCGACTGCATCTCCGGCTTGTAATCGTACATGTCTAGCTGGGAAGGGGCACCGGACATGAAAAGATAAATACCACGCTTGGCTTTTCCTGGGAAATGAGTGATGCCTAGAGCACCAGGCCCAAAACCTGGGGTTTGACGGGCACCGCCATTCAGACCAGGTCCAACGATGGAAGCCAACGCGGCGATGCCAAGACCTTTGGCAGCTTTGCCGAGGAATTGCCGACGGGTTTCAAAGGATACGTATTCGTCGATTGGGTTCATATTAGGAGTCTAGTACTTAGTGATAAAGGAATCGAGATTCATTATCTGATTGGCAACCATGGTATAGGAAGCAAGTTCTACAAGATCGTGGCCGGAGTTAGGAACTGAGTCCCCGACTTTTACGAAGGCTTTGGCATCGGATCTTCCTTCAATGAAAGAGGATTGGAATTTTCGGTAAGATCGCTCAAGGATTTTTTTGTGTTTGTCTTTAGGCATATTTCCGAATGCGTACGCGTACATTTTAGAAATACGTTCGCCGACTGAGCCACCATGATGCGTCAATACGCGTTCCGCCAATTGTCGGGCGGCTTCGACGAACTGAGGATCGTTCATGAGGGTGAGTGCTTGCAAGGGTGTGTTGGTTCTCTCGCGCCTAACATTACAATTTTCTCGAGAAGGTACGTCGAACACGACCATATTGGGAGGTGGTGCGGTACGTTTCCAGAAAGTGTACAAGCTTCTTCGATACAAGGCCCCTCCCGAATCCCGAAAGAAATGGGCGGTGTTGCTATCGGAATAGGCCACTGCATTCCAAATCCCCTCGGGCTGGTAGGGCTTAACAGGTGGACCTCCTATGGCAGAATTGAGACTTCCGCTAACAAATAGAACCTTGTCACGTAAAATTTCCCCATCCAGCCGGTATCTCGGTCCTCTCGCAAGGTACCTATTGTCGCGATCAATCTCTAGTTCCTCTGGTGTGATCGTCGATTCTTGCTGGTAAGCGGCACTCATTACCAAGGTTTTGAAAAAGGACTTCACATCCCAGTTATCTTCCCGAAAGCGGATGGCCAGCCAATCCAGAAGTTCCGGGTGAGTCGGATTTTCTCCCATAATCCCAAAGTCTTCCGATGTAGCGACAATACCCGTACCGAAGAAGTTCTGCCAAAAGCGGTTGACGGTTACTCTAGCGGTAAGCGGATTTCGCGGATCAACGAGCCAGTTGGCGAGACCCAGCCGGTTTTTTGTCGCATCAGGCGGAAGTCCGCCGAGAGATTCAGGTACATCTGCGAAAACCTCTTTCCCCGGTTTGTCGTACTCGCCTCTCTCCAGAATCCTTGCGGTGGGAGGCGAGTCCTTTTCTTCCATGACAAGCGAGATTGTTGCCTGATCGTAGATATGGTTGTAGCCCATTTCATTGATCGCTTGCTTGTGCTTGAGCTCCCGGTATTCGGGAACGAAATTTGTAAAGTAATATTCTTCTATCTGATTTTTATCTCTGCTCCGTCGACGTTCCTCGGGAGTACTCAAGCGTTCTTTGATCCTTTTCACGGTATCCCCAATTCCAAATTGGAAGGGATATATTGGACGGTCGAAGACTTTAAGGGAATTTATGCTACCTGTCTTTGGACCGTCACTGGTTTTGTCGTAATAGCCAGTTTTATAGCTCTTGGCAGCTAGTCCCGGGTCGATCAGTCCTGTTGTGAAGTTTCCGATTTGCAGTGGAGCTTCTACTGTGGCACTTCCCGAAAGATTGTCGATCACCTTGCTGTAGTCGAACGGCTGGCGAGATTCGGTACGTATAGAGAGGCCAGCTACCGAGCCTGATCCATCATAGGTGACATGTATGATGGTGTTGCTAAACTCCCTTGGATTGAAGCGTTGTGCCTTGGTAGTGGCCGAAATCATATTGCCGTCCTTGAGGGAATGAACCAAATCAAACGTAATCTGATAGCGATTGGGAAATGAGGGGTTGGAGTTTGCTACCGCAAGGCGCCAGCCTCGGTTACCATCAAATTGTCTCACTACAGGAATACGGCCTTGTTTCTCTCCCTCCTCAACAGGCAGTTTCAAATTGCAAGAAATGGTGAACGGTCTATCGGGGTTAAATTCGAACCCCTGTCGCGCCAGATCGATTTGATCGCCCATCGAAATATCCAATGTCGGGTGGGTTGGTTTCTTCGGATCGCTTTCAGTCTCTCCATTATCGATTTTGAGTAGCAGCTCGAATGAAGGTTTGAAGTCAGGCGTGAATATTTTGTACTCGCGACCCTCGTCTTTTATCCATGCGGTTAACGTAGCTGCTTTGCTTTCCTTGAGTTTCTTCACTGCTTCGCTCAATGCTTCTCGCTCACCGGAAACCTGTATCCAATCACTGGTGTGTTCAGGTTTAGGAATTGTCACAACGGGTCTCGTATCATAGACATTTCCGTCCATAATGGGCCCGTCAAAATTGTTAAAGAAGGCGGAGAAGCGGTAAAAATCCGTCATGGTGATCGGATCAAATTTGTGGTCGTGGCAAGAGGCACATCCCATGGTCAATCCCATAAAAACAGTAGCCGTGGTCTCCACGCGGTCCTTTGCGTAGATCGCTCGGTATTCTTCGTCGATGGCTCCGCCTTCGCTGGTGGTGGGGTTGCATCGATTAAATCCAGTAGCAAGCCGCTGATCGAGGGTGGGTTTTGGCAGCAAATCGCCCGCGATTTGCTCGACAGTGAACTGGTCGAAAGGCTTGTTCTCGTTGAATGCTTTTACGACCCAGTCGCGATAGGGCCATATTTCGCGATAGTTGTCCAAATGGAGGCCGTGTGTGTCTGCGTAGCGAGCAGCGTCGAGCCAGATACGAGCTTGGTGCTCGCCGTAGGTATTGCTATCCAGCAACCGGTCCACGAGTCGCTCGTAGGCGTTGGGTGAATTATCTTTCACGAATTGCTCAACCAGTTCAGGGGTTGGGGGAAGACCTGTTAAATCGAGAGACAAACGTCGAGCGAGGGTGGGGCGATCTGCTTTATTGTTAGGTTCAAGGCCCTTCGTTAACATGGCTTCATGTAGAAAAGCGTCGATCTCGTTGTTGCCCCAGGTGGTATTGGGTACTTCTGGCTTTTCGGGCTGGCCGAAAGCCCAGTGTCCCTCCCATTTGGCCCCTTCCTCGATCCATTTAGCAACGAGCTCTATTTCCGATTCTTTGAGAATCTTGTGCGAATCTGGTGGCGGCATTTTATCATCCTCGTCTGAGGTGGTAATTCGCTGATAGAGGGGGCTCTCGTATGGGTTTCCGCGAACAATCGCTGGATCGTACTTGCCATGCGATTGGAAAGCGTGGGCTTCGATATCAAGTCTGAGGTTGGCCTTGCGCGACTCCGCGTCGGGCCCATGGCAAGCGTAGCAGTTTTCAGATAGAATAGGACGAATGTCCTTGTTGAAACTGACGGTTCTGGCTCCAGCGTTGGCGGCAAGGAATTGAACCACGGCGATGTAGGCAAGGGATCTTACTAAGAACGGGTTGTTTCTACGATTCATGGTAGCTTTAAAGCGTGCGAATAGAAGGTTCATTTCTAAACGGTAACCGGTCGTGGGGCTAGAGAAACGTAACCCATATTGATAGTTTGATTCAGCCAGTCGGATTGAGTCAAGTTAGAGTTTTTATCTGCACATTTGTAAGAGTTCCCGTTGACTAGCCAAGTGGATTTAGATCTGCTTGGCGGGTTTTGAGTCAACTCGAGACGCTGATTGCTTAGTGGTCAGGCTTTTATTGCTTTTTTTGATAAGTAATGGGGTCCAAGCAAGGGTAACAAACTGGTGGCTTTTCTAGTGGATTTTTTCCTTTAGATTGTCGGGAAAAGGGAATATAAATGAGGGTCGGTTTCCCAAAGAACCACCCATTTTTTTGGAATTGCAGGTGCTGGCACATTGATAGAGAATAGGAGCTGGAGTTGCTGCCATATGGACATTCGTAGATAGACTAGTTTTAATGTTGCTAGAAGGAGCCGCTTTACGCCGCGACCATGTGCAGGTTTTTGCAGTGCGAAGGTACCTCTCGCAGAGAACTAGTCATGCGAGAATATCATTGACGACACGAGCCTCTTCTACGCCGGTCAGTTTCTGGTCGAGACCTTGGTGGGGAAATACCAGCTTGTTGTGGTCGATACCTAGTTGGTGGAACATGGTGGCATGCAGATCGCGGACATGTACCGGATTTTTGACGACGTTATAGCAGAAATCATCCGTCTGACCGTAGCTGATTCCGCCTTTGATTCCACCGCCGGCCATCCAAGTTGTGAAGCAACGAGGATGATGGTCGCGGCCATAGTTTCCTCTGTCACCTGGTGTGAGGTTCTGTGCAAAGGTCGTTCGACCAAATTCACCGGCAAACACGACCAGAGTATCTTTTAGCAAGCCTCTTTGCTTCAGGTCAGTTAGCAATCCAGATATCGGCTGATCAATATCGCGAGCCTGTCCTCGCAAATGCAGAGGAAGCTGTCGGTGGTGATCCCACCCCCGATGGAAAAGTTGAATGAAACGTACGTCCCGCTCCGCCATGCGACGGGCTAGTAAACAATTGCGTGCGAAAGATCCGGACTGATGTACCTCAGGGCCGTACATGCCGAGCGTTTCCTCACTTTCTTGATTCAGGTCGGTAAGCTCTGGCACAGAGGCTTGCATACGGAAAGCCATTTCCTGTTGAGCAATGGATGTTTGGATTTCCGGATCTCCGGTCACAAGTTGCTGCTCGGCGTTGACTTTGCTAACAAAATCGAGCATCTTGTTGCGTGCTTTTCGATCGACGCCTTTGGGATTCGAAAGAAATAACACGGGATCACCAACCGATTGGAACGCAATACCCTGGTGCTTGCCGGGAAGAAAACCGGTGCCCCAAAGGCGGCTGTAAAGAGCTTGAACATTCGTCTTTCCAGACCAAAAGGCGGACGACAAAACCACAAAATCCGGCAGATCACGATTTAAGGTTCCCAGTCCATAACTAAGCCACGATCCCATGCTCGCCCTACCGGGCATCTCAGATCCGGTACAGAAAAATGTCTTGGCTGGGTCGTGATTGATCGCCTCCGTATGAGTGGATTTGATCATGCAAATATCATCTGCATGTTTAGACAGGTGCGGTAGAAGCTCGCTCATTACCAATCCGCTTTCCCCTTGTGGTGCAAACTTGAAAATCGAAGCACAGATTTCTTGTTTCTTGCCACGAGTCATTGTAGTGACTCGTTGTCCACGACTGATTTCAGGTGGAAGTGACTGTCCGTGCAGTTTTTCCAATCCGGGCTTGTAATCGAATAGGTCAAGCTGACTAGGTGCTCCGGCCATGAAGAGGAAAATAACCCGCTTTGCCTTGGCCGTATGATGCAGACCTGGCTGAGCGGTAGCTACGAGGGGAGTCATCGATCCGCCTATTGCAGCGACGCCCAAGCCAACTGAGGCCCGCTTGATAAATTGCCGTCGATTGAGTTGGTCGCAAAATGACTGGAATTGGTCCATGGCTATCGTCTTACTTTGGCGAGTTCGAGATTAAGAAGGCTGTGAGTCATCATCGTCCAGGCAGCGAGCTCCACACGCTTGCTAAAATCGGTGCCATCTAACTCGGGTGTAAGGGCCCTGGTTAGTGCTGCGTCATTTTGGTAAATTTCAGAAAACTCCACGAAGGTTTTCTTCATGAGTTCGAGACGGTCTTTCGCGGGCAAATGGGAAGTAATCTTTTCGTAAGTTAAGCGTAGCCGGCTTTCCAGACCATCGGTTTCCTCAAGCGTCTGTTTCGCGCAGGTCTTGGCCGCTTTGAAGTACTCTTCCTCATTCATCATGAGCAGAGCCTGAAGGGAGGTATTCGTACGTTCTCGCCTGGGCAAACAAAATTCCCGCGATGGAGCGTTCATGATTGTCATTTGCGGTGGGGGAATGGCACGTCTCCAAAAAGTGTAAAGGCTCCGACGATAGATGTTATCATCGCTATCAGGAACATAAGGCCGATTTGCCACCATGTTCACCATTTCCCATAAGCCCGGTGGCTGGGGTGGCCTAACACTTTTACCGTACATGGTATTATTGAGCTGGCCGCTCACCGCCAAGATTTGATCACGAATCACCTCCGCATCTAGACGGTAGCGAGAGGCTCGTGCCAGTTGCCGGTTCTCCGGATCTTTTTTGTAGGCTTTAGGATCGGCGTCAGAACTTTGCTTGTAGGTCCTAGAAAGTAGAATCGACCGAAATAGTTTTTTAACGTCCCACCCGGTTTCCATAAAGGTGACCGCTAACTCATCTAGCAACTCGGGATGGCTGGGCCACTCCCCTTGCGCCCCAAGGTCCTCAGAGGTTCTGACTAAGCCAACGCCGAAAATTTGTTGCCAGAAACGATTAACCGCCACTCGACTGGTCAGTGGGTGGTTGGGGGCGACAAGCCATTCGGCTAAGTCCATGCGGGTATACATTTCTTTTTTCTTTTTCATCGGAGGCAGAAAAGCCGGCGTGTTACGTTCAACAGGCACATCAGGAGCATCGTAGGCCCCGCCTATAAACATCGTCGCCTGCCGAGGGGGGGTCATTTCTGACATGATCATCGCGCCAGGAATCGTATGGTAAAAGGCAGTTCGCTTGGCCTTCAAATCGGCGATCCGTTTTTGAGCCTCCAATACTTCTTTCGAACGTACTCGATTAGTCCACTCACTCTCGTGTTTGGGATTATGCACTTCGGTGGCAGCCACCCAGGAAGATCCCTCATCGATACTCACTTTCCAATCGGGACTTGTTGTAAAGAACTGAGTGTCGACCCCCGTTCCATATTCAAGAATAAAAGCAAACCCCGATTTCTCGGTGGTTTTTGCCGTAATAAGATTTTCCCCGGATATAAGAAGGTCACTTAATTCCGCTGCCACTCCATCCTTCAAAGTGAGTGCATTCCCGAGGGAAACACCATTCACGAATACCTCCGTTTTCGGAATATGCGCAATAGTTTCCTCAGTATTTTTAACATCGTTCGCTTCGGTTGCGGCACCATCTTTCGATTGACGAAGGTTACCCTGAAAAGCACCTCTCTTAGCTCCGACTGCTTTTGGCAGACCAACAAATCGAGCTATGGCGTATTCAGGTTTTTCAGACAGTTCTAATATGGTTCTAAAATCGACGCTTGGGGAAGGGCGGGAGGCTTCGTGCCAAATCCAAGGAACCGCTACTTTTGAAAAATCTTTCGGCCATTTATCTGATAATCCTTGGCGCCGCACTATCGCTCCGAGTTCGAATTCAAGTGCCTGCAATCTTCCATCGAAGTCGGCTAGTTGTTTTTCCTGTTTCGGGGTGGTAAGATTTATGAATGGTGGCTGAAGACCTCGCTCGGGTTCACCACCTGTTTCGGGCGCACCACTAAAGTTATTGAAAAAGGCGTAGAGCTGGTAATAGTCCTTTTGGGTAAGCGGGTCGTATTTATGATCGTGGCACTGAGCACATTGAACCGTCAGTCCAAGGAAAGTCGTACCGAAGGCTTCGACGCGATCGACAACGTTTTTATGCAAGCTCTCCTCGGGAAGTGCCGTTCCTTTGTCGATGATCATGTGCAAACGATTGAATCCAGATGCGACTAATTGATCCAGACTTGGATCATTAAATACATCACCAGCCAACTGATACTTAATGAAATCATCAAACGGCAGGTTTTCATTGAAGGAACGAATCAACCAGTCACGATAAGTGGAAAAATCGCGATCGAAATCGTGGTGCATGCCATTTGTATCAGCCAGCCGAACCAAATCTGCCCAATAACGAGTCATGTGTTCGCCATAAGCAGAGCTGTTTAGCAAGCGTTCAACGAGATTTTCATATGCGTTAGAGCCGCGGTCATCTAGAAATTCCCGGATTTCGCTCACAGTCGGGGGAAGGCCAGTGAGATCGAATGACAAGCGCCTGATCAGAGTCCGTCTGTCCGCTTCCTCATTTAGTCGCAATCCTTTCGTGCGAAGTGAAGCGTTTACAATTTGATCGATAGTATTATCATAGCTCTTGTCTTCACTTTCTGGAATGTAACGTTGCGGTGGCACGAATGCCCAGAAATCCTGGTACTCGCCACCTTCTTTGATCCACTGTGTGATGCGATCAATTTCGTCTTCAGTGAGCGGGGCTTTGTGCGAGTCTGCTGGTGGCATAAACTCGTCTTCGTATTCGGAAGTGATGCGAAACCAAAGCTCGCTCTCCTCGGGTTTACCCGGTTTGACGATGTGGTAGCCATCCCTGGGGGTGAGTGCTCCGAGCTTGCCTTCAGCGATGTCTAACCGAAGTTCCTCTTTGCGATCCTCCTGGTCGGGTCCGTGGCAATGGAAGCACTTGTTAGAGAGAATCGGACGAATGTCCCGATTGAAATTGATGCTCTTACCCGCAAATGAAAGACTGATAGCGTTAGATAGTAAGTATATGTATATAAATTTTTTCAACAATACGAAGGTTAGTGTACGGGAGGTTCGGGGTCAACGACGTAAGCCTGCGTTTTGACCGTGAGTAAAACAATAAATTATCATTCAGATCGTTAAAAATATCAGGACTCCCTGGCCATTTGCTGTTACAGGCCCACAAGGTAGACTGTGGTTCAATAGGATTTTGCAGTTGCTAGTTCTCTTGGCATCTGTGTGATTTGCCGGAGTTTGGAATGTGAGGATAGCTAATTCAGTGTATCAAATTGAAACGGTTATTGTTAGTGACTGTTTTGACCGTGGTTCTAGTGGGCACGTTTGTCCTTGCCCAGCATTGTAGGGGGGTTGGTCGCGAGTATGTGGATCGCAGCGAGTTACCGATTTGGGAGAATGAGGAGGGGTTGTAAGAGGACGTATTCACCTTCGTGCGTATCCGCTATCTTCCGCATGGTCGGCACGGATGGGATGGCGACTATCCGGAAGCCGATTTGGATATATCGTATCGGCTACAGGAGTTGACATCGATCGAGGTCGACCCGAATCCGGTGGTGCTTGAATTGAAGGATAGGGATTTGAGGAATTATCCTTTTGCTTTTTTGATTACACCCTGGTCGGTCAATTTTTCCGATGCTGAGATAGCGGGGTTTAGAGACTACCTATTGAGCGGTGGTTTCCTGATGGTAGATGAATTTTGGGGAACGCAGCATTGGGATCTCTTTTACTTCCAAATCATGCGAGCGTTCCCCGAATGTGAACCGCGAGAGCCTCCCCTTTAGCACGAGATATTCTACAATGCCTATGACTTTAAGGAGAAGCCCCAGTTTGTACCGATACACATATGGTGACAAGGTTACAGCTACCATCCGATGCCAGGATTGGCGGAGGATTCCGAACCTCACTAATATATATATTGGATGATACGGGCCGAATCATGGTTCTTTTAGGCTTCAATAACGTCCTAGTCGACGGCTTGGAACGGGAGGGCGAGGAGTTTTTTCGTTAATACTCTGAGCGCAACTCTTATCCGATGGGGATAAACATTATCACTTAGGTCATGACCCATTAAAGCCTTAACGAGTTGCGGTTCATGTCGAGAGTGCCAAGGATTTCGAAATGAGGATTAAATTATCTGTAGCGGTATGCGTATTTTTAGCAGGTTTGACTGTCGCAAAAGGGGATGATTTGATATTTCAGGAAGACTCGGAATGGGAGCTTGTTTCTGGTGGTCATCAGTTTGCGGAGGGTATGGCTTGGGACAAGGAGGGGCATTTCTATTTTACGGATGTCCCCCGGTCGCTGTTGTACAAGGTGGATGCCAATACGGGTGAAAGAATCATGATTGACGACAATACCGGCAGGGCGAATGGGATTGCTTTTGGCCCGGATGGGCGACTCTATGGCTGCTCTCGAGGAGCGAGCCGAATTTATGCTTGGGACCCTATTACATGGGGCAAGGTAGCGGTGGCAACAGGTCCAGCGTCAAACGATATTGCGATTTTGAAAGACGGAACTATCTTTTTTACTGATCCCGGAGAAAACAACGTATGGCGGATCGATGCGAAAAGTAGGGAGTTGACGAAGGCGGCCGATCCGAAGTGGATGCCCAATGGGATTTCGCTTTCGTTGGACCAGAAGACGCTGCTCGTCGCGGAGTTCAATTCCGGAACGATTCATGGGTTTTCCATCGATTCATTGGGACAACTGAAAGGAAAGAGCTCGCCCACCTATCGGCTGGGGATCCCATCGAATGGGCTGGGTCGACTAGATGGGATGCAGCCACTTAAGGATGGACGTCTGTTGATCGGTACTGCATTGGGAATACAAATTGCCTCTCGGTTAGGGAAGGAAGGTGCGCATCCCTTGATCGTTGTTCCTTCGCCGGACAACCGTCCGCGCTGCAACTACGCCCGCATCAGTCCTGATGGGCAATGGCTTTATGCGGCATTCGCCAAGGACATCCTTCGTCGTCAGTTGGTGGAAGGAGTCAACCACTGAGAAGATGGGGAGGGTGGTTGCTAATCCTTGAATAGTTGTCCACATGATGAAGGAGTTGAGATTATGAAAGCACGTTGGTGGCCGCTCGTTCTGATCTGGGTGCTTGGCGTTTCAACGATCTGTGTCGTCCTCCTTCTTCAGGATAGCGAGGTCGGTGCTCGACAGGCGATGGTCATGAAAATGACAGGAGTGGCGATCGTGTGCTTCGTACTGTCGATCTTTTGGCTACTCTTGTTTTCGGGTCTCAGGGCGAAGTATCGGTTTCAGGTTCTGGGACTCGCTGGCCTGATATTGTTGCTATTAGCGAGCACGGCAAGATACGGAGGCGTTACGGGGGATTTGGTTCCAATCTTCACCTGGAGATGGTCTCAGCCACCGGTGGCTAGAGTTGAAGAAGCGACTCTTCCAATGCGAGAAACGAATGGCGCATTTCCGCAGTTTTTGGGACCGCATCGGAATGCCTCGATTCCAGGAATCCGGCTGAAGAAGAACTGGTCTGAGTTTCCTCCAAAGCTTCTCTGGCGAAAGCCGATAGGTGAAGCTTGGTCTGGATTTGCGATTTCAGGCAACAGAGCGATTACGCAGGAGCAGGATGGCGAGGAGGAGTTGGTATCCTGTTTTGAATTGGTCTCGGGGGAGTTGTCTTGGCAGTCGCGAAACACGGCCAGATACGACAATCCGTTAGGAGGAATTGGGCCGCGAGCCACTCCGACGATAGATGGGGATCGCGTTTACACGATTGGGGCGACTGGCTTTTTTGCATGTCGTTTAGTGGAATCGGGTAATCTGGTCTATTCACTCGATTTATTAGAAGAACATAGCGCGCCGTTGCCTGATTGGGGGGTGGCCGGCTCTCCTTTGATTTTCAAAAACCTCGTTATTCTGAGTGCGGGCGGCTCCGAGGGGCATTCTCTTGTGGCGTACGACAAGTTGACCGGAAAACTCGTTTGGCGAGGAGGAAGCGACAAAGCCCACTGGAGTTCTCCGGTTGTCTACCAAGTGGATGGCGAAGATCAGGTTCTTATCTTCAACAAAGGAGGTGTAGTGGGACATGACGTCGAAGATGGAAGCGTTTTGTGGGAATTTCCGTGGACAAGATCTACCGGAACGCCTCGCGTTGCGATCCCCGTCCAGATTTCCGAAAACCGTTTTGTAATATCGAGTGGATACGGAGCGGGTGCTTCGATGTTCGAGATCCAGAAAGCTGAAAGTGGATATGTAGCCAAGGAATTGTGGAAGAGCCTTCATCTGAAATCCAAGTTCAATAACTTTGTATTAAGTGATGGCTATTTGTATGGATTGGACGATGGAATGTTAACCTGTATCGAGGTGGAAACCGGTCTTAGGACTTGGAAACAAGGCCGTTATGGTCATGGGCAATTATTATTGGGAGATGATTGGTTGTTACTGATGGCAGAGAACGGAGAGGCGATTCTACTTGAGCCGAATTCAGAAGAAACAGAGATTTTAGGATCGTTTGCAGCCTTGGAAGGAAAAAGCTGGAATCCACCCGCGTTGGTGGGATCCCTATTGTTGGTTCGCAACCATCTAGAGGTGGCATGCTATCGTCTGCCGCTGGAAGAATAGCTTTGAATAGTAGGCGTCTTTCAGGGATCTGTAAGCTTTATGGAGGAAAACAAAGAGCGTATTCCGACTGAGAGAGAAATTTCTCTCTGTCCTTGCAAGAGTCAGCTCAACTACGGGATATGTTGCCGACCTTTCCATTTCGGTCAGGAGAAGCCAAAAACAGCGGAGCAGCTCATGCGTTCGCGCTACAGTGCTTACTTTTTCCGAAAAGTGGACTATCTTGTCGAAACGACGCATCCAGACACGCGAGCCCCAGGTCTAAGGGAGGAACTTCAGAAGACGATTCACGAAGCTAATTGGAGCTTTCTTACCATTCTCGCCAAGATGCGAGGGGGAGAGTTGGATAAAGCGGGTAAAGTGGATTTCGTGGCGGAGTACTTTGTCAATGGAGAGCCCTTCGAGCTTCACGAATGCTCGCGATTCAAACGCTACAAGGGCGCTTGGAAGTATCTAGACGATAAAGGTTAGACGGTTAAAGGCTCTAAGGAGACTTCATTCAGATAGTTAAGGAAATCCTTCTACTTTGAGTGGCTTATGCTCCAGCAAGTTTCGGTTGGTGAGCGAATTCAATGTCGGAAGCCATCATGAATATACTGGATGGCTTTTCTTGGACTATGGGTCCAGAGCTAAATGTTCCAGCGTGTTTTCGCTTTTTTCTAAGGTTGGTGGATCTTGAAAAGACTAGGTTCGTGAACGATGTTGCCGAACTCAGCGGGTTGCTCGTTCTGTTCTTTCAAGCGATTCCTAATCGTCACCAAAGGGTGTTCTTCGGGAATTGCCTTTGCGTTGCTATTAGCGTAATGTCCCTCAAAATACACGCAGATTGCTTTTGAAATACTCACGGCTGCCTTGTGGACGTGATCATTGATAAATCCATCATCGTTTGGCTCAAATCGGCCTATTCCCATACAGAGAACGGTATCGATCTAGAGTGCGATCAGAAGCGAATTCGATGGGATCTATTCCAAGAAAAGCAAGCGGTCTCCTTTTTTTTCAGTTGTCGAGGGAGAATATATCTGCAATCCAGAAGTTTCGACTCGCAATCGATGAGAGATTAATAACATGGACCCTATAAGCCAAGGAGCATTAGGAGCGATTGCAGCTGCGACGCTTTCCAAGCCAGTCCGTTATCGATGGGCCGTAGCGGTAGGTTGGGCGGGCGGAATGCTGGCGGATGTGGATGTATTCATTCGTTCCGAATCAGATCCTTTGTTGAATGTTGAGTACCATCGGCACTTTAGCCATTCGCTCGTTTTTATACCGTTAGGGGGACTGATCTGTGCGGGTCTGTTGTGGATTTTTCTTCGCAGGCTGATAGGGTTTCGCGAGTTGCTGTTTTTTGCTACAGCGGGATATACGACTGCGGGGTTCCTAGATGCCTGTACGAGTTATGGTACACAGTTACTTTGGCCCTTTTCAGATCTGCGGATTGCCTGGAGTGTCATATCGATAGTCGACCCCGTATTTACGGTTACAATACTCGGTCTACTCGCAATTGGTTGGATATGCTCTTGCCGAAAGTGGGCGTGGATGGGGGGCACTTTTGTTTTTGTGTACTTGTCTATCGGTGCTCTTCAGAGTCATAGAGCTACAAACGCATTGGTCGAACTTGCAAGAAATCGAGGCGAAGAGAGAGCTAGTCGATTTACCGTTAAACCCTCGATCGGAAATTTATTGGTATGGCGAGGGATTTATGAGTTTGAGGGGGACTTCCAAGTAGATGCTATCCGAGTGAGCCTTTTGAGTGGGAAGATTCTTGTATACGAGGGTGAGCGCATGAAAGGGGTTGACCTAGAGAGATTGAAGGGAGGACTTCCGGAGAGCTCGGTGCTGCGGCAGGATCTAGAACGATTCAATCACTTTTCGGCGGGCTACCTGAGTTGGCATCCCAACCGTCCAGGTGTCATCAGCGACGCGAGGTATGCAATGCTGCCACAGTCGGCGATTCCGTTGTGGGGAATTGAATTCGATCCCAATCAACCGCATCGGCACGCTCCGTTTTTAAATTTCCGAGATGCTAGTCCAGAAGCACTGAAAAAGCTATGGTGCCAGATTAAGGGAGAACAGTTATAGGCGAAAGTGGTAGACGTTTTGTCTGATATGACGTTTTCTATGCTTAGCCGAGACTTCAATTGGACGGATAGACGGTACTTATTATATTTTCAATTAAAATGACACCAATTATTGGATACAATATTTTTTTGACCAAGGAAGAGGGATCGAAGGCCGAGTCTATTTTTGGTCGGTTAGCTATTTCGTGTTGGTCTCGGTTATTCTGGTGCCGCAATTGGAACTTATCAGAGTAGTTCTAACCCATTATTATATATTGAATTGCGACGTTTCTTGGCGGTAAGTAATATCTTTTATCATTAGAGGTCATTTCATCTGTGAATCGAGCAGAACAATTCAATCTAGAGCCTGGATGGATGACTGTTTGATCAGGAGATTCGATTACACACCAGTGCGGTTATTAACAATACTTGGAGAATTTCCTGTATACTCGATTTCATGATGAGAAGCTACGTTCCGCGAATACGGGAATAAAGGGCGACTTGTTGGACCGATTTGATGAGGACTTGGCAAAGTGGCAACTGCAATACGTTTCCCTGCTGTGAGGTATGAACGACCGAAGGTACCAAGAATTCGAGGGGGAGAACTTTGCAGTCTACCAGCGTGATGTGAATACGGTATTGGACCGCCTGAATGAGATCGAGGCCCGTTTGATCATTCTATTGCTGACCCTGTTCGACCAATGGCATTATACTATTCGAAACAAAGACCCGGATTTTTGCTTCGAGCGACTAAGCGTCTATCAGGATTACAATACCAAGCTAGCGTTCTATGAAGAATGGCTATGGAATGTTCCTTGGACGCGGTATTTGGAGTATCTGGATCTGCTGAGGTCGATGAATGACTTTACTACCAGCTTAAGGCAAAACCGAAGTTTCACTATGATACCAGACTCGATTAATCCGAACCCTGACGGAATGGCTTTAATGGCGGTAGAAATGGCAAGGTATTTTGCGGAGAGTGGAGTTGAAGCGAGTCGAATGAATTGAAGTGGTTGACCGATGACAGGATGACAGTGGGAGAAAACGAAGTCCTTCACTATTTCGATCGGGCTGGTCTGGAGGCTACTGTCACCCCTGGGTCTCTGCCTTGGGTAGTGCCGGCCTCGGGGGAAATTGGGCTGGCCTCTTGGATTATTTAGATGATCCGAGTAAGTGTTTTAGGGCTCTGCTGGAAATTATCCCCATCAAAAACGATTTACTTTCAGTTAGCGGCCTGGCTCAGGGCGTATATAAGGTGCTAATGGATGGCCCAATTGCACTCATCTTTGAAAGTGACCAAAATGTAATATGTATTTCACTACATTTAAACCCTGAATCGCCGAGTTTTAAACAATCGTGATAGCTGGCTGGACTGAATGCTAAGCAAAGCGACCAAGCGGTCACGCCCTGTAGAAATTTTTTGGGAAAAATGAAAAGAGCTCGGAGGAAATTTGACGGGGATTCTGTGGCTTCTGCGGCAGTGCGAGAGAAAATTCGAGTTGAACTCGATGAGCTTCAGTTGGAGGCTGACAAAATGGAGAGAGATCCATCGGACCGCTGCCCCAAGCCTTATTAGCTGGATATCAGGCGAATTAACGGAGAGATTAAAGAAGTTTGCTCTGCAATCGATCCCATTGCGAGGAAAAGACTTTCTTTAGATTGAACTCATGAGCGAAATCGTTGTCTTTCGATTCATTTTCGAAAGCTGTCAGGCTTTCTTTGACACAACTCGGTCAAACACTATTGTAAGGTTGTAGTCTTGATATTTACTAGTGCCTCCCTCGATAATGAAAATTTTGATTCGCTTTTTTGTCCTTTTTGCAGCTATTTCTACCATCCGCATCACCTATGGAGCGAAACCTGTGGTACTTGAGGACTTAACGGGTTTCGATCGGCCCGTTTCGGCCGCTTTTTCTCCAGATGGGACTTCGCTTTTTGTCGTCAACCGATCTAGGGGTGAAGTGGGTGCCCGCCGAGATGCGGGCTCAATAACTAAGTTCAGCGTGGTTGAAGGTCCTGACTTCAAACTGGCAAGCAAGCAATTTATCGTCGGATTAACGGCTCCTTCCGACATTGATTTTCTACCCGTTGATTTGGCAGGTGTCGCTCCAGCCGGGTCGCTCATTCTCGTTTCTGGCACGCCGCTGATAGAAACGGAGGATGGAAGAATGATCAAGGATGCCTCGGCTGATTTTATCGGTCTCTCCTTGTATGACCCAACTACTGGCAGGCTTATAAAGAAGGTAGATCTAGGTCCTGCTTCAGATGTCAAATTGAAGGGTGAGAATCCCTTAGTTTCGCCCAATAGCATCACGATCGACAGAAGCGGAAGTGTTTACATAGGGGATACGGGGATTGGCGGGAATCTATTCAAAAACAGGATTAAGGCACAGCCAGTCATTTACCGGATTAGTACCATTGGTTTGGTCGATATGTTTACAGGTAAAAGTCCTATGGATGTGGGGGTAATGAAGATTTCCAGTATTCCTGGAGATATCTCCTATCAGAGTGCTGAAGACTCGGTTTTCTTCGTGGCCAATCATATTCAGGGAGCAACGAAGGGATCGGTGTTCAAGGTTGCTCGCAGCGACTTTCACAACGTCATGAAAATTCAGACCGTAGTACGAGAGCTAACAGCTTTGAGCAGCATGCGTCTAACGCCAGACGGAAAAGTTCTTTTGGCAACGAACAAGGGTGAGCTGATAGTTCCTCGGGGGAGGAAGGCATCCCGTTTGATTCGGTTCAAGCCAGAGATGACTTTTTCAACGCCGGGAAAGTTTGCGATGCTACCGGAGCCGGGAGGAGCTTTCATTATAGCGGTTCCGGAGGAAACGGGTAGTGCCGGAGCGGGAAAAGGGCAGAGGGTGCGAATCGTCAGGGTCCCTTCAAAATTCTGATCAACTAAAGAGGGACCATAAGGACGGTTCTGTCATGATGCGGGGGAGTTCAGGATTGGCTTCATGAGTGGATCGAATAAGGCCAAGTTGAGTTTACAGTAATCGGGGAGACATCAAAGGCAGAGATAGGAGAAGCGGTCGGGAATAGTGAGGCGCAATGGGCAATGGGGCGGAAAGGTCAGGGTTCAGGGTCGTATCTTAACAAGAAACCCGAGCCCGCAGTTTCTAGAAGCTTTTCTATTCAGGCAACTAGGGGAGCGGTACGTTTGTCCTAGCGTATTGGATAATAGAGCCGGCTTCCATCGCATTAAAGGAAAGTCTTGCCCTTGTAGGTGCAGAGATAATCTTGCGAGATCGAATCGATTTCTTTTTGTGAAAGGTTGTGGCGGTTTCATTCGAAACAAAAGTCGATTACTGGAAACTGCTGGCTTTTTCTAATTTTCAATGTTTCTGAGGCGAAGCTGATTGTAGTCCGAACGATCTTGAATTGGTTCTGGAATTGATAGGTTCAGAATGTCTAGATTTAGCGGGAGGAGTGCCCATTTTGAACGAGTTTGAAAGATTTCAAGAATTGCTTAAGGGTGTGTTCGAAACAAATTCAAAAAATAATGAATACAACGTTTAAAATTTAATTTTAAGTGTGGATGAGCAGGCAATTTGGGTATAGCAAAGGTCCGATATCAATGAAGTGACTCTAGACTAAATAGCTTGCGGGATGATCGTCGAAACTTTCAAAATGTTGGTCTTAGAGCGAGGCGATTTTGCGAAGTTTGTTACCCTTATCCTTGCTTCCCTCGACCGCGCTTGACTTGGTGAAGGGCTCCGTCTATCTCCGCGACGATGCCTAAAGGAACAGACAGAATTCCCGAGACCGCTATTGCTGTCTATTCAGGAGGGATGGATTCAACTGTGATGTTGTATTGGATGTTAGAGCAGGGAATTGATTTACGAGGAGCCCTGACCGTCGACTACGGTCAGAAACATCGCAAAGAGATTCTGGTGGCGAAGGAAATTTGTGAAAGGCTCAGAATAAAACATAGAATAGTGGACTTGAGGAGCATTGCGACCTTATTTGGATCGAGTGGTTTGACGGATTCTGGTACGGACGTTCCAGAGGGACACTACGAAGAAGTATCAATGAAACAGACCGTCGTTCCTAATCGAAACATGATACTGATTTCATTGGCAACGGCATGGGCAATAAAGAAAGGGGCGGAAGCGGTGGCGTACGCCGCACATAGCGGGGACCATGCTATCTACCCTGATTGTCGGGAGAGTTTTGCCGATGCACTCGATCAAGCCATTCAACTCTGCGATTGGAGTGAGATAAAATTATTTCGTCCTTTCGTCAATTCAACCAAAAGTGAGATTGTGGCAGAGGGGCATCGTTTAGCCAGCCCTTTAGAAAGCACTTGGTCATGCTATAAGGGAGGAGACTTACATTGTGGAAAATGTGGTACTTGCATCGAGCGCAGGGAAGCTTTTTATTTGGCGAGTGTCCAGGACCCAACGAGCTATTCCGCTAGTGCACCTAGCGTCGAAGCGCTTGTCGCTCAAAACTGGCACCTCTCGATTTGATATTCAGTATGTTCACCTGCCAAAAGACTTACTCGGAAATTCCCTTTGCTCATCGGCAGCATCGGCACGATGGTCATTGTGCAAAGATCCACGGCCATAATTGGAGTTTCACCTTCACGTTTGGCTGTAATCAACTGGACGATTGCGGATTTGTCGTAGATTTTGGAAAATTAAAGCAGCTACGCACCTGGTTGGAGGAAAATTTGGATCATGCATGTGTCTTCAACCAAGACGATCCGCTGCTCGAAACCTTTATGAAATTAAAGGACGAAAATGGAATAAGCGTCTTCAAGTCACTTGTCGTGGAGCAATGTTCGAGTGAAGGGATGGCGAGATTTATTTTCAATGTCGCCAAACCAATGATACAAGACATGACAGGGGGAAGGGCGTTTCTAATCTCAGTGACCGTTAAAGAGGATTTTCGAAACAGTGCAACCTATTCTCCGGAATTAGATTGATGGAATATCCGGTCCATGAAACGTTTCACTCATGGCAGGGTGAGGGAGACCATTCGGGAAGATCCGCTTTTTTCGTACGTCTTTACGGTTGTCCGGTTCATTGCCGTTGGTGTGACTCGGCAGGAACCTGGCATCCGGATTATGTCCCAGAAAAGGTAGACAGGATAGACGCTGCCATGATCGCGGATGCGGCGGCTGCGGTGAAGAGCGATCTGGTGGTCATTACGGGAGGAGAACCGACAATTCATGATTTGGGGCCATTGACCGATGCCATGAGGGAGAGAGGGCTGAAATCCCATTTGGAAACGTCGGGCGCGTTTCAGATTAGAGGTTCGTTTGATTGGATAACCTTGAGCCCTAAATGGCGTTCAACGCCATTGCCTGAGTCACTGGCGATTGCAAATGAGTTTAAGCTGATTATTGAAGATGAGGGCTCGGTTAGGAAGTGGGTAGAGACATTGGGCAATTCAATTGATAAGCGTTCGGTATGGCTCCACCCCGAGTGGTCGGTTAGGAAGGATCCTCGTATTCTGGAGTCAATCACGGAATTTGTGAAGGCGAACGGTGCTCCTTTCCGAGCTGGTTTGCAAGGGCACAAATATTATCGTGCCGACTTGCTGGATCGAAATTCAGCAAATCCTTCGCCTCTAGGCGGAAATCCGATGCTGGGATATTAGAAGTTTACTGATAAGGGACCACGCAGATTGAGGAATGCAGTTTAAACGGATCAGTGTTAGAAACTATAGGAATATAGAATTCGGCCGGTTGAAACTAGGATCTCCGCGTGTGTTTCTTCATGGCCCGAATGGGCAGGGGAAGACGAATATGCTGGAGGCTCTTGGACTGGCGACCGCTTTGCGTCCCTTTCGCACTCATGAGAATCGGGTGGTGATAGGTCCCTCGGCGCTGTATTCGGAAATTGTATATGATTTAGACCATGAAGACCTGGGCGAGACTCAGGTGAGGGCTAAAATTAAGAAGTCTGGAAAAGAAGTTTGGATCGATGGTGAACCCACAAAACGATTGTCAGATTTTGTTGGGAAATTTCCGACAGTGATTCTCTCTTCTAATGATTTACAATTAACTCGGGGCACTCCGGGAAATCGAAGGCGTTTTTTTGACGCGTTTATCTGTGGCGTAGATCGCAATTATTTTAGAGCATTGCAGACCTTTCAAAAGCTCCTGCAGGAGAGGAATGCACTTCTGAAGCAAAATGAGTCTGATGCAGTAGTATCCGCCTTCGAATCGCAAATGGACGAGCCGGCATTGACGATTTGTAGGGTTCGAACGGAAATCTTAGATTCTCTGATGGAGTATGCCGTTGGCGTGCACCGAGAAATTTCATTAGACGGTGAAACTTTGGCGGTGGAGTATAGTCGAAGTGCAGAACTCGAAGAAGAAGGGGACTATCTTAAACTGCTGGAGAAAAACCGGAAAAGAGATGGCTACTTACAGTCGACGGGTAAGGGTCCACATCGCGACGACTTTTCGATCTCATTAAACGGGATGTCCGCCGATGACTTTGCGTCTGAAGGACAACAGCGTTCAGTAACGCTTTCACTTTCGTTGGCGATTATAGAGTTTTGGCAGAGTCGATTTGGATTCAGACCGGTTGCTCTTGCAGATGATGCACTGGGGGAGTTGGACCAGCAACGTAGAGACAGGTTTTGGTCTGTTCTTGACAAGAATTTGCAAATAATTGCGACTGGTACTCAGAGACCCTCGCGAGCAGAGAAAGACGATTGGAGAATCATCGAGGTTTCGAGAGGAAATTTTAAGGGGTAGAATTTTATACAGTTGACCAACTCCTGTGGCGGTTATTTAGATTCGCAGAGACGGCAAATTTTTGAGAGGGAAGTGCGAGCTATTCAGTGAAAATTGTATCCGGGTTTTCAATAGAGACCTTCATTTTAATCGGAATATGTTTGGATGTTCTGAAAGCTTTCACCCCTAACCAAAAAGCAGAGATTGCTAACAGCGTAAACTATAGACTTGTGGGAATATTCGTTGGGCCAACCCCCAAGGTACTTCCATGAATCCAATTGGATTCCGAATTCTTCCTAAACTTCTCGAAGCATTGCGGTTTTCAACTGTTCTCTACTATTTACGAATCCACCCGGAATTCCGAACTTTCCTTTATGTGGCTCCTTGCACCTTCTCATTGGTAAAACAAGCCCATCGCGATCTTGGATTAAAGCCGCTGCAGAGGAAACTGGGCTGAAGTCCGTTTCAAGATGGCAGTCTGCACAGAGAAAAAGGCTCCTTACATATGGGTTATGGCAGGGGAGTGGCAGGAAGGGCAAAATTGAAACGACCAAGGATTGATTTTTCTGGAAGCCTCATTCTGGGAGGGCCTGAAAGCGACAAGATTAGGTTTTTTGGTACGGGCATCGTTGACGTAGTGCGGGGTTGGTAGCCTCGCAGGGATTCGAACCCCGACAGAAGGAATCAGAATCCTTAGTGCTACCATTACACCACGAGGCCGTCGAAGCCGGAGAAGCTAGGATTGGGTTCCTGAAAATCAATAGAAAAACGTCAGCCATTAGAATGAGAGGCGACGTTTCTAGCGTCTTGGATCTTGCAGGTCGGAGCTAATTCTGTCTTTGCGTAGACTTTTCTAGCGACTCTCGAGGATTGGGTTTCTCCTTCTATTTGTCGGGAAAGTTTTCCCAAAAGCTACGGTAGAAGCAAGAACGGTTGCCAGCGAGGAACTTTCTGCATTGTTCCTGGTTCAACTTTTTAGTGGAAACGGTTTCGGGGATTGGTCGGATTATGATAAATCGAGTAGTAAATCGTCACCGTTGAGTAACTATTTGACCGTGGTTCATGAAAAAACGGGATGAAGGTGTATTTCTAAGCTTTTACTGACGAAAGAGTCGCGTTGATTGTTGATTTGAATGGGGAGAAAGCTCTATATGAAATTATGAACTTAGCGATCATCAGTGGGACGAGCATCAACCGGTCGGTAGTTTTTAAGGACTGGAAATTGGATCAAGTGGAGACGCCTTACGGAACGATTGACGTCAAGCGCGGTAAGGGAATCGTTGTGGTGAATCGTCACGGCTTTTCAGAACCGCTTCCTCCCCACAGGAGCAACTATAGAGGATATGTATTTGCCCTAAAATCTTTGGGTGTAGAGGCAGTGATAGCATTGACCTCAGTGGGTTCATTGAAAGAGAACTTGAAGCCAGGAACGTTGGTTTCTTGCTCGGACTACGTGAGTTTCTCTCCAATGACTTTTATCGATGATTGCTCTAGCGGATTCGCACCGGCGATTGACAACGGGCTTCTGAACGATTTAAAGAGACTATGTCCCCAAGGGGTCGAATGTGATCGAGTTTACGTGCAGACGCGTGGGCCACGATTCGAAACGAAAGCCGAAGTAAGAATCCTTCAGAGCTGGGGTTGTGACGTGGTTGGGATGACTTTCGGCAACGAAGCGGATCTGCTCTTA
The DNA here is from genome assembly GCA_002420185.1 of Opitutales bacterium UBA5694. GTDB lineage: Bacteria > Verrucomicrobiota > Verrucomicrobiia > Opitutales > Opitutaceae > Pelagisphaera. The sequence continues at coordinate 203,638 of DIHO01000012.1, forward strand.
GAAAGTGGGATATCGCTCACTTCTTTGTGCATGATTGACAACTATGCTCACGGCATTGGAGATCAGAAACTTAGCATGAGTGAATTTCACGATTCAGTTGTTCGAAACCAATCGATTATTGATGAAATTTTAAGTGGCGTTAAGGCCCGATTTGGCAATTAGATGGAGCTTTACGGTTATCTGAGCACTGCTTTTTTGGAGTAAAATCGTAGTGAACTATCGCGAATTATTCTTAGCCACATTTATGAGGGAAGATTAGATTCGGCACAAGGCGAGCTAGGTTCGTTAGAAGTACGAAACGGAGCATAGAGACATGACTGACGATGCGAAAGGAAAACGGGAATCGGTTACGCAGCATTTTAAGCGGCGAAGATTTAGTCGCCTAGACTCGTGGTCAAACCAGCGTCTTATATTCAAGGAAGGGCGGCGGTGGTTGTAACTTTCTGAGTGTTCACATACTCGGGACGCTTGTCAAAGTAGGCCTCCAAGACGTAGCGAGCCATCGGAGCGGCGTATTGGCCGCCGCCAAAGCTCACATTGAGTTCCTGTCCTTCTACTAGGGCGACCACCGCTATTTTGGGGTCCTCGATCGGCGCAAATCCGACAAACCAAGCGAGCTCAAGATTGCCATCTTTTTTGTTTATCTGAGCAGTGCCTGTTTTACCTCCAATGTTGACTCCTTTGATGATAGCGGACCGAGCGGTGCCGGTGGGGCTGACTGCACGGTCCATGCCATCAATTATCGCCTTATGCAAGTTTTCGGGAAGGCCCAAAGGTTTTGGGGCAGGGCGCCGGGCGAGTTGTTCGGGCGATTGTTTAAGAATGCTTGGATGGGAATAGACCTGATTTTTAGCAACAGAAGCGACCATCAGGGCCATTTGGAGTGGTGTTACGATTAAGGCACCTTGTCCGATCGACATATTTACAGTGTCCCCGAGATACCATGGCTCTCCGAAGCGAGTCTTTTTCCAATCTCGAGAAGGCGTAAGCATTCCCCGGGTTTCGTTTGGCAAATCGATGTTAGTGGGTTCGTTAAGGCGGAGGTAGATGGCTTCCCGACTCAAATTGTCAACGCCCGTTTCAAGCCCAACCCGATAGAAGTACTCATTGCAGCTTTTCTCGATAGCGGTGCGCAAGTCGATTTCTCCATGGCGGCCCATACAGGGGAAGTTGCGGCCTCCAACTCGATGGGACCCGTCGCATTCAAAAATTGTATGATCGTCTATTTTGCCCGCCTTTAGCCCCGCGATGGCGGTTACTAGCTTAAAAGGTGAACCAGGAGGGTATAAGCCGCGCAAGGCCTTGTTCTCCCAGGCTTGATTGTCGCTGATTTCCTTGAAAACCTTGTTTGATATGAAGGGTGTGGTTTGGTTCAGATTGTAGTCGGGTCGGCTTAGCATCGCCAAAACTTCCATTCTATCTATGTCAATGGCGATTAGGGCTCCTTTGTCGCCGTATAGATCGAATCCGGCTTCGCCAGCTAATTGTAGGTCAATGTCGATGGACAGTTCGATATCTCGGCCTTTTCTGGGATACTCCCTTTGGACGGATTCTACTTGGTATCCGCTAGGGTCGACGACCCAGATTTCAGAGCCAGTTTTACCCTGTAGTTGCTCGTCGAAACGCTTTTCAATTCCATTGCGTCCATAGGTGCCTTTTGTTGCGAACGTCCTCAGTTCTGATCCTGGCATATCGCTTTGAACCTCTAGTGGACTGTATCCTACGTATCCAAGGGCGTGCGTGGCTGCGTTATCGTAGGGATAGTGGCGCATATTGGATACGTACACTTGAACAGGTGACTCGACGGGAAGCGATTCGAGAAGGATCGCAAACTCTTCGGGAGCAAGGTTGTCGATGAGGGGATAGGGAAGTAGTGGATTGACATTTAAGTGTCGGGTGATAGCGGTTGCATCCACTTCTTCTTGACGGCCGATCAATTCGTTGACGCCCTTGAGGTAACTTTGAAGAACGCTCGCCCGCGAGAGTATTCTGAGCTCTGAATAGCTATTAATTTTTTCTCCTCGTTCGCGGTAGTCTCGTACCATGCCCCGATAGCTATCACTGAAAGCTTTCTGTACTTGGTTCTCTGAAAGAAAAACGACGGCCGAGAACTTAGACTTGTTTGCTACTAGAACTCGTCCTTCCCTGTCCATAAGATAGCCTCTTGGACCAGGAGTTAGTATCCGACGCTGGTTTTGGATTTTCTCCTTTGCCGCATGCGATTCGGACTCGATTAGCTGGCGAAAAAATAGGCCACTGTATAAAATGACTAGAAGTAGTCCGAGAATAGCGTAGAATATCGAAAGACGTGACTGGTATTTCTTTGTGTTATCCGTATTCATCGAGGCTGACGCTTCTCTTGGGCGATGTTGATCCAGAAACTCCTAGTATTTCAATCAGGGCTCTCTGGTAGTGCAAGTTGATTAGGGCTATAACTAGACTACTTATTAGTAGATTTATAGCTATCTGAAAGGCGTTAATTCCTTCGGTTCCCAAATTAGCGGCTGCCAAAAAGGTGTACACGATATAGATTGCTATGTTTGCAGCGAGGGCAGTTGCAAGACTGGCTCCTTCGGATTCGCGGCTGAATTGATATCGGACAAGGACGGCAATGTAGTGAAGACTGATCAGGGTTAGAAGTGAGGACCCAAATGGGAAAGGTGTTTTTGTATCGATTAGAAAGGCGACGGGTATCAGAGAGAAGCTGCCTTGAAGGTGGTTTAGGGTGAGCGAGCTAAACGAGATTAGCATCCCAGTAATCAGTACACTGATACCGAATGGAGCGATGTAGAAATTGAGCTGGGTAAAGAATAAAATCGTGATGTAATGGGCGATTGCCACGATGATCCAGCGGTTGCGAGGTGCAAACTTCATTCCATACCTTCCTCAATTGCGATCAAAACGGCAACCTCGGTGAGATTGGAGAGTCGTTCTTCCAAACGTACGTCACCATCTTGAAACATACCGCTGGCCCCTGGTCTTAGTCGTTGAAGGTACCCGATATGCAAGCCTGCTGGGAAAATACCGCCCATTCCAGAGGTGACTATTCTTGGTGGATTGGAAGGATCTGAGACCGAAATATCGTTGGGAATGTACTCGGCAAGACCAATGGGAGAACGAAATATCTTAAACCCTGCACCGCGAAAACTCATAGGTCGGTTGTCGCCCTCGATTACAACCGCCATTCGAAGATGGCTATTGCTCAATAGCTCTACGGCTGACGTATATTCGTGAACCTGGCGGATGCGACCCACTACACCTCCAGAGAAAACAACAGGTGCCCCAACGGGAATTCCGTGACGAGAACCTTTACGGATTTCGAAGTGTTGCCACCAAGAGTTAAAGTCTCGGGTCACGACGCGAGCTATCTCGTATTTGTATTCAGGTCTTGCGGGCAGTCCCAAAAGGGCTTCGAGTCGGTCTACCTCCTGTTTTAGGGACTGATTCTCAAGGACTTCTAGCTGATAGGCGGAATTTAGGTGGGCGAGATCCTTGCCTGCTTCGTATAGTTCGCTTTTTGATTTTAATCGGGCCGCCCAGAAATTTTGAAGCTCCCTCACGTAGGAAGCTCCGGCATTCATGGGAGCCTGAAACTCGTAGAATGCAGATTGTAGCGTGGTCTTAACCGCTATCGGAACGAATATCCAAAAAACTGCTACTCCAAAAAGGACCGCAAAAGGCTTTATACTAAAGAATCGCTTTTTTGCCAATGGACCGCTCGTTCGCGTGATTCTAGTCGCACACTCTAATCTTTGGAATCGCTAGAAACGTAAGGTAGCAGTGCATTTAATTCTGCCAATACGGCACCGGTTCCATTTGCGACCGCGCTAAGGGGATCATCTGCGATGATGACGGGAAGTCCGGTTCTATCGCAAAGCAGACGGTCGATCCCTCTAAGGAGAGCTCCACCGCCCGCAAGGACAAATCCTCGGTCGACTAGATCTGCCGACAACTCTGGGGGGCACCTCTCTAGGGCGCTACGAACGGCCTCTACGATAGCGTTGACAGTATCGTGTAGGGCTTCCCGGATTTCTTGGGAAGAAACTTGGATGGTCTTGGGAAGACCGGCTACTGAGTCTCGTCCTTTCACTTCGAGAGTCATTTCCTCATCCAAAGCGGCTGCGGATCCGATTCGCAATTTAATTTCCTCACCGGTTCTCTCCCCTATCAGTAGATTGTAGGCTCTCTTCATGTAACTGATTATCGCCGCATCAAGCTCGTCGCCCCCTACACGTATGCTCTTTGCGTAAACAACTCCAGCTAGCGAGATAATTGCCACTTCCGTAGTACCGCCACCGATATCGACAATCATATTGGCAGCCGGCTCCTCAACGGGCAATCTAACACCAATAGCGGCTGCCATTGGTTCTTCCAGAAGCATTACGTCACGAGCGCCAGCGTGCGTCGCAGATTCTTTTACTGCCCGTTTTTCGACTTCAGTGATGCCTGATGGTATAGCGATTACGACTCTGGGAGGAATGATCTTAGCCGTTTGTACCTTCTTGATGAAGTAACGGAGCATCGCCTCGGTAATATCGAAATCGGCAATAACACCGTCTTTCATCGGACGGATTGCGGTAATGTTGCCGGGGGTTCGCCCCAGCATCTTTTTCGCTTCGTTACCCACTGCGAGAACTCTTCGGGTTCCACTGTGAATGGCGACAACACTTGGTTCGCGAAGAACAATCCCTTTGTCTTTTGAGTAGACGAGGGTATTGGCTGTTCCGAGATCGATACCGATGTCGTTAGAAAATAGACCGAAAAACTTGCGCAACATAAATACCTAAAATGCTCAACGAAAGGACGTTTTGAAGCAAGGATTTAAACGGAGCATTACTCAAAAGCAATTTTGAATAAGGTAAAAAGCTGCTAAATGTCTCTTTGTTTAGGCAATGAGAGGGTTTCTGGGCATCTTATGCTACACCCAAAGGATCCGTAGGGTCAGCTAGGCTAGCCGGAAACGTTTTTAAAGGGGGTCGCTCACTAATTAAAAAGCGGCCGACTGATTGTAATGTCGGCCGGCCATGTGAAAGTGTGTAATAGAAATTTGAAGACAGAAACTTAGCTCTCGGAAGTCGCTTTTCCGCTCGTTTCTGTGGGTTGCTTAGTTTCGATAGGCTTTTTCGGAGCGGGCTCTTCTTCCATCGCAGTACGGAGATCCTCTTCGATATGGCTCGTGGCCTTTTTGAATTCCTTGATTGATTTTCCGACTCCTCGAGCGAGCTCGGGTAGTTTTTTCGCTCCAAAAAGGAGTATAAATACGACGAGGATGACGACAATCTCGGGCCAGCCAAGATTCGTTAAAAAAGCGATTGAATATGTTGTTTCCATTTTAGAATCCTTTCGGTGTTGGGTAAGACATCGTGATAAATTTTTCTATAGATTGTGTGTTTTGTTTGTGTCTCGCAATACTGCTTTGCGAAATCTGGCAATACTATCCGTGTTTTGGCTCCGTATTCTTATTTGGTGCCTGTTTCGCTGCCTGGACTCTGCTGGCCGCTGAGAAAAGTGTTTGGGCCGTCGAATTGTTCGCTTTCGAAAAATCCGTGCAATTGTCGAATCCGGGTGGGATGACGCATCTTTCGTAGTGCTTTCGCTTCTATCTGCCGGATACGCTCGCGGGTAACCTTAAATTGCTTTCCAACCTCTTCCAACGTGCGGCTGTAGCCGTCGACAAGTCCGAATCTCAGTGACAAAACTCTTCGCTCACGTTCGGTCAAGCTATCAAGGACGTCGATGATCTTCTCTCGTAGCAGACTGAAAGCGGTTTGATCGTAGGGATTCTCCGCTGACTTATCTTCGATGAAATCACCGAAATTGGTATCATCTCCATCGCCGACGGGGCTTTGGAGTGAGATTGGCTGTTGAGCCATCTTCATGATGGTCTGAACACGCTCTACTGGAAGGGCCATTTCTTCTGCGACCTCTTCCGGAGTAGGCTCGTGTCCGTACTCTTGCAAAAGCTGTTTTTGAACCTGCATGACCTTGTTCAGCGTTTCAATCATGTGAACCGGGATGCGGATCGTGCGAGCTTGGTCAGCAATAGAGCGGGTAATAGCTTGGCGTATCCACCACGTAGCGTAAGTCGAAAACTTGTATCCGCGGCGGTACTCGAATTTCTCAACCGCTTTCATGAGGCCCATATTGCCCTCTTGAATCAGATCGAGGAAAGAAAGTCCGCGGTTCGTATATTTCTTCGCTATTGAAATGACGAGGCGACGGTTTGCCTCGACCATCTCCGTTTTCGCCTGATGCGCTTCTCTCAGACGCATGCGAACATCACCGATCAACCGGACTAATTTTTCGGGATCAATGCGGTGCTTGTCGTGGATATCTTCTAGCTCGTCTTTCAACTTTTGAGGGTCAAGCTGTGCGTCTCTGGCTGTTTTTGGCTTTTTGACGCGACCCAGGTCTCGATTGATTTGGCTGATACGGCTCAGATCCTTGCTGATCACGTCATCGATATGCTCTTCGAAAACTTTGAGCTTGAAAAAGAACTTAGAAAAATTGCCTCTCAGAGTATTTTCCTGTTTTCTGAACTTAGAGCGGATTTTCTTTCGATCTTCCGGGTCCGCCGCAGCCCGGAGTTCAGACCAAGTCTTGAGCATGCGATCGTGCGTTTTGCGGGATCGTTCTATTAGAATAGGTAGGGTTTGAAAGTAGGTCTCGCGGTTTTCGATTTTCTTATCAATCACGATTCGATCGAATCGCTCTTCCCGATTGTAGAGCTTTTCGGCAAGATTCAGAGTGAAATCCGAAGCGATGCCTACAGAAAAGAGGGCTTCTTGAGCTTTGATTTCAGCGCTTTCGATACGCTTTGAGATCTCGACTTCTTGTTCTCGCGTTAGAAGGGGGACTTGTCCCATCTGCTTAAGATACATGCGAACAGGATCGTCCAGTATGTCGTGCTGACTAGTTTTGGTTTGAGCCTCTTCCTGCTCTTCCTGCTTTGCTTTGTAGGAATCGACTTCATCTGGATCGAGGATGTCGATCTCCAAATTCTGTAGAATCGATATGATATTATCTATATCATCCTGCCTATCCACTCCATCTGGAAGTGCGGTGTTGATATCGCTGTAAGTTAGGTAGCCTTGTTCTTTGGACTGTCGAATCAAGTAGCGAATACGTTCGTTAACTTGATGTTTAGACAATCCTTGCTTGGTTTCTGCGTCGCTCTTTTTCTTGCGTGGCATAAGATTTTTTTGGCGTGGGTTTTACCGTAAATATAGGAAGGGTGATGGGACTACTCGAATTGCGGCGGGTTCCCCTTAAGTTTCTGCAATTTTACAATTTCGTCAAATAGAGAGATTAAAGTGGTGTCTTGTTCAGATTGTTTTTGGGCAATTTCAAGTTTTATCTTCTTAATCTTTTGATCTGCAAATTTGGTTACCAGCCTCTTAATCGCCTCTTCTGCAAGTCGTTCGGGATTCTCGTACTCGGGTTTTTGGAAAATTAGGTCGACTGCTAGGCTCTTTAGTTCGGTTTTATCAAGCTGATCGTTAAGAGAATCGGCTCCATTCCACATGTCGTGGAGGAAAGCGTTCAAAACGAGATTGAGCAGTTCCCCTTCTAAAGAGTTAGTGTCGATCCATTGCTCATCGACGACTTGGGCGATGCGGTACCCGATTTTTTCCTCATTCAAGCAAAGCCCTAATAAGTCCCGCTCAACTGTGTGGACGGCTTTACGTGTGATTGGTTCACTCTGGACACCTTTCTCTGCCTGTTTGGGTCGCCAGGCGGTGGCTGGGTTTGTTGAAAACCTACGGAAGTCTCTAATTGCGGCATCAAGATCGATGTTCAACTTTTCGGCTACCTGTTTTACGAACTCAATTTGTGTGGTCTCTGAGTCCGCCTTGGAAATGATTTGAAATAACTCGGCGGCAGCTTTGGACTTCGCTTGAGGTGTGAGGGAATCGATGCTGGGGGCTATCAAATCGGCGGCAAAGGATATGGCATCGGTTTCTCTTTCGAGCAGTGCATCTAGTGCTGAGGAACCGCCGTTCCGGAGTAAGTCATCTGGGTCTTCCCCCTCGTCGAGTGAGATGAATGTGACCTCAACGCTTTGAGTGAGAGCGAGCGGCAACATTCTGAGGGCTGCTTGTTGTCCCGCCCGGTCTCCGTCAAGAAGGCATCGAACTCGAGGCTCGTACCGCTTAATCAGTCGCAACTGATTTTCCGTGATTCCAGTCCCTTGTGGTGCCACGGCACCTTTTAGCCCGACGCTCCAGCAACGAATGGCATCTAGCTGCCCTTCAACCATGACGAATGGGGTATCGGGATCGACTTCCATTCGTGCTTTGTCCATACTGAAGAGAAGGGAGCCTTTATTGAAAATAGGCGTTTCAGGAGAGTTGACGTACTTAGCCTCCCTACTGGGGTCGTCATCAGGCGTTAGCTCAAGCTGCCTAGCCGTAAAGGCGGAAATTCGTCCTTGGTGATCGCGAATGGGGATCATGAGCCTGCCGCGAAAACGGTATCCCATGGTATCTGGATTGATACCCTGTCTCGTGTAGAAAATTCCGCAGGCTTCGATCGACTTTTTGGAGAATCCTTCTTTGGTTACGCGACGGCCAAGCTCCAATCCGCCCTTGGGTGCGAATCCGATCTTGAACTCATCTGCGATGGAGATCTCGAACTGCCGCGTCTGGGTCCAATATTTGCGAATCCACTTTCCGCCTTCGTTGTCTGCATGGAAAGCTTCATGGTAGTAGTTAGCGATAAATTCGTGCAGTTCGAAGAGTTCCTGTCTCAAGGACCGGTCTTCGCGAGGCTTGCCACATTCCTCGTATTCAAGTTCAACGCTGAATCGCTTAGCTAGCTCCTCCACTGCCTCCACGAAGTTGAGGCGCTCGGTTTCCATGACAAAGCTAATGATGTCACCGGCATTTCCAGTGGAAAAGCACTTGTAAATCCCTTTGTCTGGCGAGATGAAAAAAGAAGGTGTCTTCTCGTTGGTGAAAGGGCTGAGTCCCTTGTAGTTTGAACCTGCTCTTTTGAGCGTTACCTCACGGGAAACTACATCGAAAATTGCAATCCGATCTTTGAGATCGCGGATGCTGCTCGGCTTAATCGCTGGCATGGGTGGGGAGGAAGGGATCCAGTTCGATTTTACCTTCCTAGGTAAGTGGTCGCCTCCTTGATTCCTTCCGTTCCGGGAGACTCTGTGCTAAGAAAATTGTCGTATGCATCGGAGATTCTCGATCTTGGGGCGTTGGCTTCTCTCAGCAAGCGGGCGTATGCGAGTGAAACGGAGGACTTCCTGGGAAAGAGGTTCACCAAAGCTTCGGCCTCGCGGACCGCTTTGGATGGGGCCTTAGTTTGAGCAACGATCGTCAAGTAGGCACTTGCGATGATAGGTGACCTTGGGTCGCACCGTTTGGCTTCAAGGATACAGGCTTCGGCATCTAGCCAATTCTTGGTCTCTATGTAAACGTTTGCGAGTTCGTACCAGATGATGGGATTTTCGGAATCAGGTCCTAAAGCCCTCCAATAGAGATCAATAGCCTCCATCGAGTCCTCCCGGTCAACGGCAGAACGGGCAGCTTCCAAGTAGTCCACATCCGAGACGATTAACAGAGGTTGATCGTCATTCGTATCTACAAGGGCCACGGGCGGCTTCTCTTCTAGTGCTGGATTGTTGATAGCTTCAGGATCGTTATCGGCGGCATTGTTCGGCGTCGGATTCGCGGCCAAAAAGGTTGGATTGTCGTTGGTGTTTGCTCCCCCTACCAAAGCTTGCTGAGCGATTAAGTCTTCTCGTTCCCGCCGTGCTTCCTCTACCTGTAGCCGAGCCGAGAGAGCCTGATCTTCCAGCTCCTTTCGCTTTCTCTCAATCTCAGCCGCGGCCTCCGCGATGTCTTGCTGGGCTTTTCTCCACTTACCAATTATATCCCGAGCCCTCACAATCCTCGGATCTGCACCTTCCGGTCCATAACGCGAATCATACTGCTCCAACCAGGTCGAAGCAGGCATGTATTGCTGCAAGTCGATTTCAAGTTCGATCAGAGCAGCGAGGGCGTCTTTGGCCCCGGGATCACTGACATAAGCCGCCGCTTGGGAGATCCATGATCGGGCTTGAGGCGGATTCCCCATCTTGTTAAATAGATACCCTAGCTTCAGTGCAGGCCCTGCAGAAGGCCGAATTCGGTTCCACTCGAGGTACGCCTTAATCGCTGCATTGAGGTCGCCGCTCTCTTCCTGCAGTTTAGCATAGTTCTTCCAAGCGAGAAAATCCTCCGGAAATACTTCGAGGTACTTTTCGAGCGCCTGAGCTGCTGCCAGCTCTTCTCCCAGACGAATGTTCAGATCGGCGATGTTTACCCAGAGGCGCTCGCGGCGTGAATCTACTTCAATCGCTTTTGAGTAAGCACTAATGGCGGACTGGAGATCATTGTCCTCCAGGTGTGTGTGCCCTAAGGCCTCAAGTAGGGAAGAGCTTTCGGGGTTTTTTAAAGCTGCTTTGCCTAGGATATTGAGGGCTTCTGAAGTTTCATTCCTCTGTCTTGCTTGATCGGCCTCGTTCAGGGCCCGATTGATGCGCTCTTCACGGTTTGCACATCCAGACAAGATCAATAGAGTGCCTGCGATGATCGCTATATTGGAAAGGCGCTTGGCAATGGAATATGGCTTGTGCATGCGAGCGGGAGGACGGCGAGAGGGCTTGATGGCTGAAAGGGTCCTGAGTTTCTGTTAAGGCTTGTGGTAGTTTTTAGGTCTTTAGGATTGCGTTTTACAAACTAATTGTGCGGTTCGATAGGTGCGAATCCGAGCGTTCATGATGAGTACTGTCAAGCAACGCAGTCTAAAGCTTGATGATTCTCTAAATTTTTGGCAACCCTATCCCATTATATTGTCTGTTATAAGCCCTGATATCGCCAATGTACACCTACAAAATTCTATACGTCCTGAGGCGTGAGTTCATTCTTATGCTGATTTTGTTCGGCGTTTTGTTGCTGAAACAGGTAAGGGGACAGAACATGATCGGGGAGTTCCAGGAAAAGTCGGAACCAACTAATCGGGTTTTTAACTTTCAATTGAGAAACTTCTCACAGTCGAGTTACGCAGAAGCGGTCGAGAATTTATTAGGTATCTATGAACGTTCACAAAGGGTGGATTTCACGCCCGGCGTGAAGAGAAAGGTTGGGCTCAAAGTATACAGCCAGTCAGGTCCTGGATTAAGCACGCCGGAGACTCTTGTGGAGGCGGTTGTACAGTCTCTCATAAAGCGGGGCTATCACCGTTCGGATATATTCATTTTAGGCCTCAATGGTCGGATGCTTCGGGAATCCGGATTCTTGCCTCCGTTGAGTGAGCGCTCGATGTATTTTAACCGGGTGTTCGTACGCTCACTTGATTCCGGCGAGTACTACAATGCCAAATGGTTTTATGACAGTCCGCTCCCAGCCAAGTCCGCTCAATACTGGATCAACATAGAAAATGAGAATGCTATCGGGGAAAGGGGTGACGACGCAAACGAGCGCAAAAGTTATTTGCCGATGCCGCTGATGCACGAAGTCGACTTTTGGATTAACTTACCTTGCTACTCAGACCATCCAACTTTGGGAGTAAATGGAGCTCTTATGAATGCGACGATGTGGAATGCAAGCAACACCACTCGCTTTCTGAGAAGCCCCGCGTCGGCGCCTGTTGCCGTTGCGGAAATGGGGGCAGTTCCCGAGCTGCGGGAGACTTGGGCTCTGAACATAGTGAGTCTGCAGCGGTTTCAATATGTAGGCGGACCGATTTTCAATTCGATGTATACCGTTTCGGAACCTCTTGTGATGTTGTCGGACAATCCGGTGCTTCTTGATTCAATCATGCGTGAACGCATCAACCAATATCGAACGAAAAATGGGTTTGCTCCGCTGCCGCAGGAATTGAAAATATTGGCTTATTCTGAGCAACTAGGTCTTGGCGAGAAGGATGCAAGTTTTGCGAATCTTGTCTCGGTTAACTAGATCGCAACCTATCCAAAATTTGAAATCCCATTTCTCTGATACAACAAAAATCGAGGTTTCCACTTCGAAAGAGTCCTATCCGATATACATTGGACGAGGACTTGAACATGCTCTAAATTGCGAAATTGAAGGGCTGGCTCGATTAGGCTCAAAAGTTGCTGTCGTTACCGATTCTTCCGTTAGGGCGGTTTTGCGCCAGTTCTTTGATTCGGCTTTGGGTGATTTGCCGATCCTCGAAATCCCATGTGGAGAAACGAGCAAGAGCATCGTGCAATATGAACGCGTTTTAGATTTTTTTGCCTCGAATGGCCTTGACCGCGGTGGAGTGGCCGTTGCTGTGGGCGGCGGTGTTATTGGAGACCTAACCGGTTTTGCCGCCGCTTCGTGGCTTCGAGGAATAAAATTTATCCAAATACCAACTACGCTTCTATCGATGGTTGATAGCTCGGTGGGAGGTAAGACGGGGATTAATATTGCGGCGGGTAAGAATCTTGTAGGTGCATTTCACCAGCCGATTGCGGTCTATGAAGACTTAGATTTGTTGGCATCACTTCCCTCCAGAGATTTCTGTGCAGGTGTGGCCGAGGTCATGAAGTACGGAATGCTGGCAGACTCGGATCTTTTCGGGATGCTAGAGAGAAAGCCATTGACCGACTTTAGGGATCATCGGCTAGGCTTAGTCATTGAACGGAATTGCCAAACGAAAGCTAATGTCGTCAATGCGGATGAAAAGGAAATCAAAAGCTCGGGAGGGCGAGCTCTGCTCAACTTGGGGCACACGTTCGGTCATGCAATCGAGAACGTTGCGGGGTATGGGGAATACTTACATGGTGAGGCGATAGCGGTTGGCTTAGTCGCTGCTGCCCGCTTAAGCGCTAATTTTGGATACCTCGAGCAAAGTGATGTGGATCGGGTCGTTAAGATGGTCAGGACTCACCAACTTCCGGATCAACTGAAGAGCCCATTGAAATTGGACGCTCTTTTCTCTGCCATGCAGAATGATAAGAAAGTGCGGTCTGGAAAGCTGAGATTTGTAGTATTGGAGTCAATTGGGCGAGCGATTACCAAGGATGATGTCCCGGTAGAGAAAGTTGAGGAAGTTTGGCGAACGGTTGGGGGTATTGATTGAGTTGCTACGTCACTTTAGTCGGAACACAGCGGATAGTTGATGGATGAGTTGATTGTCAATGAGTACTTGGAGTTGAACGGTTTTGTTACGATACCGTTGCGGAAGGGGCGCTCGCAATCAAAGCGATCGATGCATGGGGAGGGGGTCGATCTTTATGCGAGGAACATGAAATTCATCGAACGGGAGCGAGATCCTTCGTTTTTGCTCTTCTCGAGTGAACTCAGACATCTCAGGAGTGCGATAATTTGTGTGAAAGGATGGCATGGAGAGAAGGCGGCTTTGGGCAATGTTGCGAATGGAGCGGACATGCTAAAATACGTGGAAGCGAATGTACTCAAAAAAGTCGAAAAATGGTTTGAGCCTGTTAATTGGACAGAATTAGGGGAACCCCTCATGCCAAAGAAGATTCTCGTCGCTCCGGCTTTTCCCACCCAGGAGTTGTATAGAGCACAGATTGTTAATGCTTTGAAAGAAAGAGGAGTGGATGGAATTCTCTCGTTCAAGTCGATCTTGTTAGACATTATCGACCGCGTTGATCCGCGCCAGGTCTATCCGGGTTCAGAATTACTACAGTTCGTTCGTATACTCAAAACGTTTGATTTAGTAAAGGATTCACAGATGAATTTCTTTGGCTGAATTCACATATGTGCGACGTTATATCATCTAACTGGCTTACTTGAGTTGATCCAATGCTAATCAGGAGAAATAATGATATCTGAATCGAAGTTGTTACAGATAAGTAAATAGTAATAATTAAATGGATACTTTTTATAATCGTGATTGTGTCGACTGGTATCAGGAACTGTCAGATCAGAGAATATACAGAGGAGGGTGTTACTTAGTTAATGATTATTCCAAGAATAGCGATTACTTGCGGTGATCCAGCCGGGGTTGGACCTGAGCTGGTCAGAAAGTGCTTCTCTAGTCGCAAAAAACACGATGCGGAGTTTACATTAATTGGCCCTCAAAAGTGGATCGATGAGGTAAGGTCGGAATCCCAGATCAGAATAGGCTCGCTCGCGGTCGGCTTAGCTAGCTCCCATTATGTTCCCGGTGAACCCACACATGAAGGTTCTAAGATTGCATTGGAAGCAATGGAACGAGCAGCCAGGGGATGTAGTGTTGGCGAATTTGACGGAGTGGTAACGGGACCGATTTCTAAGGCGCGTTGCTTAGAGGTGGGGTTCTCTCATCCAGGCCAAACTGAGTTTTTTGCCAGTCACTGGGGTGGAACTCCGACTATGGGCTTTGTGGGGGAACGTTTGAAAGTGGTCTTAGCTACTTGGCATATTCCTTTGGCGACAGTTCCCGACCGCCTGACAGAGTCGTGCTTATTTACGGCGATTGATCGGGCTAACGATTTGGCGAAACGCCTTGATATTCCAAATCCTCGCATCGGTGTTTGCGGTCTGAACCCTCACGCGGGAGAGGAAGGGCATATCGGAAATGAAGAGAGCACGATTTTCAACCCGCTCATTACCCAGTTGAGAGAGGTCGTTCCCGGTTTGAGTGACTGTCAGCCCGCTGACACAATTTTCCACAGAGCGGTTAATGGTGCTTTTGATGTGGTGGTAGCCCTTTACCATGACCAAGGATTGGCTCCTCTTAAAACGATAGAATTTGATACGGCAGTTAATGTGACACTGGGATTGCCTTTCGCTCGCACGAGTCCCGATCATGGAACCGGGTACGATATTGCGGGGTCAGATGTAGCGTCCCACGAGAGCTTTTCGAGGGCGATAGACCTCGCGGGGAAGCTGGCAAGTCGGTAGGCATAGTTTGATAGTTGGTCAAGTTTAGCTTGTGTGAGCCTGAAAACGCCCGATATTTAGCAACCATTGAGAACAACGAATGACATTGAATTGCCTGAGGGGGTTCGGTTGGGTGACGGGCGTCTAATCCATTTGACCGGACTCGCGTGCAGGAAGGTTGAAGCCCTTTTGGAAAGGGAGGAAGAGCCCTCTTTCTTGCGGGTTGGCATATCTGGCGGTGGTTGCAACGGTCTCTCTTACAAGATGAAATTCGTTCCGGAAGCGAGGAAGGGGGACATTTTAGTTCCGTTTGGCGATGCCAAGGTACTCGTTGATAGTAAAAGTGCACTTTATCTCAAAGGCACTAACCTGGATTATTCGGATGAATTGATTTCGGGAGGTTTTAAGTTTTCCAATCCCAACGCGACTTCGAGTTGTTCTTGTGGCGAGAGCTTTAGTATATGATGAACATCGAAGAGTTAGCTTGCTCGAACTAGTCAGGAAAAGTGTTGAAATGAGGAATCTTTTGCGGAATAAGCATTCATAAAAGTTACGAACAAAGAGTAATCATAAACTAGTTAATGCCAAGACCACGAGGTAAACGGAGGCCGCCAAGAAAGCCGGATCCATTCGCTAATATAAGACGCAACCATCGAATTCGCGTTCCAAAAATCCGAGTAGTGGGTCCTGATGGGAACCAAGTAGGCCTCATGGACACGAAGGAGGCATTGGCGATCGCTCAGGAAGCAGGCTTGGATCTGGTTGAAGTTGCCGGACAAGCTAGGCCGCCGGTTTGTCGGATAATGGATTTTGGCAAATATGTCTACGAGCAACAAAAGAAGGCTAAGGACTCGAAGGGAAGCGCTAGCAAAACGAAAGAAGTCAAATTCCGACCGCGCGTGGATGTCCACGACTTCATGACGAAATTGCGTAGGGCGGAGGAATTCTTAGACAGGGGAAACAAAGTAAAGCTTACTCTGTCTTTCCGCGGTCGGGAAATGGCCCACACGGAGATTGGATTTGATACGATTCGAAGAGCAATAGCGGACATCGCTCACATGGCGACTCCCGACAACGAGCCAAGGCTGATTGGCAGAAATATAAACGTCATGCTGACGCCTCTTCCAGCAAACAAAAGAAAGCCAAAGCACAGCCATCATCTTGTGGATTCCGAGCAGGAGGAGGATGAAGACATCGAAGATGATGATGCGACGGATGTAGAGCGCGATGTAGAAGATCGGGTCTCCTAGGATAAAGGCTGGATCTATTTTGGAAAGATGAGATCTGGGCAAAGCAAACTCCAGCGTTTGCTAGTTTTTATGGGGAGTGCGGCTCTGTTTCTATCGTCCTGTCGAACACCACAGTCGGAGGTGGCGGATTCAGGGGAGACTGCTTTCGCTTCTGAATTAGGAGTCGAACCGAATCAGTTGACGACAGTAGAAACTGTGTCTGAGACCGGGGCAGTTGTTCCAATCGTAAAGAGTAAAAAGCCCAATCCGAAGGCCGCGGGGATATTTAAGCAGGCAGGACAACTAGGTGCTCGGGTTACCGAAAAGGGCGAGGGTGTCTGGCTGATTGAGAAGGGGAAGCGAAGGTTTGAGTTGAGGGAGCAAAGTCGACAAGCAATTCTGAACGGTACGGTTGTTTACCTAAACGAGGTCTTCGCGGAAAAAAAAGGTAACTTCGCTTTAAGTCATTCAGATTTCGAATACACGTTGCGTCCGGCCCTCGATCCACCGGAGATTGTGCTTAGGTCAAAGACCGTTGTTTTAGATCCTGGCCATGGGGGAGTTGAGCCGGGATCCTTAAACCGATCCTTGCGCATCCTCGAGAAGGATCTCAACCTCGATGTGTCGCTTCGATTGCAAAAGCTGATTGAGGAGAATGGTTTCAAGGTGGTATTGACTCGCTACGACGACCGACTTGTACCTTTGGAGGATCGGTCTCAAATTGCGAATAGGTCGAATGCTGGTGTATTCGTTAGTATTCACTTTAATGCGGCTTTCAATAAAGAAGCTTCGGGTTTAGAAACCTATTTGCTGACGCCCCAAAATTCGGCGTTATCAAATGATGATATAATCGGTTCCAGTGAACCTTCCAACCGGGTTAATCAGACCCATCTATTAAACTTTGAATTTGGATACAGGGTCCAAAGTCGATTGATCGTCGATCTGCAACGTGTTGATCGTGGAATTAAAAAGGCCCGATTTAAAGTGCTTAAAGATCTTGAATGTCCGGGTCTATTGATTGAATGCGGATTTCTATCACACGTGAAAGAAGCGCCTTTGATCAATACTCCCGTGTACCGTCAAAAATTGGCTGAATCATTGTCGGATTCCTTGACTTCGATTTTGATGACAGGCCGGATTGTTTCTTCGGATCAATGATCAAAGCGGCTCTGATAGTAGGACTTGGAAGCTTCCTAGGCGGCGGGTTGAGATACCTTTCGGTTGCGTGGATAGAACGCAAGGCGGACATGGATTTCCCGCTGGCAATCCTATTGGTGAATATTACGGGTTCGTTTCTGATTGGGTTTGTGACGCCTGGATTAGAGAGGGCTCCCTATGGGGGTGATTCCTTGATGCCCTTATTTTTGACGGCCGGAATAATGGGGGGCTTTACGACCTTCTCCACTTTTAGTCTACAAACCTTAAAGCTGGCCCAATCGGGCAACTGGAATTTGGCTTTTCTAAACGCACTAGCCAGCCTACTTTGCTGTCTAGTATCCGTGTTCACCGGACTTATGGTAGGGGAACGGTTATTTCGCTAGCTTTCCCCGGGCCTTCGATCGGTTCTGGGAGAGAGTGCGAGAGAATTGATGGGTTACACCTCGTCGATGATCTTGTCAGCCAAACCATAGTTGATTGCTTCTTCAGCAGTCATGTAGAAGTCGCGATCTGTATCCTCCTCTATTCTCTCGAGAGGTTGACCAGAGGCATCAGACAGAATCTTGTTGAGTCGGACACGAAGTTGTTCGAGGTATTGCGCGTGGATATGGATATCCACCGCGGGGCCCCTTAATTGACCTGCTATTAAGGGCTGATGAATCATTACGTAGGAATGTGGATACAGGTAGCGATTCCCTTTCTTGGGAGCTGACAGCAATATCGATCCCATTGATGCAGCCATGCCGGTTACGATTACGGAGACTTCTGAAGAAATCATCTTGATAGTATCGTATATGGCCATACCAGCTGTGATAGAGCCGCCAGGGGTGTTAACGTAAAATGTAATGGGTTCGCCAGGGGCATCGGCCTCCAGATAGAGTAGAGTTTCCGTTATCTCCTTCGCGGATTCGTCAGAAACCTCACCCCAAAGGAAAATCTTCCTTTCTTTGAGGAATTTCCTTTGGATAGTAGATCCGACTGGAGACTCTTGAGGCTTTTCGTCTTTGTTCTCGGCCATAGAAAATAGTTGTATGCGATTTTGTTGGTACTTTACAATTAAGGATTTTTAGAAAGTTCAAAGGGAAACGAGGGCTCTTACGATATTCGAGAGAAAAAACACGAATTTGATAATCGGCCGTCTGTTTGGGAACGCCGTTTTCAAAATAAAGGAGCCTATGCAAGTCCTAGGATCATGCGGCCTTCTTCGCTTATCATGTTTTGATCCCAAGCGGGTTCCCAGGTCAAATTTACCTCTGCTTCATCTACGCCCGGCACGAGGATTACTTTGCTTTTTGCATCCTCTGCAATGGCAGGTCCCATTCCGCATCCGGGAGCGGTGAGTGTCATTTGAACGATGACTCTATGGCGACCGCTGTCGTTGGGTTCTACACTCATAGAGTAGACGAGACCGAGATCAACGATGTTTACGGGGATTTCTGGGTCGTAAACGTTTTTAAGTTGTTGCCAAATGGCTTCTTCATCCGGTTCTCCACCCTCACCCAACGTCTTCATGGGAGTCGCTTCCTGTTCGATTTCCTTGGACTTCTCCTCCACCAGATCGGGTCCCAGAGCATCCGCGTCTGCTCCTTGAATCCGAGCCAAGCCGTATGGGGTCATCACTGTGTAGCTCCCGCCCAGTTGCTGTGTTATATGGACTTTAGTTAAAGCGGGTAGTTCGATCCGATCACCACTGGGAATCTGGACCGCCTCGACCTCTCTTGTTAGGCTGCGTTCTTCGGAGTCTTTGATCATGAAATTAGGGAGCGATTTGTCAGCTAGGATCCAAACTTCTTGCGAATCAGCTGACGGGTACAGTCAGAGAGTTTTTCATCCACGATATTTTCCAGGATCTCTTCGAAGAAGCCGTACAAGATTAGCTCTTCAGCGGTATCTTTAGGTATCCCGCGGGCAAGCATGTAGAAAATCTCCTCTTCTTGAATCTCGCTTGTCGTTGCACCGTGACTACATTTTACATCATTGGCTTCAATCTCGAGCCCAGGCAGTGAATTGGCTTCAGCTGTGTTGCTCAGCAGTAGATTTCGATTTGTTTGATAGGCATCGGTCTGCTGGGCGACTTCATCGACTTTGATCAGACCAGAAAATATCGACTTTGAGTTTTCTTTCAAAGCATTCTTAAAAAGTAAATTTGAGGTGGTGTGCGGTGCGGAATGTGTTTGCAGGGTTCGCTGGTCGATTTCCTGGGCAGCGTTGGCCAGCGCCATAGATCTCATATCTACGTGAGCTCCAGATCCTTTGATTTGGCCGTGAGTTTCCGATCGGTAGTGCCCGCACCCGAGAATGATACTGTTCATGCTCACGGTAGAATCCTTACCGGCGATATTGGAGTTGATCTGAAATCCCAGTGTATTCTCGTTTAGGTTCTGGATGAGCGTGTAGTTTAGCTCAGAGCCAACGCCGGCGAAGAGGTGAGTGACTCCACAGGAAAACACGGATTGCTCTCCTTCAGAGAGTTGGGCTTCGACGACACTAGCTTTTGCGTTCGCTTCAGCGATTACTAGCGTGTGGGGAAACATAGAACCATTTTCCGAAGTGGACCAATTGTAGGAACAAAATGGAGCTTCGACCTCAATTCCTTTGGGGATATAGAGGAGGACACCGTTGGTCACGAACGCGGAATGAATATGGGCGAACTTTTCCGAGCCAAGATCGATGCCTTGTTTCATGAAGTAATCTCGAAGTAAATCGCTATGCTCGACGATTGCCTCGCTCAAGGGTGACCAAATAACCCCTTGGTCAGTCAGCTCTTTGGGAGCCCGGTTTGCCTGCACAATCTTGTTATCTGCAATTACAAAACCTCCCGCTTGTGTTCCAGTGAAACGAGACTTTTCGACTAGAGATGAGACATTGGGTGAAACGGTATCTCTGTCGAACTGGAATTTTCCGAGGCTGAGATTGTTTCGATTGGCGAAGCGCCAATTCTCGTCATTCCGCCTCGGCATCGGCATGTTCGCATAGGAATCAAACGCGTTCGTCTTGAACTCTCTCCACCATTTAGGAACGGTATTCAAGGAATCCATATGATTCTGAAATGCGTATCGAATCGATTCGTCAAAACCTGCTTCGGCTTCCATTAAAGGATCTTCTATTAGTGAGGTCACTGAGCAATTTATAAATAAGTTAAAATATCCAGCCGATGAAGGAAGTCAGCCGACGGAGCCTTCCATTTCCAATTCGATTAAACGTTTTAGCTCAACGCTATACTCCATGGGGAACTGTCTGGTCAGATCATTAACGAATCCATTCACGCTCAAACTCATCGCATCAGCCTCGCTGAGTCCGCGTTGCTGCATGTAGAAAATTTGTTCTGCGGATACTTTACTGACAGAAGCTTCATGCTGCACATAATTTTGATCACCCCGTACGGTTATTGCTGGATAGGTGTCCGTGCGGGAATCGGAATTGATAAGAAGGGCGTCGCACTCCGTGTTATTCTTGCAGCCTTTCAAGTGTTTTGGGATGCGCACCTGGCCTCGGTAGGTCGATCGTCCCTTGCCCACGCTTATCGACTTCGATATCACATTGCTTGTGGTGTCGTCTGCCGCATGGATCATCTTGGCACCGGTATCCTGGTGCTGGTCATCGTTGGCTAAGGCTATACTTAAAACTTCTCCTCGGGCTTTGCGTCCTTTGAGTATCACCCCTGGATACTTCATTGTCAGTCTTGACCCAATATTGCAATCGATCCATTTTACGACTGAGCCCTCATGGGCGATCGCTCGTTTTGTCACAAGGTTGAATACATTGCTCGACCAATTTTGGACAGTTATATATTCGATTTTGGCACCCGGCATAGCGACGAGCTCAACTACGGCACTATGGAGCGTGGCAGTGTCGAATTTTGGTGCCGTACATCCCTCCATGTAGGTGACTTCCGATCCTTCATCGGCGATAATCAGCGTTCGTTCGAATTGGCCGAAATTTTCTGCATTGATCCGGAAGTAAGCCTGCAGAGGGTGGCTTACCTTGACCCCAGGCGGGACATATATGAATGAGCCACCCGAAAACACTGCACTGTTCAATGCTGCGTACTTGTTGTCAGCAGTAGGTATGACTTTGCCAAACCACTTTTTGAAAATTTCGGGGTGCTCCATGAGCCCGTCTGTACTGCCCATGAATATTACCCCATCCTTTGCGACTGCTTCCTTGATGTTTGAATACGCGGCTTCGGAGTCGAACTGAGCCTCAACCCCAGCCAGAAATTTTCGTTCATTCTCTGGAATGCCAAGCCGTTCGAAGGTTTCTTTGACCTCATCTGGAACGTCATCCCAACTTTTCTTGGCACGCTGATCGCCTGCGAGGTAGTAGCGGATCTTGTTGAAATCGATATTCTCTAGGTCCTTGGTGGCCCAATGCGTGGGCATTGGTTTGTCTTGAAAAACTTTTAGAGCCCGTTTGCGAAAATCGCGGATCCAGTCGTCTTCACCCTTGACATCGCTGATGTAGTCGACAGTTCCCTCGTTCAAGCCGACACCGGCGTCGAACTTGTGAGTTTCGGCGTATTTGAAATCCCCTTTGTCCCGGTCTATCTCTATATTGTGGGTTGCAGTTGTCATCTTCTTTAGGTGCTGGTTTTGGGACTTCTAAGCGGCGTTTTCTGCGATTTCCTTGATCCAGTCGTAACCTTTGCTTTCGAGCTCTAGGGCGAGACTCTTGTCACCGCTTTTAACGATCCGGCCGTCATACATTACATGGACCTTGTCCGGAACGATATAGTCGAGCAGGCGTTGATAGTGGGTGATGACGAGAGCACCTAGTTCCGGCCCCCGAAGTGCGTTTACTCCCTCGGAGACAATTTTCAATGCGTCAATGTCCAAGCCCGAGTCCGTTTCATCCAAAATTGCGTACTTAGGATTAAGCATGGCTAACTGTAGGATCTCACAACGCTTCTTTTCTCCTCCTGAAAATCCTTCGTTGATAGAACGGGAAGTGAATTTCCGATCGATCTTAAGCCTATCCATCTTTTCATAGAGCTCCTTGTAGTATGCTGGAGCATCAAGATCTTCGCCTTCTGGCAGACGTGCATTCCTCGCCGCCCGGATGAAGTTGGCGATCGATACGCCTGGTATTTCCATTGGGTATTGAAAGGCGAGGAAGAGACCAGCCCGAGAGCGTTCGTCCACTTCCAGATTAATTATCGATTCTCCATCTATCAAGGCGTCGCCACTGGTAATTTCGTAGTCGGGATGGCCGGCTAGTGCCTTTGCCAAAGTACTTTTGCCGGTACCGTTGGGTCCCATGATGGCGTGCACTTCGCTCTTGGGAATAGTAAGGCTAAAGTCCTTTATGATCTGCTTATCGCCTATCATTACGTTCAGGTTCTTTATTTCGAGTGATGCTCTCATGATAAATTTAGTTGAGAGGGTTCACCGCTTTCTTTGGCGGGTTGCACTTTCGTCGCACTCCTCCCGCGAAAAGTGATATCGATCGAGCTGGGTTCGAAATTCTCGGGCAAGAGGTTGGCAAGCTCATTGAGAATTTCAGGTTCTAGCTGAACGTCGAAAACCTCCCCAGTATCGTTATCATGGAAATGGGCGTGCTCGGATAGATTGGGGCAGAATCGCGTCGATTCCCGTTCGAGGTGAACCTGTTTGACTAGGTGGCACTGAACGAGCGTGTCGAGGCAGTTATATACGGTCGCGAGAGATATGCTTGGCATATCTGCTTTGACTCGGGCGAATATCTCATCTGCGGTAGGATGGTCTCGTTTAGAGAGAATCGCATTAAATACGACTTCTCTTTGACGCGTGGATCGAAGTCCCGCTTGGGCGAGCTTTCGTTTTAGCGTCTCTGTGGTGATTTCTGAGTTCATTTTTATCTATACGTGATGGCTATAACTAAGAATCGATTTCAGAACCCAATCAAAAATGGAATAATTCTAAATATCAAGATTAAATTGGAATCATTCTAGATAGAGGCTGCTCTAAATGGGAATTGAACAATTCTGTTTGAAGGCATTTTTATAACCTTGAGCTGAGCCAATGGGGCCCACGTAGATCAGGCGGAAGTAGATTGGCTTGCGACAAGCATTTCAGCTATGATCAAAAAGAAACTATTCCGACTCCGCCAAGTAGCGCTCGGCTTCAATCGCTGCTTGGCAACCCATCCCAGCAGCGGTGATCGCCTGACGGTAGACGTGGTCGGCGCAGTCACCAGAAACGTATACGCCAGGAATATTGGTTTTAACCTGACTGCCGGTTTCCGGAACAAAGTAGCCGTTTTCGTCCACCTTGATGGCATCGGCGAAAGGTCCCGTATTGGGAAGGTGGCCGATGGCGATGAAAACCCCTTTGCAAGGAAGTCCCGATTGTTTGTTGGAAACTCGATTCTTTAGGCGAACGCTACTAACGTTTCCTGTGCTGTCAGCGACGATTTCTTCGACGACGGTATCCCAGAGTACCTCAATTTTTTCGTGGGCGAGAGTTCTGTCTGCCATGATCTTTGATGCACGAAGTGCGTCGCGGCGGTGAATCAAGGTGATCTTTCTACAAAATCGAGTGAGAAAAAGGGCTTCTTCGCAAGCGGTATCGCCACCCCCAACGACTACTACATCCAAGTTGCGGTAAAAGGCTCCATCACAGGTGGCACAAGTGGTGACTCCTCTGCCCCCAAACATCTCTTTTTCACCGGGTACTCCCAATAGCCTAGGAGAGGCTCCAGTCGCAATGATAACAGATCGGGCCTTGTACTCACGGGATGAAGTTTTGAGAGTATATGCGGATTGGGAAAAGTCGATTGACTCAATTTGGCTTTGTTCGAAGCGAGTGCCAAAGCGAGTCGCTTGCTTACGCAAATTATCCATCAGCATAAAACCGTCAATCCCGTCTGGAAATCCAGGAAAATTCTCCACCTCACTGGTCTGAGTCAGTTGGCCACCGGGTAGGTAACCCTCAAGGACGAGAGGGTTTAAGTTGGCACGAGCGGTGTAAATCGCTGCAGTAAGGCCAGAGCAGCCAGTGCCAATGATGAGGACGTTTTCTATATCGTTAGACATTTCGAGTTTTGATTCAGATTTGAAAGTAGTTGGTTGGCGATGATAAAAATAGATCTGTTTCGCGACGGAGAAGCGAGGTTGAGAATAGCTTTGCAACCCAGGTCTTCTCCCTTAAGCGGTTTTTGGTGAACTCAATCATAGATACGCACACGCACCTGGATAGATTTTATCACAAAGGAACTCTGGACACCGTTCTTGAGGCTGCGGTGAATGAAGGCGTTGACCGTGTGGTGACGGTGGGTACTGACTTTGACGATTGGGACCTGTACGGGGAGCTCGCAAAGTCGTATCAGGGTAAGATCGACTACACCGTTGGAATCCATCCCTGTTCGGTTAATGGGAGTTGGGAAGTGGCTTCCCGAAAGATTGCCAATTTCTGGACAAGGGAGAAGGCACCCGTTGCCCTTGGCGAAATCGGACTAGATCGGTTTCACCTCTCGAAGGATGAATCGGAGGCTGAAAAGGTTTTCAACCTGCAATTAGACGCGTTTCGGGCTCAGCTGGAAATTTCAAAGAAACTAAACGTACCCGTAGTCGTGCACTCGCGGGGGGCTTTCAGGGAATGTGTAGAAGTGATTGACGATTCAGGTATGGATTGGACCCGGGTTGTGTTTCACTGTTTTTCGGAAGGGCCTGGAGAAATGAAGCAATTAATGGATCGAGGTGCGTTTGGAAGCTTCACTGGAATCATAACTTTCAAAAACGCCGAGCCGATCAGGGATGCGGCGAAACTACAGGGATTGGGGCGATTGATGATTGAAACGGACGCACCTTATTTGGCTCCGATGCCGCATCGCGGCAAGCCGAACGAACCTTCCTACTTACGCCACACGGCAGATTACTGTGCGGTAATTTTTGGGTCGACCCCAAGCGAGCTAGCCGCAGTGACTACAGAAAACGCGTTCAGCTTTTACGGTTTGGAGTAAACGCAGGCGATTGAAACTTCGGACAACTAGGTAGATCCAGAAGCTTTACTTTTCGTCGAACTTCGACGCGAAAAGCGTCTCGAGATCGTCCAAAGCCTGTTTTGCGTCTTGTCCATAGGCGATGGCCTTGATTTTTGATCCCTTGCTTGCAGCGAGCATCATAAGGCCCATAATGGACTTTCCGTTAACCTGTTCTTCATCCTTTTCAAAAAACACGTCACTCTCGTATTTGTTCGCGGCACGCACGATCATGGCAGCAGGACGAGCGTGAATTCCCATTTGGTTTTGAACCAAGAGAATTCGTTCGACGGATTTTCCTTCTTGATGGAGGTTCGACGAGTCCATTTAGGGCTTCAAATAGTGTTATGGCTGTTAAAACAAGCGATAATTCAAAAATTTGCGAGTTCACAAATCTCGTTGGGCCGTTTTTATAGCGGTTTATGTTAGCGATTATTGCTCCCGCTCGTCTTGCCTCCACTCGTTTTCCTGAAAAGCTTCTCTTTCCAATTAAGGGGAAGCCGCTCATTCTGTGGGTGGCAGAACGTTTGCAAGACCAAGTGCCGGAAATACCGCGGTATTTTGCGGTGGATGACTTGCGACTGGAAGCAGTATTGCGAGACGCGGGGCATAAAACTATCACGACGCGTGCTAACCACACTTGCGGGACAGACCGTCTAGCTGAAGCAAACGAGAAGATTGGAGCTGAGTGGCTAATCAATGTTCAGGGGGATGAACCTTTAGTTACTAGGGGGCAAATTATAGCAATAGAGTCTCTGCTAAAAGAGGGTGCTTTTATGGCGACTCTGGCGACTCCATTCACTACAAGGGCTGACTTTCTTGATCCCAACCAGGTCAAGGTAGTCATGGACAATGCCCAAAACGCTTTGTATTTTTCCAGGGCGGTGATTCCGTATGACCGGGATGGATTCGAGATTTTCGAGGATGACTGGGTGGCGAGTGCTCCGGCGTATCGGCATTTAGGGCTATACGGGTATAGTGCGGATTTTCTTCGGACCTACTGCAGTTTGCCGAAAGGAAAACTGGAAAAGGTAGAGAGGCTTGAGCAACTTCGCGTTTTGGAAAACGGCTATGATATTAAGGTCGCCCTTACTGATGAGCTATCGATTGGAATTGACACTCCCAATGATGCAGCCCGCTTCGAGGAACACTTGAATCGAATTTAGGCAACACCGATTGCTGGTTGCTCTAAGCAGGTGCGGCAGAGTTTTCGGCGACCATTTTGTAGAATTTCTCGAAATTGGGGTTAGCGTCGCTCGGTCCGGGACCCGCCTCGGGATGATATTGTACGGAAAAGACGGGTTTGTCCTTCAATTGAATACCGGCGATCGTCTTGTCGTTTAGGTTGGCCTCGGTGATCTCTGCTCCCGCTTCTTCGAGTCCCTCTTCGGATGTTGCGAATCCGTGATTATGGGCGGTTATCGCAACCCAGTCGTTCTCGAAGTTCTTAATTGGCTGGTTACCCCCGCGATGGCCAAACTTTAGCTTGAAGGTCTTGGCACCTATGGCGTGCGTGATGATTTGGTGCCCTAGGCAAATCCCGAACGTAGGGAATTCTTGGATGAGTTCTCGAACGGTTTGGTGTGCATAGGTCACCGCCTCAGGATCTCCTGGACCATTGGAAAGAAAGATCCCTTCTGGATCGATGGCTTTGATTTCCGCAATAGAGGCGGAAGCAGGAAAAACATGAACCTCGAAGCCATGAAATGCGAGCTCGCGAAAAATAGATTTCTTTGCTCCGAAGTCGAGAGCGGCGATACGGAAAATTCGATCCTTGCTCTTGCTGGAACGAACCGTTGAGCCGGTAGGGTTGTAGGGCCAATTGCCTATATCTGAGGGACAGTAGACGTAGGGAGTGGAGCAGGTTACCTCTTTAACATAGTCAGTGCCAACGATGCCTACCCAGTCTTTCGCGTTCTGGACGGCCTCCTCGTCTGAAATATCCTCAGTACTCAAGCAGGCTTTCATCGACCCGTGAATACGAAGTTTTTTGGTAAGGGCACGCGTGTCGATACCCTCCAAACCGGGAATGTTGTTTTGCTCTAGAAAATTAGATAAGGTATCGGTGCTTCGCCAGTTGCTAGCGATTGGGCTGAGCTCGCGAACAACGAAACCCTGGACCATTGGCTTGGAGGCTTCGTTGTCTTCCAAATTGACCCCGTAGTTGCCGATCATTGGAGCGGTCATGGCAACGATCTGTCCAAAGTAGGAAGGATCGGTCAATATTTCCTGATAACCTGTCATGCTCGTATTAAACACAGCTTCCCCGACGACTGTCTTATGGCTTCCGAAGGCTTTGCCTTGAAAAATCGTTCCGTCTTCTAATGCTAGTACACCCGCTTGTGATTCGCTCATTTTGAATTTTTAGAAAAGGTAGTTTACTGATATGTGCCAATCCCTTTTTCTTCCTAATTCAAATTATTATGGAATTTGATTCCCGTTTAGACGAAACGGTTTTCGAATCGTCTGTTATCAAAAGCAAATATTCTTATGCCGTACATCGAAGACAGAAAATATTGGTTTGAAGGCCAAGGGCTTTGGGAGGCCGTTCCGGAGGAAAAGTGGAACGATTGGAAATGGCAGCTTCGGAATCGCATAACTTCCCTGGAAGAGCTCGAGGCAAAGATGGAACTGACTAACGAAGAGCGAGAAGGTTGTCTTCACGCTAACGATAAGTTGGCGATGTCGATCACTCCCTATTTTTTCAATTTGATTGATCGCGATGATCCCGACTGCCCTGTTCGCAAGCAATTGATTCCCCGTTCGGGTGAGATGTCCGTTTCGGCTGAGGAGATGCTCGATCCTGTGGGCGAAGATTCGCACTCACCAGTTCCAGGCTTGGTGCATCGGTATCCGGATCGAGTCCTGTTTTTGGTAACCGATCGCTGTGCTTCTTATTGCCGCTATTGCACTCGCAGCCGCTTGGTCAGCAACGCCCAAGACTATAACTTTCATCCAGAATTCGAGCAAGGGCTTAAGTACATCGAGTCAAACCCTGAAGTGCGGGACGTGCTTTTAAGTGGTGGAGACCCTTTGCTCTTGGTGGATAGGAAGCTGGACTATCTTTTGGGAAGACTCAGGCAGATTCCTCACATAGAGTTTATTCGTATCGGTTCGCGAATTCCCGTATTTATGCCCCAGCGGATCACTAAGGAGCTGTGCGACGTATTTCGAAAACATGGGCCGATTTGGATGAGTATTCATGTAAATCATCCTAGGGAGTGCACCGCCGCTCTGAAAGATGCCTGTGAGCGACTGTCTTTTGCCGGTGTTCCTTTGGGGAATCAATCCGTTCTTTTGAAGGATGTGAATGATGATGCAGATGTGATGAAAGCTTTGATACATCGTTTGTTGAGGATGCGGGTGCGCCCGTATTATATTTACCAGTGCGACTTGATAACTGGGAGTGCCCATTTAAGGGCGAGTGTATGTAAGGGCCTTGAGATTATAAAGAAGCTACGCGGACATACAACTGGCTATGCCGTTCCTCAGTTCGTCATAGATGCTCCGGGGGGAGGGGGTAAAGTACCGATCAACCCGCAGTACATTACGAAGATCGACGATGACGCCATTCATTTTCGAAACTTCGAAGACAAGTTATACCGGTATCCGCTCAAGAGTTTCACGATCGACGATGATTGCCGTTTTAATGAAGAGGAGGTTGAGTGCCTGGAGCCTTAGAAGAATTGGGTGCCTCGAAACGCCCGCTACCTTGGAATTAATCTTAGTTAAGGCCGAAATGATACTATTTGGGTTAGTCGCGGCGTAAAGCTCCTCCTACGGTTGTTATCAATCTCGTGGGAACGGCTTTACGCCGCGATCATTGTTTAGGCTGAGTTTGTGCCTTACCACGTGAACGAAAAAAAACGCCGCTACAGTCAAATAGCGACGTTGAGAAAACCTAATTGGCCTCGTACAACTTAGCCCATTGCCGCCTGATAATTGTCGTTGGCTGTCTCCCAATTCACTACATTCCAGAATGCGGAAATGTAGTCGGGACGGCGGTTTTGGTAGTTCAGGTAGTAGGCGTGCTCCCAAACATCGAGCCCTAGAACTGGTATTCCATTATCCATGAGAGGTGAATCCTGATTCGGGGTTGAGCAAACGCAGAGTTTGCCATCGCGTACGCAAATCCAAGCCCACCCACTTCCAAAACGAGTGAGACCCGCTTTGGTAAAGTTGGCCTTTAGGGAATCGAGTCCACCTAGGTCGCTGTTGATTGCTTCCGCCAGCTTTCCAACGGGGTCGCCTCCGCCGTTGGGCCCAATTATATTCCAAAAAAGACTGTGATTGGCGTGACCTCCGCCATTGTTTCTGACTGCCCCGCGGACACCCTCTGGTACCGAATCCAGATCGGAGATTAAGTCTTCAACTGACTTGGCTGCTAGATCTGGATGACCTTCCAGTACCCCATTTACGTTATTGATGTAGGTCTGATGATGCTTAGTATGATGGATTTCCATCGTTAAAGCGTCGATGTGTGGCTCTAATGCATCGTAAGCGTAGTCCAGTTTCGGGAGTTCGTATACCATAATATTTATGCAGTTGTTGACGTAAATCTAACCTTTTCAGTTAAATAAAGAATATACTTTGTCAAATAGTTCTTGTTTCTGATTCTCGTTTTAAGCGGAAAAAGGTTTGAATCAGCTCAAGGCAATCATCTTGCAGTACGCCGATGTCAATCGTTGTTTTGTGGTTTATTCCTGGATACTGATTGATGTTGAAGGCTCCTCCGAGGCCGCCCATCTTTGGGTCAGGTACGGCATAGACGACGCGACCTAGCCTCGCCATGATTGCGGCTCCCGAGCACATGGGGCAAGGCTCCTTTGTTACAAACAAGGTTGTCTTGTTGAGACGCCAGTCGCCGATTGAGTGGGAAGCTTGGCTAATCGCGATCATTTCAGCATGCGCAGTAGGGTCGTTCGAGGATTCTACCTGATTGTGCCCTGACCCAACAACACTCTGCTCATAAACGACAATTGCTCCGATTGGAACTTCATTGGACTTCCATGCTTCGATCGCCTCGTTGAATGCGAGAGTCATGTAAAAGACGTCGTCGCGAATCAGTTGTGAGGGGTAACGCTTCTGAAAAGGGCAGTTCGGTGCAGTTTTCTTGGCGTAATCCATAGGGTGTGTAGAGATCGTAGTATCAGTGAAAAATCTTGACTAATAGAGGGGATATGAAAGACACGTGCTCTTTTATTGCAAGGTCCTAGACAGTTTGGACGACTAGAACGAGGTATATGGCAGACGATGGCATCCAAGTAGAAGGTAAAATAGTAGCGGTTCTTCCCGGGACTATGTTTCGGGTCGAGCTCGAAAACGGTCATACAGTCCTAGCCCACATTTCCGGTAAACTGAGGAAGCATTTCATCAAGATAACCGCGGGGGACTTGGTGAAAATGGAAATGAGCCCCTACGACCTGGATAAGGCTCGGATAACCTATCGCTTAAAGAACAGCTCTCAATCGAGGAATGCCCCAATACGTTCGTTTGGGCCGCGTCGCCGCCGTTAGTTAAGTAACGGAGTAGGAACTTGCTGAATTAGGTGTAGGCTCTTTGGCGAGAAGCCCGTGACTCTCATCATGCTGGAAGAGATCGAAGCCTATTTAGCGTTTGCGTCGCTGGAAAAAGGGCTGGCTGAGAACACCGTCCTTAGCTATCAGCAGGATATTCAGCAATTCGCTTCCTTTGCCTCTAAGTTCCATCGAAGGAAAAAGTGGTGCCAAGTAAAAGCGGAAGACGCTTCTGATTGGGTTTACACATTGAGTGACCAAGAATACTCCAGCGCGAGTCTTTGCCGCAAATTGAGCGCTCTGCGAACGTTCGTTTCCTACTTGCTGAGGGAAGAGAAAATCGAAAAGTCGTTCATCGAGCTAGTTAATGGCCCAAAATTGCGCCGGAAGGCTCCGGATGCATTGACAATCAGTGAATTAGAAAGGTTATTGGATGCACCGGATTTGACGACCCCAGCGGGTCTCCGAGATCGGGCGATTCTCGAGCTGCTTTACTCTTCGGGACTGCGAGTGAGCGAACTGTGTGATGCCAAACTGCAGCAGATCGATATCGCCAGTGGAGCGGTCAAAGTATTTGGCAAGGGTGCCAAGGAGCGGGTGGTTCCAATGGGATTTAAGGCAGTAATTGCGGTGTCCGACTATCTTGATCAGGGAAGGCCTCGATTGGTTAAGCCGAACACAGGAAGTGGGTGCTTTTTAAGTAACCGGGGAGTTCCGATTTCTCGAAAGACGGTATGGGTCATCGTTAAGAAATACGCCCGCAAAGCAGCGATCGAGAAACCTGTGAAACCTCACGGCTTGAGGCACTCATTCGCGACCCATCTGTTAACGGGAGGGGCTGACTTGCGAGTGATCCAAGAATTACTGGGGCATGCGGATATTTCTACGACCCAAATCTACACTTCGATAGAGGCTGAACGAGTTAGTACCGTGCACGAGGAGTTTCATCCTAGAAGTAGAGGAAAGGCTGACTGGTAGGTGAATGGTCAAAAAACGCTCACTGAATAAACCAATGAGCGTTGGGAGTAGAGAGTGTTCGATTTTAGAAGCTTGGTTCTGTCGTGTTTGTCACGCAAGGCTGAGCGATGTTGTTTTTCCCAACAGCCCAATGTATATCGTTTATCAATACCTTATATTCAAAAGCACTGTTTGTGTCAGACATTGATACAGACCAGGAGTCAGCCCCCTTGCAATCCATGGGGACGCCACTCCTCCAGGATAAGCCCGGGGCGTCTCCGCGAATATAGAGGAGGTTTCCGAATCCAATGTCGATTTTAGCTTCGATTACAGTCTTTGAGCTTTTGCTCGCTGCTGGTTTCTTAGCTTTTTTCTTCGCCGGCTTCTCTTTTTGAGCCGCCGTTTTTCTTGCCACTTTTTTGGCAGCTTTTTTAGCTACTTCAGTGGGCGCCTTATTTGCTGGAGCCTTTTGCGCCGCTTTCTTCATGTTTTCTCTATTTTATTTTTAACAGATCGGAAGGAGATTGCGACGCAAAATGGCGGCAATCTACTTTCAAAAACACCATCACGATACCACTTTGATACAGGAATACAATAGTTGCTTCCACTTTCCTGCGACGAATCCGTACAGGTGGGATTGCTTCGGAAGGAAGGACCAAAGAAAAAGCCCACGCTTCAAGAGAGGGCTTGCGTGAATATATTTTGCCGGTCGGTCCTAACGGACGACTAGGAACTCGACGCGGCGGTCTTCGGCCATTTGGGCTGCCAACGCGTCTTCCATCGCATTGAGATCCCCTTTTGACAGGGTTTCAAGTCGTCCAGGCGAAATTCCCAAGGTCTCCAGGTATTGGCGAACGCTTTGAGAACGGCGATCACCGAGGCCAAGATTGTATTCCGGGGTACCCCGCCAGTCGCAATGGCCCTCCAACACCAAGTTGTGCGAAGGAAAGTCCCTGAGGTAATTTGCGACTTGAGTTAGTTTCGATCGCTCACTCGCTTTGATACTCGAGGAGTCGAAATCGAAATAAACCATTGCGGATATGATTCCGCGTTCACCGGATCCATCTCTACCTTGGCCTGATTCAAGCGTTGTTTCGCCCGGAGCGAAGGTGCCCGAATCACTCAGACTATCAAAGATTTCACCGCGTCCCGACGTGTCTGAGGATCCCATGACTGTATCGAGAGGATTGGGGCGGCGGGGTTTCTTCTTGCAGCCGGAGAATCCGACAGCGACGGCTATAATAAGGATGTATAGGATGGACTTTGTGGAAATCATAGATCTGAACGCTTCAAAAACATTTGACTATTCGGTAAAATTTAAGTTCGGCAAGAATTATAAACGGTTGAAGGGTATTTCTTATGGATGAAAAGGCTTTGGGGAAGAAATCGGGAATCGTTTTGGTTGATAATGGATCTCTAAACCCTCAATCAATTCTCGAAGCGAGATCGCTAGCGTCGTCGCTATCCAAGCGTCTCCAACGATCGGTTGAATCGGTATCAATCGCACACAGCGACGGAGTTCCTGCCAGTGAGTTGGGAGGCCTTCGTGCCCAATTGTGGATATCCTATCTTGAAAAAGCTGTCTCGTCTGGAGTCCGTGAGATATTCGCCATCCCCTTATTCATTGGGCCGGGGTTTGCCTTAAAAAAGGGGAAAAAGATGGGTTTAGGGCAGTCCAAGGCAACCGGCGGACCGATCGTAAGATGGGCGGACCCATTGGTTAGTATGACGGACCAAGACTCGCTCCTTACTGAAATTCTGGCAGATAACGTTCTCCGGCTTTTGGATGGAAGTGGGGCAGAGCCTAAGGTTCACAGGGTCATGTTGGTAGATCATGGGAGTCCCTTCGTGGAAGTAACTGCTTGCCGCAATTTCGCCGCGAGCCAACTTCAGATTGCTTTAGGAAATCGAGTTGAATCAGTAGTCGGCTGTTCGATGGAACGCCGGGAAGGGAAGGAATTCGATTTTAATGAACCTTCTCTGGAAGCGGCTCTGAGCAGGGCGATAAAGGATGGCATCGAGGACGTTATTATTTGCTATCTCTTCTTATTCTCGGGAAGGCATGCCGGTTCTGGGGGGGATATTGACCAGATATGCCTAAAAGCAGGTTGGAGTCCGAGCCGGAATCTATTGAAAACTGATTTGATTGGCTTGAATCCGAAGCTCTTGGACCTGCTGGAAAGCCGCTTAAATTCAATTCAGCCTAAGCCCGAGTTTCAATAGGCTAAAGCTGCTTCTCGAATAACAATAGAGGCAGTAAAAAACTGCTTGCATTTGGATTCGAACGCAACTGAATAGCGAAGTTCTCTCTTGTCGAGGGCGGGTCGATAGCTCAATCGGTAGAGCAGTTGCCTTTTAAGCAATTGGTTCAGGGTTCGAGTCCCTGTCGACCCACCATTTAAGTCGCTAATTAATAAAGACTTAAGAAGGTGTAAAAGTTAGCTGCTTGACGTTTGTACCCGTCATTTGTACCCGTTAAAGAAAATGGCGGGTACACAAACACGGAGAAGGTTCGTCAAAACCAGGACTCCAAACCTTTTTAGGTGGGCCAATACGGGCGAGCATTACGCTCTCTGCAAGCTAGACGGCAAGCAGCTGAGAACGAATTAACCGACTTTGGATTGTCGGCACAAGTGCTACAAGAGTTTTATGCAACCGTAACACGAATATTGAAAGTGCCACTCCCGCCAAAAGAGGTAATGGCGTTTCTTGACCGATTTCACGCCTTCCCCTTAGTAGCGACCGACTTCAGCCTCGTCACTGAGGGGATACGCAACTCGGTGAAGTTTCAAGTTTCCTTCTGGGATGGCGCCGTCATCGCGGCTGCGGAAAGATTGAAGGCCAAGACCTTTTATTCCGAGGATCTCAACGTCGGTCGGTGCTGTGGTGAGGTCACAATTGTTAATCCTTTTGTTGTTTCTTCGGATCCCTGATATTGGACACTCTCTAGGACGTTGATATTGCTACAGGACCGGCTTCGATTTCAGACCCAAATACCACTCCCGAATGCCCCGATTCGTCTTCGTAAACCCCTCGATCGCTTCCTGGTCCGGCCTCTCCTGCTCGTCGTAAACGCCTTTCTGGCGCGACCGATTCCGCACAAACCCTCCGCACAGGTTGACGCCCAGGCAATGCCGGTTATCGCGCATAGCGTTCAGCAGGAAGTTGTACTTCTCCGGGTCATGACGCGAACCCCCGGCCGGATCGCGCTTGTTGGTGCGCGTGGCGTCTGCCACGATGAACGGCAACCCGGTTCGCTCCGACCAGCGTGTCATCTTTGGGCTTGTATCTTCCAACGCGCCCCCCAGTTGCACGCCGATTGCGTCAATGAACTCCGCGGCCGTGTCAATCACGGGCTCGGGCATCGGCGTGGCGAGGTTGTACCGGTCGCCAAAGATCAGGTGGTTTGTGTCGTACCGCCGGATCGCGTCGCACGTCACTTGATAGTATCGGCGCGTGTCCTTCGCGATCTTGGCGCGACCGGCCGGCGTCTGCAGCAACTCCGGATCGTGAATCGTGTCCTTCGCGGGGTAGCGGTCCGACTTGTTGACCAGCAGCGGCACATCGGTGAAGTAGTACCCGATGAGGTTCGCATCGTCCGCTAGGGCCGCGCAATTTTCGCGAGCGACGTAGTCGCACCACATCTCAAAGTCTCGCGAGTAGACGTCCGGCCATTTGCGCCCGAGCTTCCAGCGGTGCGCCTCCAGGAACGCTAGGTTGTGGAAGTAGGGCATCCCCGTCCAGTTGTAGTGGTCGCGTGTCCAGTTGGGCGAGTGCCAGTGGTAGTCGGGCTCGCGCAGCACGACCTCCTGGTTCCAGCCGATCGAGTTGAAGCCCCAGGCCTTAAGGTCCGGCGCCACGCGCTCCTTGATCCAACGCTCTTCGCTCGCGCCGTAGCGATCCTGCCAGAGGTGGATGTTTTCGGGGTACCGCATCGCCGACGAATCGATGTGGTTGAACGAGATGGCGAAGAACGGCTCGCCTCCGGGCGTCGCGAACAGGCGGCGTCCGTCAAATTCCTGCACCGTGAAATACCTTGAGGTGGTGCCAAAAGCAGGGCGCTGGGCCATCCCGGCAACGACTATCAGTGCCGCGTTAACAATCAGTTGGTTGAAGCCACGACGTGAATATAATTGTTGGCCTTTCATGAACGAGAACCTTTGTTTTGGATGCGGGGAAACTGGTTACTATCCACTGTCTAAAGGGAGCTGGCATTGAATGGCAATGTTTCTAATAGGGGTGCCCCTTTAAACATATAATGGACAAAACAGAGCAAATGACAGCGGTCGTTCCGGTGTCACCAATGCCTGTCGGCAGTGATCTTATTCAGAGGACGATTTGATAGACTTAGAGGACGAAGACGAAGACGACGACGGAGATGGGGGCGTACTAGCCGAACAGTAGGTCAACCAAAGCGGCCCTTTCATTGAAAGGCAATCCTAACACCGTTCGCCCTTGCCAGATTATGCGAGGTTGCCGTATGGTAAACCCATGTTTAGCCAGTTGTCAGTTATTCGCCTATTTAACAATCTTGTTCTTATTTTTTGCTTCTCATTGCCCTTTCAGTCGGGCTTGTGCCAGCAGTTCCTGCAGCTGGGAAAAGACTTTAAAGAGTTGGAGCGGGACTTTGATTATCCAGGCATACCGGTTTCTCTTAGCGCGGATGGAAGGGTCCTAGCTATCGCTGAGGCTAGTGGCTTGGGGCATGTTAGCGTGTATGCGTATGATGTTAATACTGCGTCTTGGTCGCAACTAGGAGAGGCGATATACGGAGAGGAGGCAGGAGGCTACTTTGGTTTTTCAGTTTCCCTGAGTTCCGATGGAAAAGTTCTAGCGATCGGAGCACCTGAAGAGGGTGGCTCGGGCTGTGTTCGTGTGTACGACTATAATGCTAGTACTGCTTCTTGGTCGCGACTAGGGGAGGATATAGACGGAGAGGCGTCAGGGGACTACTTTGGTATGTCAGTTTCTCTGAATTCCGATGGCAAAGTCCTAGCCATCAGTGCCCCCTATAACAGTGGTACTGAATCAGGGCTTGTTCGCATATACCGCCTCGATCCTACTTCCGCAGGATGGTTGAAGGTCGGCCAGGATATTGCCGGGGAGTCTCCCTCGGATTATCTAGGTGAAAGATTATCCTTGAGCTCTGACGGATCAACGGTGGCCATATCGGCACCAGCGAATGACGGTAATGGCGATGTATCTGGTCATGTTCGTGTGTTTCGGTACGATGCAAATACTAATTCATGGTTTCAACTTGGCGGGGACATAGACGGGGAGGCCCCTGGAGACTTCTCTGGCAGCTCACTTTCTCTCAGCTCAGATGGAACGGTTGTGGCGATCGGTGCTGAATACAACGATGGCAATGGCAATGCATCTGGCCATGTTCGCGTTTACACTTTTGATACTATCGAAGTGGAGTGGTCGCAGATCGGAGATGATTTAGACGGAGAGGCGTCTGGTGACCGTTTTGGTAATTCAATTGCTCTTAGTTCCGATGGAACGGTTCTTGCGATAGGTGGTTACAGGAATGGCGGCAATGGTGATAACGCTGGCCATGTTCGCGTCTACACTTACGATTCTAGCTCCGGTTCGTGGGCGAAGCTCTTGGCAGACATAGATGGGGAAGCGGCTAACTTTTTTGGTGCCTCGGTCTCTATAAATTCTGATGGAACGATTGTGGCGATCGGTGCATATGGCTCTACAAATTCTTCGCAACGCGATGTAGGTTATGTTCGTGTAGCCAATTTCGATACCGATACAGATGGGGACGGTGTGGGTGACAATTCTGATGTCTTTCCCCTAGATTCTACTGAAAGTTTGGATACCGACAACGATGGTGTTGGGAACAACACGGATACTGATGATGATGGAGACGGTTACGCTGATGCTTTTGAGGTCGCAATTATGGCTTTGCAAATGAGTCCAACTGACAGCGAAGATATTCAGGCCTTTGAAAAGCTCTTGGATGACCATGATATCCCTTTTGTGAACTATCAAAAAGCTGCCGCTGCGGAGGCATCCCGTACGATTGTCAATGTATCGGCTCGGGTTGATTTAGGCCAGGGGGAGATCGTAACACCAGGTTTCACAGTGCTGGGTGAACAGAAGAAGCTGCTTATTCGTGCTGTTGGACCAAAACTTGTGGATCTGGGCGTCCAATCACCGATGCAAAATCCAACAATGAGTGTTTATAAGTCCCGATGGGATGGCAATCCGCCGGATTTATTAGCCACGATTGATGATTGGAAGGCTGACAACGGCAATGTCGCGGAAATCGTAGCTGCTACGAGTTCGGCTGGGGCATTCCCGTTAGAGCCAACCGAGACCTTCCAAGGACGTCCGTTTATGACTGAAGATACAAGTAGTGCCGCGGTTCTCTTAACGCTTGATGTAGGGGTTTACACAGTACAGGTGAGCTCGGCCGACGATGGGGTGGGTGAAGTGCTAGTTGAGGTCTATGAGGTTACCGATTAGCAAACGACAAGCTAACAAGTGAGTAGCTCTTTCGCCATTGCCAGATTGAGCGAGTTTAACTCAATTTTAATATGACTCATATATTTAGAAAGCCTATTAGTGGTTTAATCCTTATGGTTGCCTTGGCCTTTGTCGCTTATGGTCAGCAGCGGGATAAACCGATTTTCATAAGCGGCGTGTACCCACACCTAACGACTTACGCCGATAATGGCGGGGAGCTAAAGACACTGAACGAGTGCGGTATCGGAGCAGTCGTGCCGTGGGCTGGGAAATTGTGGATGGTGAATTACGGGGCTCACGAACCATTTGGAAGCGATCATAAGCTCTACTCGATTGGCGAGGGCTTGGAGTTGACCATTCATCCTGAAAGCGTGGGCGGTACGCCAGCTGGGCGAATGATTCATAAAGAATCGAATCAATTGTTGATGGCCCATTACGTGATCGACCAATCCGGCAAGGTGAGGGCGGTTCCGCCAGAGATTATGCCGGGGAGAATTACAGCGTTTACGCGACATCTGAAGGACCCTGAGAATTGGGTCTACGTCGTGGATATGGAGGGCATGATTTACGAATTGAACGTGCATGACCTAGAGGTGCGGAAGCTATTTCACAAACCTGTGCCGGGTTGGCATGCGAAGGGCGCTTATGTGGCTCAAGGGAAGTTGATAATGGCCAATAATGGCGAGCATATAGGAGGCAGTTTTCGTCAGGGAGTTTCGGATGAAGAAGCGAAAGCGATTCTTGCGCGAATCAAAGCCAAGAGCGAAGATGAGCGGGGTTCCCTTTCGTCATGGGATGGCGAATATTGGGAGGTGCTCGAGCGGAAACAGTATACCGATGTGATGGGTCCTGGCGGTATTAAGGGGAATGTTAACGATACCGACCAAGTTTGGTCCATTGGTTGGGACAATCGCTCTTTAAGGCTTAAGGTGATGGATGATGGGCAGTGGTCCACGTATTTGTTGCCTAAAGCTTCTTTCAATAATGATGCGATTCATGGATGGTATACAGAGTGGCCACGAATTCGTGAATTGAGTGGCGGCGATTGGATGATGGACATGCATGGTATGTTTTTCGATTTTCCACCTACTTTTTCGGCTAGTAATTCTGCAGGTCTATCTCCGATTGGAAGTCACCTGCGTTACATTCCTGATTTCTGCGAATGGAATGGACGTTTGGTTTTAGCGACTGACGAAACATCGATTCAAGGGAACCCGCGAGCGGGTCAGCCGCAAAGCAATCTTTGGTTTGGAATGAGGGGTGAATTGAAAAAATGGGGCCCGGGGGCTGGCTATGGAGGACCGTGGATCAATGATCCGGTCGCTGCCAATGTACCTAGTCTACCCTTTTTGGTAAACGGATTTAAGGAACGGACGCTTCACCTGGTTGTTCATGACCAAGAGGATGTAACGATTTCCATTGAGGTGGATTACAAGGGAACCGGAAACTGGGAGGTTTATAAGAGTGTATCAGTGACTGGATACGCTCCGTTCGTATTCCCCAAATCGTTTAAAGCTCAATGGGTTCGTCTTCGTCCTTGTCGCGCTTGTGTAGCTTCAGGCTATTTTCATCAGTCAGACACGAACTATCGTAAAGCTAGCGAAGGTCGGAGATTGTTTTCGGGATTAGCGGATTTGGGAGAAGAGACGGT
Organism: Opitutales bacterium UBA5694; assembly: GCA_002420185.1. Lineage (GTDB taxonomy): Bacteria > Verrucomicrobiota > Verrucomicrobiia > Opitutales > Opitutaceae > Pelagisphaera. Next base: position 243,419 of record DIHO01000012.1, read on the forward strand.
TAGCGGTTCGGCTTTGTATGCTCTGAGAAAATCTCGGAATTTGGCGGTGAGCGATCTTAAGGGTAAGACTAGCGAGTTTAGTAAAGAGCAATTTGCGTTTGTCCCTGGGAATGATCTGAGCTCCGATGTGAAGGAGCATTTGAATACGAAGCCGAAGTTCACCATGGACGAGGCTTCCGTAATTGTCGAATCTCATGGAGAGCGGTTGCGATTGCCAAAAGGGGATGCGTCTTATGATCAGCCGTTTTCGTTCGGATGGCCGCGTACTTACCGCGAAATCGAGTCGGAGCGAGAATTGGCGAATATTCATGGAACGTTCTACGAGCTACCGTTGGTTGAGAATGACAAGCCGCCATTGTTTCAAAAACTCCGCCCGATAAGCAGTCACCGAAAGCAAATAGCCGATTTTGCATCTTGGAATGGACTTCTTGTAATGACGGGTGTGGGTGCGAACGCAAAGGAGAGCGAGCATGTCTATAGAAGCAATGAAAGTAGTGAAGCTCTCTGGTTTGGCGCCATTGATGATCTTTGGAAACTCGGCAAGCCGATTGGCAAGGGTGGTCCGTGGAAGGAATCTAGAGTAGAAGCAGGCGATGTCTCGGATCCGTATTTGATGACCGGTTACGACAAGAAGCGTCTTACGCTATCAGTAGACAAACCAACGACGATAACCCTAGAGATCAATTTCGACCATCATGGGTATCACGAGTATCGTTCTTGGGAAATGACTCCGGGCGCTCCAGTCGATTTCGATTTTCCCAAAGGGTTTAGTGCTCATTGGGCACGTTTGGTTTCGAGTAGCGATTGTGTAGTGTCGGCCGTTTTTACTTACGAGTAGAGCAAGTGCTTGTTGAGTTGCATGAGATCACCGATTAGCCAACCCCAAGCTGATGGGCGAGTAGAGCTGAGGCTCAGGGCGTTGACTTGCACGAGTTGGCCAAGGAATGTTGAAGTCTGACGAATGGACGCCGGAGCAAAGGATAGAAGCTGCCAAACTGGCTGACATCGCTTTGACGCAACGCCAAAAAAAGAACTAGGTACAAGGCTTTTTGTGCATTCCTTTAGCTATCGCAAGCAATGCCAAAGCGGCCTCCTGCGTTTAACCCTCGTGCCTAAAATCGCCTTTAAAACAGGTTAAATTTCCTTAAAGTGGTTTAAATAAAAATCGCTGTAAGCCTTTATTTATCAAATAAATATCGATAAATTTTAACTGGCTTTAATTGTTACGTTTTAACTTTTAAGCAATTGGTTCAGGGTTCGAGTCCCTGTCAACCCACCATTTAAGTCGCTAATTA
>DIHO01000012.1:245011-247351 GCA_002420185.1 Opitutales bacterium UBA5694
ACCCACCATTTAAGTCGCTAATTAATAAAGACTTAAAAAATAGAAGAGGTTAGCCCCTTGATTTTAGTAACCGTCATTCGTAACCGTTGGAACAATGACGGTTACGAAAAGTAAATACACCTACTAGTGTATGAAGTTACCGATTAGCCGCTCGCTACCGGGGTCAAACTTCATCGAAGGCTACCCTTGGCATTGGCAGCTGTTTTCGCAGCAGCCCGCACCAGAAGCGTGGCCGTTCGCACAGGCTTCGCTGCAAAATTCCTTACCATCCGATGCAAAACGGTTGCCGTCGCTAACTTCGCATCTACAATCAGGACATGCACACTTTGACGATTCTTGTTTAATCATACTCATATATGAACGTACACTCACATATTTGTCAATTGCAAATTTGTCACTTAAGAGGGAATCTACGATATGCCCAGCTCCGATACTGATAAAATTTGCCAAGTTGTTTGCTCTGAGCATCACACAGATTCCTCAGGCAACGTGGATGCCTTGGTGATGGTTGAGGCCCAAAAAATGGGTGATTTTTTCAACGTCCTAAGTGATCCCACGCGTCTGCGGCTGATTTCGCTTTTGGCAGAAGAGGAGTTTTGCGTTTGTGATCTTGCGGCTAAACTGGAAATGACACATTCGGCCATTTCTCATCAGCTACGTGCTCTGCGTGCTGCACGACTCGTCAGTTATCGGAAAGTAGGTCGGCAAGTTTTTTACCGTCTCCATGACCAACATGTGGTCGATCTTTACCGCACGGTCCAAGAACATCTGGAAGAGTAGGCCCAAGGCTACAAGGGAGTAAGAAAAAAATTCAGTAGAGACAAGCTAGACATCGAAACCTAGTGAGGCTGGAGAGGAGGCTTTATCCCTTGAGAGACGCGGGCTGAGGGAGAGTATTTCTAATAAGCCCTAACGCCGTTCGCCCTTGCTAGATTGTGCGAGGTTGAAGTACAGTCAGAGTCATGTTCGCCAAAGCTACCCCATTAGCACGTTGCCTCGCGGCCTTTGTAGTGTGCTCGGTTTCGGTCTCGGGTTGGGCCGAAACATAGTTTGAAGAGATTAAAGAGATGGCTGAGCAGGGCAATGTTAACGCACAGGTCGCCATCGGTGGGCAGTACCTAATTGGCAACGGCGTCCCTCAGGACTACACTAGAGCCCACATGTGGTTAAATTTTGCCGCGGCGAATGGATATAAACTTGGTCAAGAAAGCCGAGACAAGGTCGCCAAAAGAATGACCTCCGATCAAATCGCCGAAGCACAGAGAATGGCCCGCGAGATGGTCGAGGCCAACCCCAAGGTGATGGGGGAGTAGTCTTTCGTATTTAGCTTTTCACGGACCAGTTGCTCTAGAAGCAATTGGTCTGAGGGCCGCCAAAATGTATCCTCCAAATGTATCCCTAATCTTCAAAATCAGCCGAGTCCTACATTTTTTACTTGTTTCTGGAGGTTGTAGCTTCTTCAGGATCATTTTTTTAAACTACTTAAGATTAGCAATTTAAAACAATTTGAGACGTAGTTAAACGCTGATTTATTGGCCTTTTAAGCAATTGGTTCAGGGTTCGAGTCCCTGTCGACCCACCATTTTAGTCGCTAATTAACAGAGACTTAAGAATGTGAAAAAGTTGGCTGCTTGACGCGTTTAACCGACTTGTTTAACCGGTAAAAAGGTTTGCCGTTTACACACACATGATCTTGTTTGGGACTAGCGGAAAAAGATTGTGTGGAATGACTGGTTGTGGGACCGTTCCTAAGTGAGGGCAGTTCCCCATGTTTTAAGGCTAGTCTTTTTCTTTCTACCTGCTTGGTCATTTTGTTTTGGACAAAACGAAGAAGAAAGCGTTGCTCTCAGACGGCTGGCTGAAGACGGCGATAGGCGATCCCAATATGAAATTGGGAAGGCTTATAAAGCAGGAGAAAACCAATTTCCTAGAGACCTGGAGAAGGCGGTTGAGTGGATGGCAAAAGCCGCTGCGATGGAGTTTGAAGGAGCTGGTTTACCATCAGGCTCTGGGCAAGCATCGCCTATGCAGGTAACTGGTTCTGGCGGTGAAAATGGGTCAGGTAGCTTGCAAGGTTTGGGAAGTGGTTCTGCGGCGGATGAGCTATCAGGCCAGACAGAACAGCAAGATGGGCAGAAGCTCTCAAATGGCAAGCAAGGCCAAAGCGGTCAGAGCTTTTCGGACGATTTGGCCATCCAAGGTGAGCAGGGACCTCCAGGTGAGCAGGGACCTCCAGGTGAGCAGGGACCTCCAGGTGAGCAGGGACCTCCAGGTGAACCAGGGCCTGCGGGAGAAAGGGGTCCTCAAGGGGAACGCGGTCCGCAAGGTGAGCGTGGTCCG
>DIHO01000012.1:247679-292212 GCA_002420185.1 Opitutales bacterium UBA5694
TGGTCCGCAAGGTGAGCGTGGTCCTCCAGGAAAAGATGGTCGAGACGGTACCTTCCCAATCTGGGAATTGGTCTTGGCGTTGGTCCTGGGGTTCCTCCTAGCTAGATTTTTGTGGGATTGGGGACAGAGGTATTTGATCACAAGAAAAATTAAAATCGGAGAAAACTTGTTTTTGATATGGAAGAGAAGGCCTTAAAAAATTTTAGGTTTAACCACGGCCTTAAGACGTGGCGAATGGCCTGGATAGTCGAATACTGCCTGTTTACTTTGGGAATATCTATTGCTGGCTTTAATATCTTTACGGGAATTAATGAGGGTAATTTGGCGAGTCAGATTCTTCTAGCCATAGGTTGGATAATATTGGGCACAATCGAGCTCGCGACTATACCTTTAGCGGGAGCGTTGAGGCTATCGAAGGGCTTTGGCAGAATCTGGTCTGCTGTAGGCGTTGCTGGCCTTGTGGCGTTATCAACTTTCACCGTTTTCGAGTTTAACGAAATTGCTTCAGAATATATGACTAGAGGAGCGAGAAAGGCAGCAATCGAAGTCACTAAAATCGAAGGCCAAATTCAAGGTTTGCAGGCGGACCTAGACGATCTCGAGTCAAGGGAGGTTGATAAAGCCAACAAGGAAGATGATTTTGAAAAGAATAGGGTGGCCGAATTAGAGGTTGAGAGAAATAGGTATGAGGCCGAAGACCAACGCATTGAGGATTACTATGCTGGTCTTTTGGAGGAAGCAGTCAGAGACAGTCAGTTCCCGATACTTAATGCCGCAGAGGAGGCTCGGATCGATGCTGCGGATAGCCAGCTTGCTGAGCAGCAATCGACGCTCGGTGACTTGCAAGAATCACTGGCAAACATAATGGTAGAAGCGAGAGATGCAGATTCTAAAGTCAAAGATGCTGAGATTGGAGGGTATAGAGAAAAAATCGAAGGGATAGATTCCCAGATTGATCTATTGGTTAAAGATAAGGATCAAAGAATTAGGGAAGTTGAAGGAACGCTTTTTAGAAGTGCAGCAGACAAAATTGCGGCCATACAAAGTGATCTGGAACCTAAGCTGGAGGATCTTCAAAATGAGAAAAAGGGCTTTCTTGATGCTATCACTACAGTACAGCTCAGAGAGTTGGTTCTGCCACCGAAGGCTGTTTCTCTGAACACCTCGATTAGTAAAGTTGAGGAGCAAATAGAATTGTTAGAAGCTCGAAAGAAGAAGGTTAGAGATGCCGCCTCGGAAAGAATGGATACAGAAGAGTTTCAAGCTAGGATTGCCGATCTAAAAGGTGAGGAAAAGCAGGTTCAAGTTGATCGTCGGACCGCAAAAGATGAGGAAAAAAAGAGGTTTGAAGCGAAAAACCGAGAGATAGAGGAGAGATATGCATCTCTAGTAGCGGAGTACAAAGAGAGCGTAATGTCAGTCGCGGAACTTGGCCGTAGGAAGTCGGAGAAGCTTACTCAAATAGAGGAAGGAAGGTCAGAAATAACAAAAATAACCGAGGAGGCCGCTGAAAAGTATGAGCAGGTCATGTATTTTAGGATGGCTTCGTGGTTCTCAGGCGAAGATGCGACTGGTTTCGGAAAGCTGCCGCAAAAAGAACACTACAATAGTGCCCTCAGGAACATTTTCCTGCCTGTCGGAATCTTCTTCGCTGCCGTATCCATCGTTTTAGCGTATGTGGGAACTGGATTTATGTATGAGGAGTCACGGAAACACGATGCGTGGATTCCAATGCAGGAACTCAAAGATGAGAACGAGGAATTATTGAAGCAGAAAGAAAAACTCTCACATCAGAATGATTTGGCAGAGGAACGTATTTCCTCGCTGTCTGACTTCAAGGAGAAGGCAGATGAAAAATTGCAGGCTGCGGTTATGGCGGAGAGGCGTAAGCTAGAGAGTTCGATAGACCGCGAGGCTGATTTGAAGAAAAAGCAGGTAGAACTTGAGAAGCGTATTCAGGATAGAGACCGCTTGCTGACCAAGAACGAAGAGGACCTTGTCAAGGCGAAGCAAAGAGTTTTCGAAGCAATCAGAGCAGTGCCTCAGACGATAACTGTAATCGAGAGTTCGAAAGAGAAGGATGCGTGATATGATCTATAGGTTTAGGAACTTTGTATTTATTTTAACAATACTGTTGGTAGCGGATCGATCTTTTGGGCAAGAAGGTGAAGCATCTAAGGAATTTTATGAGCTTGAACCTTTTAGTGTAGACACAGTTGGCTGGTATGAATCCCAAGTTGATATAATCAAATCCATTGATGAGCTTGCTAAAAGATTGGATAGAATAGAACAGCTTCTCAAAGAAAATAACGAGGGCTCTTCGGGTGCGGGGACGGCTAGGAAAAAATCGGCGACAAATGCCATAAGCCTAAATGGCGAACACGAATTTAAACTCCTAATTTTAAATGCCCTTGCTGGAGCTGAAGGTCTAAACAAAAAGGGAACGAGTATTAGGCATGTTGAGGCTTTTCTCGGAAGTCCTGACGTAAAAGAATCCTCGAGCGATGGCTCAACCTATTGGAAGTACCAGTTCGAAGGAAGATTAGGTGGAGAAGCAGTACTGCAAGTGAACAGTCGTAGCAAAACTGTCACAAAAATCGTTTTGGACGATTCATTGATTCTAGAAAATGTGAAGAAACTAACGTCGAATGAAGCGACGCAAGAAAAGGCACAATTCAAAATAAATTCGGAAAAACGGTTGGATATTCGTAACTGGAGAAAGATAGTTCCCAATGTTACAAGTCGAGACAAGGTAGTCGAATTGATTGGCCAGCCCACAACTATAAAAAGTAATCGTTGGTATTACAGCGGCTATGGGATTCTGTCAGAGGGGGAAATTTCTTGGTACTCGGATCAAAGGGTTATGCGGTTAACCGAACCGACTTTCGTAAAGTAAGCCCTACAATCAATTCCGTGAAGGGGGGATAAAGTTAACCTTTTGTGATTTGCGAAATTGGACGTTTTTGCCGTCCTTGATGGCTGGTTTCCATTTTGAACGGCGGATAGCTTCAATTGCAGGTTGATTGAATTCTATGTTCGAGTAGTCAACAGCCCGAGGGCTAAGTACTTTACCATTGGTCCCTATTACAAACTCGATTTCAGCATATCCCCCAATTCTCGCATTTTTTAGGGAATAAGGGTAAGTCGGCCTATGCCATGAAATCAAAGATGGCAATTTATCGACCTCCTCTTGATCAAATACCTGCGATTCAGTCTTTTCCGCATTCGTTGGAATCGGCTTTCCAGATTTTTTTGGGCTTAGATCAAAATCAAACTGTTTTGTCGCTTTAGCTGCGACGGGACTCCCCCCTTTTTCCGCCGGTCTGTATCTCCAGCTTGGGAGAATTTTTGAAACTGCTGCGCTGAATTCAGGATGTGTACTTTTAGTAATCCTAACATTCGAGACTCTGCCTTGTTCACTTATGTTAAATGTTGCGTAAACCTCGCCTTGGACTCCGGCCATTTTTCGTGGAACATAGAGAATGGGAGATGGTTCTCTGGTCTCCCTGGGGGGATGATCAAACGTTCCTCCACGTAGCGGTGTATAGGTTGTTTTCTGATTGCTGTCAGGCTCAGTATTTCCAGCGGCTGAAACTTTTGAATCCCCCCGACTAGAGGAGGCGCTCCCCGCTGATTCAAAATCCAGTGAGAATGCTCCTATTGGTACTTCATCAGCTGAATCTCCATTCTCTTCACCTAGAAGATCCTCCGCTGCCAATTTGTACCAAAGGTAAGACTTTTCGAGATTTTTGAAATTAGCGTTACCCTCTTGGTAGATTCGCCCCAGCATATATTTAGCAGGAGTGAAACCTTTCTCTGCCGAAAAACGAAACCATGGTTCAGCTTGGGAAAAATCTTTTTCATCCTGAGATAAGTCGTAGAGTATAACTCCAAACTCATACTCGCTGCTTCCGTCTGATGCTTGAACGAATGGTTTAATTGCGAAAAGAGACAGGAAGAGTATGGAAGAGAGAAATACGTATGTGAACTTCAACATTAGTATACTACGTATTCGATTTTCCAATTAATGTGAAGCTCTTTCAGAAGGCCCTGTGTGGAAAAATGTCAATGTCCATTGAGTAGTATCTCGCCATCTCCATAAGCCTTTCCAGGTGCCTTTCGTCATCCATGTCTTTTAGCACAAGAACAATGCCGGGCTTTTTGCCTGTTTGCATAGCGTAGTTAAGGCATTGCCCAATGGCTTCTGCCCACTTGTCTGCAAAGTCCACCTCGATGGCGTGAGTGTCTGTCAGGATGTCGCAGCGAGTACCGTCGGGCAAAGTTACCTCGCTCCTGCCTCCTAGCTCCTTGGCATATTTCTGTTGGTAGACGCTTTCTGAATATGCTTTGGGAGAGTTGGGAACAGACGGTCTTGGTAGAGCTCCCTCAGTGTGGTAGTGATACGCTCCAGCTTTCCGATCCCAATGTCCCCCTTTTGAATCTGTGCCGCCTGAGTGGGAAAAAGCTCCTTGGATGATATAAAGGACTAATATAAAAAAGAAAAACCTCATGTGCTAGAACTTGGCTTGATTTACTATTTCGGCTATCACTTGAGGGATTCCGGCTTTGCAGGCCTGGTAAAGCTTGGCCTCAAGCTAAACAGAAAGCGGAATTGGGGTAGTTATTCAGTTATCTTTTGTTGGCGCTCGAGTTCTGCTTGCAACATTTTCTCAAGCTCACCAGCGCGTTCTCGTCCCCGTGCCTCCCCTATAGCTGCTCCTTTGGCCATGATTTCGGGCAGTAACTTCTGGGCTTTCTTCCCGACTTCAGTTTTATGAAATGCAGTAATTAGACGAAGTTCAGTAGCAGTAAAGGCCTCAGAAAAAATTCTAATGAGATCAGGTTTCACACTTTCAAAGCTCATAACCTTGGACGCCCAACTCATCAACACTTCTCTAAAAGGTGCCATTTCAGGGTTTGATTTAATCTCTTGGTCTATTAACATTTCCATTGTATACTTAAACTGCACGTCAAGTTCCATGGCCTCCAAAAGCCTCTCTGCTTCATATTCTGCTTCTCTATCTGCAGATGCGATTGGTGTTATTAGAATGCACCCATAAGTAATGGCAGTTTTACCAAGAAAAAAGGCAGCGTTTAGAATACTACTCTGAAACATGCCACGATATAGTTAGAAGTAGTTCTGTAAGTCGACAGCTTTCTTTGGGCAGTTGATCCACTATCCTAAGACCCTCAGTCGAACACATTACAGACCGCGTTTGCATGCCTCTCTATGACATCAGCAAGGCGGGTATCGTCTCTATGAGCAGAAGCTCTAGAAAAGAGTCAGGCCAAGTGGCCCAACGAATATGGCTGGACGCTCGAGGACGAATATCGTGGCGTAAATAATACTTTACAGAGGCTGCGTAAATAAGCACCAAACGAATGCAATCTGGTGTTGTTGCCAGGTATCTGGTGATAAAGAAATGCTCTGCGAATCTTGATCCTGCAATTTGTGCATCTTTTATTTCTCAAGCTTTCTGAGTGCTTTTCCGATTTTCTTTTGTTTAGCACCTGAAGCCAAGTGGTTGTTATTCAATTCTTTGATTAAACAGCCAATCCCAAACGTTAGGTGTAGGGTCACAAAGGTCACTACTCTGTTGGGTTATATACCCTTTTTTCAAGTCGTCGCCTTCATAATAAAAAGTGTAGTCATTTGCGTTGTGTTTAACGTCTTTTAGGGAAGTGAACTTCATGTTGCCTTTTACCTCCTTCATCGCTTCGAATATGGAGCTGGAGAAGTCAAATGGCACTACGTTGTCAGTGTCTCCATGAAAGGCCCAAATGGGTGTTTTTTTCAAACTGGTTTTATCCTTAAATGGCAATAGTCCTCCTGCACTCGGAATTGCTGCGGCAAACTTATCGGGTTCGGCCCAGATAGCATTCCAGGTTCCAGCACCCCCCATGGAGTGACCCATTACATAAATGCGTTTTGTATCGATACTATAATCGCGTGCAATTTTATCTATCAGGAAGAAGGCCATGGTCAGGCTTCCTGTTGAAATAGTATCCGACGAATAACGCCCGCTTTCAAAACGGCTCCTCCACCCTAGTGGAAAGCCGCTGATTTTCTCCGGAGCCAATTCGGGAATGCGTTCATTGAAAAGGGACCACGAGCTCCTGGATTGGGGAGCAATCACCACACAGGGGTATTTCTTTCGCCATACTTTATCGACAAAAACTTCCGTCCAATTTCTCATTTGTGACTCGTTATCATCCCCAACTCCAGCACCTCCGTGAAGGCTTAGGATAAGCGGGTATTTCTCCTTAGAATCATAATTTTCCGGCAAGAGGAAACGATATGGCATTCCCATGAATTCAAGAGCCTCAAAGGCGTTGATCACTTTGGTTGAGCTACCTGCACCTCTGTTGCCGGGTCGATTTTGTGCACACAAAGTTGCAGACGCAGCCAGAAGTAAAATGAGAAGAAGGTATCGTTTATTCATAGGATAATTTATGGAGCCATGCTTACGGCATAATGGACTAAGATGGCAGGTGATAATGCACACTGCCGTTGGTGTGGCTATTTCAAAGTTCTATAGTCTCCCGGTAGGCCAGCCCCATAAACGATAGCTACTGAGTATGGTTAGCGATTGGGGGTTGCGGTAACTGCCTCAAAGATTCTTTGAGGGCCCCAAAAATGCATCCCCAAAATGGATCCATAATCTTCAAAGTCAGCCGATTCTATCTTTTATGAATGTTTCTTGAGGTTGAATAATCTTTAAGATCCTTTTTAAACTACTGAAGTTGAGAAGTTTAAAATAAGGCGATTTGCAGTTAAACACTGATTTATTGGCTTTTTTAGAAATTGGTTTTGGGTTCGAGTCCGAGTCGACCCACCAGTTCGGACCGACCGCCAATAGGCTATTTTTTTTAAGAGTGTTACGAACTTCGAGTGGATTAAGCTCAGAGCCACGTACAGAGCATCTTTTGGGCAAGTATTGGATAGGAAAGGGCTATTTTGGGGAGTGATTTTAGCAACCGGAAATGATTTTTGAGCGTATAAACAGAAGGAAAAGTCAGACTAGGTGCCAATAAGGTGCGTCAAAAAAGTGAACATCGTTGGGTTAAGGCGAACTTCAAAACAAGAAACGCTCGAATAAGCCAGTTCACATCAAAAATGGGATAGGAGGAGAAAATTGGGAACTTTAATCAAAGAGCAACGTCGGATAGGACAGAATGTTATGTCATCTAGAGCACAGGAAGTAGCCTTAGACAAAGTGCTGGTTGCACGGTTCAAGGAAGGGGACGAGGCTGCTTTCGAGGAGATGGTAAGCCGTTATTGGGATCGTATCTATGCAATGGTGATGCAACTGCTTAGAAACCCGCAGGATGCGGAAGAAGTAACGCAAGACGCCTTTATAAGAGCCCACCGTGGACTGGGAAACTTTCGTGGGGATTCCAGCTTCTCGACCTGGCTCTATCAGATAGCGACGAACTTGGCTCGGAATCGGTACTGGTACTGGTTTCGGAGAAAGCGGGATAAATCTGTGTCATTCGACCAGAAGGTCGGAGGAGACTCAGACACGACGCTGGCGGAGATTTTCCAAGCTGACATTGAGACGCCTCAAGACATCGCTGTCACAAACGAATTTCAGGATAGGGTTACGGCCGCGATGGAGTTTTTGAACACAAAACACAGAGAGGTTCTTGTGCTTAGGAACGCGAAGGGCCTTTCTTACGAGGAGATTGCTTATCAGTTGGAAATTAGCATTGGCACGGTCAAAAGCCGAATCGCCAGAGCTCGCGAAAGCTTGCGTGATCGGCTCGGAAATGAACTTTTATGAACTTGGAGCGCTTCAAAGAGTTGGTGAATCTGTACTTGGACGATGAGATCTCGTCTTTGGATCTTTCTGATCTTATGGATGAGACTCGGAGTAAACCGGAGCGTCAAAAGTTGTTTCTGGACTACTGTCGCATACACAAAGCATGCTCTCTCCTTGGGGATTCCCTCGAGGAGAAAAGAAGTAAGCGTAGTTTCAAGCAGATCGCTTATGCTGTGGGTGGACTGGCGGCGGCATTTACGTTATTAGGGATGGCGGGTCGAAATCTGTTGCCCATGCTTAACGGTCCGACTGCACCGCCTACGATCGTTCAAAGTGGACCCTCGGGCGGAAGCACGCTCTTCTTTTCTGAAATTGCCTCGGCCAAAGTGTCGACACCGCGTTTTCTCAAGGTAAGAGAGCAGTCACGAGGAGAAGGCGTAGGAGTTTCTATCTTTGGCAATTTGAGAAGCGAGAACACTGGGAACAGGAACAACCGATTCGTCTTAACCCCTCCGCAGGAGCAGTATGGGTTGAATGCGGAGAAGCTTTTTTCGGAAGACCTTTTGGATCTGGGAGTGTTAGAACTTCAGGATCCATTTAATGCCTTCGACGAAATCAACGAGGCTCCTCTGAGCTTTTCCAAAGCGACCTTTTTTTTGGGGAATAGTCATGAAATAACGACCGCACGAGATAGCCCCTCAAATTTAAAGTAGTCAGCCCTCGCCAACAGGATAGGTGTTCTGATGCTAGCCCAGTGCAGCTTTTATGATAGCTTCGGTACTAATTTTGGGGCCTAGTTTCTCAACCACTTTGGAAATAGCTTTTTTGGCATCTACTTGCTTGTAGCCAAGTGCTTGGAGGGCCAAGGCTGCATCTGTGAGTTTGGAGGATTCCTCTGATTCGGCGGATACCGTCCGATTTACCGAGGTTAAGTCCATCGATTGGCTAGCCGAAGCAAAAATAGTGAGCTTGTCCTTAAGCTCTATGATAATCCTTTCTGCGGTTTTTTTTCCAATCCCAGGTGTTTTTGCGAGGAGATTTGCGTCTTCGCTGGAAATTGCAGAAATGAGATTTCCCAGGGGAAGCTTGCTCATGAGGCTGATTGCCACTTTGGGTCCGACGCCGGAAACTTTATCAATCACGAGCTCGAAAAAGTCGCGGTCGTTTTCTTCCCAAAATCCGTAGAGTGCTTGCGAGTCTTCGCGGTAAACTGCGTGCGTGTGGAGGGTTACGATCTCCCCATTTTGAGGAAGCTTCTCAGCTGTGGTAAGGGGAATATTGACTGCGTACCCAAGTCCTCCTGCAGAGATAATCGCTGAAAGAGGTGTTGCTTTGAGCAGTTTGCCTTCAATGAGGACAATCATTTTTACTTAAGTCCGAGAACATCTCGGATAGAGTATACGCCGGCCTCTTTACCGAATACCCACTCAGCGGCTCTGATGGCGCCGCGAGCAAAAATCGCGCGACTGGATGCACTGTGAGTGAGTTCGACTCTCTCTCCGATATCCGCGAATATAATGCTATGATCGCCCACTACGTCACCGCCTCTAAGTGAATGCATGCCAACCTCTCTCTCTTCGCGTTCTCCTAGAATGCCTTCTCGACCGTGTTGAAGATCGTCGTAGCTTAGGTTGCGTGGGCCCAGTACGGATTCGGCTAGCATGAGGGCGGTTCCACTGGGAGCGTCCTTTTTCATGCGGTGATGCATCTCGGTGATTTCTGCGTTATACGATAGAGGCAGAATCTCCGCGGCTTTTTCTGTAAGGTAGCAGAGCAGGTTGACTCCAATGGAATAGTTTCCTGCCCAGACAGTGGGCATAGCTTGGCCTATTTTAAGTAATTTCGCACGCTGTTCTTGGGTGTGACCCGTCGTTCCGCAGATCACGGCCTTCCCGAGATCCGCAGCCGCTTCGAAAACGCTTTGCGTGATGGTGTGAAACGAAAAGTCGATCACGACATCAGATTCGCTAAGCGCTGCCTTTAGATTGTCTCCGATATCCACTTTCCCTGTGATTGTGTGACCCGAACTTACGGCTTCATCCGCAATCGCGGTGCCCATCCGACCTTTGAATCCGTTGATGCAAATTTTCATGATCTAATCGATTTGGTTAGCGTTCGCATTGGGTATTACGGTCGAGAGGCTTTCTAGTATAGACTGCCGGTTTTCTGGACTTGCGCTGCAAAGGGGTAGGCGAACGCGGTCGGTGGAAAAGATTTCGAGCTTTTTAAGACAGATCTTCACGGGAACCGGACTCGGCTCAATAAAAAGATCTCTGAATAATGGATACAGCTTGCGGTGAACTTCCGACGCTCTTTTTAGGTCTCCACTCAATGCGGTAGTGACAAGCTTAGTTACTTCTGCAGGTAGAACATTGGACGCTACTGAAATGACTCCATCGGCTCCAGATGCTATGAACGAAAGAGTAAGTCCATCATCGCCACTGAGGACGGTGATGTCGTCCCCTAGTGCGGATTTGAGTTCATCGACTCTACTTACTTCTCCGCCGGACTCCTTAATGTGGCTAATGTTTGGATGCTTCGACAAAAGCCTTTCCACGGTTGCGATTGAAATGTCAACGATACAACGACCTGGAATTGAGTAGAGAATAATCGGCTTATCCGTTTCTTGGGCGATTGCCGAGAAGTGTTGAAAGATGCCTTCTTGGGTGGGCTTATTGTAGTAGCCGGTCACGTGCAGCGTGCCGTCAGCACCTGCAGCGTCAGCATGCTTTGTTAAAGAGATCGCTTCCCGAGTAGAGTTGGATCCGGAACCTGCGATAACGGGAAGGCGGCCATCGGCGGTTTCTACGACGATTTCAACCACCTCGCCATGCTCTTCATGATTGAGTGTAGGGGACTCGCCAGTGGTACCCATGGGTAGTAAACCTTGGATACCACCTGATATTTGCTGTTCGACAAACTTTTGTAGATCACCAACCGCTAGCGTGCCATCGTCATTAAACGGAGTCGCCATCGCAGTAATGGATCCTGTGAATCGTGTTTCAGTCATTTTACCTCGAAGTGTAGATTAGGGGTTCCGAGTTCCAATACGATTTATATACTCGGTCAACTATTTAGGCTCACAAGGGTTAGAATAATCAAAACTTAAAAAAACTAATGTCCTTAGAAATTTTCGATGAATGTTGCTGCTAAGTGTGAAAAAGGGAGCGAGCGACATGGTTATAAAGTCTGCCAAGCCAATTTTATCGCGAATGAATGGGAGTTAGAAAAGGTTGACACTCTGGAGTACCCAATTGAGTACGACTTGATCGACCATCAAAGTGTGTTCAATCAAAGAGAGATTAGCATCGATAAGCCAAATTTCAGAAAGGCCCCTCGTGCAGTACTGCGTCAGAATCCCGGCATCATTGTTATGGGGGAGATGCCAGAAGCGGGTGCTCTAGATACGGCTAGGTCTACCGAGGAGACGGTTCACCGAGGTTTACGACGCTTCACGCGGCCAGCGTGCAGCAGGTTATTATTAGTCTTCGCGAAAATTTTCGAACGGAGAAGCACGAACTTGGACGGCTCAAGATTTCCGAATCAATCCAGTGCGTCATTGTACAAAAATACTTCTTTCGTTTGAAGAGGATAGGAGCGTTCCCGTGCAAGAAATCATGGTGGCGGAATCGGTTGTTCGCAGCACGATCAGGGAGGGCAAATTTGATAAGATCCAAGCGCTCCTAGATGTATCTCTGAAACGGGATCTCGTTCCTTCAAAAAGGAAGTGTTCCGACTAATTAATGAGGTAAAGATCAGCAAGTGGGACGGGCTTAAAAAGTCTTCGAACCCCCAGGCTCTTGAAATGAATATATAGGGGATCTTCCTCGGCGAAGAAAGCCGCATTATTGGAAATTGACGAGACCTCTGCTTTCGAGCATCTGCCAAATTGAAGCCGACTTCTGAGCCGCGATTTTTTCGCTTTGCTTAATGGCAGCTCTTCTTTCGCTTAAATTGTCGGTTGCGATTTTTGCGAGATCGTCTAGATTATAGAGGTAGACGTTTTCAATCTCTTGGCAGGAGGCGTCCATATTCCTCGGGAGCCCGAGATCTATGAGAAAAAGGGGTCGGTTCTTTCGGGCGTTCATGTGCTTTGCAAGGGATCTAGCGTCTAGTAAAGGGGAGTCCGTTTCGCTAGAAGAAATAATTATATCGTAGTCGTTCAGATAAGTTTCCAGTTCGCCTAACGCATGCGGAATTCCTCCCCATTTGTCCGCTATCTCATCGGCCCGGCCTGAATGGTGACTAGCGACGCCGAAGTTGCTGGCTCCTCGGCTCTTCAATGCTTTAACAGTCTTTTCCCCGATTTCGCCGGTTCCGACAACGAGAGCTGAGGTGTTCTTGAGCGATCCGAATATTTTCAGAGAAAGATCCACTGCCACATTGGAAATATTAATTTGACCCTCGCCGATTTGAGTTGAGTGGCGAATTAGTTTCGCAGCTTGGAATCCTTTCTGGACCATGCGATTAATCAATCGCCCTGAGTACCCAAGACGCTGGCAGGTGGCATACGCCTTTTTAACTTGTCCGAATATCTCAGCCTCTCCGGTGATTTGTGACCGAAGTCCGGCGGAAACTTCGATTAAATGTTTTATCACTTCCCTCCCAAATCGAATTCTAGCGTGGGATTCGATTTCTTCGCGTTGAACATTGTAAAACGAGGCCAACGTTTTGAATGCGATGGCACCACCATTTTTTGGGTCGCTCGTTTTTGAATAAAGCTCGAACCGATTACATGTATTCAGAATCAAAGATTCTTCTAGCATTGGTGAACGATGCAAAGCTTCGTAAAGCATCTTTATTTGCACATCATCCAGTGAATACCGCTCCCGTTTTTCCAAGGAAACGGTCTCATGGTTGATGGTTATAAGCAATAGTTCACCGTGATACGTACTCATGGAGATCTAGCAGTTGGCGTGCTATCTAGAAGGGGCGACTCCTTTGCCTTGGGTTGATCAACTGCCTCAAGCGACAGAAGGGCCGTGGCAAATACGGCGATGCAGGTCCAGGAATATTGCTTGTAGGAGAGTGTCTGGCGGGACCTCAATAGGATTAGGATTCCGTATGCGAACCAGACGACGATGGTTGTGCCTAACTTGGGAAGATCCACGGATTCGGTTTCTCGAAACCAGTAAACCGCTCCGATTGCAAGTGACGCGGATAGTATAAAAAAACCGATTGCGAGCAGGCGGAAGTTGATCTGGGTTAGCTCGAATATCGAAGGCATGTAGGGGAAAAGGCCTCCCATCTTCTTTTGCTTTAAACTCCTGGTTTGCAGGAGGTACATGACAGAGGTAAGTGCAAGAACCCCAAATACTCCGTAACTGAAAAGAGCGAGGGCAGCGTGCGTCTCAATCCAAGGGGAATCTCCGAAAATCGGTATACGCGATGGACTGTCCCAAGATCGGACCGTGAGTGAAAGAATAGAGAAAACGCTTGCGAAGGTGGATGTAAACATCCCCAGAAAACTGACGCGGAAAGCGGGTCCGACAAAGATGTACAAAGCGATTGCGGACCATACCATGAACTGGACCAGCTCGAAGCGGTTCGAAAGTGGGCAGCCTCCATATTCTAGGCCGCGTGCGTAAAGGCCGATCGTCTGAAGGATCCAGCCGAAGCTAACGAGCATAAGCGTGGAGGGCCGCTTCGCTTTTCGATGCAACTTAAGTGCAGTATACGCCCTAAGCGCTGCGGCAACGACAAAAACAACGGTCGCCAGGGAAATCCACTGGCGGTCCTCAATTCCGAGAAGACTCATGGCAAACGTTCAGCGAGAATGGGAATTTTCTGCTACTTGTTTTTTTTCGCAGATTTCTGCTCCCGCTCACTTTTGCGAGATAGGTAGGCTTTACGCCTCTTTTGCTTCGTTTTTTTTCTGTGCTGTTGTCCCATATGGTCAGTACTTTTGAAAGATATCTAGACAATGATTAGAGTTGTTACGAGGTGAAAGGCTTGGGTCAAGCTGCGAAGGGACGGGCAGTTATCATATTTACCAAAAAAGACGCTCAAAAATAGCTCTAGCTCAGGTTTCATGCGCACAAGGCATCCTCCGCTATTTACTCGTTCTTTTTTAGAGGATGTCAGCTGGATTGTTCGGGATTTCGCTTGGAGAACCGAGGAATCTGTACATGCACTATCGTCCCATACTCGTCCAAGCCGTGGAAACTGCCCTTTGCTGAAGCGTCGGTTACGGACACATGAAAACTCTGTTAGGAGAAACTTTCGCCCGGAACGAGATCTGGCTCTTAGCCTACGTTCTTGTCCACCTCGTTTACCATCTTATGCCCATAGGGTTTGTAAATAAACCACTTTCTGCCGAGCAACTTTACCCTCCGGTCCGAATGGTTAGATAGTAGACGAAAATATGAGGTGTTTCATCGGGAGTGCCGAAACTGCGATAGTGTATTCCAGCTTGTCGAGGGTCATCTTGAGCCCATTCAGGGTTAGCGATTGTTGACACATGTAGCAATGAGCCGCCGACGACGATCTTTATGATTTCTAGCGAGTCTCCCTATTTGAATATGACGGATTTCATCCACTCATTGCTGCTGGTATTGTCGGTACCGATCAGCAGTCGTGAACTGAATTCGCGGTCCCCAATTAGGAGCGGTTCTGACAGATGAAAGGCCATAGATTCAAACAATTATCGTATCGTGCCATGGTCGGGACAATTCGAATAAAAAAGTGAGAGGTATCACGGTTGAGGTAGAACTGCAGTACGATTATGATTGAATGCTGCTCGAACTGGGGCGGTATTTCTGCCATGAGCAAAATTGCGCTTTTGGTGACACGCGATACTTCCGGGCTCGATTCGTTTTCCCGTAAGCTAGGCGACCTGCATGGGTACCAGTTGCTTAAAGTGTCGTCTGTCATGCCGGAAGGTTTGAATCATTGCGAACCAGTCGATTTTAAACAGGCCAGGGAAAAGCTTCAGAATGGCGAAGTTTCGCTGCTGGTCGCCAACTACTTCGATCCTGCAAATGTCGGCAGGGATTTCCTATCTTGGAAAACCGCACTGCAAGCGTTTGATCATGAGATCGCCGACCTCATTCGCTCGGCTGCCCAAATGCCTCATTTGACAACTGTCCTTGGAAATCCGGATCTTTATGCACTAGCGGCAGGGTATTTAGAGAAAGACGATGGGGTATTTACTGCTTCTTTTCGGATGGAGCAAGCTTGCAACGCATTACACGCGGTATCTCAGTTTGATGCCTCGGTAGCCCAGTATCTCGAAGCCCAGGGGGGAGAGGTCCCCGATCTAGACGCACTTAGCGGCTTGCCAAGGACGGTAACCTTTTCCTGGAAGCGCTCACATTCGCTTCCCGGTGGCGAGACCCCTCGTCAGAAGGCGGGCCTCTATGGATCGTATGCAAATCATTTCGAAACGGTTGCGGGGCCCGAAGTTGACTATAGGGCGGTGGTGGACAGTTCGCTGGCGGCCCACGCGATCGGCGAGTTTGAGAAGACGACCGCGCTTATTACGCAAAGGGGAGCACTGATGTCGGTGGCCAGTTCGGATGACTTGGAAACCGCAATTGAACATGCAATCGAGGCGACTGAATCGGATCTAGCCGGTGCAACATTAGCGGTAAACGCATCAATGGAGGGAGCCGATATTGCTAAGATTGACTCCATTCGATTCGCGACTTTCGTTGCGCCGTCTTTTATAAATAGCGAAACGCTGGAGGGAATTAGATTGCTCGAATCTCGCGAAGGCCTAGGGTACGAAGCTCTGCAAGAATTGAGGTCTGTCGTTGGGGGAGTTTTGATCCAGGACCGAAATCGATCGACGGTGAATCCGTTTTCCTGGAGAATACCGAGCGCTAACCAGCCTCTCGTAAGCGATTGGGAAACTATGATTTTTGGGGTGAGGATTTCGAGGCACTTAAAATCAACCTCTTGCTTGGCCGTAAAGGGCGAGCGGATCATTGCCCAGGCCTCCGGACTTTCACATCAGCGGAGATTTAGGCAGCGTTTACGTGAAGACGAAAAATCGCTAGGAGACTCTATCTTGGTGTTTGACGAGGATATAGAAGATCCTGACCTCTTGTCCGAAGTCAAAGAGCTTGGTGTCACGGTCGTCGTTCATCCGGGAACTGCCAGCTCGCGAGAAGGAGAATTAGTCGATCGAGCGAATCAACTCGGATTAGTATTGGTAACAACTGGGGTTTCCTTCACTAATTTCTAATCAATATGGCGGCAGAACTCGGGTTTTGCGTTGCTCTGGTGAGAGTTTCTACCTTCTTCCTTCGATGAGGTACCTGGGCGTCAATCGGGGCTTGATCGATTCCAATGAATTCTATCTCTTCCCATTCCTAAATTGCCAAACGGGATTGGGTAGTTTTGTGTGCTATCATGTTCGACCCTATCAAAAAACTTAAAGAGCATTTGCGATTCGCAAGTGTTTCAACGGATTCGCAATTCAAGGAGGGTATGGCCGCGTCACAGAAATTTTTGGCCGGTCTATTTTCAGAAATGGGGCTCAGTGTCGAAGTCGTGGATACGGATATGCACCCGATTGTATTGGCCAAGAGGGAGGGAGACCTCAACTGGCCGCACATCCTAATCTATGGCCACTACGACGTACAACCTGCTGATCCTATTGAGTTGTGGAATTCGGACCCTTTTGAACCTGTGGAGCGTGATGGAAGGATTTACGCTCGTGGAGCGGCTGATAACAAAGGACCGCAAATGGCTCATATCGCAGCGGTTGCCGAGCTGCTGGAAGAAAATCCGAATCTGCCGTTGAGAATTTCCTTTCTGTTCGAGGGTGAGGAGGAAATCGGGAGTCCCAGTCTACTACCGTTTCTCGAATCTCGAAAGGGGGAGCTTTCACAGGCAGACCTTGTTCTGCTGTCAGACACCTTAAGCCCCAGTGCAGACCAGCTGGTGGTTACAGTAGGCCTTAGGGGTATTGTGGTCATGGATGTCGAATTTACGGGGCCGAATAGCGATCTTCATTCGGGATTACATGGAGGAGCTGTCTATAATCCGGTTCAGGCCCTGTGTGAAGTTTGTGCTTCCTTACATGACAGTGATAATAGAGTCACGGTACCTGGATTCTATGATGGAGTTACGGAAGTTGAGGAATGGGAACGTGAAGAGCTTGCGCAATTGGGCAGTGATGAAGAGGATTACAGGAAATTTGTCGGTGTAAAGGCTTTGCATTCACTGTCTGGTTACACCGCTCAAGAGTCAGTTCGCTATTTACCTACACTCGAGTTTAATGGGATTGGTGGTGGGTACCAAGGAGGGGGTAGCAAGACCATTGTACCTTCCAAGGCCATGACCAAGATTTCTTGCCGTCTCGTTGGAAACCAGGATCCAAAGAAAGTGGGAGATCTGGTTAGGCAGGCGATTTTGGACCGGACTCCTGAAGGGATTTTGGCCAAGATCGACATGGGTCATCAAGGGGCCCCGTACTTGGTTGTTCCTCCTGGAAAACCGAATTCGCCAGACAATGCCCCGGTGCTCCTAACGAAAGCATTCGAAGCGGCTAAAGTGGCCATTTCGGAAGAGTTTCCCAATTCCGCACTGTTCCTCCGAGAAGGGGGAAGTATCCCGATTATCGCGGACATTAAGACAACGCTCGGACTCGATAGTGTAATGATAGGGCTCTTTCTTCCAGAAGACAATTTGCACGCTCCGAACGAGAGTATGAATATCGATGTCCTCAAGAAGGGAATACGCGTTTCGAAATCTATACTAAGATCCCTGGCGGGTTGAGGCTCAATCGGTTCTAGCAATTACCTTAGGTTATTTCGTCACAGCCTGTACGGTGTAAATATTTTATACGAGTATAAGAATCACTTTGAAATTGGATGCTTGGTTATTTTCCATACATCGTTTTTTGATAATCAGTTGGAGTGTCCCCGCCAAAATTATGCCAAAGCATGAGCGATAGCTCGGGCAGGCGAATCCCGCTGTGGCCAAAACAGCGGTAAGTAATGGATTCGTATCGACTGGAAGAAGGAAACTATGTAGACAAACAACGAGGGGAATTAATTGAATACAGATCTTTTTGAATTTAAGGCAAAGTTCTTAGAGATTTACCTCAAAGGCATTCTTCCAATATTTTGCGAAGGTCCGCGCTTTCGAGGTCGATCGGATTCCCTTTCATACTGCTGGATTGGGTGGATTTTTTGACTGCCTCTGGGATCATCGCCTCGGTAAAGCCGAGTGCGCTAAGAGGTGCTAGGGGGAGATCTTTCAGGAGTGACTCTATCCAGGCAATTGCGTAGCTCCCTTTTGCGGTCGGGTTTCCGGTTAAAACCTGAGCGACTTGGTCGAATTTTCTAGAAGTCTCTCCGCGAGATTCCCGTCGCATTACGATATCATAATTCATCCTTAAAACGGGAAGTAGCAAACCCGCGCAGAGCGCTCCATGCGGGGCTTCGGTCATTCCTCCAATAGGGCCTGCGAATCCATGGACTGCGCCCAGTTTTGCGTTGGCGAGGGCGATGCCGCTACAAAGGCTAGCGACGCAGAGATCTGATTTGGCCGCCTTATCTAATTTTGATTGGCAGGCAGCTCGAAGGGAAAGGGAAGCTCTTTGCAGCCCTTGGAGAGCAATTCCATCGCTCAATGGATTTGCGTCGCGTGAAAGATAAGCTTCCAAGCATTGAATGAAAGCGTCCATGCCTGTGTAGGCTGATATTTCTGGCGGGAGGTCGTAGGTGAGCTCCGGATCAACGACTGCCCATCGTGGAATCATATACGGACTGCGCAGGCTCACCTTAACGGCAGAGTCGGGGACACCGATTACGCTGTTTCGCGTTACTTCAGATCCGGTGCCAGCGGTTGTAGGGATCGCCATGTAGGGGATTGATGGATGCAAAATCGGTTTTCCTTTTCCCACTATTTCAAGGTAGTCTAGTAGCTCACCATCGTTGTTGAGTAAGGCGGCGAGGGCTTTTCCAGTATCGATGACACTGCCTCCGCCAAGTCCAATGACCGTATCTGGCTGAAAAGTTCTCGCGGTCTTAAGTGCGTTAGAAATCAGGTAGGTTGTGGGTTCGGATGTAACTGGAAACATGGCGGTTTCGATATCATTAGCGGCGAGCCTGCCCATTAGAAATTGATGCCTCGCAGGCGTTTTCCCGGTAAGGATAAACGCCCGCTTTGTGCTTTCGGGAAGGAAGTTGCACAGGTTCTTTGCTATACCATCGCCTAAGTGGATCGAGTTCGCGGTCGAGAATGAAAAGTTCATTGTGAAAATTCAGGGCTTGATTGAGAGGCGGTGCAATCCTTCAATGTAGAGGGTCTAGCGAGGTTTCTTAATGGGAGGTATTGATTAGACTAACCACTCTTGAAACTTTTCTGGGCCTCGCTCTAAGGACTCCCAGATCTCGTGAGCAAGGCATCTGCTCTCGTCGTTGTGGATGGCGAGATCGGGAACGAGTATCACGCGAGCTCCCGAAGCGGCCGCGGCGTGGATACCGTGAAGTGAATCCTCAAAGGCAAGGCAGTCTGACGGTTCGACTCCCATCTGTTCTGCGGCAGTAATGAAAATTTCGGGATGAGGTTTTCCGTTTGTAACTTGGTCTCCGCTGACGATGGAGTGAAAATGGCAGATCAGATCGTGGTGCCCGAGCTTCTTTTGGGCGAGCGACTGTTTGGACGAGGTGGCGACACTTTGAGGAATTCCCTCGTTGGACAGCCATTCGATGCAAATGCGGGCCCCTTTGTGCATTGGAACGCCGTGTCCAATTTTCTGGTGGTAGATCTTATCAGACTTGGCGACTAGCTCCGGGACATCGACTTGGTCGCCAATTGCTTGGTGGAGAGCTTCGCGGAAGCTGGATTCGTTCATTCCTATGATCCTTCTGAACTCGACTACGTCGATTTCGAGGCCCAATTCATGAGAGGCTTGGAGCCAGGACTCGTGCGAAATTCGCTCGGTATCAAGAAGAAGGCCATCCATATCCCAGATCACTGCTTTGAATCTCACACTTGGAATAGGTCAAAAAAACCGCCGAGGATGCAACAGATATCGTGACCTAGTGGAGCAAATCCGATTTCATTGATTCTTATGAAGGGACCATCTCGCAGATTCTGGATTCTCCTTTTGGTGATTGGCGGTGCTCTTTTACATCCTCTCTTTACTAGTCGGGTTTTATCCCGTTCGGGAAAATATGAACACGGGCCACCTATCTAATACACTTGATAGAAAACGAATTTTTCGTATCTTATTCTACAAATTGGTGATAATTCGAATTAAAGAAGCCTTCTCAATGGGGAATCGCGTTTGGCGATTAGGCAGCACCGCATGGTGCCTTTTGGCTGGATTGATGCTTCAGTCATTGAACGCCCAGGACTCTCGATCACCTGGGGTGAGGTCGTCGAAACCCAACATCGTTTGGATTATCGTGGACGATATGTCGACGAACCTTTCCTGCTATGGAGAGACGGTGATCGAGACGCCGCATCTCGATCAGTTAGCGTCGAGCGGGATTAAGTTTACCCAAGCCTTTGTGACCGCCCCGGTATGCTCGACCAATCGCTCGGCATTCATCACTGGAATGTACCAGACCACAATTGGTTCGCATCATCATCGCAGCGGACGTGGAGAAATCAAAATCCGCTTGCCCGAAGGCATTCGTCCCATTCCGGAATACTTTCAGGAGGCGGGCTACTACACAGCGATAACGGGCTGGCCGAACAAAGACCGGTCGAACACCGGTAAAACCGACTACAACTTTGAATGGGATCGATCCATATATGACGGTCCGGACTGGAGCAAGCGCAAGCCGGGCCAGCCGTTCTTCGCTCAGATCCAGCTCCGAGGTGGGAAACACCGGGGAGGGGACATCGAAGCTTCGAGAAGATTCGTTCAGAGAATGAAAGAAGAGTTTGGGTCGGTGACTGATCCCAAGGATGTAACGCTGCCTCCTTACTATCCCAATGATCAGGTACTTTTAGAAGACTGGGCTGCTTATTTGGATACAGTTAGACTGACCGATAAGTTTGTCGGTGATGTCATTGCTCGGTTGAAGGTAGAAGGCGACTTCGAAAACACGGTTGTGCTTTTTATGACGGACCACGGAATTAGTCACGCTCGTGGTAAACAGTTCCTATACGAGGAGGGGATTCATGTTCCTTTAATTGTCAGCGGACCTGGGCTTGAAGCCGGTGCAGTTCGAACTGATTTGGTCGAGCATATTGATATCGCAGCCCTGTCTTTGGGACTGGCGAATATAGAAATTCCTGGATACATGCAGGCCAAGAATATCCTGAGTGAAGATTACATTGAGAGGACTGCGATTTTCTCCGCTCGCGATCGTTGTGATGAAACGGTGGAGCACATGCGTTGCATCCGGACGGATCGTTACAAGTATATTCGAAACTTTCTTCCCAACCGTCCTCATATGCAGCCGAACCGTTATAAGGATGGGAAATCGATTATCAAAGTACTGCGTGAGGCTTACGAGGCAGGCAACCTTAACGAATTTCAGGCACGTATTTTCGAATCAAATCGACCGAAAGAAGAATTGTACGATCTCCAAAACGATCCTTTTGAAATTCATAACCTAGCAGACGATCCGAAGCATCGGAAACGTTTAAAGGACCTGCGAAATCGGCTGGGTAGCTGGATTAGAGCTACAGGTGACCGAGGACCTGAGCCGGAGGAGATGTACGATAGCGATATGGCGGTTTATTTGCAATCACGAGGAAACGATCCCGAACAGCTGCAGGTTTTGATGGGAAATATCAAGCAGATGAAAGACTGGGCTACTGCAGGGAAGTAGCTTTGGTATTCAATCGCTCCCGCCTGAAGTATTTCGCTGCTCTAATGGCTTCCGGTATCGGACTGTCTTCATTCTCGCTTCTTACTAGAATCGACGGCCTGTTGATACCAATGCTCGTGACAGGTCTTAGTATCGCAAACGGCTGCTTTGCACCCATATCAGGAGCGTTTGCGGCCCGCTATTTTGGGATTAAACATATCTGAGCGATAAGTGGGGTGTTTATGTCTACTATGATTGTGGGAAGTTCAGTTGGGCCTCTCTTGTTCAGTCTGGTGAGAGACTTCACGGGTTCATATATTCCCGCTTCTTTTGGGACATTTACACTTTCGACCTGCTTCGTCGTGGCTTCCTTTTGGGCCAATATTCCGCAACGAAAAATTAAGGCGGAAATGGAGAAGGGTGTGGATTAGCCACTAGAGGTACAGAACGAGCGGCTCCCTGATAGATATACTTTGCCCCATCCAGGGAGTGAGCGGGATGCTGTTGATGTAGGAGCGGCTTTACGCCGCGATAATTGCGGTTTAGACCGCCCGGGCAAGTCGAGGCTTATGAACTTTAAGATTAGCTCAATCGTTTTGCATCGTCGCTATTGCCTGCTTCAGTTTTGCGTGAGCTGCCTTGGTTTCGTCGTTTGCGTTCCTCAGATCGATGGGGTGCAGTAATTCGGGGTCGATAGTGTAGTCGAAAAAGTGGTGATGACCGGTTTCGTCGAAAAGCTGATACTGCTTGTCCTGTATCCAGCGAGAAAGACTTCGCCCGATTTTGTTGTGCCCGGGTAGAGGGTTATGGTGGATGAAAACCCAGTCGCGCGGATTGCCCTTTTCCCCTAGTACCTGAGGCAAGAAAGAGCGTCCGTCGAAGATTTCGTTTTTGGGAAGTGGAATACTGGCTGCTTCAAGAAGAGTCGGAATGAAATCGGTGGTATCCACTAAATCAGAGACAACGCGGCCGCCCGCTTGCGATCCAGGCCAATTTACGATCAAAGGAACGTGGGTGCCACGGCGATTGTTCAATCCTTTACCTCCGCTTATCACGCGGCCATCACGCATTTTAGAGGTTACTTCGCGAGGGGTCCCGTTGTCGCCATAGAAGATAAGGATTGTGTTCTCACGGATTCCAAGTTCGCCTAATTTCGCATCGATAAGTCCTATGAGCTTGTCCATGTACTCGACCATGTCCCCAAAATATTTGTCGGGATTGTTTTCGAAACGATTTCCGTTGAGCCAATCATCGCTATCGGGAGTTGGATTGAAGGGGCCGTGAGTCAGGGCCATGGGGTAGTAGACGAAAAAAGGCTCTTCGGAATTTCGCTCTATGAAATTATTGATGTATTTTACGTATAGGTCCGGCCCGTATTTGCCTTTAGTGTCTTTGACGTAAGTCCCATTAGACTGAATACGAGGATCCGCATATCGTGAGGATTTATCTTCGGTATGCTCAGTGTGCCAAAGAAAGTACTCGTCGAATCCGGCGTCTTCCGCTCTCATTCCCCGGTTGCGCCATTCGGGCAGATAGCCTGGGGGATTGTAGCTTCGGAGCTGCCATTTACCTGATATGCAGGTCTTGTATCCAGCATTTGAAAACCAGTGCCCAAAGGTTTTGGCCTGCGGGTCAAGAATTCCAAATGCCAGCCAATTACGGAAATTATACTTGCCTGTCATGAGAGCAACTCGCGTCGGCGTGCAAAGCGGCACTGCATGAGCGTCATCAAATCGTACACCCTCCTTGGCGAGTCGATCTAAGTGGGGCGTGTGGTATGATGTACCCCCGTAGCAGCCTAGCACTTCCATTCCTAGATCGTCGGCCATGATAAGAACGATGTTGGGTCGATCCAAAGCGGCGTGGTGAAACGATGTCAGGAAAATGGAAATGCAGAATATTCTTAGGATCATGATTATGCGAAGAGAGATAGTGGAAACGGAGGCCCAGCGTTTAGGCTATGCCGTGACTTTGGAGCAATTTGGGATAGAATCAAAGATGGTTGGGCTACGAGCAAACTGGCCAATGTGTTATCCAGATTGAACCAGCATAGAAAGCATAATCTGTTTTTTGACGGTTCTATGGGATAGAGCAGTCGACACTGGCCCTACGAGGGTCTCGCAAGAAATTGTGTTCGAATTAAACCGGCCTAGTTCAGATTCAAGTGCTTGGGTGCGTTTGGATTGGCGGCGAGGTAGTCGCCAATATGTTTGACGATATTCGGGTACTCTTTCGAGACGTCTTTGCTTTCCGCGAACATTTCGACTTTGGGTCCATATAGCATGAGTTTTGAGCCATCGCTGGGAACGACCGCTTTAAAGTGATTGTAGCGTACGAAATGAGAGTAGCTTTTGTCCTCGGGTATGGCGTTTCGCAGCCGTTTGGCGATGTTAGCCTGTTCGGGGTCGTCTATTCGATTAGTCCATTCGTTGGGGTCATTCTGGTGATCGTAAAGCTCTTCACTCCCGTCGAAGTAGCGAATATATCGCCAGCGGGAAACGCGAACGGTGTGGGTTCCGCGACCGACGGTTGATAAAGCTATGTGGGGCCAGTGGGTGTTTGGGTCGGCGAGAAGGGGAGTGAGCGAGTTACCGTCGAGATCGGATCGCTTTTTGAGTCCAAGCATGTCAATAACTGTCGGATACACATCGAGTAGCGAGACGGGTTTCTGGCTTCGTTTGCCGGGCAGGAAGCCTTTACGCGTAGCATTTTTTTTTGGGGCGATAATCAAGGGGACGCGAGTTGATCGTTCCCATGCAGTGAATTTCCCCCAATGCTCTTTCTCGCCCAGTTGCCAGCCGTGATCAGACCAGAGCACGATCATGGTGTTGTTGGCGTACTCCGAACAGTCGAGTGCGTCGAGTACCTTGCCCACCTGCTCGTCAACGAAGGAAATACACGCAAGATAGGCGCTGACAGCATTACGCCACTGACTGTTCTCGACCACCGTGGAATGAGCCCCGCTGGTCAGAGCGTATCTTGCGAGTTCGCGGGCGGTAGGCGAGAGGTCGTCAAGATCGTCGGTGGGCAGCTCAGGTAAAACGACGGAATCAGGTGGATACATATCGTGAAAGCGTTTTGGCGCCCAAAGGGGCTGATGCGGGCGATAGAAGCCGACGGCAAGCATGAAAGGTTTGTCATATTTCTGGCTCAGCTTTTCAACCGCCCAATCTGCACTTTCCGTATCTGTCCATTCCTCGTCGGGCCGGTCGATGGGTCCCCAGTCAAACGAATCGATGGTGCGGGACCCGCGTCGGCGGTCTCGAGGCATTTGATTGAGCGGCATGGTAATGCCTAAGCGGGGAATTTCATGGCGCACGTAGGGACTGCTATCCTTTAACTCTTTTTCGGAGATGGTTCGTTCATCAGGCAGGATCGGCATCCACTTGTCGTAGTCGGGTCCATATTCATCAAACATTCGCTGGCTGTTGCCGTGTAGCAGTTTTCCCGTTCCCATGGTGATGTAGCCCTGCTTTTTTAGATCTAAAGGTAGTAGCTCGGCGTCTGGCATGGTCCTTTCAATCTTCTGACCATTCCCATAAACGCCGTTGTGGATGGGAAGCAGGCCGGACCAGATAGCGGCTCGCGAACCGCTGCAAGCGGGTACGACACAATGAGCGTTAGTAAATAGGAGGCCCCGCTCCGCTAGGCGATCGATATGAGGCGTCTTGACTTGTGGATGCCCGTCGAGGCAGCCGATCCAGTCATTCAAATCGTCGATTGTGATGTAGAGAATGTTGGTTTGACTTGAAACACCCTGGGGATTAGCGGATGAGCGGTTAACGGCTAGAAACGAGGATAAGCATACGACAATTAGCGATAATCGAAACGGAATTTTGTGGTGTGCGGTAGGTCTCATACGTTATGAATATCACGGTGGAGTAGGTGCTGTTTCAAGGTAATTTGATTGGGTGGTCATTTGTGGTTGTGGAGCTTATGCTTGGGCGGTCGCAATTTGGGATCAAATTGAAAGGAGTGTTGTCGGTGAGTGGAAGAGAACTGGCTGAAAGAGGCTTGCATTCAGACCGCTCCATTATCGGGGGTTCCAAAACGGGAGTTAGCGAAGAAATCATATAGAAATAAAGGCACACAGCAGGGTATCCGTCTCGCGAATCCATTCTCTGAACTACTGTTTGGACATCTCAGATTTTGATAGAATGACCATGTTGACGCAGATTGCAATTTTCAGGAGGGCCATCATGATGGAGGAAGCACCCGTTGAGCTAATTGAGTCGGAGAAAAAACAAATGTGGAACGTCTGGAGGTCGTCACCCTGCTGGTTCAATTTTTTATAAGGTATAACGAGAGAGTCACCTGGCAAGATCCGCAGAAATTGCTAAAACAAATAAGAACCGCTGCGAGCGTCGTCTCTACTGTGTCCCTATTAGCTTGAATATCGCAGCAGTGCAGGCGTCGAGATCGCTTATTGGTCTCCAGTCCCAGTCTCTTCGGGCACTGGAATCGACAAAAACATTAGGGGCGGTGGTGAGAAGTGCTTCTACCGCGGGGTCGGATTTGAAGTTGTATTGAAAGTCTGGTTTCACCTTATGAATAGAGTCTGCGATTTCTTGGGCGGTAGGGCAAAGAGCGTGAAGATTATAGGCGTGTTGAAGGAGTTTATTCTCGGGAGCGAAGGCCAACTGAACGAACCCTTCGACGAGGTCCTCAATGTAAATAGTGGACATGCCAACGTTCCGTGAGACCGGAAAGACGAACGTCTCACCCTTTGCAGCAGCGACGTAGGCATGGGAGGCGTAGGCAGTCAGTGCGGCAGAGGGTGCAAAGGGAGAAAGGACGAGTGGGGGTCGAAGACATCGAAAGTCTAGACCGTGTTTTAGCTTATAGTATACGCCAAGGCGCTCGTTCGCGACCTTTGTGACTCCGTAAATGTTCTCGGGCCACTGGGGTTTGTCTTCGGGTAGGATTGATGGCACGTCGGATCCATAGGAGGCACCCGTTCCAGGGTAAATGATACTTGGCGAGCCATTGGCCAGCGCCATTTCAAAGAGATTGAAAGTGGCAAGAGCGTTTACATTGAACGCACGGCGTCTATCGATTTCCGAGCTGCCAGAGAGAAGCGAAGCAAGATGGAAAATAATCTCGGTTTTTTTCGACTTAAGAGTCCTCTCAATGGTTGCTTCGTCACAAATGTCAGCAGTGACGTAATCGACTTCCGCAACCGTGGATTCGGACTGGGGCTCTGTGATGTCGAGGCAAGTGACGCGGTGATTGTCTTTGAGTAGCCGATTGGCGAGCAGCCGAGCGATGTTTCCATTGCCGCCAGTGATGAGGATCGATTTGGGTACAGACATAGAGCGTTGTTTAATTCGAATCGAGTGGCAATTTGAAATGCGAGAGAGTTAATTGCGTTTGTTCGATTAGACTGACCAAAATAGTGAGGCAAGAGATTTGGTTGTAGTCATACTACGCTAATTAGCACGTCGAAGTCCTCAATTCGATCGTCCTCTAAAGTGGCGAAGGGCCTACCAGATTGTCCACAAAAAATGGGAGTACCCCCATGCGATCGAACGCTGCTGTCAGTCTTGGTGCACGATTAAAGGACACGCTAATACGTTTCCATAGAGGCTCCGCCAGCAAACCCATTTTGGAACTGCTTCCCTGTTAGAGACTACCGGTTGAATCGTGCTTGGCTCGATTTTTTAGTGCGTATTTTCCGTAAATCGCAATACGTACTGTTTGGAGTAATATGAGCGGGGCAAAAACCTTAGCGGTTTCGCGGTACCCGGTCTTCTCTTGGGTGGCTTGATGGTAAATAAGGAGAAGCATAATTAGGTAGGCGAGCCGGTGAATCCGTTTCCAGTTTCTTCCACCTAGCTTTCTGACTGACCAATTGTTGCTGGTTGCGGCGAGTCCAAGCAGGAGCGTAAACCCAACGATTCCTGATAGAATGAAAAGCTTGTCCCAATCCTTCACGAATTCGCTCCAAGAACCTGTATAGGCGAAATACATGAGTAAATGTAGGAGGGCATAGATAAATACGCTGACCCCGATTTGGCGTCTGTGGATTGCGATGCTTTTGGCAATCGCGAATTTTGGAAAGATCTTCCTGAGCGGCGTTATCATGGATAACGCTACAAATAGGTAGGTAGATGTTAGGCCAAAGTAATCAAGAAGGTACTTTGCCGGATCAGCAAAGTATTTGGTATCATTCTGTAATGAAGGAAAAAATACATAAAAAAGAGGAGTGCAAAGGAGAAGGTGGATGAACCACCGTTTTCTAAGGAAACGCGCGACTGGATTCATGCGTTGGATCGACCGTCAATCGAATGATCAGAAATTTCGCTTTAGGTTTAGTCCCTCGTAAAGATGGGAGACTTGCTCCTCGTATCCATTGAACATGAGCGTATCTTTGCGTTTACTTAAGAAGCCTGAACCAATAATGCGTTCTGTCGCTTGCGACCAACGAGGATGATCTACCGTCGGATTGACGTTGGCATAGAAGCCATATTCCCTTGGCTGCAAGGCCTGCCAAGTGTTCATGGGTCGGCTATTGGTAAACTCAATCTTGACGATCGACTTGATGGATTTGAACCCGTATTTCCAAGGAACTACAAGGCGGATTGGGGCACCGTTTTGGTTGGGGAGGGCCTTCCCATAGATGCCGGTCGCGAGAAAACTTAACTCGTTTTTTGCTTCTTCAATCGTCAAACCCTCCACATAAGGCCAATCGATGGATCCGCCGTTTTGCCCTGGTGCGCTATTGGGGTCGAAGAACGTCGAAAATTTCAAGTATCTCGCTTTTTCGGTAGGCTCGACCATGTCTATTAGGGTACTCAGCTGAAATCCATCCCATGGGATGACCATCGACCAGGCCTCCACGCATCGAAATCGGTAGACCCGTTGCTCGATTCCACCCGCTTTCTTTATGAGCTCATTGACGTCAATTTTCTGAGGCCTCTTTATATGGCCTTTTATTTCGATTGCCCAAGGCTCTGTTTGCCAGCCACGGTTAGCTAGGTCTTGAACTTCACCCTTGTCGTAGGAGAATTCGTAGAAGTTGTTGTACCCTTTTATCAAATCATAATCAGTCGGTTCGAGACCGTCTGCTCGGAATTCTCGGTTAACTTTAGACGGAAACCCATAGGTAGCCGCATGGGTGAGAGATTGGCCGAGCAAGGCTGAGGATCCCAGTCCAACGGCTTTCAGGAATCGCCTTCGATTGATGAAATCGGCTTCGCAGGTGGCAGAGGATTCAGGGAGGTTCCAGGGCTTGTTTTTTCTAATGTGCATAGCAAATCGAGATTGCGATTGTTAGATTAGTCGAATGATACCGCTCAGGGATTGGGAGGTTTAGCTAGTTGTTTCAGGAAAATAGCGTCGAGGTCCTCGTTTTATGTCCAGAATATTTTAAATTCTCCGCCGTATCGGATCGGAAGGTCGAGGTTCTAGCCATCCTTTTGAGTTATCAGATGAACATCTTTTAGCGGAAATGGGATTATGATATCGACATCTTTGAGTGCTTTGAATACTTGCGGGTTAGCAGCGTATTGAATAGGTTAGTAGTCATTGGTTTATTCCTAAAGGCGATATTCGTTATTTATGGACGAGTTTCCAAATTACTTGATGCCGATTTGTCCGAATCGATGCCAGTCACTTTTGCCAGAGCGTTTCTGATGCACTCAATCGCCTGCTCGAGATTGGAGGCGTAAT
The DNA here is from genome assembly GCA_002420185.1 of Opitutales bacterium UBA5694. Taxonomy (GTDB): domain Bacteria; phylum Verrucomicrobiota; class Verrucomicrobiia; order Opitutales; family Opitutaceae; genus Pelagisphaera. The sequence continues at coordinate 276,841 of DIHO01000012.1, forward strand.
CAACCCCGACGACTAAAACCGTTAACGAGTTCGTCAAAATCTCACCGAGACTCTTCTTGTTCTAGACCGTGACGACTTGACCATCCTCGTTCTTTAGTTGAGTGGAGGCAATGCTATTGAGAGAAACAAACCCCGTGCACCCGTTTAAGGTGAGTGTGTCGTGGACTTTGTATAGCTGAGTGAGGACTATGGCTATCCCCACTCCGTAGTTCGATATCGGAGCTTGTATAGCTAAACTGAGACCGAGTGCTTCTGCACTGAGGAGGGCGATAAATGGGCTTATGTCTGTGCCGGTCTTTCTAGATGCGATAAACCGGAACAGCAGAACGATGAGTAGTTTGATGGAGTTCGCGAAAAGCCGGGAAAGAATGACGTTTATATCAGGATTTGTGCAAACACGAAGAATAAGCTTTGAAAGCGAACAGCCGAAAAGAAACCCAATAATCAAGATTATCATTCCCCCGATCAATTGAGGGGATTAATCGATCAGCTTGTTCCTTTACGTTTCGACGATTGACTGTAATTGGTCGACTCCTTCAGGCAAAGAGTTGGAGTACAGGAACCAAAAAGTTTGAAAAAAGCACGAATTGCGGATGCTTGCGTTTTAACTACTAACTCTTGCAGGTCAGAATCTGCTTCAATATTCGATACCGAGCGTAGTCAGGAAAGTTTCCAGTTCGCGAGTGTCGAAATCGGCTAGTATATTGCCGTCGATATCGATTGAAGGAGCACTGGACTGCCCTGTAAGCTCACACATCTTTTTTGCAGCGGTGGGATCCGAAGTGACATCCAATTGAGTGTACTTAAATCCGTGGGCATTTAGCCAAGCTGTGGCTTCGTGGCACCATCCACAGTAGGGTTTTATGTAGAGTCGAATTGAGTTCGGTTGCATGGCTGCTTTGTGACTAGGAGTTTACTAAGGAAAAGAGGCTCTGCTGGATGCAATAGAATTTTTAAAGAGATGATTCAATGGAATAGCTAGATTTGACTACCTGGATCTCTTGGCCGCCCCCGTCCGACTCGACCAACTAGTTGACGAGGTAGATTGCGTGGTATTTCGTCGATTTCATTCTCGTCTATCGATCCGGTGCTATTGGCATTCATCTGGTCAAAGCGTCTTTGAATTTGATGTGTCAGTTCTTACTTCGAAATGAATCCATCGCCCTTGGTATCGGACGCCATCACCATTTCTTTGATGGCTTGTGAATTGAATTACTGGGGTTGATAGCCTCTTTAACCGGGCCCTCTTTTGTGACCGCTTCGCTGGATATTCGATTTCGATGCTGTATCAGTTGTGATTCCTGGAGCAACCAATGTCGAATAATTGAAAATGAATACTTGGGTATCTGATTTACCGAAATCAAGTGACCAGATACACAGCGATCTGGCAACTCCGTAGTGCGAGGAAATAGCGAAAAGCGTTCTCGGGGCCTATTGGCCGCATATTTGGTTTTCATCGGTACTTTCCTATCGAGTGACGAGATATTGTATGATTTGCGTATAGTAAATTTGTCTTGAATAGTACATAATGCTATTGATATATGGATACCGATTTGTATTGGTTCGCTGTGTGACCAATTTTAGATATTGCATTTTCCAAACACGTGTGTGAAAACTCTCCGATGACATTGCAGAAGTCATCTAAAAAGGTGAATACAACCCTCGCATTAGCTGAGTATCTAGGGTTGTCGCGATGGACGGTATCAAGAGCCTTGAATGGCCACGTGGGTGTTAAGGCAGAAACGGTAGAGCGGGTTGATGCAGCAATTAAGACTCTCGGTTTCAGCCCAAACGCACTTGCTCGCGGCCTTCGAGGAGGGAAGACGGGGGCAGTCGGGATTTGTTTTCATACTTTCGGGACGCCTGTTTTCTCAAAAAAGTTGATCGCATTGCAGGATTCGCTTCGCAGGCGTGGCTACAGTGCTATAATCGAACTGATCGAGGATGATGCGGCAGCAGAAAATAGGGTGATTCGTCATTTTCTCTCTATTAGAGTCGAAGGCATTATTTTTGTAGGTGGACCGCAATCGGTGAATTTAGAATTCGTTAGGGAGCTTCGCAACAATAACTCGGTTTCGGTGCTAGTGATTGATCCCTTTTCCGAATCCGACCTGCCCAGAATTAGCCTTGATAGAGGTTACGCGATGAGGGTTTCATTAGAGAAGCTTTACGAGATGGGACATCGAAAGATCGCAGTGCTTGGGATTCGTCAGGATGTTATCTACGGAGCAGAGAGAGTGGCCAGTCTGGACAAAGTTTCCAAAGAGCTGGGACTGGAGTGGGGAAAAAGTTTAAAGATTGTTATCGATGAGGAAAGTCGGAGAATGGACTTCGATGCGGGACGGAAACTAGGGGTCAAGCTTTTGGAGGAGGCCCGTGATTGTTCGGCGATCATGGCGATCAACGACCAAGTAGCGATCGGAGCGATGCGCGTGCTGTTGGAAAATGACTTATCGGTACCGGGTGATGTTTCCTTGATCGGCTTTGATAATCTTGACTGCTCGTCGCACCTCCATCCCACTTTGGCGAGTGTCGATCAACGAATTGAGTATTTTACTGAGGAAGCGGTTGAAATGTTGGTTCAGCAAATAGTGGAAGGTCCGCAAAAAGAGGTGGAGGCAAAATTTGTAGAACCAGAACTGGTGCTCGGTGAGTCGATGGCGCCAGCCGGACAATCGCGAGAGTTTGCCCAATAGCGTAAGGATGTCCTATTGCTTTACGGGCTCTAGAATCTGTGACGTCTCGGGAGGGATGTTGCCGATTGCTTTGCTCCACCCCGAAAAGGCATAAAGGCCATGATCATGAGAGTCCGGGAAAATTGAAATAAGCGAGTATGAACTATTTTGTAGTATCTGAAAAAAAGCATAACGAAGTTGTTTCCGCGGCTTATTTAAAGCGCGGCTATTTTGAAGATGAAGGGAAAGATGCGGCCCGTATTTGCGCCGAAGCTTCGCGGCACGGCATTCGTACGCACAATGCGATCAAGGCCCTTCACTTGGACGATATGCTTGGGAGTGGCTCCAAGGGTTGTGTACCGGGAGCTGAAATTATCGAAATGCCATCGAGGTTTCCCGCTATTAAAATTTGGAACGCACAGCAAAAACTCGGGCAATCTACAGGCTACCGAGCTCTGGAAAAATGTATTCAACTAGCGGATAAATTCGGAGTTGGGATTGTTGCGGTAGATAATGCTTTCCATTATTTGTGGGGTGGAGGATACATGTTAGAGGCGGCGCGACGAGGCTACTATGCCTACACCAATTGTACGTCAGCATTAACAGAGGTCGTTCCATATCAGGGCAAATATCCTACCTTGGGAACCAACCCTCATTCTTGGGGCTTTCCTACGACTGAGGCGGTTGGGTTTCCGATAGTAATTGATTGGGCCACCTCCGTGGTCTCCATGGGCCGGGTCGAGCAATTCAAGCGAGAAGGAATGATGTTGCCTTCAGATGCGGCGGTGGACAAGGACGGGAACGTAACTCACGACCCCTTTGAAGCGGTGGCTCTGCTTCCATTTGGTGCCCACAAAGGGTATGGTTTGTCATTGATCAATGAATTGGTTGCCGGGCTTATTGGCGGCTCTCTGCCCACGATACGAAACCGGTGGATAGAAAAAACCGATGCCGAAAAGAGGGGAGCTTGTTTCTTTTTTCAATTGATTCATCCTGACGCGATTTCAAGTGGGCTTTTTGCCAAGGGGAGAAATCAGGCCGAAAATATAAAAGCGGTTATCGACGATATATTGGGTCATGGAAATGAGAATTGTCTATTGCCAGGGCAGCTGGAGGCGAATGCGGCGAAACTGACCGAGCAGCATGGAGGTTTGTTGTTTTCGGAGGCAGAGGTGAAGGAGTTCAGTGAATTAGCGGTGGATTGCGGAAAATCGCCTTGGGAATTGGAATCGCTAAAAATGGTATCTTTATAACTTAAAATAAAATATGAGCTCATACATCGAAAAACTATTTAGTCTTGAGGGTCAGGTTGCGGTCGTTTCTGGGGGAACGGGAGAATTGTGCGGAGCCATGGCTGAGGGTCTTGCCGGAGCCGGGGCATTTGTTTACCTCCTCGGACGCAGTGCCGAAAAAGCTGCAGATAAAATTGCCCGAATAGAATCTCAGGGCGGATCCGCTGCGTTTCTTCCGTTTGAGGCGACGAAGCAAGAGTCTATTCAGTCGGCTTTGGATTCGGTTCTTAGGGGTCACGGAAAAGTCGATATATTGGTGAATGGCGCTGGTGGAAACTCAGCTACCCCCTTTTTTGAGATTTCTGATGAAGAGTTCCAGTCTCTAATAGAGTTAAATATAAAATCGGTTTTTTCCTCGAGCCAAATATTTGGTGCCCAAATGGTTGAGCAGGATGATGGGGGTTCAATTATAAATGTCGGCTCGATGTCTGGTATAGTACCTCTATCGAGAGTATTTACCTACTCCCTTACAAAGGCCGCCGTGCACAACCTCAGTAAGAATCTCGCCCGCGAATGGGCGCCTTATAATGTTCGAGTAAATACGATCGTCCCAGGATTCTTCCCAGCGGAACAGAACCGCAAAGTCCTGACGGAAGACAGAGTGGCAAGTATAATGAACCATACTCCAATGAATCGTTTTGGAAATTCGGAAGAAATTATTGGGGCAACGTTGTTACTAGCTTCCAGTAGTGCGGGTTCGTTTATAACAGGTGAAGAGCTTGTTGTGGATGGCGGCTATGCATCGATGACGATATAGCGTGAGTTAATATTATTCAAAAGAAGGGCACGCGTACAATATAGAAAATGCTGTAGAATGGATACTCGTAAAGGAGCTACACATAATTAGTGGTGGAAAGACCAAGAAATATGAGCTTATCTATAAGTATTATTAAAAAAATGGGTTGAATAATATAAAAAAGGGAATTTGTTGTGGCCCATGATCTCAAACACGCTAAAGGCAATACAAGAAACCAAGTCAAAACTTGCAGCTCTCGAGAAGAAAGCAGCAGTCGAACAAAAGGCAAGAATCCAGAACCTCCATAAGGAAGCTGGATTCGCAACTCGCCAGGAATTGATAGATGCACTTCAGACTCTTGGTGGAAAATCTCCCAAGAAAGCCAAAGCCCGTGGACCTAGGGCGGCGAAGGCGACTAAAACTTCAAAGCCAGCTAAAGCCCTTAAGGCAAAGAAAGCGTTGAAAAAGGGAGTGAAGAAAAGGGCCAAACGAACAGTAATCACCGCAGAATTGAAGAAGGGTATTATTGCCGCTCTGAAGACAGGAGGAACGGGCGCCGCTATCGCAGCCAAGTTTGGCGTATCGGTTCCGACCCTGCACAATATCAAAAAAGCGGCAGGCCTTACCAAAGCTCGCAAGAAGTAGATTCTCGTTCCGATCAATTTTGTAAAGCCCACTCGATTGAGTGGGCTTTTGTATTTACAGTAGATCGTTAAGTTAGGGCACGACGGCCTGGCGTGCCCTTCAAACTGATCAACAAATGCGGCTTGCCTGGCCCTACCTGCGATGACAGAATTCTCTTACTCAAACGGGCACAACCGCCAAATTGAAAAATACACTAGTACCGTTGTAAATTGGTATCAATCTCTCTGGCCCAGGCATCGATGCCACCCGCAATATTTATGGCATTGGTAAACCCGTTTTTTCGGAGGTATTGGGTGACTTGCATACTTCGAGAACCGTGGTGACAATAAAGCATAAGGGGATCAGAAGTTGGCAATTTATCTAAATTGGCAGGGATCGTATTCAAAGGAATTTGGCTTGATCCCTCAATTTTGCAGATCTCCTTCTCGTAGGGTTCGCGAACGTCGATTAAAACGGCCTTGCCCGTTTGCAGTATTTGATTCGCTTCGGACACGTCGATTTCGATTGGGTAGGGTTCGTTTGCCATATTTTCGGTATCTGAGCTAGCAATGTCGCAATTGTATTGGTACGACTCTGATCTTATTATTTCGATTTCTGGGGCAGTGCCACAGAGTGGGCAATGTGGGTCTTTTTTGATCTTCAGTTTGCGGGTTCGCATGGACAATGTTTCTAGTACGAGCAATTCGCCTGAGAGAGATTCTCCTATTTGCAAAACTTGTTTGATGGCTTCGAGTGCCTGCATGCTGCCAATAATGCCGCACAGAGTGCCAAGCACGCCCGCTTCTCCGCAACTGGGAACGCTGCCTGGGGGTGGCGGATCGGGAAATAGGCATCGGTAGCAAGGTGCTTCGGGATTGTCGTTGAACACTGAAACTTGCCCCTCGAACTTAAAGATGCTTCCAAAAACCAGGGGTGTATTCGAGAAGTACGCCGCATCATTATTTAAATAGCGGGTGCCAAAATTATCCGAACCATCGACGACGATGTCGTATTGGTCAAAGAGGCTGGTCGCGTTTTCGGGTGTGACCCCAGAATTATGCAGAACAACGGAAACATGGGGGTTTATGTCGTGGAGCCGCGATCGAGCGGATTCGGTTTTTAAATTATCTACATCACTTGTGCCGTGCAGCAGTTGTCGCTGGAGATTGTGTAGCTCCACCTTGTCGAAATCCGCGATCCCAAGCACTCCGATCCCCGCTGCAGCCAGGTACATCGCGGCTGGGCTACCGAGACCGCCCGCTCCAACCACTAGAACGCGTGCCCGCTTTAGTGATTCTTGTCCGTGCATGCCAATTTCATCCAGCAAAATGTGGCGACTGTATCGGGCCAACTCCTCAGAATGGAGTGTGATAGCGGAAGGGTTCATGAATTTTGGTTGATAGGAATCACCAAAGAGAGTTCAATTGTAATCTCATATCGCTTTGTTGAGCCGTTTTCGGAATTCTGTGCAAAACACCGTTTGGAATGGAAAAATGGGCTATTAATCGTTGACCTAAAATGTTTGGTATCCGATTTGGATGAGTAATGGCAAACCGATTTGTAGTTATCATGGCAGGTGGAAAGGGTGAACGCTTCTGGCCTGCAAGCAGAATGAGGCGTCCTAAGCACTTGCTGCCGATCGTGGGCGATAAGCCAATGCTGGCCCAGACAGTTGATCGATTAGAGGGATTTATTGAGCCAAAAAATATTTTTGTCATTACTGATGTGGAGCAGTTAGAAGGGGTACGCGACGTTTGCCCTAGCTTGCCTAGGGAAAATTTTGTGGCAGAACCCGTAGGACGGGATACTGCAGCGGCGGTGGGGTTAGCAATGCTCTTGATTAAGGAAAAAGATCCCGATGCGTCTTTGGCGATGTTGCCGGCAGATGCCCTAATACGTGACATGGTAGGATTTCAAAAAGCGCTGGATGTTGCGTTTCTCGCCTCAGAGGAAAGGCCCCAACTTGTGACCATAGGCATAAGACCAACGGATCCAGCTACTGGATATGGGTATATTCAAAAGGGGGATTCGATCGGTGATTACAATGGGACTAAAGTTTTTAAAGTAATAGAGTTTAAAGAGAAGCCTGACCTGGAGACTGCGAAGGTGTATTTGGAAAGCGGCGACTATTATTGGAACGCGGGAATGTTTGTTTGGAGTGTACGAGCGATTTCCGATGCACTGGCCCAGTTTGCTCCGAAACTTCAGTCAGGGCTAGACCAGATCGAGAATCGCATCAGCGAAGGAGAGGACCTTAATGAGCTTTTGGCAGAATTGTATCCAGAGTTGGAAAAAATTTCGATTGACTTTGCGGTAATGGAGAAAGCGGACAATGTCGTGACGCTGTCAGCCACATTTGATTGGGACGACGTAGGAGCATGGCCAGCGATTGAGCGTCACTTTCCGAAAGACTCCAATAACAATGTCGCAACCGGGGAAGCGGTCTTCGAGGATTGCAGAGGTAACATAGTAGTTGGTGAAAAAGGGCATTTGGTCGCGCTGATAGGAGTGGACGATCTCATCGTCGTGAATACTAAAGATGCAACGCTGGTGTGTAAGAAAGACGACGCCCAGAAAATCAAGAATCTTGTAAAAGGTCTGAGTCCAGATCGAGTTTAGACCCGTTTGGATCTATATGTGTAAGTCCAACCCTCCTCATTCATTAGATGCGCTGTATTGGAATTGACTTTGGTGAGCGTCGATTGGGGTTGAGTTATGGTGACGAAATTGGGGTTGCCACGCCGCTGGAAGCCGCGGTCGAAGATCAAGAAGCTGAGCGTATAATTCACATAGTCAAAATTGCTAAAGAGAGAAGGGCAACGGATCTCGTTTTTGGCTACCCATACAATATGGATGGCTCCATCGGCTTTAAGGCCCGGGAAGTCGATGCGTTCATCGATAAGCTTCTACGGTTTATTTCGCTGCCCGTGCACAGGATCGATGAGCGGTTGACATCAAATGAAGCTTCCAAAGGGTTTTCGAAAGGACGGGACGATGTATTGAGACGATCGGGAAAACTCGATTCAGTTGCCGCTACGCTGATATTGCAGGACTTTCTGAATCAAAGAATAGAATTGCCTGAGCTCCATTCCGATGACGATCTGGATCATTTTGACTGCGAAGAACGCTAGAGTACGAAGGTTGATTAGTCGGACTCAGGTATCAGGTGCCAAGCATTGCGTTTGGCTTATTCGCATATTGCACTTGAGCAAAAATTTCGTATCCAATTTTGCAATGTTACTAGTAACTCTCGATACTCCCATATCTTTCGGGGTCAAAGGCCATTGGAATAAATGTTTCCGATGAGATGGAAGTGTGGATGCTCCTATGATGGAACGGACTACTCGGGTTGGCAGACCCAGGATGGACCTTTGTCTATCCAGCAGGTTGTAGAAGAGTGTCTTTCCGAAATTTTTAAGAAAGATACAAAAGCAGTCGGAAGCGGCCGAACGGATGCTGGTGTACATGCTATGGAGCAAGTTTTTCATTTTGACTGTGAGTGGAAGCATGATCCTGGCTCTCTAGTGGAGGCAATGCGGTCTCTTTTGCCTGATACCGTTACGCCGTTGTTTGTGCAAAAGGTTGAGGACGATTTCCACGCACGATTTTCTGCAGTATCCAAATGGTACCAATATCGCATTTATTTGGGACAGGCGACCGCATTGGAAAATCGATACAGTTGGTCGCTATGTGGAGATCTCGCCCTCGAGGCGATGGCGAAGGCGACTAGCTTGTTAGAAGGGACTCACGATTTCGGAGCGTTTGCGGCAAATCGAGGAATAGAATATAAAACAACGGTTCGAAAAATGTTTCGATCAGAAATGCTTCAGGAGAAAGATTTCCTGTTACTCAATTTTCAGGCCGACGGGTTTATGTATAAAATGGTGCGGAGCTTTGCGGGTACGCTTGCCAATGTAGGGCTTAGGCGTTTGTCACTGGATGCGTTCTCTGAGTTACTGAAATCCGCTGAGAGAACGCCTATGGTTTTTGTTGCTCCGGCAAAGGGCCTTTTTCTGAAAAAGGTCTTTTATTAGGAACGTACCTAGCGGGTACTTGGTGCCCTCTGCGTTCACTCTCTCAACTCGATTCAGGCATTCTCATATAGTCTGAATCTGGGTTGGTTCGAGCTAATGAATTACCTACGGAAATGGATTCAGTACATATTGAACTTGCTGTTATTGAAATGAATCTGATCCAAAAAGCTTCAAATTTTGGTGTTGGAGTTTTTTATGTTGCATTTCCGTCGAGCTGTGTTGACCGGGGTGGGTTGGTTGCAGTCGCGACGCTGCCGCGTGCTTACGATAGTTGTTTTTCTTGGATCCATATTGTTTAGGATCCTTATTGCCTGACATACGTGTATCCGGTTTTTGGAAAAATTGAATCCAATACGTATTTCCAACACTGCTCGCGATTGAATCCTCGCTTCTATCAAGGTTGGTTATTCAGTCTGTTCCTAGGCCCAATCTGCGACTTGGTCTATGCTCTTAAGCACGATAATGCTCGCTGGGTTCTCATTGATTTATCAGGAGTGTCGGAATATGCCGAGGTCTGGGTGAGTATCTTGAATACGCTATTCTGGTTCCCGTTCCTCTACACACCCGAAAACTACGAGAGCGTGGATATAATCAGAGCGAGCTGACTGTTAGGAAAACGACAAACGCTTTAGTTGCGAAACTGGAATCAATTTGCTAAAACGCGTGATCGACAATCCGTCCTGAGCACAGTTTAACCGAAACGAGCGTTACTGTAATCTCAGAAACGCTTTTCCAATATTGCCTGATGTAGTAGCTGAAACGAAAAAATGCATATAACTGTAGATTATGTATTTAAGACGGAATATACTTTGAACGCCTGTGTTTCGGTTTTACGAAAAAAGGGGGTAAAAAAGGTAGACGTATTGACTATCGGTCACGGGTGAGTAAGCAGATTTCTGAAACGTAACTAATTTCGACTATGCCTATTTTCCACAGACCAAGGTACTCCACTGTTCAGGTGAAGAAAAAGGACATCCCGCAAGGCCTTTGGCAAAAGTGCCCGGCTTCGGGGGAGATCATTTACAACAAGGAGCTTGAGCAGAATCAGAACGTGGTTCCCAAAAGTGGATTCCATTTTCCTATCGGTAGCCGCAAGCGGCTCGATTTTCTACTCGATGAGGGAAGCTGGGATGAAAAAGATAGTGATCTGAAGCCGACGGATCCCTTGGAATTCAAGGATCAGAAATCTTACAAGGATCGGGTGGCAACCTATCAAAAGGCAACTGGCCTCAACGATTCAGTTATCGATGGATTTGGCAAGATCTACGGTATTCCCGTGTCGATTGCGGTGATGGAATTCAAGTTTGGGGGAGGTTCGCTAGGGTCGGTAGCGGGAGAAAAGATAACACGGACGATTGAGCGTTCTTTAGAGCATAAAATCCCCTGTGTCATTATTTCGTGCTCTGGAGGAGCTCGCATGCAGGAAGGTATTCTCAGTCTAATGCAAATGGCAAAAACCAGTGCGGCCTTGGCTAAGCTCTCCAAAGCGAAGATTCCGTTTATTTCCGTTTTGACCAATCCAACGACGGGTGGAGTGACAGCTAGCTACGCAGCCCTTGGGGACGTCATCATTTCAGAGCCAGGAGCGCTGATCGGCTTTGCGGGTCGGCGGGTTATTAAGGAAGCGACTAATGAGGATCTTCCAGATGGTTTCCAGACAGCGGAGTTTCTGATGGATAGAGGCTTGATTGACATGATTGTGGATCGTCGCGAAATGAAGGATCGCCTAAGGGACATCCTTTCTGCTTTATACCTCAAGGTTCAACACAAGAAAGCTTAGTTGGTCTACGGTTGGGTAATAGCGTTAAGCTGTGCCAAGTTTATAGATGCGAAATAAAGGACTTGCGACTTGCGACTTGCCATCAGTGCTGGCCCCTCTGAATGAAGATGGAACTTAAGACCTACGAAGAGGCTCGCGATTGGCTCTACTCGCTGAAAAATAGGGGTTCGTTCTATGGGCTGGAGCGTATGGAACATTTTGCGAAAAAGCTTGGAAGCCCGCAGAAGGCATATCCCATTATCCATGTAGCCGGTACCAATGGCAAAGGTTCTACCGCCGCAATGCTCGAAGCGATCTTCCGTGCTCACGGGTTCAAAACAGGTCTATCGACATCTCCCCATCTAGTGCGGCAGGGAGAGCGGATTCAAGTGAATCGTTCCATTTTGGATGAGTATCAAATACTTGAATACACGCGTGAAATGGTTGAAGAGGCGACTGTAATAGCGGAAATTAACCCGGAGATGCATCCCAGCTTTTTCGAATTCATGACGGCGATGGCCTTTCGTCACTTCCAGCGAGAAAACGTTGATATTGCGATTGTTGAAGTTGGCCTTGGAGGACGCTTAGACGCCTCCAACGTAGTGATACCTGAAGTCGCGGTAATCACTTCTATCGGGCTAGACCACTGTGAAATCCTCGGAGACACATTTGAAGCGATCGCTCGAGAAAAAGCAGGCATCATTAAAGATGGGCTCCCCACTGTGATTGGTCAGTTGCCGTCTGAGGCAGAATCGGTTATTCGTTCCATATGCAAGAAACGAAATAGCTCTCTGATTTCCGTTGCTGAGGAGTTTGGGAATGATGTTTCCACCTATCCTCAAACAAACTTAGTGGGAGGATACCAGAGGCTGAACGCGGCAACGGCCCTAGCGGTCGCTCGTGTTTTGGAATCCCGGTTTAATCTCGACGAAGAGATTAGCGTTTCCACTTTGAAGAATGTTTATTGGCCAGGCCGTTGGGAGGAGCAGGATCTCGAACATCGTAAGATCATATTCGACGTTACGCACAACTCGGATGGGGCGCAGTGGCTTGAGGAAAACCTTTCCAGAATGACAGAGAAGGGGATACCGAAACCAGATGTCGTATTCGGAGTGATGGGAGACGACAGAGCGAATATTCTCGTGCCTGTTATCGCAAGATTTGCCAAGTCGATAACGTTCGTGGTGCCGCAACAGACTAGATCTTCAACGTTTGAATCGCTGGAGTCCTTCGTACCCCCCTCTTTTTCGGGCACGGTCGTTAGGGGATCCGTTTCCGAACTCTTTCCCTCAAGAGGTGAGTGCTCCCTGGATGTACCGAGTACCGGTCCAATTCTTGTCACTGGTTCGATTTATTTGATTGGAGAAATTTGGGAGCGATTCGTGGAAGATGGCCCTGTAGGACAGGGAATTCTGCAGGATTTTTGAACGATGCGTTAACCGAATTTCCTCCAATAGTTGAGGGGTTAGGATTTTCGATTTCGGTTCCTCTAAAAAATCGATTGACATGGGAGCTCTAAACTGGATTTTCGGGACTTCTTTTATTTGGAGGATGCCTCTCTAGCTCAATTGGTAGAGCAGTAGACTCTTAATCTATTGGTTCTGGGTTCGAGTCCCAGGGGGGGTACCAGATTTGAGAGGTTTCAAACTCTGTCGTTATCAATTACACAGGTGTTTTTGCCGGCGTAGCTCAATTGGTAGAGCAACTGATTTGTAATCAGTAGGTTGCGGGTTCAAGTCCCATCGCCGGCTCCACTCAAAACATTTTCTTTAAGTGATTTGAGGGGATTAAGGCACTTTTTCATTCTACTCCATTGTAACTAGATTTAGCTTTTTGTTAACCGTTTATTGGGCATTTATTGGGCAGCGTTGCCAAAGATAGCAGAACTTAAGCCAGTAAGAGCTTTGCACGCATACGAGTAATCAGCCCCTCGAAAAATAGCTCTCCGATAGCCACACTGGCGGGGCCACAGTGGGAAAAAGCCCATTTGTTCGGTTGATCAACCATTGTCATTTTGATGCACTGTGGATCGAAGTTCGAGCAAACCTTCAAAAATATAGACGACGTCCTTTGGAAAGAGACAGGCTGCTCCTCCGAGCTAGACTACACGGAGAAGACATTATGGATGCTCTTCCTTAAGTATTTGGACGACCTAGAGGAAACGAGGTCCATGGAGGCGTAGCTACTTGGGAAAAGCTACGAGCGGGTCATTGATGAGGATTATAGCTGGTCTGCTTGGGCGGCTCCTAAGAACGATGATGCCTCTTTCGACTGTGACTCCTCCCTGGTTGGCGATGACCTAATTGAGTATGTGAACCACGAACTATTTCCCTATTTGCAGAGCCTCAAGGAGCGACTAGCAAAAGGAATTTCTGACCTTCCTATTGGAACATTACTTGCGGGAGGGCGTTTTGGAATTAGGTCAGGGAAAGCTGCCGGATCTGCTTCAACTGAAATATCACTCCGTCCCAGATGCTGTTCAAAGCTTAGGGGAAGTGGTATGATAATTGCTTATACAAAAGTTGCCTTGCCTTAATAATATTAATACATGAAATTGGGAAAGATGCTTAGATTTCTAAAAATATTAATACTAATAGTATGTGGAATTAGTAATATCTTATCTGACTCATCGCCAGAAACAATTGAAGTTAGTTATCCTCTGATTAAGCCTTATGGCTACGGAACACTTTCTGGATGGTATGGAGATAAAATAAGCGAATACCTGCTAGACCATCCCATAAAGTCGCAGCACGAACAGATGAATAGAAACTATGTAAAAAGTGGTGAAGAGTGGGCTTTCTTTCATTTCCCTGAAGGCGAGGAATTACCGGATTTAGGTGATTGGTGGGACTGGGACGTAGAACTAAAAAATATCAAAGACGTAATTGAAGACATTGGATCTGACTTAGGAAAATTTGAAACTCATTTTATTGCGGGAACGGAGGTAGTTGACCCATTAAATTGGGAAAAGACTGACGATCCACAACGATTTGAAATAACAAATACCGATTTAAAGAACGAAATAAAAGCCAAATACTCAAACGGCTCTGCACTCAATTTCTCCCAAGCTGAATGGGACGGATTTGGCATAACGAAAATTTATTCATTCTCCTATGTAAACATACAAGGAAACTATTTTAAGCCGATATCCCCCGGTAATAAAAGGATCAACGACGAAGTGGGTAACATGATTATAAGGGACAGTATAGATAATTATTATCCACCATATCTTAAGGCTGAGGGATGTGGAGGAATATGTTACTATTATATGACTAAAAATAATAGAAAACGAAGCTATCTCGTCTTGAATCTGGGTTTTTGGAATGGAGTTAATGACCATATTTTGGACATACCTTCTGAGGAAGAAAAATTGCAAGAGGCAAGAATGGCAGTATATTCTTCAATCGTTCATGAATATAATCACGTTGTCCAAATGCAATCAATTGATCCCCTAGTGCCAGGAAGGTGGAATGGGGAGGAGAATGGTTATGGGGAGCGTTCACCTAATGCTATATCAAGATGGTGGCTAGAGAGTTTTGCGGCGAGCTTACCCGAAGCACTTGGTTATCATCCCCCTCATACGTTAAATGCAGTTCGTGAAAGTATAAATGATATTACGAGCGATAGCAGTTTGTCAGAAGATGAATTTGTAGATCGGATGATATATACGGAACCTTATGGCTATTTAACCAAGTTTCACTGGGGATCTCTAGCAGCTGCTTATATGGCAAAACTGACTTCTTGGAAATACGTCTTGATAGATTTCTATTTTGATTTCCAAAGAGTGGCATCTGACGTCGAAGCTCGCAAGGAGCATCAGAACACGATAGATTTGGTTCCTGAATTGGATAGGATTTTCCAGCATAATTTTGGAAAAACAGAAGAAGAGTTTTTAAAGAATCTATTTCGCATCGTCAGATCAGGTGAACTGACGTTTGAAATGTTGTTCCCAGAGGGTAGACTAGATTTTGACGGTGATTCGGTTGATGATGGCGGTGCGGATGAATTTCCCTTTGATGCATCAGAGAGCATAGACACGGACAAGGACGGGATCGGTAATAACGCTGACGAAGATGACGATGGAGATGGGTACTTTGACATTGCTGAGGCGGTAGCTGGTGGCGATTCTCTGGATGCTTTAGATTTGGCAGTAACAAAAGATTATTTTGCTGGACTGGGATTTTCCAAAACTAGTGAAGTGGCCGCCGCTAGAACATCTGGTCAAAATGATGTCACTACCTCTCCCTCGGTA
>DIHO01000004.1:0-148841 GCA_002420185.1 Opitutales bacterium UBA5694
AATCCCCTATACTCGTCACGCTATCGGGGATAGTGATGCTGGTCACTGTGTCCTCATCGCCGAAGATGGGAGTCCCACCATTCCCTACCTTAATTACAGGAATCCCATCCACCACGGATGGGACTTTCACTGCTACGCCAATACCTGAATAACCCGTGATAGTCGCTTGACCGCTGGAGACCGAATAAGTCCAAACCCAGTCATTGTCCGAATCCGCATTGTCACCAATGCCGTCTCCATCGGTATCAAAGGACTCATTCGGATCAAGCGGGAACACATCAGTAATGTCTGGTACGCCATCATTGTCATCGTCTAGGTCTACATTATCAGAAATTCCGTCTTCATCCGTGTCGGGGACTGTACCAGCCTGAACGATTGTTAAAATCTCAGTACCAATTATTACCTCCGCTGTCCTTTGCGAACTGCCGTCATTCAAACCGTAATTGAAAATTACGTTCTGAGACCTAGATCCAGCCGAAACGCTTGGCTCAATCCACTGGCTTTCCTCAACGATTTGCCATTCCCCATCTGAGGTAACTTGCACGTCAAAAACTCCGCTCTCGCTGGTGAGGTTGGTCGATTTAGGAGAGATATTAACGGATGGCCCTGCGTTCTTGGTGCCGATGATTTCCATGGTGTAAGAGGACACTAAGGGCTCAGTTGAACTCACCTCGTGGGACCAAGACACGTAGTTCTCTGAATCATAATTACCTAGCAGGCTCAGTTCTATTTCAAAATTTTCACCAGCTTCAGTAGCCAACCCTACATCAGACTTTATTGATAGCCAATTTCCATCCAAAGCACTTTCTATAGCTGCATCATTCAGTGTTTCCTGGGTCAATAAAATTCCTTTTGTATCGAATAAAGATATACGCAAATCTGGTACTGTCCCACGCTTCCGGATACGTAATCGTAGTTCCTCCAAAACACGCATGTTTTCACCCACACTAAACCTTTGGATCGCAGAGTTATCGACGTAATAATAAACAGTTGGATTTTCACCTACGACCACGCTTTCTGTGGCTGCATAACTATCCGATGGTATCAGCGCGACCGTTTCGCTGACAGATGTTCCTTGTGGATTGATAGCTTCAAGCCAGAACATCGAAGGCTGGTTAATTAGGCCCGTTTCCTGCAACTGACTAGTTCCCAGTGGCTCGCTCTTGTCTCCCTTGAATCCGCGGTACCATTGCAATGACATCTCTGGCAATCCAAGCGCTCTAGACCGGAGCGTTATGTTGCTTCCGGGTTTAACGTACCTAACAGCCTCGCGATCCTCAAATTCAGGTATCGTTGGCAAACTCTTCCGGTAAGCTGCAACGATCGGAGTAGATAGCTCTATAGTTTTGGCATTATCTGCAGATTCGGGACTCGATGACGAAACTCCCAAAGCATAGCCTTCATAATTGAGCGAGGAGTCAGAAAAGTAAGGGATTCTTCTTTCGCCGCTTCGCTGATACGCCATTATAGTCATTACATCAAGAGCATCAATATGATACCCATGTGAGTAATCAAACAGCCCTTTATTGCTCGCTGATTCCCTATCGTGAGCACAACCCAAATTGTGCCCAATTTCATGTGTGAACGCATGCCAATTGTTCGAGCTTTGAGCTGATGTAACACTAAATGCCTGATGCTCCCTACCATTCTGGTCAGTTAAGAGATTTGCTATTCCCGCCTGATTCTCCGTTGAGCCGTTTCTCAAGAGAGCGACAAGATCCGCACCGAACTTTGTTCGCTGACCATGTGCTTCGTCCGCGAAACCTTCATCATTATTTTTCAAACGATCAATATCGGTCCCCATGTCATCCGGATCTTCTACATAGTCTATCAATTCAGCCCCGACTAGTCTGAGTCTAGTCGCCAAACCGCTGTTTTCAAAGCCATCGTTCGCGACCTCGACGAGCTCGATAACCCTTGCTACCGCACCATTTTCCCCGCCGTAATAATCACTCATCGCTGGAGTGTACAGTACAAGTATGTCAATACTTGATACATCATCATCACCAAGTACAGGAGATGACAATGCACCAGAGAGCAAGTATCCTGAGAAAAAAACTTTACGCATGATGAGTCTAATTAGATTCACGGGCGGGCAGACGGATTAAGGTTTTCGACACAGGTTTGGCACACCATAGCGACCTCCAAATCGATTTCCGAAACATACTGGAAACCATCGGAGCCATTACGTAAAGAGTACTCACGTCGATTGCCTGGGTCGCTAATCGCCATCGATATGGCATCCCCGACGAACGCGATGACCGTGCTACTCATATTCTCAGGCCCGTACGACGCTCTAACTACCGCCCGCCCAGCTCCGATTGCTCCTGCCTTGGTAATCGTCAATTCTGTCTGGCCTAATGTAGGCAGGCCAATCGTGAACTTATCGCCTGAGTCTAAAGAACTCAGTCTCTCACGCAAATCCTCTGGGGAGGGATTCAGAGTGCCCCTCCATTCACGAATAATATGGTCATGCTCCTCTACAGATTCAGTTCCAACGTAACCATCATCTGACTCAAAAAAAGCGTCAACGGCACGATTGCTTGCGACTTCAGGCTCTTCCGTATTAACCCTTGTAGTAGGCTCCGTATTTTGAATCAATGATTCTCGAGATTCGCTGTGCTTCGCAGGCTGACCAGCAGGATCGGGGTCCTTTTTTAAGAACCAGAAAAAAGCGGATATCAGTGCTGTGAAGAGCAACAAATAAACACTGTGTCTCCGTTGAATCCTCATCAATCTATTTTGAGACTTGCTCTTTCAGGTTCCAATTTGAGACAAGGTAATTCAGTGATGCTTCGCCTTTTAACATTAAAGCCAATTCAACTGGTTAAAATTCCTAAGTATCTGCTTGAAAGCACTTAAGGTTGGTAGGGCCACCGAGAATCGAACTCAGATCTAACGTTTAGGAAACGCTTGTTCTATCCGTTGAACTATGGCCCCAGCAGAAACCGAGCGTCTGCAATTAAAGAGAAAAATTGTTCCGAAATTCGTCCAATATGTAAAGACTGACTTCCACAGAATTCCCAACTTTCCACTATTGACAACGGAAAGCCTGGTCCTACTTTCCCTTCCTTTTATGGTTAACGAAGAGATAAACAGAAGCCTGACACCACAAGAGCTGGACTTCACCCATGCTCACATCATGAGCCGGTATGTCACCGAGACAGGCAAGATCCTTCCTCGCAAAATGACTCGTCTGTCATCCAAGCAACAGCGAAAGATCAACAAGGCGATTAAACGTGCTCGCAATATGCTGACTATGCAGTAACCGGCCCGAGCTGTTCGGAGTCAGTGTGGGTACGGGTTTACCTACAAACCGTTTGAATGTGGCTACTATACTAAAACCCAACAAAGAAAACTTGCGCGATATCCGCAAGTTTTTGCGTTTGGGAGAGCTCGTGGCGGTTCCAACAGAGACCGTCTACGGATTAGCGGCTAATGCACTGGACTCCAAGGCCTGTCAGAAAATTTTTAACGTTAAGGAACGGCCCCACAATGACCCCCTCATCTGTCACGTTCCTGATTTCGAATCACTTGAACAATACTGTGAAACCAATCCATTTGCAATAAGACTCGCCGAAGCCTTCTGGCCGGGACCGCTAACCTTGGTTCTTCCCAAAAAGTCAATCATCCCCGATATCGTTACTGCAGCCTATGACTCCGTCGCCGTCCGATGCCCGAGTCACCCCATCTTCCGTGAACTCATTGAAGGATGTGACTTCCCCCTGGCTGCGCCTAGCGCCAATCCTTTTGCGTACATCAGTCCCACCCTAGCAGTCCACGTTCAAGCGAATCTGGGAGATCGGATCGGAACGATCCTTGACGGGGGACCGTGCCACCTTGGGATTGAATCAACAATAATCGATGTTCGTGACCCCAAATCTGCTCGTATCCTTAGATACGGAGCCCTACCCATTGAGCAAATTGAAGACGCTGTAAAAAGACGAGTCGATCGCCCGCTTCCCCATTATAGCGGAATGTCGATTGCTCCCGGAGCACTCCCCAAGCACTACAGCCCGAGGACTAATCTTGAACTTAGGTCAGTCCCGGTTCTGGAAGAAGAACTCCAAAGGACTGACGGATCCATCGCCTTTCTACTTCTTCGTAAACCGTCTCACTTATCCTCCCGCAACATCCATTGGCTTTCACAGAACGGGGAGCTTGACCATGTCGCATCGAAACTCTACGCAAAACTAAGAGAGCTCGATACCGCTGGCTACCAGAAAATCGTCGTTGAAGAAGCTCCTGAGCTTGATCTGGGCAGGACCATCAACGACCGCCTTCGCCGTGCAGCTTTCCAGTGAATCCAGGGCTTTAGAAGCCTAATAGGATACTGAGGCGGATAGACGGATAATCTGTTCCGCCTCAAACTCGTTCAGCTGGCTCAGACTTCCACTACGGTATACATAGCCCCCTGAAAAACTGATCGATTGTGTCGGAGAGAAACTAATCGCCATTTCGCCACTGAAGATATCTTTACCAAAGCTCGGTTCCATTACCACCCAACTATTCGACACCCCGTAGTAGGCGGACCACATATCCGACAGCGTGAAATCGCCTGTAAATGAAACCGTATCCGCCTCTACAAAGCCGTTAGCGATCAGGGAAGGCCTCGTCGAACGATTGAAGGTGAGAGAATATTGGGAATCGGATCCAGACTGCCAAATTATAGCGGCATCGAGTTCGACTGCAGCATTCGTTTTGCCATCTGAAAACTGAGAATTTCTGCCCCCCGCAGTTACTTGTCCGTAAAGACCATCCAAAAGCTCCGATCCGAAGCCGACTTTTACTGCCTGTTCCGAGGACTGGGGAAAGTTCCCCCTATCAGTTAGGGAGGTTGAGCGAAACTCCATACCTGCAATGAGATCTGCGTCTTGTCCTAAATCAGCCCGAAGCTCCACCGGAATACTAGTCTGTTCCAAAATGCCTGAACCCTCACCCGATAGTACCGACTGGTAGTTTTGAACCGCTAAAGACATCTCATACTCCTGACCCTTTCCGAACTCTCGAGCCACAAAACCTTGAAAACGCGAGCCGTCAAGAAGTGGAGCTTCAACCATTCGTTCTGGATCAGACCAAGGAGTGCGACGCAGGCGATAGCTGACCTCCGCCACCACTGGGTAATCGGATACTGTTGTGTCGGTGGGACCCAAAAAACGACCTCCCGACCAAATCGCATCTACTCGATGCTTTAGCACCAGAGGCAGCCCTGAACTTTTCGCGGAATGATAATCCAAAGGTGCCGCGTGTTCCAAATCTTTGTTAAAAGAGTATCTCAACACAGGAACCACGTACTCTTTTCCTGACGCTTCATTCGTTCCTTCAAGACTTTGCCCCGATTCTTCCGCAATCAGCCCTGAACATCCCACCGTGAGACACAATAGCCCAAGAGAAATATTCCGACCATAAACTGAGGGACAAAGACCTAGCATCTAGAGTTGTTGTTGAGTTTGACTGGAAGCCAATTACCGAATACTCAAAAAGGCCCTTTCGCAAGAAAACTCAAGCCTCTTAATCACTATCGCTCGGACGATCATCAACGCCGGGGTTCCCTTCATCCGCATCATTTCGCCGCTCTAACAGATTTATACTGGCGGCTATCACTCTTTTGTCGTCCATGCTTCCCGCCGTAATTTCCAAATTACCTATGGTAAAAACCTCATTGAGCCTCGGCATTCGACCCAGTTTTACCGTTATGAAGCCTCCGAACGTCGAAACTTCCTCCGACTCTAATTCAACCCCAATTTCTTGGGAAACGTCATGCAAAGGCGTTAGGCCGTCTACGAGATAAGAGTTTTCACCAAGTTTCGAAATCATTTCCCGATCGCGATCAAACTCGTCTTGGATCTCGCCCACAAGCTCCTCAAGCACGTCCTCCAGCGTAACCGCCCCAACTGTGCCCCCAAACTCGTCAATTAGAAGAGCGAAGTGCTGCTTTTGTTTTAGGAAGCCCTGCAAGACCGACTCCAACGGTTCGTCCATAGAAAACCGGGCTATCGGACGTTTTACCTCATTCAAATCAATTTCCTCCGAGGACTTGCCAATACGGAAGACATCCTTGATATGAACAATCCCCACGCATTGATCGAGATCCCCCTCGCAAACGGGGAAACGGGTATGACCTGTCTCTCTAGCAACTTTTAGATTTTCGTCAGGAGAGTCCTCTACGTCGAAAAACTTGAGCTGATTCCGAGGGATCATGATGTCGTGAGCCACGCGCTTTCGCAAATCCATCACGTTATTCAAAATGCTTTCCGTCACCTCCGGCAGTTCGTCCCCGT
Organism: Opitutales bacterium UBA5694; assembly: GCA_002420185.1. Classification (GTDB taxonomy): domain Bacteria; phylum Verrucomicrobiota; class Verrucomicrobiia; order Opitutales; family Opitutaceae; genus Pelagisphaera. The sequence continues at coordinate 6,282 of DIHO01000004.1, forward strand.
TACTGACGATCGACCGAATTTGCGATTCTACATCGATCAAATTGAGATCAGAATCAGCGTCGAGACGAAGCACTTTGAGTACCATTCGGGATACGGCGTTGAATAGGTTCGACAGAGGTTGGGTGATGAAATGGAAAATTCGTACAAAAGGCACCGTAAAATGGAGGGTCCTAATCGGGGCCTGCATAGCGATGGATCGAGGAATCAGTTCGCAAAAAACAAAGCCAATGCTCACGGAAAAGGCTATTCCAAAAACAATCGCCATTCCAATTGAATATTCGCCAAACCAATCCTGCGACGCCAGCCCTGCGTAAACCAGGTGAACGAAGATTATCCCTAACACAATCGTACTTGAAGTGATACCCAACCTAAGTATCTTCAGACTAGAACTCATGTTCTCCAAAAGATCCGCAACAGGCTTTGACTCCTTCAATTCCTCCATTTTGCCTGTTCCGAAGCGAGTAAAGCGTATTTTCATAAGGCTGAACTCCGTGGCAACGAAAACAGCGTTCATCCCGAGAAAAACGAGTAGAGCTAACCCGAAGAGAATCAATTCGTTCGAAGAGAATTTCACCTGTGTATCAAAGTAGCCCACCAAGAACCCCTACAATGCTACCAATAACCCTACCGACTCAAGAACGAAGTGAGTGCCTTAATTGCCAGCTCATTCTGCTCTTCCGTTCCCACTGATACACGGATCCATTGGCTCATCCCGTAAGGTGCCAAGGGTCGTACTATTATCCCTTCTCGCTGCATCACTTCGAAAGCCGCTTTGCCATCAGCAACATTTAGCGTTATAAAATTCGCTGAACTGGGAATGTATTCGATATTCAATGATTCCACACATTCCACAAAATAACGCAACCCCGCAGCATTAGCGATACGGCATGAAGAAACGAAGCCCTGATCTTCAAGGGCTGCACGGGATGCGGCCAAGGCTACCGAATTGACATTGAATGGCGCACGGCTGCGATTCAAGAGAGACACCAATTCCGGATCTCCGTATCCGTAACCAACTCGAAGCCCTGCCAGACCGTAGATCTTGGAAAAGGTTCTTGTACAGAACACTTTTTTACCCTTGGCAATAAACGGTCTTAAATCAACGGGTTCGTCCTGGTATTCAGAATACGCCTCATCAAGAACAAAGAGAACATCATCCGGAAGGGTCTCAACCAGTTCCTCGATTTCGCTCGATGTATTAGCCGATCCACTCGGGTTGTCCGGACTCGCCAAAAAAACGATCCTGGTCCTGTCTGTAACCGCCTCCCGTATCCCTCTTAAATCGTGTCGGTGGTTTATCGTGGGCACTTCGACTGGCCGACCACCAAAAAGCATAGTAATCAGTTTATATACGATAAACGAGCCCTCCCCCATGACAACTTCGTCACCTTCACGGACAAAAGCATGTCCTAACAGTTCGAGGACTTCGTTCGATCCATTTCCTACAATAAATTGATCCGGTTCCATTTTTAGCAGCTGAGCAAGAGCGTTTTTCAACTCATAGCATCCACCATCCGGATACAGTTCAACGCTATCCAGTGCCGTTTTCCCAGCCTCTATCGCTCTAGGCGAAGCTCCCAATGGATTTTCGTTGGATGCGATTTTAATGATCGTGTTCGGGTTCAGACCCAGCTCACGGGCTACATACTCGATCGGTTTCCCCGGCTGGTACACAGGCTGCGAGAGTAGTTCAGGTTTAACAAGTTCAGAGAAAGTAGGCATTTCCTTTTAAATGGACTCCTAACCATCAACTTAAATCCTTATCTGCCGCAAGCTCGGAGCGAATTCCTTGGAACGAATTTTCGAGGTTTAAACGCGAAAAAACCGATCGAATCTCCATCCGCCCGGGAAACCTCTACATTTCTGGGTCCCACAAATACACTCCAGAAAAAATTCTCCAAACCTTTTTCGCACATAAAAAATGTACTGCTGAACCCTTTAATAAGACCAAACATTGGGGGAATTAGTTCTAGAAATCTATCTTTCTCAAAACTCCCTGATTTACATAATTCTAAGGGATCTTTGCCTCCGAAAAATATTCGAACTAATTGACTTTCTGACTCGATTAGGATCGAGGATCCTTACACCTTGGAATAATACTCATCCGATCCCATGACTTCTTCTGAGCTTCCCCAATCCTACCTTCTCCGATCTTTTCTCTGGCTCGGAATAACGATCACCGTCTTCTTCATACTCTACATCGGCCAAAAGCTCATAATTCCGCTAATTCTGGCAGTTTTCATTTGGTACCTCATCAACGTACTCTCGTTCGCAATAATGAAAATAAAGATCGGGGGGCGATCGCTTCCGGCATCTTTGCGGTATATCGCCTCGGTGGTGGCGATTGTTGCAATCCTGAGCGTGTTTTTCAATTTCATTACCAATAACGTGAGCGAAGTCGTGCGAGTCGCGCCAGAGTATCAAGAAAAAATTGGCCCAATGATTGACAAGGTCTGTGGCTGGCTACCGTTTGAGGAACCCCCTCCAATCAAGGAATTCGTAAACCAGCTGAACTTCAGCTCAGTACTCAAAATGGTTGCCGGAGCCCTCGGCTCACTTGCTGGAAACGCCGGCCTTATCAGTATCTATGTTGTTTTTCTATTTTTGGAGCAGCGAAGTTTTGGTCCAAAGATCAAAGGGATGGCTCATGGGAATATAAAAGAAAACGAGGTTTTTAAAATCATCACTCAAATCGACAAGGATACTCGCAAGTACATTGGTATTAAGACCCTTACTAGCCTAACCACCGGTATGCTGAGTTTCGCGATAATGGCGTCTGTAGGCCTCGATTTCGCCGCGTTCTGGGTAATGCTGATCTTCTTCTTCAACTTTATTCCAACCGTGGGTTCGATACTCGCTACCGCCTTTCCTTCGATCCTTGCCCTCATCCAATTCGAAGAGCCCACTAAGATTGGTTTCACTATTGGAGGCGTCGTGGCTGCCCAAGTTCTAGTGGGGAATTTTCTAGAACCCCGTCTCATGGGAAACTCTTTGAATCTCAGCCCACTCGTGATTCTCCTTTCCCTCGGTCTTTGGGGATCGCTTTGGGGCGTACCTGGAATGTTCCTGTGTGTACCCATCACAGTGATCGCCATGATCATCTGCTCCCATTTTCAGCAGACTCGACCCATCGCCGTCCTCCTCTCAGGTGACGGGAAGATCAAGGGGAGCTCCTAGACTATTTTAGATTTACCAAGATCCCCCACGTCTGGTTCGTGCCACGAAAAACTCGTGATCGACATCTTGAATTTGGTTGCGGGAACCAAGATCATCGCTGCGCTCTCGAAACTCGCTGAGTTTCCACATTTCATCCCCGACCTGCCAACAATCGTGTGGACTCGAACTTCCTCACGTAAAACCCGACAAAGCTCGCGAAACGGAATTCTGATAGGCCAACGACTTAACAAGAAAGGAGTATAGCGTGTTGTTCTCCTTTCAGTATTATTCGTAAATGAGAACAATTATAATCCTGGAAGGAAACTTGCGGGAAATAGCAATCCTTTATGCAATCAGGCCCAATACCAGCACAATTGCTCCTGGACAGAACGATCAGAACTTCCAAAAATTCTTATCTCTCCTATGGGTTCTCGGCTTTCGCCAGCGTAGCCTAAAAAAAGGAGCCAGATCGCTCGCTATTCCAACTATGCCATCGCTCTCATACCCGTAATAACCTCATCTAAACTCCTAATTTGCTCAGAATCAAAATAACCATTCACTTTCGCTATGATCTGTTGAAGCAAACCATCTGGGCAGGAGGCACCTCCAGTGATGAGGATTTTCATAGGGGTGTCTAGCATCGGCAAAAACGCTCGCGTTTCCATCCGCCCTTGTTGCGGGTTCTTTGGATCGTATGGAAATATAAAATGTTCTATCCGGGACCGGGATAAAATATTCGACTCTGACTGAATGTAGAAAGCTCGTTCTCCAAACGCTTTCTCACATATTCGATACAACTGATACGTGTTGGAACTGTTCTTTCCTCCAACAACAATCGCAACGTCCACCGGTTGTTTTATTGCCTGGCCTAAAGCGTCTTGATTTACTTGGGTCGCGTAACACAGGGTGTCTCCCTTGCTGCTCATCGCCATATGCTCCTCTATATGGGCTATGCCGTATCGGTCCTCCAAAGCGGACTCGAGAAGCTCGATAATTCCTAGTGTCTCATTGCGAAGAAGAGTAGTCTGATTGACGACTGCCAATTTTGCCAAGTCATCGCTCAAATCGAAGCCTTCACTGCAACGGGCTTTAAAGGGTAAAAACAACTCCGCCTTCTCGGTTTCATTATCCGCCCTTATCACCTCTGCCAGCAATGCCGCTTCCTTGAGATCCCGGACGACTATGGAGGGTGCATACTTCGAACTGTTTGAAAAGGTTGCTTTCGTCTCCTCGTGCTCCGCTTTTCCGTGGATCACTACTGTGAACCCCTTTTGCCCAAAGCGCTTGGCCGCTTTCCAGACTTTTTCCACGAGCATGCACGTAGCATCGTACGCATTCAGCGGGAGTCCCCGCTCGATCAATTTCACTTTGTCTTCGTCCCGTGCTCCGAAAGCCGGGATAATCACGATGTCTTCATCAGTCAATGAATCCCAATAAGCTACGTCCGTCTCAGGATCCAACAAAGGCACGCCCTTGTCGCTCTGCAAATAACGAAGCCCCCTCCGTTTCAAATCTTCATTCACGAACGGATTGTGTATTAGCTCGCTAAGCATAAATACTCGCTTATCCGGATTCGACGCGATCGTCTCGTATGCACGTTCTATCGCATTCTGAACACCAAGACAAAAACCGAAATGACTCGGAAGCAGATACTCAACTGCTCCAAAATCAAGCCTTGCCGGATCAGTCGCCGAACCCTCTTTCTTCCGCTTGACCGCCTTGATCGCATCACAAAGTGCACTTTGGTACAAGGCCGTCGAGGAGGCGTCGACGCGATAAACCTCTCTGTTTCTCAGCTTTTCCGATCGAAATCGGTAAATGTATTCCGACTCCTTAAAGTTAAGGTACGGAATCCGAATTGCGTGTGCTCGAATCATCGGCCCATCCTCAAGAAGCTCTGCTGAAAGTCTTCCATCCTCTTTTCCGTACGCTTCGATCAGTATCAAAGAAGCAGTTTCGCAGCCTTCAGCCGCCAACGCTGGAGGGATGTCGCAACCATTCACTTTCGAAAAGAATACATAGTGCTTTCCGTTTCGGCAAATGGCTACCGTCACTCCCAATTCGATCTTCTGAAAAAGTGAATTTACATTAAGTCGTTCAAGCACGTATTGGTCCCGATCTGCCCTTTGAGCACGTCTCAATAGCAACTTGTTGTTTTCCAAAAACAAGTAGAGTCTATGATCCGGGTTCGATGGGTCGTAGGCCGGCAATTCACTCTTTGTGATCATGTGCCTCGCATCATTGCCACGGATTTCGCACTTTCAATCGGAAATCACTTTCAGAATCGGTAATTAAAAGTCGTCTTACCGAGAGGATCATCTTTGTAAGATACGACATTAAGCTCGATTTATCCCCTTTGTCCCGAAATCCTCAGATGATTCATATGGCTCACGCCTCTCCCAACGTATCAAAAAGCAAGACTAGGATCTTTGCTAAAAAACTGGATCTTTTCCCGCTGGGCAAGACCACGGCTGGATACAATCGTGCTTTGCTATCAGGCGACCTCCATGCCGCGGTCAACGTCGCCCTGCTCGCTTTTCCCCAAGGCATGGCCTATGCCGTCATCGCAGGGCTCCCACTCTCGTACGGCCTTTTCGGCTCCGCTATCGCTTCGATTGTCGGAGTGTGCTTTGCTGGATCTAAGTTCATTGTCCTTGGCCCCACCAACGCGACTTCCGTTATGGTCCTCAGTTCGTTCGCCGCATTGGGTATCGCCGGAGATCAAGCCGTGGGATACATTTCTCTGCTATTACTGATGGTTGGGATCATGATGGTGGTAGGTGCCTATTTAGGAATCGCGACCCTAATTCAATATATTTCTAGAACGGTAATAACTGGATACATCACCGCCGCGGCTGCCCTAATCATAGCCAACCAAATCAGAAATACCCTCGGATTCGAATTCGGCGACAGCATCCAGGCGACCACATTCTTTGACGTATTAGCTGCTACCGCTAAAAGCATCGACCGGACTCATCTGCCCACCCTCGGACTGAGCGTAATTTCTTTGCTGATCTACCTAGCTTTTCGACGATTTTGTCCGAGGCTCCCCAATGTCGCTTTTACCCTCATTCTCTCTTCCCTAATAGCGTTCATCGCCCAGAAAATTGAACCGTCGCTACACGTTCAATTGATGCCCAGTCTCAATTTTTCCGACTGGGGGCCATCCATTCCCATCGTCAACTTTAACACAGTCGACTTGCTAATCACGCCCGCAATGGCGATTGCCCTACTCTGTGTCCTTGAGGGAAACTCGATCGGAAAATCACTAGCCGCAAGGGAGGGAGCTCGTATTGACAGCAACCAGGAGATGCTTAGTTCCGGGATGGCCAACATCGCTTGCGGACTTCTTTCAGGAATGGCCGCTTCCGGGTCGCTCACTCGTTCTCAGCTTAATGCCAACAGCGGAGCCACAACCCCGTTGTCTGGATTGTACTCTGGAATCATCGTCCTTATTGGTGCCATTCTATTGGGCCCGCTGATTGGATACATTCCTAGTGCTTCTCTCGCGGTTATTGTAGTTACGATAGGGATTTCCCTCATCAACAAGCACCAGCTTAGAATGGTCACAAGAACCACTCGTTCGGACAGTATTACATTTTTTGTTACTTTTCTAACGGGGCTCGTGTTCGCATTGGATTTCGCCATCTACACAGGGGCCGTGTGCTCCATCGCCCTTTTTATCAAGAAAGTCGCCCGTCCGGAAATTGTAGAATATGCCTTCGATGACGAGGGCAAGCTCGGTAAAAGAGAGCGCAAGCCTGAGGATGAAAACCTAGAGGTTTCCATTGTTCATGTTGAGGGAGAGTTATTCTTCGGGGCATCGGAGTTATTCCGCGACCAGATGCGGCGGGTAAGCGATGCTGAAAACCTAAAAGTGGTTATCATGAAATTGCGTAACGCCCACAACCTCGATGCCACCAGTTGCATGGCCCTCGAAGAGTTGATCAAATACATGAATGAGCGTAATCGCATACTCCTCGTCAGCGAAGTTCGCCCCGATACCATGAGAATATTCAAACGATCAGGACTTGTAGACGTTATCAATTCGATAAACCTCTTTGAAGAGGAGGAATCAAACCCCACCCTCAGCACCGCCAAAGCCCTTAAACGGGCCAAAGACATTATAGGCGACCGAGAAACCAAGGTGTCGATCTATGCCACTGATCAGCGCTGATATCAGACAAAGCTATCCCCTACCATTTTAGCGTCGGCGGCAGATATTTGGCGATCAATTCCTCATAGAAGGGCTTTAGTTCACTCCAAAGAGGGGCTTCAGGACACTTCGTGTACAGATCGAACGGATTGAACCGCTTCACCCAAGGCAGCATTTTTCGGTCATGATCGTCGAGCAAGTGCTCGTATGCGCCCTCTCGATGCCAAGCATAAAAACTATGATAGCGGATCATGTATAAAGCGGGATCGGGCAAATAGTTTTTAACGAGATGATACATATACTCGTCGTGTCCCCAGGACATGTATACATTTCTCAATCCACAACCTTCTTCGTAGATTCCTTGACGCGTATTGTATCGGGCGTCGTTGAAGTCCTGATTAAGCTCGAAAAATTCTGGGTAGACAATCTTATCACTATACTGACATCCGACGGGAAAAGTGTCTCCCACCACGGCCCATTGGGGTTCGCCATAAATACATAGCAGTTTTCCTAAATCATGTATCAGTCCAACCAGAACAAACCAATCCTCGCAACCGCGGGAACGAATCGACTCAGACGTCTGTAACAGGTGTTGGATTTGCGGCAGGTCAATATCCGGATCGGAGTCATCGACGAGAGTGTTAAGCAATTCGAGGGCCTGTATAGTCGTCATCTCTTTCCGCTCTCGTTTTTCTCCTAGAAACTCTTCCCGCTTCTTCATGACGAAGTCGAAAGACTGATGTTTGTGATTCAGGCGATAAAACTCCCTTACGCAATCCCTAGCCGGATCATCGTAATTGCGGTAGTTTTCTTTCTTTTTGGATTCAGGTTCCGGATAGGTGGCTGACTCTACGAAATCCTCCCATTGGTCCAATTTATCGAGGGGATTTGATTCGGGTTTTTGTGAGTTCATCGGGTAGTACTTTCTCTTCGAGTTTTGACATTCAGACCGTGGCCAAACTTTTTAAGAGTTTTGATATCCTTCTAATTCGCAATCCTGAAAATTGGGCTTACCGCACAACTCGCTACTCATAGCAAATTGGACCTTAATTAGGCTTTTCATTGCCCAAGCGGATCGGCTATCTTTCATTCCGTTTTTCAAAGTCTACCTGTTGATTTTTTTTAACATGTCCAAAATCGCTCTCAAAACCAACCTTCAGATCGGTATCGTCCCGACTCACATCAAGTTCGTCGGTGGTCTCGTGCCCGACGAAAACGGTAAGATGCCTCGCGGCCAAGATGGGAAAATGCTCATCTCCACCGAACTCGAGCAAATCAACCAAACCTCTAGAATCGCCCCCAATTGCGCTCAAACCGCTGTATTTCCTGGGACAGACGAGGACGACATGAACGAACTGATTGAAGATATCAAGTCGCTGGGTCTTAAGCCCCACATGATCATGATGGTTGCCGGCGGAAACCCAATGGATCCTGCCGACGAAGACAAGATTGTGCCCAGCCTAGTCGCAGGGCTTGAGGTTGCGAAGAAGCATGGGGTAGAGCACGTTGCCTCCACTTCGTTTGAGGAGTGGATGAAGCCCGGAGCTGCAACGCTGACGGGAAGTGCATTCGAAGACGCCGTCGCTCAGCTTGTAAAACTCCACACCCGCGTTTACCACGAAGTGGATATTCTTAATAGTTCCGTCAAGGCTTGGCACATGGAATTTCTCCGAAGAACCGAGTTTCAAACGTTCACCGACATCAGCAAAGCATGGACCTTTGTGAAGGCAGCCAACGCAGCCATCGGAAAGCCCTTTTTCAAAGTTCTCGTCGACGCCGCTCACTGCGGAGACTCAATTCTCAGCATGGAAGAGAATGTCGCCGTGATCCAGGAGATGGGGAAAGCGGATGGATTCAGCATGTTCCACGCCTCAGCAAAAACAACCCGTGGCTGCCTTTCGACCGACGATGGTTGGATTGGAAATCTTCTAACTGCCTGTGCAGCAACCGGCAAACTCGAAATCGTTCTCGTCGAGCTTTTTCACCACGAAGATGCCGCCCTGGCGGGTTTACGGGAAGCGGATCCTCGCCACGGCATCGATACTACTGACGGACGAACCTATTCCGAGACCGTTTGCGATGGCTTGGAAGAAATCGCTCATCGGCTGAACAATCTAGTCAATCGCAGTATCCTGCCCCGATAACTCAAGCTCAGGGCACTCAACCCCAACCAGCCATGATTGTCCCAATTCAAATCATTACCCTCCTTTCTATTTTCCAAATCTCGGTTTTGGCCTCCGATTGGCCTCAGTGGAGAGGCCCCGATAGCAACGGAATCGCAGACGCATCAGATTTGCCAACCGTGTGGAGCAAATCCAAGAATATCGCCTGGAAAATTGCTCTTCCCGCCTGGAGCGGCTCAACGCCCATTGTTATAGGAAATCGCGTATTTGTGATGTCGCCATCCAAGCAAGCCCCAAAAAAGGCGGAACTGGAGGTACAGGCCCCGCCCAGTCGCGGTCCTCGCCCGGGCAGAGCCGCTGGCGGCGGGCGACCCCAACGTCGCCAGCAACAGGGAACCGTAGACGGTCCCGGCGGAAACGAACTACTCATGATATGCCTCTCACGCAAATACGGCACCGAACTGTGGCGAGCTCAAGTCGACTCAGGAAACGAGCTAAAGCGAAAGCAAAATAACAGTTCCCCCTCGCCTGTTAGCGATGGGAAACACGTCTGGGCGACCACTGGCAACGGAATCGTTCGCGCTTACACCATCGATGGCAAAGCACTCTGGAAAGTGAGCCTCGAAGAATCCTACGGTGAATTCGGGCTCAACTGGGGATTTGCATCCTCCCCACTTTTGCACGAGGGAAATCTGGTAATAGGCGTGGTCCGAGGGCAAAATACTGATGAGCCAGGATACGTCGTTGCTTTGGATGGAAAGACCGGGAGAGAAGTTTGGAAAGTAGATCGTCCTTCCGATGCACCCTATGAATCTAAAGATGCCTACACCACACCCATTCCCATCAAGGTTGATGGGGACACCCAAATCGTGGTTTCCGGCGGGGCTTACGTAACCAGCCATGACCCGAAAACGGGCAATGAGATTTGGCGTTCAGGTGGTTTGAATCCTGAGGATTCGCGAAACTACCGGATCATCGCTTCCCCCGTAGCAGCCAACGGAATCGTCTATGCCCCTTCTCGTAAGACTCCCCTCCTAGCGATCAAGGCAGACGGAAAGGGAGATGTCACCGAAAGTCACTTGGCCTGGAAAATGGAGGACAAAAGCGGGCCAGACGTCCCAACTCCAATCGTAGACGGAAACTACTTCTATGTATTGAATGATTTTGGACAAATTTCTTGCTTTGAAGCCCAGACCGGAACCGCCATCTGGGGTCCTGAAGAAACCGGAATTGGACGAGTCAGCTCTTCGCCACTACTAGCCGATGGAAAACTCTACCTCGTCGGCGAAACCGCTGATGTGGCAGTGGTCCAAGCGGGACCAAAGTTCAAGCTGCTCGGCACCAACAGTCTCGACGATAGTTACACGCTATCCTCCCCTGCCGCAGCCGGAGATCAGATATTCATTCGGACCGGCAAGCACCTCTTTTGTCTGAGCAAGTCGTAGAAGCTCAATTATTCAGTTGAGACCTTCAACAAAACTTTGGGGAGCTGCTTTGGGTCGCGATTGCAATGGACATCCATGCGTTAACAAAATCTTTCGCGGGATTAATCAGCTCCTACAATTTCTATCAAAGCTAGAATCTCGCACTTAGACGGACCCCAAATGATTCGGGGTCTCCTGGAGTTGCAGCGAAAATTTGTGGATTTATAAACGTGTAATACTGTTCGTCCCCAAGATTTTCGCCGTATAACACTACCGAATACCGTTCCTTTCTAAACCCGATCTGAGCGTCGAAAACTTCATGGCTCGCTTGGCGAAACATCGCGGTATTTCCCTCGTCAAAAAACGTTTCGCCTGTGCCGCGAAAAGTGGCCTGGAAGAAAATGCCATTATCTAAGCTGTAACGAGCAGATCCACGGAAGGTGGTGCTGGGCGTGAAAGGAACTTCATTTCCATTCAGATTCGCTCCGTTGAAAGGATCGATGTGCTCTTCGAAAGTGACACCGTTACTCCCAACGCTTCCTTCAATAACGAAATTCGGATTCGGCTGCCAAACAACTTCAGCCTCGACTCCGGAGGAAGAGACTTCGTCCGCTGTGATAACAATATAGTCTGTCGAATTAGGAACGGAACGTTCCAACTGGTAATTATCGATGGATATGTCGAACACCGTTAGCCGCACCTTAAAGGTGGTATCCGTGGTTGCGAACGAAAATCCAATCTCGTTTGACCAGGACGACTCGTCATTGAAACCGGCTAGATTCGGCAAATCCGTAAACGCGCTATAGCCCGCTGGCTTGAATGCGGATGCGGATCGTCCGATGAAGGAGAAATGATCGCTCATGACCGCTTCGAAACCGAAGTCGACGGAGGCATAAGTACCGTTCTTGTCAGCAATTATAGGAGCGAGTCCGACGGGCGATGATTTTTCCCGATCAATAGAGGCATCCGTTTTCTGGACACGGGCTCCGGCATCGAGGATTAACGTCTCTGTCACATCAAGGGAGACATGTCCAAACACCGCTATGCTATGCTCTTCTGTTTCGAAAACCGTATTCTCGGTAAAAACTGGGAAAAACGGCGGAGCCGGAAAGGCACGCGTAGTGTCGCCTCCGGTTTCCTTATCTTGGAAAAAAAGGCCAGCTCGCCAGTCAAGGGGACTTCCGCTGTCGTTCGACTCTAAGCGGAACTCTTGCGTAAACAGATTTTGGTCCTGCTGAATCACCGAGGTTGAAATCGGGTCCGGGCTCAAATCGAGATCCACCGTCGAGGGATCCAACTCCCATTTCTGAAAAGCCGTGATGGACTTTAAAACCCCCCATTCTAATTCTCTATCAAGATGAACCGATATCTGATTTCGGCCAATCTGAGTTTCCCCTTCCAAGTTGGAACCCACAACAAATGGATCGGGGCTGAATAGAGAGGTTAATCGCTGGCTTCCGTCGTCAATCGACTCCGTGACCAATTTTAATCGAGCATTCCAGTCATTTCCCGGAGAGAAAAACAGATTGTACTGCGCCCCTCGCGCCTCCCTCGTATCGGTGCGGCGGTCGAGGGTCGCATTGTAAAGATACCCGCCTCGCTCTTTGTGAAAGACCGTAAGACTGTGAGAAATACCTGAACCGGAAATGGGCCCGGAAATGTGCGCTCGAAACGCCCGCTTGCTGAAGGATCCGAATTCAGCCGCTAAATTGATGTGCTGCTCCTGCATTGGCTTCGGGCTTTGAATTTCAATCACGCCCGCAGGTCCGTTTCTACCAAAAAAGGACCCCATTGCTCCGCGATGGACGGTCAATGAATTATCTGAGAGCAATTCAGACGAATAAGTGAACACATCACCTGATGGAACGTCATCTATATACTGGGCCACTCCCGCCGGGCTAAAGAACATCGTGTTGCCTGTGCCTCGAATCGAAATCACATCTCCATATCCACGCGTTTCACTCGAAGCGACGAAGAGGTTCGGCACGAGTGCCGACGTTTCCTGGACGGACTGCATTTGGTACAAATCTACCGCCCCCGTCGTGAATCCGCTAGAAAGTCCTCCTCTGTCGAGAAGGAGGTCTCCCGCAATCACTCTAATGGGTGACAACTCGAAGATCTCAGCACTAGGCTGATAGGAGGACTGTCCCAATGCACTCAAGCCGAATAGCAGCCCCAAGAGAAATTTGTAAACTTGTTTCATTGATTTTAGTTAAATGGACGTTCGCGACTTTGAAGAACTAATTTCGCACACAAAACAATAAAAATGGACCTAATTGTCCGATTATTTACCAGCCATCGTTTCGAAGTAACTCAGCAAATTAGCCTCTGATTCGTCCGAATTTTGGAATTTGCACCTAATGAAGAATAATGTGCTAACATTCTTTCTTAACTTTCTCACTCACCCTGCTCATCGCGAGTCAGCTTCGTTTGCCGATATTCCGTCTTGGCTAACGATTAAAATGGCGTCTTCGCAACCGACGTTTCTCCCGTAAATTGGCAGGAGAGACTCCTCTTCGAAATCCATTTGGAAAACAAGAGCAAAGCAACTCCGATTCTGGTGGACGACAAACTCATTTTTACCGCGGAACCCGCCTAGCTCATTTGTGCAGAAAGTAAAACCGGAAAAGTAATCTGGGAGCGATCGAACGACCTAATGTAGCTGAACAATATCACCGATTCCACTGCATTTCTCCGGACCTACGAGTCGCTGCATGCGATCAGTAGCCTTTAGGAAAGACACGCGGAGCACTTCTGCGCAATAAAACACCGATAGTCTTCGTAAACTCGAACAGAGTCCTACATGAGAATTAGTATGCCCAACGCCCTCAAAACAATTGTTCCCCTTCTATCGCTGACCTGCCTCATCCCAGCTGAATCCAGCGATTGGCCACGATTCTTGGGTCCAGATGGGAATGGAGTCGTTCTAGAAGATGACGCTTTGAACACCGACTGGACGGCCAACCCTCCAAAGATCTTGTGGTCGCGGCAAATTGGATTGGGCTGTTCTTCATTCGCGGTTGTAGACAGCAAAGCATTGTCACTGGGCAATACCGATAATCAAGATACCGTATGGTGCTTTGATACAAAAACCGGTGCTCTCATTTGGAGACATACGTATGACGAACCCAAAGGGGCAAAATACTATTCCGGTGGAACCTCCTCAACTCCTGCGATTGATGAAGATCGCGTCTATACGGTAAGCAAACAAGGGAAACTATTCTGCCTAGACTTGGATTCAGGCAAAGTTATTTGGGAACGCAACTACTCCGACGACTTCGATGGACGCCGCCAATCATGGGGATGGGCCGCTTCACCTGTCGTATACAAGAACCTGCTCCTCATAGATCCCGGCGCAAAGGACGGGGCCTTGGTCGCTCTCGAGAAAAATACCGGTGAGACCGTTTGGAAGATTGGTACGGAAGAACCCGGCTACTCGACCCCGGTCGTGTACCAAGACCGTGGCCGGGACCGCGTTTCCGTTTTTCATAAAAAGGCGCTGGTTGGATACGATTTGGAAGGCCCAAGAGATCCGCTCTTTCGATACTCCTGGAGAACTAGCTATGGAGCCAATGCTTCCAACCCTCACTTTCGCGATGGAAAATTCTATATCAGCTCAGGCTACGGATCAGGATACGCGGTAATTGATGTCACTAAACCGGAACCAGAACTGCTGCATCGCGATCGTGAGCTTATATTAAAAATTCAAACTAGTGTACTCGTCGGCGATCATGTCATCGCCCACTATGGAGGTGATGGCGACCCCAGAAACTTGGTCGCATTGAACTTCGAATCCGGAGAAATCGCTTGGAAACAAGAAGTCCCTGGAGATCTCGGTAACGTTATCGCGATCGGTGACCACTTGATAGTATTCACGGACTCCGGACACGTCATTCTCGGTAAAGACCAAGGTGATCACTTCCAGGAAATCGGCAGAACTCATGCTCTCCAGGGAACCTCTTGGGCTCCCCCTTCCTATGCCAACGGTCGCCTCTATCTGAGAAACAACCTCGGAAAAGCGATCTGCCTGGATGTTTCGAAAAAAAACTAAACGCAACTCCACCCTAATCTCCAGCCTCTCAATCCAACCAAGATCAACCCGCAAGAAATCCGCCATATGTGGCGAAACTTTACTAGTGGTGTAAGACGAAGCGGGTGACGCTAATAAAAAGGCGGTGCCCCGCGTTTCATCGGTATACGTTGATCGAGAAACTTCACTTTCTTGGGATCGCTAAAAAGTCCGGCTTCAGTCAATGGGGTACAAAAACCCCGGAGCGATACAGTTTACTTGAATATTGTCCTTCGCCCATTCCAAGGCCAAGGGTTTAGTCAGCTGGCCAATAGCGGCTTTCGTCATTCCATAGACGGGCATTCCCCCAATTCCTGTCAGAGTCATCATATAATATGTATTCAATACTTTACTACACTCGGACTTGTACAAGCGGGGGCAGGCAGCCTGACAAAGCCAAAAAATGCTTTCCAAATTAATCGCCATGAGCGTTTTGCAGTCGTCTTCCGTTACGCCTATCGCCTGCTTGCGCCTATTAGTTCCATTATTGTTTACCAGGATATCTATACCTCCTAGCTTCGCGGCTGCTTCATCTACTAAAGTCTCCGATACTTCCTTCGTCCCCAAGTTCGATACGACAGGTACCGCAGAGCCTCCCTTCTCTTCGATCTGTCGAATTGTCTCAGCGATCTTATGAGGCTGCGTTTTGTAAACCCACAGTCGCTCCGGCTTCTGCATAGCAAACCGCTATCCAACGACCGATTCCGCTACTCGCACCCGTTATCAAGGCCCGCTTTCCTTTTAGTGAGAAAAGTTGTTCGAAAATACTCATGTTACTACGACTCGAAATCCCGTTGCAGGTCAGCTAGTGCGGGAACATTTCGCATGTATCCAAGAAACGACCAAAAACCTACGTTAATCAGAATCGCAGCAACCAAGATAGAAATATTCAATACAGGGGCCACCACACCGAGATGCCTCATAGAGGGAATGATGGATACAATCGCTGCACAGATCCCAATTCCTAGGCCCCAAAAAATTAGCGATTTTAATTCTCTGAGGACCACTTTCTTGCGCACGCGATTGGGTATGCCGATCGCATCCATAAGGGCGAACTCGTGACGACGCTCCGACAAGTTGCGAGCCACCACCACACCCAATCCAGCACTTCCTAAAATAACGCCGAGACCTCCCAGAACATGGAAAATAGCGATGTAGGTATTTTCAACCTCGTGAAAGGACTGTAGCCGATCAGATGCGATCTCTACTTGTCCCCCCCATGCACTAAGGACGGATTCAATTCTAGAACGGCTCTTCTCAATATCGATGTCCCAGGAATCGAGCAGGAAAAGCTGGTACCCCTCATGTTGGGGATATTTCTCCAAGAACACGCTTTCATCGAGAATCAGGCTCCCTTGGAAAACCGTATCGCTGATCGCTCCGATTAATTCGACCTCAAATGTATTTCCACCACTGTCCGTGTATACTAAGCGATCTCCCAATTCCCGTCTCAGTGCCCACTGTAAAGTCGCACTGTCAACAAACGCCGGCACCACCGAATCGTCGGAGATTTCCTTTAAAAGATTCCAACCCTTACTGGAATCTAATCCTTCCCGAATCGAATGGAAGGTGAAGGCTCCTCTGTCTGCCAAGATCGAGCTGTCCAAGGATAGCAATCGCGGGTTCGCGGTTTGGTTCAGATTAAAGCAGCTGGCATCGTCGCCCTGACCAACGCGAATTGGGTTGATCGCGTTGTCACCATCCAGACCAAACAGATTGTCAGGTCCTGAATAGTCGCCCGGGTCACTCAGCGGAATCGAAGTCTCCGCCCAGTAGGTATACCCTCCATATCCATTTTTTGGGTCATCCCCACTGGTGTCTTTCTCCTTCCGAAAAGCCGCAACCGAAACCACAAGAAATACACCGCAGGCCAAGGTCCCCACAACTGTCAGACTCCGCATAGGTCGGCGGCTGTTATTGATCCTACCCAATTTGGCCAGATCCAAAAGCTCTCCGCCAATCACTCTAGCAAAGTTAAACCGGAAAGCGCAAATTCCCAGGCCTCCCACCAGGAGGCAGAAGCCCACTAGGAAAAAGCCAATTTGCAGCGGAAGTCTCCCCAACAAGGAAAGTCCAAACAAAGTCAATCCCCCTGCCAGGCCGGCACTGCCAATCTTAAGGGACCACCGTCCCTTAGACGTAACCGCTACGCCACTCTCTTCCGACCCTTGCTGCAAGCGAAAGCTGGCTTGGGTCTTGCTTTGCTTTCTAAGAACAAACCAGATGGAGCCCATCGCTAGCCCTATATTCGTCACTATTCCAATCGCAATCGTTGTGAGGCTACTTGAAACACCGAAAATCGATCCCACAGAATTCTCACTCCAGATCGTTTCTAAAAATCGAAGCACCCCAAAGGTGTATCCATAAGCCAGTGGCACCGCCGCGAGAGAACCAACTACTACAATGAGTAACGCACCCGCAAATCTCCAACGGTAGATTCGCTTATCGCTGATCCCTAACGACGACAAAAGTGCATTTTCACGATTAACTTGCTGTATCGAAAAGCTGAAGAGCATCCCAACGAGGCTCAATGAAGAAATGATCAAAAAGAAGCTCATACTAATGAAGAGCCCCCCAATATCAACCGGTGAATTGGCCGACTCCAATGCCGCATCCCTCAGCGAGACGGTTTGCATACCCAACATCCTAGGGTCGAGAACGGCCCTAATCTCTTCCGTCAGCTCATCGGATCCTTGTAAGGAATTCGGCACTCTTAAACCCGTATACACTCCCCACCGATTGGACCATTGAGCTTCGCCTGAGGCGAGGGAGATGAAGGCCTTAGGGGCGCCCTTGAAATCATCCCAATATTCTTCATCCTTATCCCGAATTCGATCCAGATCCAGAGGCATCCCCGCATCCCAATCACTCGAATCCTCAGCCCCTGCGACTCCAGGGAATTCCGGCATCCAAAGAGAGTCGGCCACCAGTCCAGAATGAGGAACAATCGATCGAATCGTGAAGGTGCTTGTCGCTTCAACAAGGAGACTCGACTGGTCAACTACATAGTAACTGATATCCAAAGAATCCCCAACTGACGCTTCCAAATCATCTGCGAGCCATCGGGTGACAACCGCTTCATCCGAACCTAACGCTTCGTCTAAGAAAGGTGCTGCATCCGGATCAACCGCAGTTACCATCGAGTAAGGTGTTTCGCGACTACTAACTTCCAGGGTATTGGCTAGATAAGTTATCACTGGTTCCGCCAAAGGTACACGTTTCTGGATCGCGGCCACCATTGCCTTATCCAGAAAAACACGCTCGCTACGAATTTCGGTCGCTTCTGCTAGCGGAATATCTACGAGCGATAATCCGTAGTCCGCCACGGTTAAAAGAGGATCTACAAGGGTGAGAACGTCTTCCGAGCCTTGCTTTCCTCTTTCATTCGATGAGTCCTTTAGCAAAATCAAATTGGCTCTCCCAGGGTATTCGATCTGTTCTTGTACCCAGTTTATTGGGGCAAACAACGTAAAAGGAGATATCTGATTTGCCTCGAGGCCAAAACGCCCAAACTGGTCATCGGAAATTACCGCCGAAACCGTCACCCTAATCCCAATCACATTATCTTTGCTCCCGGACATCGGCGCATGTCGTGAAAGCAAACCCGGTTTCTCTAGCCGCATCACAAAGGATTCTCCTTCTTTCAATTGGAGACGCTCTGCTAATCGCTGATTTACGGCGACGGTGTTTCTAGCATCAAAATTCGGCGGGTTCGTCGGTTTGGGTGCGAATTTCCAATATCGTTCATCGACGCCCATCACCTGCATCTGCGGGGCCAAAAGGCTTATCTCCGACCGGGAAGCGCTTCCTCTCAGCATCAAAATGGGTGCAGATTCCATCCCTAAGTTCAATTCAATAGATTCGGCTAGCGATTCGCCTACGAATCGATCACCGACCGTAAGAACGTATTCAGTTTTCCCCACTCGCAGTTCCGCGAGTCGCTTTAGTGCAGCACCAACAGAATCGCCCGCCAGCAAAGCCCCAAGAAGCACCATCGCTCCGACCATGGTTCCGGCGACGATCCCCAGGTGGGACTTTCGGTAGTACCAAAGACTGCGTAGAAGGAACCTTAGTTGCATGAGACTTTGTGAAACAACAGCTACCCTTGCCGCAGCTTTCCATTCTCCAAGGAGTATACTCTACCCATTCGATTCGCTAGGGCCATATTGTGAGTTACAGTAACAAAGGTCACATCGTGCTGGTTATTCAACTGAGCAAACAAATCCGCGACTTGATCTCCCATCGAAGGGTCCAAAGAGCCGGTTGGCTCGTCAGCAAGCACGAGAGCGGGCTGATTTATCAACGCTCTCGCAACCGCCGTTCGAAGTCGTTCGCCGCCCGATAGTTGAAAGGGCATATGATCCAACCGGTGCTCCAAGCCTAATTCCTTAATCAACTTCTTTGCCCGTTCTCTCGTCTCGTCTTCGCTCTCTTGCCAGTCACCTGCCAAGCGAGGGATTAAGACATTCTCCAAGACTGAGCATTGAGGAAGCAGGAAATGTTGCTGGAAAACAAAACCGAGTGTGCGATTCCGGAATCGGGCCCTTTCATCGGCGTCCATCCCTTCTAACCTTTTTCCAGTAATCGAAACGGATCCGCTTGATTGAATGTCCAAAGTCCCCAGGATGTTTAACAAGGTGGTCTTTCCACAACCCGAAGGTCCTACGATGGCAATGGAGTCACCTTTCAATACTTTGAGCTCAAGCTCATCTAGCACGGTAATATCACCCGCCAGTCCTGAGTATTGCTTAACTAGATTTTGAATTTCAATCATCAGTCTATAAAAACTAGAATTAATCGGACACACTCCAACGCTTCGCCTTCATTTCAAACTGAGGAAGCGTTCCCAACTCCACAACATCTACGGGTATTCTCAAAGCAAACACTTCCCTCAAACGCTTCTGTAGCTTCATTCTCATGAGTTCGTCTTCGACATCCGAAATATTTTCCACCCGAATGCTAGCCTGAACCATAGGATCCCGCTTGCTAATACTCACCTGGTACTCCCCAAACCCCTCAAATGAACGAATAACCGCGTCCACTGCGCTTGGGTGGAGATTAATTCCACGAACCACAACCATGTCATCGGCACGACCGATTATTCCCCCTTCTAGCGCAAATGCTCGAGGGTCTTCCCCTTCAACCCGAACCGGTTTTACGAGATCTCCAGTCCGATATCGGAACAAAGGACTTCCGTTCCGGCCCAAAGTCGTCAGCACCAGTTCACCTATATTTCCGAAGTCAATGGCTCGACCCGTTTCAGGTTCAACCACTTCTGCATAATAGGCCTCGTGAATTATCCTCAGAAGATTCGGATTTTCTTTGTCGGAGTAAGTGACCGGTCCTACTTCAGTCATTCCATGATGATCGAATACTCGGGCCCCTCCCCAACCTTGTTCAATTCTACTTCTAACTTCCGCTACACTTCCCCCCGGTTCGCCTCCTACGATGATACTTCTTACCGAGCATTTCGTTAGATCAACGTTTTCCCTTTCTGCCACATTCATCAAATGGAGGGCATAGGTTGGCGTGCAACAAAGCCACTGCGGCTCGTGTCGAAGGATCATCTGAAGCCGCTCAAAGCTTTGCTGTCCGCCAAGCGGGATACAACGAAGATCTACTTTTGACGCCGCCTCAAATGCCGCCCAAAATCCAATAAACGGACCAAACGAAAAAGGAAAGATTGCCGTCTCGCCCGCTTTTGCGCCACAGACCCGCCAAATGTAAGCCCAACTGTCGATGATCCAACTCCAACTTTCGGGAGTATCCAGCCAAGCCATAGGGCGACCCGTTGTTCCGCTCGTCTGGTGTAGTCTTGTGTAATCTTTTAAGTCATACGACAAGTTCGATCCATAGGGTGGATTCGCCCCATAATCCTCGGCAAGCTCCCGCTTCGTGGTAAAGGGCATTTTTTCAGAAAAAGCATCCAAACTATCAAAGCCCTTCGATCGTCCGTACTCCGCGATCTTGGGCTGATAGAAAGCATTGCCCTTCACCGCGATGGCTATCGCCGTGTTCAATGAGGCTAGCTGCTGTTCAGCTAGACCCATCTACCCTCGTGTATCGCTCTCCGAAATCGCTGCCGGAGAAATACTCTTAGCATGGGCAGGTGCAGGAGCTGGCTTGTAAACCGTAACGAGACACCCCCCGAGAGCCGCCAACACGATGCCAAGGAAAAACTGCCATGGAACGGCGGATACACCCCCCTGAGGGGGGTGAAGCTTCATGGATACGATAGCATTCACCACTGGCGCACCCGCAAACACAATAGACATTACAGCTGCTGGAGTACCTTTGGCCCCAAAGGCGAGTAGAATGCAAAATGCACCCAGAGCTCCCAAGAGGCCCGCTACAAAGGAAAGTGAAATTCCTTTCATAGGAAACGTGAATGCAGCCCCTTGAAACCTGAGCAGGATAATTGGAACGATGATAGCGATTACGAGATAAGCCACTCCGACAAACAGAAATGCTTTGTACCTACCCAAAACAGGATCTTTCATCGCGATTTGACCGGTGTGTAAGAAAATGCCGTATAGCCCGAAAAAGAGAGCTGTCATTAAAGAGTAGATAAGCCAATTCATAGAATTTTGGAGGATATATTATATTATTAACGTTAATACAGAAAAATAGCTACAGATGCTGCGATTCCTGAGCGGCCTTGAGTTTCTCCCGCAACTCAGGCGGAATTTCAATCGACACGATCTCTCCATTATTCCGATCAAGCCGGACACTGGCGGTAACAACACGTCCCGAGGCGACCAGCACATCATCAGACTCGGTTTCTTTGAAGAAGTAATAGAGGCAGCGCAACGATCTCCGACGAATTTCCTGGATCGTCAGCCGAATATTTATTCGGTCTTCAAAGCGGATCGGCTTGAAAAAATCGCAGGACGCTTGAACCCGCGGCCAACCTACCGAGACATCGCCTATTCTTTCGTGCACTCCATGACCCAACGAACGAAAAAACGCGTGCTCAGTCATTTCCATATAGCGGTAAAAATTCGAGAAATGGACGATACCAGCCATATCGGTCTCTGCGAATTCCACTATCCGCTCGTATTCAAAACAATATGGCTTTGGCTCTAGTCTACTCATTTTTAGATATTGATTGTACCAATGATTCCATGGCGGTAATAAACGAGTCCTTCATTGCCTCCATAGAAAAATGCTGTTCCACCCCAGATCGACCCCGGTCCCCAATTTCCACCAGTCTTTCAGGTTGTTCCAATAAGTCGTGCCAGGCAGCAGCAAGTTCTTCAGGGCTATCCATATCGACGCATACGCCTCCTCCGCTTGACTCTATCAATTCGGGAAACGCCGACCGATTCGGCTGAACGACAGGCACCGCAGAGGCCATCGCCTCGATCACATACAACCCAAAAGCTTCTTCGTATTGAACTGGGACTGTAAAGACAGAGAGCCCGCTCAGAAAATCCTGTTTTTCTTCGCGTGAAATATTGGGTCGCCACCCAACCGCATCGGCTAGGCCCGAATCAGACAGCTTCTTCTTTAGAGACTCTACAAGAGGAAGATCCCCTTGCGTCATTGCTCCAGCTACTTCAAGGCAGCAATTTTCATTGCCCAACTGAACACGTAGATGAATGAACGCATCCACTAAGAGTGCGAGTCCCTTGGCTTCACACATTCGAGCCAAGTATCCGATCGCGGGAACATTTAACGACTTTCCACCGCGAAAGCCTTCGAGGTTTATCCCATTGTACTGCGTTTTTATCACCCCTTCATCCAAGCCTAGTCGTTTTTCCATCAGACGACCATAAAAATTGCTCGGTCCCAACAGTAGGTCTGCGTCTCGACAGCGCTCTGCCATTAAAGTCCAGCACCGTTCACGGAACTCGTCTGGAAGCGAATCTAAAAAGGAATCCTCACCCTGAAAACAGCAGACAACTGGTATGTTCCACTGCTTCTTTATCTCCCTTGCGAATCCGGACTGCAACGCCGTCGACAAACAAAGTACATCCGGCCGGCCATGATCATTAATCCATGAATACAGTTTGCGAAGTTCCTTTTCGAAGTCCGCACCATCCAGTCGCAGCATTTCGAAGGTCATTTCGCCATGATCACGTGCAGAAGTCATATGACTCCGCTTCGCCACAGATTGCAAAAGCCCGGGTTTGTTTAGAAGTCGATCAATCCACTCCGGGGAATGCCTAAAGATCGAAAACTTCTGCTGCAGGTAAATATTGATGCCTCCGAAAAATACCGGTGAATCCGAATCGAGCCCTTCAGATTCTTCATCTAGCATCAAAGGCAGATACATAGGCAAAAGTTCCGCCTCATGCCCCGATTGAATTAACGCATTCGCAAGAGCATTGTCACGCATACACGCACCGCAATAATAGCTTCCTGTCCCTGGCGTTAAAAAAGTGATTTTCATCTAAAAATCAGGCAAAAAATCCTGTCGACACCCGAGGGCTAGCTCGACTGGTGGAGACTTAAGTAAAGTCCCGCCCGACGCAAGACGATGTGGGTTTTCTCCCCAAAAACCAGGGAAAAATTCAGTGGGTGCTCTGTTTGAATTAAGCGCTAGCCCTTACCAATGGACCACCGTGAGATAGAGGCTCGGGAAGTTCCGTTATTTCGCCGATCGCTGCCATCAATGGACCGAAATCTTTACCAACCAAATCGCCGATCAAGCAATCCGTCAACGTACCTCTCAACTCCGCATGGTTGCGAATTAGCTTACCAAAACTAAAATCGTTGTCATAGAAGGCATACACTAAGCTTCTCATCGTTTCGATTGCACTGCACAGTTGTTCACCGTAATCGATGAAACGCGATGCAGAGGGGTCTCCTGCTTTGAGAGCCGCGTCCATCGCGTCCGCTGCCATTTCACCACTCTTCAACGCGAGGAAAACTCCCGACGAAAAGACGGGGTCAAGAAAGGCAAAAGCATCTCCGGTCAACACGATACCGTCATCGGCACAATGCTCTGACCGGTAAGAATAATCGCCCGTTACCCAATACTCTCCAAACTGTTCACCGCATGAAAGGTGGTCCTTAATCCAAACGTTTTTCTCAATTTCCCGCTCGAATATGGCTTTTGGATCTCGCGTATCCTGGTAGAGGTAGTCCCGTTCCGCTACGATTCCTGAGCTCACAATATCGTCCTTCATTGGAATGTTCCAAAACCATCCGCGGTCCTTTAAGTAAGCCACGGTCGTGGCTCCTTCGTCTAGGCCGGGATCTCGCTTCGCTCCCTTGTAGAGGGTCCAGATCGCGATTTTGTTCAGCTTGGGATCTCGTTTTCTCCAGCGTTTCTTCGACTGAAACAGACTGTCGCGACCTGAAGCGTCTGCTGTAATGGAAGCTCTGACCTCAAATCGACTGCCACTCTTGTCCTCAGCTATCACGCCGACTACTTTTTCTCCCTCGTAAAGAAAGTCGACTACCTGAGTTTCCTCGCGGACTTCAGCACCCTTAGAGCGGGCGTTATCGAGCATCAGCTCGTCAAATTCTGACCGCTGCACCTGCCAAGTGGTCGCCGCCGGATGGTCTAAGTGCTGGAAAAAATAAAAAGGAGCCGACATCTCGCCGTCGCTCGTAACAAACTGTACGCTATTTTTTTTGGTGTAAGCCCGCTCATTTAGCTTCTCGACCATCCCTAAACGATCGAATGTAAAATAGCAAAAGGGCATGAGCGACTCGCCCACGTGATACCGCGGAAACTTCGATTTCTCCAAGATGACGACGCTCCTGCCTTTTTCCGCCAACAACGCTCCAACGGTCGAACCTGCAGGTCCCCCGCCAATCACTATCGCATCGTACTTTTTCATTCTACTCTCGCTTTTTACTTTTGAAACTACGTTCCCTATGGCAAATCCTATACTTTTGTCCCGAAAACTTCTCTTTTCAAGTATTCGTCGACCGCCACTAAGATTCAATCTAGTTCAACAATGATTCAAATCTTCTTATTCATGGTAAGTGCTATTTTCCGATCTCAAAAACCAGGGAATTGATCCAAAGTAAACTTCACTCTCTCGATCTGATCGGTAGAGTCTATACAAGTCGCGAGGTCACATGCTTTGGAAGGAAGAACTTGAAGAGCAGGTTGTCGACGCATAGCAGCCCACGGCGATGCAAGCGAATGTTTTCGCTATCGTATTCAAGAAGTCCCTCTTCCGCTAGCTCTTTAAGCTCATTCTCATACCGCTCTGACAAATCGACGCCGAACTTCGTCCTAAAGTAGTCGATCGACACGCGTCCCAATTTCATTTGAAGCAAGAACTCCCGAATCATTCGTTCCTCCACATTGGTCTTTAATGCCCGATGCACTGGAAGTTCCCCTTTCTCGATCGCTTTCGCGTAATGAGTGATTTCATTTACGTTTTGGTAATGCACACCCGCGATGTGAGAAATGGATGCGACCCCCAGACCAAGCAAGTCCGCTCCCGTCCAAAGCTCGTCACGGTATATGAACTTTGTCTTATCCGGATGGAGGACAGCGGTGTATCCACTGCTAATCGAATACCCCGCGCTCTCAAGAGCCTCGAAGGCCTCTTTGACCCAACGGCGTTTCACTTGCCAGTCGGCAACCGGAGCGGTCAACGATCCGCTTTCCTTCATCTCTTTGTAAATCGTCGTGTTGTAAGGAATCTCCATCTGGTAGATGGTCACGCTATCAGGACGAAGCTTTAGGGTCTCTTCGATATTGCGCTGCCAATTCACTTCCGTCTCTTCGAGCATCCCGGCGATTAGATCGATGTTGATCTGATCAAAGCCCTCACTTTTCGCCGCCTCGTAACCCTTGTAAACCTCGGAAGCCTTGTGTGCTCGCCCGTTGATTTCCAGAATGCGGCTATCAAAATTCTCGATTCCTAAACTCAGTCGCGTAACCCCGATATTCTTGATCGCTTTAACTTTGCGCGGATTAAGTGTTCCCGGCTCCCCTTCAAACGCAACCTCTTCTGCCTCGTCCCAAGGCAGGATCGCCTTCATCCTATCGGTCAATTCCGTAAGCTGCGGCCCGGAAAGATAGGACGGTGTACCCCCGCCAAAATAGATAAAACGAGGCTTTCGACCCGCTATTCGTGGCGTCTTAGCAAAATACTCAAGTTCGGTTATCGTTTTGTCCAAGTAGTCCTTAATCTCTGAGGCATTCTTGTCCGTGTAGACCCGGAAGTAGCAAAAGTGACAACGCTTGCGGCAAAACGGAATATGATGGTAGACCCCTAAAGACGCTCCATCATCATACGTCTGCTCAAAGGCCGCCTCCACTTCCTTTGTATTTTCTGGCGACCAAAACGAGAAGGGAGGGTAGTTAGAGATGAAATAGTTGCCCGCTTCCGTAGGCGTTTTCTTCGGCTCAACAGCCTCTGCAATCGAACTCATAATGTTTGCACTAAATTTTGGTTTCACCCGATTCCAGTGAGAAAAGGGTACCACCCTGACTTCCAATAATCAGCCTTCCGTTGGCAAAGACCGGCGAGGCGATCAATGGCGACCCTAATTCTATTTTCCAAAGTTCGATCCCATCCTCCTGGCTGACGGCATAAAGCCAGCCGTCCGTGGAACCCACCACAACGGCATCGCTGAAAGCGAGAGGCGAGCTATCCACCCTACCTGAAGTCTGATAGGTCCAAGCGGAGACTCCCATCTCCCGATCGATCGCGTGAAGCCGCTTATCTCGAGATCCAATGAAAACGTGAGTTTCGTTCACCGCGGGCGAGCTGAAAAACGGAAATTGGCGGTCTGAATAAGTCCAAAGTTGCCCTCGATCACCTGGATCAAATGCCAGCACCTCATTCGCGTAATTTCCGCTGTATCCAATTCCATCGTACACCGCAACAGAGCATGGGATGTACGCGTTTGTTTCGTACTGCTCGATTGACTCTCCGTTTTCCAGATTTACGATGTGTAGAAAAGCATCGCAGCCTCCGAATATGATTCGCTTTTCATCGAGCATCGCCGGAGAGCCATTTATGATATTATCCGTTTGGTACGACCAAATATCGGCGCCGTCTGATGCCTTTAAACAACGCAGGACGCCATCATTACCCGCAATTAGCACCCAGAGTTCTCTATCGATTGGACCCTGAACCAAATTAGCTCCTGCCGCTACTTTGTCATCGAATTGACGTCGCCATCGCTCCGCCCCGGTTAGTCGATCCAAAGCGTAAAACTGACCATCATTGGCACCGAAAAGAACGAGCTCGGAAGTAATCGCAGGTTCAGACTCAACTACATCCCCAGTTTCAAACCGCCACAACTCTTCTCCCGTCTCTATATTGACCGCGAAAAACACCCCGTTATCGCTCCCAAAGTACACCTCTGTTCCATAGACTCCCGCATCTCCAGAAATGGGTGCTGCTGCATCAAAACTCCAAGCAATACGTGGAGAATTGATCACCTGGTCGGGAATTGAGCCGCTCATGAATGAGCTTCCTCTTGGTAATGCCCAACTCATTGTTTGGAACCTATCGACTTCCGTTTGAATGGCATTCTTTTCTCCGGAATCCTGTGATTTACAGGATACCAGAAACAACAAAAGAGTCAGGACGCACGCAGTCTTCATCACACACACCTGACAACGTCGCTGATCGCATTCGAATAAATGGCTTCGAAATCTGATAGACCCACAGGACAAGGATTAAAGCGACCTGTCCATTGATGCAACGCTCCTCCAGCCAGCCGTTTAACATCCGCCGCGCCTATTCCCATTTCTGAGAGACTCTTCAAACCTGCAGTATCTTTTAAGGTGTCTAACCAGTCCGCTAAGTCGAGTTTCCTCAAACCAACCAAAGGGATAAACGACTCATAGGATCGATAGATTTCATCTATTTCAGGATCCAAACGATTAAATCGAATGACATGGGGCAGCATGAGCGATACCGCATGACCATGAGTCACGTCAAAGAATGCTGTTAGCGGGTTAGCGCAGGCATGAGCCGCTCCAAGCATACTGTTCTCGATCGCTAGCCCTGCGAAGGCTGCCCCCAGCAGCATATTGCTTCTATCTTCGAGGCTAGCTGTACCATTGGTAACTGAGTGTATCGAACTGGCGAGCAATCGAAAGGCCTCCAAAGAATGAATGTTGGAAATCGGATTTCGTGGTAGGCATACCGCCGTTTCCAAAGCGTGGGCAAGTGCATCCAAACCGGTTAGGCTCGCGACGAGTTTAGGCTGGGAAGCTGTTAGTTCTGGATCTAGAAGAGCGACTTGCGCCAAGGCTTTTACATCCCCACAGGCCATCTTTGCATGCGTCTCGTCATCGCTAATGAGAGCGTAAGACTGGCATTCGCTTCCAGTACCTGAAGTGGTTGGGACCGCAATAAAAGGCAACATGGGATGGGTCGCTTTTCCGTATCCATGATAGTCCTTCATCTCACCCCCGTTAGTCAGGAGGAAATTGCAACCCTTCGCCGTATCCATGCTGCTACCGCCCCCGAGACCAATCAGGAGGTCAACTCCCGCTTCAAGGGCAAAGTCTCGACATTTCGAGACGCAATTATTGGTTGGGTTCTCTTCAGCCCCTCCAAAAACCAATGCCTCACAATTAGCTTTCTCCAAAATTGACAGTGTCCGCTCGGCGTGCCCAGCTTGCAGGACTCCCTCATCGGTAACAATTAATGTCTTCGAGCCCCCATTTTCCTTAATAAAATCCGGAAGTTTCTCAAGCATACCGGGACCAAACGCGATCCTCGGACTGGGTCTCGTCACAAAATCCACGGCTAAGCAATCTTTAGAGTCTTCGATTGGATGGCCCGGCGGCGATATAAGAATTCAAACAAGTTTCCTTCATGCGGCTGCTCCCATTGTACCCAGTTAGTCGGCACAGATCCCAAATTCAGTCGATCAATATCAGGGCTAGCCATAAGATCTCTCATCCAATCCTCATCTTCCGTCACCGCAGATACGACCAAAGTTGAACCAATCGCGTCAAGCATCTCCGACTGAGGTCGCTCCACAACGCTGACAAACGGAAACATGTATTCAGTATTTGCAAGAGGGTGATCGGGATCAGAGCACGCAATCAGGGTTGGGCAAAGAAAAGTTTGCCCATGCTTTTCGACCAATCGAGGTCCTTTGCGGTATTTAGCAGTCAGGTCTATAGCTCCAGGCGTCTTCAAGGCATCGTCAATAGCCTCATTCATTGCTTTAGCGAAATCTGCGTTCGCAAATCCGCAAAGCAAAGCATCTTTATCGTCCCTCGATTTTGGCTCAACTCCAGCAAGCTTTTTGGCCATCGCATTCGAAATCTCTTCAAAATGGGAAGGAACCATAACCGAGGAAGCATTGATGCAACTACGTCCCCCATTCGCAGCTACAGACTCAACCATTACGTCCAGGTGCTTTCCCCATTCGTTCGCCATGTCCTCGCCTATCAGAACCTTGCTTCTTCCAGTTCCGTGGACCTGTATATTGCTGTACTTGGAATACTTTTTAACCGTTGCGTCACTTCCAAAAACGATACCTCGCCCGCAAGAAAGAAGCATGGCATCCCCTCCTTCGTGGGTCGTGGGATAAAATCCGAAGGCCTCTTTGGGAAACCCTGCTTGAATCATGGCTTGGATAATCCGGTAAGGAGTCAGAGGATCTTCACGTCCTGGCTTTAAAAATACAGGCGTTTTCATCACAAGAGCCGGCAGCCACAACGAATTCACACCTGGGGAATTGCTCGGCAATGTAACTCCAAGGCTATCCGCCATTGGATAGAAGTTAATATCAATATCACCAAGTCGAGCACATCCATTGTCAAAAAGTTCGGGTGGCAAGCCACGCGTCAAGCCCGCCAATACCGAACGGATGTTCTGCAGGGCGGCTGCCACCTTAAACATGTTCGATCGGCAAAGCGAGTGAGGTAATCCGGTTAATTCCGAGAGCGCGTTTACATAGTCAGCGACCCCCTGAGTTTCATCATCTATTCCAAAGGGAAGCTCTCCGTCCAAGTAAATGTCAGCCGCCTTTTCAGCGTAGCTCAGTAGCGTATCAGTTGGAATGGCCCTTAAGGCTTCCCGACCTTTTTCAATCAAAAGCTTGTCGCGGCGTATGATTCCGGCGTTTGCTACGCTTACTTCAAGTCGGGCACCGGACTTCAAAACCTTGCCCAGATCATTTGTGTCTAAGCTCTTGTAGACTTCGCCAAACCTAAGAACCGGTAAATGTGATATTTTATCTTCCATCAAATTATGCTCCTGTGATAAGTCCGCTCTTACTTGCGACATCTCTCAGAAAAGTCACAGAAGACCGGCATTTCAGTTTACTCAACGATTAATAGACGCCTTCGATTACCTTTTTCTTTGTCGATTCGAACGGACGCACGTCCCCGACACCATCCCAGGGGAACAGGTCGCATGGCCGTCGTCGGATAGCTTCGTCGCGCTCTAGAAATCTTGGCATGAAAAACTCCTTGGTCATGGTGGTTAGTTCCACTCGACCGTAGGAATCGTATTCCACGCCTTTCGACGAATCTTTGGGATCCACGATTCTCAATACAGCCCTCGGTTGTGGAGCATAATAGGTGAGACTGTAGTTATCTTCCACAGACAGCGGCCGACTGATCGCCAGACCCATCAATGTGTTGCCATAGGTAGGAGCAAAATTCACTTTTCCCTCCAAAACTTCCTCGATGAGGAATCTGACGTATTGAGGGGTCATAGTGGTGCCCCCAACGAAAACCCCTTTTATACCAGCCTGTGGTATTGAGATGCGCTCAGCCAGAGCTTCCAGAATTGTAGGAGTCGTAAACACGCAACCGATTTTGCGTCCTTTTAAAATCGTGACAGCCTGTTCGACAACATGCTCCTTGTACTTGCGAGCCATATCATACTCGCCATCACGAATCAGTCGTTTCACCCAACGAGGATCCAGATCGATAAAATAACACGCACCACCGCGAACGTTTGCCAGATGCTCAATCGCCAGTCGCAGTCGACGGGGTCCAGTCGGTCCAACCATCAACCAGCTCGAGCCCTTCGGAAAAAAATCGTCAGAGTAGAAATCACTAAATTCGGAGTAATCTACTTTGTAGTCTTCCCATCCAATCCGTTGCTTTGGCATCCCTGTGGTTCCACCAGTCTCGAATACGTTGTAAGGCTTATCCTTGAAGGCTGCTGGGATAAACTGAGCCGGATCGGTGTCCCGAAGCACTTCGTCATCAAAATTCTCGAATTGCATCAGATCCGCAAAGCCTGACACTTCGGTGAGCGGGTTCCAATCCGCCTCTTTCGCCCATTCAAGCCAGTAAGGGCACCCTGTCTCCGGCGAAAAATGCCACTGCACCATTTCTTGGGTGTACTGGTCCAACCTTTCCTTCGCGGCGTCTGCAGCGTTTGTGATGTCTTTTGCTTGTGTCATTTCGCGAGAGTTTTGCTCCGATTGTAGCTCCCCACTATAAAAAATAGACAGCGAAGAACCTTTGAGCTGAATTTCTTGAGATTGTTTGCAGGTAGCTAGGGCTTCCTTTTAAAGAATTTGTCCAACGTATCTTGGGACGGGGCTAGCGTAAAAAGGGAAACCACCACCATGCAGATCGCGCAAGTAAGGAAAATCACGGCAACTGGCATCACGCCACCCACTAGGTAAGACCCATTAGCCCCATAGTCAGAATTCCTGAAGAGAATAAACCATGTTATAGCACTTCCAATAACAGCCGCATAGGCTCCCACCTTGGTTGCTCTTCTCCAGTAGATGGCTGCGAAAACAAGCGGAAACAAACCTGCGAAACCGCTAAAACACCATATCCCAAGAGAGAACACCGATCTTGGTTCTGCCAAAGTAAACAGGTAAGTTACGAAAACGATGGTGCATATAAATACTCTGGCCAGCAGCACTTTTTGTTTTTCAGAAAATCGGTCGACGCCGAAAAAGTGGACAACAATATCCTTGGTAAACATCGTCCCAACCGCCACAAACTGAGAATCTAGAGAAGACATTATGGCGGCCATTATACCAGCGGTTACAAGTCCGCCTATAATCGGAGTCGCTAATTTCCCAACCATCATTCCGAGTACTGCATTCGGGCTAGTTCCCTCAGGAATGACTGGTGTCATTCCGTCTGGCATTACAGCACCCGTAGCCCAAAGCCCGATTAGGATACAAGGTATCCACGTTATCATGATTGCGATGGGATGCGCGACTAGAGTTAATCGGAAGGATTTCGCAGACTTCGCGGTCAGGCAGTTTTGAAATAAGTGAGGAAACATTCCCACCGATAGCGGAATGAAACAATAGGAAAGAAACTGCATCTCAGTCAGGTTTCCCGCACGGACCGCCTTGCCCGGATCCGCCATCGCTGACGCCGCCTGCATCCCTCCCATCTTCGAGGAAATGGTGACAAACGCTATGAATCCCATTACGATGAATACACAGGTTTGAAAGGTATTCGCCCAGGCGGCACTTCTTACACCACCGGCAAATATGTAGTAAAGAACCACGCAGGAAATGACGAGCATCGTCAACCACGGCGGGACAGCCCCTCCGGTGCTCGTAAAAATCTCGGGGAACGCCCCTCGCGTCACACCTTGCATAACACTTCCTGCACCCATCAAACCGACCAGCAGATAAGGGATAATGAGTCCGACAAGTATAGGGAATAAAAGGTATCCCAGATTGCTGCTTTCAAATCGGGCCCGAAAGAACTCAATCTGAGTATGAAAACCATTGCGTTTTCCCAGAGCCCACAGTGGCAATCCGACGAGGAAAAAGCAGGCGGAGTGAATGAGGGCAGAGGAAGAGGCTACTTTCCCATACGTCGCGATTCCTACCCGGTAGGACTCTCCGGTGCTACCCACCATAGCGAAGGCGGTCATCGTTGTGCCAAAGATCGACATAAAGAGGACGAGAGGGCCAATCGAGCGACTCGCCACAAAATAGTCGTTTGAATTTCCTCTGAAAAGCCGGCTACTAATGTAACCGAGAACTAGAAGAAGTATGAGATAAACAACTACAATTAATGCCTGGGTCATTGCTCATTCCCTTCGTTTTCCTCTTCCTCCAGATACTTTGGCCAAGCAAACCTTACAATAACCAGCCAAGCAGTTGCAGCCAACGCCGTGAATGCCATGTGGTAAGCCAGTCCGATTGGTAAGATACCCAGGATTAATGTAGCGTCGTCCCGGAACCAAAAGTCCTGGTGAAGTACGAACAAGACCAGCATGAAAGTGATAACGACTTCTTTACTCATTTTCCGCCCTTCTTCAATGCGTACAAGTGAGTTTGAGTCGCGACATAAAGAACATCCTTAGCCACTACCGGACTACTGTAGATTGGAGTGAAAAACTCAACGGTAGCCAGTTCCTCTTTTTCCTTAGTCGCAGCGAGTACAACTAACTGGCCATCTTCGTTTGGCAAATAAACTTTTCCATCTGCTACTAGTGTAGATCCCCAAATGCGGCTGTCAGTAGCGTGCACCCAATTTACTTTTCCCGTATCCAAATCCAAACAATGAATATCTCCATCGTACTCCGCTACGAAAATCATTCCATTGTAGATACTGGGGGTAGAGACTGTTCTGCCAATATCCTTGTAGGTCCAAATGGCTTTCCCCGAGATGTCGCCTCTCATAGAGGCATCAATGGCACTAAGCATACCCACACCGTCGCCGTGTTCGGGGTCCTGTCCGATCAACGCAAACGCTTTGTTGTCGTGAACCACTACCGTACTAATAATTTCACTAGGGCCCGGGTACGTAGCGTACTTGATAGATTTGCCCTCCTTCATTCGGTACTCAGGCGGATTGGCGTCATACCGAAAAACTTCATTGAGAATCTCATATCCCTCGGATCCCACAACCGGTTTCGGTTCAAATCCGTAACAAATTCCATCACCCCCACCCCATATAATAAGGGGAGTCCCGTTGATATCTCCGTAAGCAGGTGAGCTCCAGCTCGCGTGAAGCACTCGCTCAGAAACTTGAGAAGCCTCTTCACCCACCAGTTCACCAGTCGTCTTGTTGAGAGCCACCAAAGCGGGTGAGAAAGGAGCAGGAATGTTGTTGTGGGACCAGTCAACCCCATTGGAAGTGGACACATACAGTAAATCGTCAACGACAAGCGGAGAACAACTGCTCACATTGTGAGGGAACACACCCAACTCTTCTCGCATGTCATAAATCCACAAAATATCCGCATGTCCATTGCTCAATTCAACCGGATTGCCGTCCGCAGACATGTAATTTGCCTCATCCTGAAAAGGACCGTCGTTTCCGTTAGTCAAACCATTGAGATCAAGGCAGACCGCCTCGCCTCTATTGGTGACGACATAAACTTTGTTTCCTTCGACAGCAGGAGACGAACAGAGACCCACATATTCCCAGTCACTCACTTTGCCGGCTCCAAGCTTTGGGATCAAGAGCTGCCATTCGAATTCACCATTCTCTTCGTTAAAAGCCATCAGCACGCCTCGGTCACCCAACTGTTTAGGATCGCGGGGGGATTCATTATTCGTACCCGCGAACACCTTTCCACCAGCTACCGTCACGTTTCCGTATGCTTGTGATCCGAGCTTTGCCACCCAAAGCACATTTTCCGTAGTGGAAGGATCAATATCATCGGTACCTGAAACATAATCTCCGGGCTCGACATTTACCGGAAGGTTCTTTGCTTCGCCGATCATGTTGCGATCTGGGGTCCTACCCCACATTGGCCAATCGGAACCTTTGCCTTTATGGTAGTCGGCGAACGATGCGAATCCTATTGCGATTGCTGCTAAACCTACACTTATTTTATGAATTCTCATGCTGCTTAGTTATTGGGCGTGATTTCGAGATTGTCTAAATAAACACGTTTTTGGGCTTGAGGGGAAAGCGCGTAAATCGCGGGTGCCCCCTTTTCGTGAAGTTTGTCTACGGGAACTTCGATCGTCCAAGCATTCGGCTCGGGTTGATCTCTTTCCCATGCTTTGGCCAGGATTACTCCGGTTCTATCTCCATTGTCTTTTATTGAGGTTTTAAGGCGATACCAAGTGTTGGCCTTCACATTGAACGGAACTGACTCTTTAAGGCGGTCGTGATTGCTAGACACTTCGAGTATCCTCCAATTGCCGACAAGAGCGATTAAGTATCTTTGATTGACCAGTCCAATGGAAGACATAATCCGGCGATTACCATCTGTGAGCACATCTGCAGAAAAAGTATAATTAGAAAGGTCGTGATGACCGACAAAATTCATCGTTCGCTGCTTAATTACGGAATCGAGGACATTGGTTATCACCTTTTCTCCTTCGCGCTCGATCACGCTCCACTTGACGCGGGCGCCGAGCCAGGTCGATGGCGGAAATGAAACCGATTCACCTAGATGGTTCTCGGCTGTGAGATCGAAGCTCTCAAAATCTTCACTGTAGGAGGGTCCAGCCACAATGCGCCCTCGGGTTGTGCCCGTGATGCCATTAGCGACCGCCTTAACAACGCCCGCCCCATAAGCTGCGTCTTCTTTGACGTTCATTGTCTTCCCGGAAAAGCTGACTCCCAGCGAAACAGCGTCCCACTTTGCACTTTCCAATTTTTTGATACGCTGCCCGACACTATTCAGGCCCCAAACCGTAAAGTCCACAGACTGCCCTTTCATTAGTGCAAACTCCGCTGGAACGATTTGGAGATCCACGATCTTCTTGTCCTTGATTATTTCTTTTGCAGCTTTAATGCCCACAAATTCGCCGTCGCTTTTTCCAAAACAATGCAAGGCCTCCTTGGTTTGAACATACACCTTTCCCGCGTAGGCTGAGGGAGCTGCTAGGCAAACGGCCCCCATTTCCGCTTCATTCAGAATCTCACCATGATCATCATGAGGCTTAACCACGTAGGCTTTACCATCCGCCATCGGAACGAACAGCTTTCCGTCTGCGTAAAGTGGGGACGCGTGCAACTGGTCGGGAGCGAGTTTGAGTGACCAAATCGTTTTTCCCGTTTCTGCATCAACGCAAAGGAGGCTTCCGGTAGCGATCGTACTGTAAACACGACCATTGTGTAAGACCGGTGAACTGCTAAACGAGACATGCTCGTCGTTTCGCCACACTTCATCCTTTTCCGTTAAAATAACCGGTCTGTCACCAAGCGGGTACTTAGATGGAACTCGGTAGCAGACTAGCCGACCTTTCGAAGTCGAGTCGATGTTCTCTTTGCCGTGGATGGCAATGAACATATCGTCCCCATAAGGCAGAACCGACGCGTTAACCCCTCCTGTAGAAATCTTGACCCGCCAGACGGGCTCACCCGTTCGCAAATTCGAGCAAATGATGCTGCCCGAGCCTGTTCCCGCTATGAAAACGCGTTGTCCATCCAGATCGGTAAACGTGGGTGACGAGTTGGAGCTATCTACCGGTCTTATATCCGGGGCGGATACCCAGGCAAGCTCTCCCGTGCGTTTGTCAAAGCCGTAAAACCGGTCGCCAGGAGGGCCACTGGCCCCCCAATTTGCCGTTATGCCACGAAAAATGACAAAATCGCCGTCTATCACGGGTCCACCCGTTCTGCCGTTTGGAAATGTCAGGCGCCAGTATTCTTCAAGCATTGAGTGATCCCAGAGCTTATTACCGTCCCTATCAAAAGCCATAGCGAGTCCCGACGTTGACATAAAGTAGACGTTGCCGGTTTCAGAATCGACGCAAGGCGAACCGATGCCGTAACGGTTGTAAACATTATCGCTCAGGAAGTCACGCGAACGATATTCCCAAATCTTTTTGCCCGAATTCGCATCGAGGCAAAGCAATGTTTCCTCGACCAGCTCCCCTTCATTCTCTTCGTAATAGCCGAAAACAAAGGCCCTTCCATCCGCTATAACCGGCGCACCCCCTCCATAAACGGGGTAGCTCCAAAGGTGGCTTTTTCCATCTAGCTCCAAGGAGTCCGGAAGATTCTTTTCCAGCGAAACTCCCGTCTGCAACGGACCCCGCCATGATAACCAGCCATCGACGCTTTTCGCCGAGAGGACCGGCACGAGCACCAGACTAGCTATTGCGAGCACTGCTAACAGCCCTGCTTTTTTTCTACGGGGGTGAGTGTTCGTGGATGTCGACGAAACGTCTATTTTATTTCCGTACATAGCAATTGGGTATAAAAAAGCACAACGATTGATTTCCTTCCAAAGTCTCCCTTCTGGAAAAAATAATAGCGAGAGGCGAACTTGCGAGAAAACTGATACGAACACGTATTATAGTGTCAATCTGTTTATCACGCGTTTAACCATTTGGCCCACTGCCATTTTTGTCAAATTTCAGGTTTAACCAGTTCTCTGTAGACATGTAGAGATGATTTTACTACGTATACACACTAATAGCCCACAATGAACCCACCTTCAAAAATACCCGAAAGCTTAGCTTACGCCTCACAAAAACGCTTTCCCCTCTTGTTACGCTCAGCTTGGTTTAGCCTGAATCAGAGTTTTCGCATTCGTATTAAGCCACTCGGGCTGACGCCTGATCAATTCACCGTGCTACGCTGGCTACATGAAAAAAAACGCGAGTGCATCCGCCAATCCGACCTGGCACAATTAATGTCGAGTGATAACAATACCATAACTTCCATCATTAACCGCATGGAAACAAACGGTTGGGTCAAGCGCTCACCCCACATGCAAGACCAACGCGCCAAACAACTCATTATCGAGGAAGCTGGGGAGGCACTGTATTTCAAAGCCCAGGCAGTCGCCCAAGCCCTTGAAGATGAAATCATGAGCAGTCTAAGCGAAGCGGAGCGCTCAATGTATTTGGAGTTCATGCATAGAGTGACGCGAGCTTGCCTCGATTCTAAGGACGCCAGCCGGAGAGCGTAAAATTTAAAGAAGCGAAAGAGGTCAACAGACTAACCCAGTTCAAGCCCCGGCACTTCTAAGCTTTGCTTTTGGTACTCCAAAATCTACCGACACCGAACCCAGCTTCAAGCACACGTCCCACCACATGCTCCTGCCGATACAGCCGCCAACTACAGTCCCCGCGATTCCAGAGAAAATCCATAATCATAATAACGCACAAATACCGTGAAGGTTAGGAATTCCAGGAAGTCAAAGTACAACTAGATTTCCCGTTAACACTTCCAAGCAGTCCCGCTACACCAAGGCTGCCTCAATATTAAAACAATTCTTATCTGAATTCTCTTTCTTCAACGGACCTCCAACAGCTTACAATTAGCCAATTGAACCGCCTCAAGAAGCCCGAATGAGATCGCAAAATGTCGTCTTCGACCCAGTCGCTCCCTGGAAAAGCTTATAAGGAAAGCGATTTCCTCATGATCAAAGTGAGCAAAAAGATCCGGCCAATACGCCGTGTATTTAATATAATACCCCCGCGACTTTAATTTCCAAGAATGCGTAGCGAGGGACTGGCCTGTGTTACTACATGCTCCAAGGAGGGACCACACCTGAAGAGCGGGCGTAAGCGATCAGCTGTCCTAGGTGCTCATAAGCATGTCCACCCAACACGAGCACCGCTCCCATCCTACTCGAGTCGTTACCGAACAATTTTATGGATTCTGCAAGGCTGGCTTCATCAAGACCTCCGACCGCTTCCTTAACAAACTGGATCGAATCTTTGAGAACCTTGATCGTGTCCTCTTTGCCTTTAATCATCTTGTTGAACTGACGAGGATTAATTCCTTCAGGCATCTCTTTCCCGAGGAAGCGTGCCCCGATTCCATAATTCGCTCCCGCAACATGCAGTATCGCTTCGCGAACGGAACGAACTCCTTCGGCGGGACGCCATTCCATCCCTTCAGCGGTAAAAGCTTCCGCTAGGCTGACCATCTTATCCGTTTCACCTGCGTAGGTTGCTAGAAAAGTCTGTTGAAATAGCGATCGACCGCCTTTTTTATGATGTTCCGCAAACAACGATCCAAAAAGCCCCCCACTGACGAGAGCCGCTAACAATATCTTTAATGTTTTCATAATGCGTAATTTTGAGAGTGACTAACTTAAGCGTCGCACAGATAGGATATGGGGTGGAGTTTCCTGTCAATATTACCTCGCTAAATCCTCATCCCATCACAATTACGCCCATATTTCGCCCGTTGGTTACCTTCCTCGCTTTTTCCGCAGGCCTCGGGTTAGGCTGTAAAGCCATTTTCTCTGACGACTTTCCTTGGACACGCCACACAATCGACAACAGCTCTCGAGGAGCCGACGGAGTGAAAATGGGGCATCTAAACAACGACGGGCTGATTGATCTCACCGTTGGGTGGGAGGAGGGTGGCCTAACGCGAGTTTATCTTCATCCAGGAGCGGAGGCCGTCACCGAGATATGGCCTTCAACTGAAATTGGAGTGACCCGTTCCACAGAAGACGCGACCTTCGTCGATCTCAATCGTGATGATATTCTAGACGTCGTTTCCAGTTGTGAAGGAAATGAGCAGGCACTCTATCTTCATTTTGCGCCAAATGAGAGCGACATCCTCACGGGGGAAAAATGGACCCAACGACCTCTTCCCGGCTCCGTAGGGATGACTCGATGGATGTTCGCCACTCCAACGGAAATCAACTTTGGCGACCAATCCGAGCGTTTACTGACCGCCGGAAGCAAAGACCCAAATGGAGTAATAGGATTCTGGAAAATTCCCAAATATCCTGAAGATCCCTCTAGCGACTGGGACTGGCACCCTCTGTCAAAAGCCGGGTGGATTATGTCAATTATCCCGAAGGATATGGATGGCGACCAAGACATCGACATATTCTTCATTGACCGAAAGGGAGATACTCGAGGAGCGTATTGGATGGAGAATCCAGGTTCAATCGATCGCCAGTGGGACAAACACCTGATTGGAGGCAGTAACGAAGAACTTCTGTTTTCAGACCTAAAAGACCTGAACTCTGACGGACTCGAGGACCTCGTGGCTACCGCAAAAGACAATCGGCTTCTTTGGTGGCGACGACTCGATCGTTCGGGAAAATCTTGGGAACTCGAGGAAGTCGAGTACCCTAAATTTTCAGCACGAGCTAAAGCGGTGGCTATCGGAGATGTCGATGGCGACGGCTTACTCGATCTAGTCGCAAACTGCGAAAATGCGAATCCGCCCCTTCAGGGAGTTTTCTGGTTGCGTCAAAGCAAAAACAAACCGCTCAAGAAATGGGAAGCGTTTGGGATCAGCGGACCCGAAGGCGTTAAATTTGATCGAATCGAACTCGTTGACCTGGACCTTGACGGCGATTTGGATATTCTTACCTGTGAGGAACATCACGTAGTTGGGGGAGAACGGACGGGGTTAGGAGTAATTTGGTACGAGAATCCATTCTGAACCTCATTTCTTCGCCTAAGGGTGAAAGAAAAAACTGAAACCTTGGAACTCGAGCAACCGTTTACTACGAGACGATTCCAAAGACTAATCTCAACCCCATGACACTTATGAAGAAACGCACTCTCGCCCTTTTATCCACACTCCTAATCGCCGGAAACACCACAATTACAGCCCATGACGTACCGCATGGTTTAGGAGGACAGGGCGGCAACCACGAACGCCCTAATTTCTTTGTTTTGGCTGACAAAGACGAAAGCGACACCGTAAGTCTCGACGAACTAGTAAAATTCAGTGTCGAGATGATGAGTCGTCGCGGTGGGCAGGGACCAAGACAAGGACTAGCAGGAGGACGCCAGGGTAGAGGCGACCCAGCAGCAATGGCGAACCGCGTGAGGAAACAGCTCAGCGTCGCATTCAAAAAGGCCGACACGGACGAAAACGGAGAACTCTCCAAAGAGGAGTTTGCCAAAATGCCTAAGGGCCGGGGGCTTCGCGGTGGCGAACAACACAGCCCAAAAGTGGGTGGTGCCTAATCCATAAACCCTTTAGCTAAATCGATTCAGTCGCTAGATACCGTCGGATTGCAGCGTCTCTCTTGAACTTTTGCTCTTCCTCGCGGGCTTCAACCTCCCCTTTTTCAACCGCACGCAATTCTGTCTCTGCCTCGAAAACTAGTATCGATTCCGTTAGCGTAGCTGCTTGGGGATGGTCCTTTCCCAAAACCAAAGTATAGATGAACTAGCTTTTGGCTGCGGTCTAGTCCTGCTGAAAATAGTGGATGTATCCAAAAACAAATTGGCTTTTGTTTGGTCATCATTGGGTATACTCAACTTTGGGTTACTACTTTCTGTTTGTATTGGGAGTCACACAATTTATGGGAACCCAACGGATACCGCTACTTAAACAAGCGCTTTCCCCCTATCAGACGAAAGAAAAATGGCATTTATTCATCACAATCTGCCGACACCGCAATGTGGATCGGTCAATCTAATCGTAGCTGTCTTATTCAACCGCCTGGTGGAATCATCCTATCAATTTTCCAATTAGAATCTCTTTTCCCGAAAATCCCCCTAGGGGCAAAACCTTAGGTAGGCGACTCTACGAAAACCATCTTACACCAATTTTTCTAACAGCCGTTTTCTATATCTCTACTCGTTTGCCACCAGTCGCGAGAGAACGATAGAGCGCATCAATCACTTTCATATCCCTCAGTCCTTCTTCTCCCGAGACAATCGAAGGAATCCCTTCTCGAACCCCTCGAGCAAAGCCATCCATTTGCCGTTCCTGCTGATTGACCGTCTGAACCTCGAGAGTCCTGACAGGATTCTGTCCCCTGAAGACCCGTCCTTTAATCCCCGTGTACTTGGTAGCAGGTTCCAAAAGAGCCGCTCCTTGAGCATAACTCACATACAAGCGATTGGCCCTCAGATTATAAGACGTCGTCGAATTCGAATATGCGCCGCCTGGGAACTCCATTTGCCAAGTAACGGTCTCATCCACCTCCTTGAATTTTCCCCAGTCCGTCTTGGTCTCCTGGGCTCGAATCGCAATCGGTTCTTCGCCGGTTGCGTAACGTGCTGCCTGAATACAGTAGATTCCCATATCCATAACCGCTCCACCACCAGCTAACTCGCGATTCAAGCGCCAAGCATCGAGATTATTGCCTATTGCGAACGCGGCTTCCGACTGCACGTATTTAATTGGGCCATAGGGCCGTTCTTCGGCCAGTTTCATAATTTCAATCGTATTCGGATCGAAGTGGAGACGATAGCCAATTGACAACATCACTCCGTTTGCCTTGCAGGCGTCGATCATAGCCTGTCCCTCGGCTGCGTTTAATGCCATCGGCTTTTCGCAGATCACATGCTTCCCCGCTTTCGCCGCTCGAATGGTGTACTCCGCATGCATGGAGTTCGGAAGTACGATATAAACAATATCAATATCATCATTCGAGGCGATTGAATCAAAATTTTCGTAGTTATAGGTGTTCGCTTTCTTGATCCCGTATTTAGCTCTCCAAACGGACTCCTTGTCCTTTGTGCCCGTGACAATTCCCGACAAATAGCAATCCGTTGCCGACTCGAGAGCGGGCGCTAATTGTTTTGTCGAATAGTTTCCCAATCCCACGAGGGCGATCCCAAGCTTGCGAGGCGTTTTCGGCACCGCCTCGGCGGCTAGGTCTGGCAACGGGTTCGCAATTGAGAACGCACCGAGTCCCACCGATAGATCTTTGAGAAAGGAACGACGGGAATTTTGAGGCATATTGAATCTCTAATCTCGTATTACTGGGACTCTTATTTCTTGATCACGCGTTGGTTTGAGGCAAAAGCTTTATCACACCCTAATCGGAACAAAACAGGATCGATTATTCAACAAAAGTTTCAACCCCAACCCTCACTACATGCAAAGCAACCAGCTTGGGGGACGCTTTAATCACGAGGAGGCACTTAATTACAATCTTGCAAATAGTGAGAGGCCAATCTAGCCTTCTCTCTCTTCTCGAGAATCATCGAGCAACACAAATCAAAGAATTTGAATATGAAAAAGTTATTGATATTAATTACAAGCATCGCGTTCTCGCTACCGCTTTTAGCGGAGGATAAAGAAGTTACCCTCGAAGGCACAGGCCTTTGTGCCAAGTGTTCCTTGGGCGAAGCCGAAAAGTGCACCAACGCGCTCCAGGTTAAAGGAAAAGACGGCAAGGTGAAGACCTACCTCCTGACTAAGAATTTAGAGCACGGTACCTACTTCTGTCAGGGCAAGACCGAAAATTTGCTGGTGACAGGGGTAGTCAAAAAGGAAGACGGTAAACTCCTGATTGTTCCGACTGCGGTTACGGAGAAAGAGAGCTGATTCAAATTCCAGCCTAATCATTTTGATCCCGTTCTTCTGGAGAAGAGCGGGATTTTTTGAATTTAGAGAACGTTCGACTATGAAATCGCCCAAGGTAACAGTTCATCGTATAACAACTGGCACTCATCGAGCAACGCCTTTAGTCTCTCAGGGAAAGGTTCTGGTTTCGGTTGGTAGGGAGCAAAACCGGTAGACCGGTGGGCATTGTGATACCAATGGGGTGCCCAGACACCGTCGTCCTTTTTGGGTCCCGCTTCCCATGAAAGCATCGAGGACATGAAATCGATACCCACCTTTTGGCATAAACTTCTCAATACAGATTCGGGAGATTCCAGAAGGCGTTTCGAATCAATGACGACAGGGGCTTCTCCTGCGGCAATAATCCCATCGGCGATTCGCTTGAGCTTATCATACCCTGTGTCTGCCAAGCCAAATTCTGGAATTGTCTTCGAGTAGGAGTGTAGCATGTCACAAGGCTGGCGCAATAGTAGCACATTCGTCAGTCTGTTCAGAAAACCCCAGTCGAGGTCTACCAAATGATGGGCCATATTCTTATAAAATAGAACCGGCTTTCCAAGTTCCCCTAGCAAAACGTCTTCGACTACACGCTCGCCGTCGTTGTGTTGGGCACGCAGGATGTCTTCTTCTCCCGGATGGGGCGGTCGCTCCGCTTGGCTCGAAAGGTAGTGAGCGTACAACGGCTCATCGAAAACTCGCGTATCCGGTCTTTGCGCGAACGAGTACATCAAGGCCGTTGACACGTTTCGAGGGCTAGACCAGATCG
Source organism: Opitutales bacterium UBA5694 (assembly GCA_002420185.1). GTDB lineage: Bacteria > Verrucomicrobiota > Verrucomicrobiia > Opitutales > Opitutaceae > Pelagisphaera. The sequence continues at coordinate 50,021 of DIHO01000004.1, forward strand.
AGATCCGCTTCGTCTCGCTTGCCTTCATTGCTTTGCTCATTCTATGTAATCTTCAAACTCCTGATTGTATAAATCCCTCAATCTCGAGGTCATCTCTCCCGGGATCGCTTCGCATGGCAATCGCTGCCGATCCACTTCAACCACTGTCGTCAAACCTGGAAACTTTCCGGTGACAAACGCTTCATCCGCACCATACAAATCCACCATTGAAAAGTCTTTTTGGCGAACCACTATTTCCTTTTTCTCGCAAACAGAAATCACTTCGGAGCGAGTTACGCCATTCATGCAATAGCTACCCGTTGATGTCCAAACCTCGCCATTGCGAACGATAAAGAACTTAGTAGCGTTGCATGTGGATACAGAGCCATTGATGTCTAGCATCAATGGCTCATCTACCCCAGCTCTAATCGTCTGTCTAGGGGCGGTCACCTCATGCAATTTGCTGTGGCAGTTCAATCGTTGGTCTAAATAGTCTTGCGATCCTCTTCGTATTTTAGAGGCAAACAATCGCACCCTATAGCGTTTCGATTCGGTGATCGTAATCTTGTATTCAGGAATAATTACATTTTTAGGAGATGTCACTTTCAGTCGATAATCCTGTGAAGGTGGTTTTTTGTTTCCTATCGTGACCATTGAACGAACATACACACCATATACCATGTCGTTCGCATCTACAGCTTCCTTAAGTTTTTATCAAAAGATTCAAGCGGCTCTCCCATATCCATGAATATCATACGGACACCTGCACAAAGCCGATTTAGATGGCCTTCCAAAAAACCAAAAAGCCTTTGTCAAGCCGTGGGCCTTCCCACACTCCATCTCCCACAAGACAACCACTATCAAAAACGGGGATCTTCGCCTCATTTCGCGGAACCAGTTCCCCGTTTACGTATATCAGAACCGATTCATTCCTATAGTCTTCAATACTGCCGTGTGTTCCGAGAGCCATATCTTGGACCAGGTCAAATACTTTCAGCCTCCTATGTCAACAAAGCCAGTGGTGAAAGACCATCTATTCTTCTGAAAGTAGCCGTTGAGAAAAATCGCCAAGACAACAATCCCCGCCCCCAGATAAAATCCTTCCGACATGGTCTCACTCTCTGACCAAATCAGCAGGGCCAGTAACAATAGGTAATATCAGCTCCAATTTGACCGCCATCACAACCGAGTTTGGGGAGACTTTCTTAACTAGTTGTACGCTGAGCACAAACGATAACACAGTACACACAATGTCCAAAATGAGGAGCGAACTGAAGTCGGCAAAAAGACGACCCAGCTCACGAACCTTAAGTTTATTGACAAGCAGTATGAACAGGGAGGCACCCAGAGGAGCCGAAACTACCTTTTTGACAAGCCCTCTTCTGCAAAACATAGTTAATCCTACCACGATCATCGTATGAGTAAACTAGTCCCAAACAACAACGACTATTCGGAAAACTATAGTGAAGAAGGGCTTAAAGAAAAGATTTCCAAATTCGCCAAAACCGCTGGGCGCGAAGTCGTTGAAAAAGCTCTAATACTTTTCTTTGCCGCTTCAGATCCGGATACCCCAAAAAAGTCGAAAGCGATCATCTTTTCCGCTTTAGGATATTTCATTCTGCCGCTGGACGCGATCCCAGATATTACGCCAATTTTCGGATTTACTGACGACCTAGGTGCTGTAGCTCTTGCCCTAGCGACGGTAGCTGCCCACGTAAAACCCGAGCACAGAGAAAGGGCGAAACAGAAAACACTAAAATGGTTCGCTAAGGATTGAACCGGCTATCTCACTTCCATTCCATCGTCACGGGACAATGGTCCGAGCCAAGGACCTCCGGGAGGATTTTTGCGGCTTTAAGTCGAGATCGAAGCAGTTGCGAGATGATGAAATAGTCGATACGCCACCCGACATTTCGGGCTCGAGAGTTCGCACGAAAACTCCACCACGAATAGTGCCCCTTACCCTGGTTAAATTCGCGAAAGGTATCAATGAAACCAGATTCGATAATTGCATCAAAGTCTGCTCGCTCCTCATTCGTGAATCCCGCGTTTTTCCGATTCGTCTTTGGGTTAGCCAGATCGTCTTCTGTATGCGCCACATTCAGGTCCCCGCAAAATACGACTGGCTTCATTTTCTCCAGCGACTTCATCCGAGTAAGAAATGCTTTATTCCATTCCCTCCGATAGGGCAAGCGCTTCAACTCGTTCTGCGAATTGGGCGTATACACATTGGTTAGGAAAAAATCATCGTACTCAAGGGTGACTACGCGACCCTCACTATCGTATTTTTTCAGCCCAAGGCCATAGCTAGCGGACAATGGCTTATGGGGAGTGATGGTCACCGTTCCCGAATACCCCTTCCTCTCCGCTTCATTCGCAAAAACATGTAGTCCACTTCGCCAACCAATATTCTCTACAATTTCGCTTGTTGCCTTGGTCTCCTGCAGACACATGAAGTCTGCTCCACAGGATTCGAAAAACGTCATCGCCCCCTTTTTTACTGCCGCACGAACCCCATTAACGTTCCAGGATATAAATTTCATTCGGTCGGTGATAGGTTTGAATTGGTAGCATGCAAACGTTTAGTTACGCTCTGTTATCGTAAAGCGTGGCTAACTGAGTCCTCGACATGAATCCAGGCCCTTCTAAAGTCGCCCCCAATTTAAATGATTTCCAAAGTACAGATTCCAATAGGCAACCGTATCCCAGACAGACTCCATGCCGTGTCTGTTAGTCTGCCTACAATGGAAGATGTGATTGGCTACGAGGAGTGCGACCCTTCGATACTCGCTCGAATGAACTCGGGGTACCCACGCTTCGTTAAGCACGAATGCCTACGGCATATCGAGAGCTTCTGGCAGGAGTTTTTCGACAAGCCAAACGAGCCTATTTGGCTAACAGCATCCGAAGAAATCGCCCACTTACTGGAGTCCCATCTTGATTGCCCAGAATCCAAATTCCTCAAGCATCAAGGAGTATCAGGTGTCAGAATACCGAATAGCGAAGCGATGAATCACGAGGCCAAACTCTTTCTTCAACATATTGGTGGCTACCTTTGTTCTAGAAAAGCGGAGGACTATCTCGTCGCCAATAAGCTGCAAAAAAGCGTGCAGCCGGAATCGCTCTTCGAAGGAGATTCTAAAGCGAAAGTTATCAGTGTACTTCAGCCGCTTTTAGGGGGTGAAACCTCAAAAGCGATTCTTCTCGCGAGCTCTGGAATGAACGCCATTTACGCGACATTTCAGGCCGTCAACCAAATCCAGGCCCCCAAACGTCGGCATTCCTGGATCAGACTCGGCTGGCTGTATGCCGATACGATGCACATCCTTGACAAGCTTTCGCACGGTGGCGGCTCAAACAAGGATTTGTACGACGTCTTCGACCTCGAACAGCTTGAAACGCTTCTCGCCAAGCACCCTGAAGCGTTTGCAGGAATAATTACCGAAACGCCAACCAATCCTTTGATACAATCCATGAATCTTGAGCGTATTCGAGAGTTGGCCACGGCCTATGGCGTCTATCTCGTATTGGACCCCACTGTGCTTTCTCCAGCTAACGTCGATGTTTCACCCTACGCGGATATTATCGTAAACAGCCTTACCAAGTACGCCGCCAACGAAGGAGATGTCATCATGGGAGCCGTATCCATTATGAACCATTGCCCGGATAATGAGTCTATCTGCGATAGTGTTTCGAAGTTTGCGAACTACCCATATGAGCGAAATCAGCAACGCCTCGCTCAACAGATTGACGAATATCTTCCTCACTTGGAACGTGTCAACGAGTCTACGATGCAAGTCGTCGATTACTTGAATCGCCATCCAAAAGTCAGTCGTGTTCACTGGGCTAATGAGCCAAGGTCCCAATCGAATTTCCAGAAAATCGCTCGCAGCGAAAATTCAATCGGAGGAATGATTTCCTTTGAGTTAGAATCAGATCTCGCCCGCTTCTACGATCGCCTCAATATTTGCAAGGGTCCCAGTTTTGGCATGAGACACTCTTTAGCATGTCCCTTTATGTACCTAGCTCATTACGAGCTTGTATCCACTAGAAAGGGTCGGGAACAACTCGCCCTAGCCGGAATCAATCCGGAACTGATTCGATTTAGCGTTGGGACTGAACCCGTTGCTGGCATTATCGACAGCCTCCGCTTTGCGCTTTCCTGAATCCGCTTTCAACTTATTCCGCGATTCGATTCAATAACTTAGATTTGTTTACATCCCTCTTTTTGAGTAGCGTGCGATGTGAGGGGATTCAATATTGAGTTGTAATAAGACAACGCTTCACTACACCCAACCCGTATGTCCCGAAATGGCAGACCTGATACTGGCGAAATCCACTATGACCTACCTTCACCGTACGTACCTCACGCTTGCGGCCTACTTCACTTACCCCGATTTATCGCCAAAGCAAAACGTCACGTAAAAGACGAGCTCGGCAAATCCTACCAACGAAACTATAAAAAAGGCTTCGATCGGTTTATCTGCCTACATCTGGGTATCGATCCAGAAACCGTTGAAGAAATCGTAAGAGAAAGCTCCAGCGACGAGGAAATCGACAATCGTCTCGCTGAGATTTTTCCTTCGGATCTTCGCGTCGAAAAATGGAATAGGGAATTAGTCCAAAAAGGGATGAGCGAAATGGGACGCGAAGCACTTGCAAGCGCGAAACGAAAAATGGGCATCGAAGATCGTACCGACCTGATCAGCTTCGCCGACATGATCGAATTTGATGAAGAGCGAATTTAGTGAGTAATCCGAATCTTTTCCTTTGAGCCTTTCTGTGCGCGACTCTTCAAATCGAGATCCAATTATTTGCACCAGCATCTCAGCCCGGCTTAGAGAGTGCCATGAGATTTCGTTTCCTTCCAACAGACCCGACTGCCCCGACCTACCCTTAATCGTAGCGTATACTCTACTAGGCTGTGCTATCAAATCGACGCAAGGGTTGATGAAAGCACGTTGCTACATTAACGAAGAGGAAATCCAGCAACTGGCGAAGTCGTTTGGGCCAAGCGTAATTGAAGGTTTGGACTCCGCCGCTTAACGGTCTTTAACAGTACTTGGATCATTAAATATGAACAAGATCGCAATCCTGCAATTGATCGCCCGTCGACTAGAGTCCGATCTCGAGCAAGCTTCCGATGCCGCCATTGAGTCGGCTGAATCCGCAACTCACGAAGAGTCGAGGGCGGAAGGAAAATATGATACTCGAGGACTGGAAGCATCCTACTTAGCAAGCGGTCAAGCACGTCATGCCGTCGAATTGCGGGAAAGCCTAGCCGCTGTAAAAAACTTTAGTCTACCCGACTTCACCCAATCCTCTCCTATTGCACTCGGGGCCCTCGTAACCTTGCTATCTTCGCAAGGCCGGGAAATCTTCTTTCTCGCTCCTGGAATGGGAGGTATGGAAATTCCTTGTGATGACAATTCAACGATAACCGTCATTTCATCAAGGTCTCCCATTGGAAATGAGCTGTTAGGAAAAAGTGTTGGCGACCGCATTCAAGCAGGCGGCGACAAAACCATCATCCGCATCTCTTAAATCAATGCACAAAAAATCAGGGAATCACCAAGAACATACCCGGCTGCAATTGTCTTTCACTTGGCAAAACCGAGCTATTCGCCTTTAGGATCTCCATCCACCGACCTCCATTCCCATATACCTCGCTACTGATTTTATAAAGGCTATCTCCTTCCTTCACAACGTAAGTCCGATTACCCTCAACGGGCGGATTTCCCATTCGGGCAGGTAGCTGGCGATTAGGTGCCACGGGCACGATGCGATCGGGTTCCTGCCTGGTCTGCGGCAAGTTAAGGTTACTATTTCTCGCCTCAGCCAACCGGCTTTTTAGGGTCTCGTTTTCGCGCCGAAGCTGTTCTATCGTATCCAATAGTTTCAGACGATAATTTTTCGCGTCTTCCGTGGTAAGCAGGTCCTTTTTCGCCGTCTTAATCAGGTCCTCGACCCGAGCCATTCCTGCGTTGCGTTCCGACGAGTCCGGATCGCGGCTTTTAATAGCTAGATAATGCTTAAAATGATAGATGGCGGAATACTGGTCATCCATGTGATCAAGGTGAATCAATCCTGCCTCCAGATGGGACTCTGGGGCGTTGCCGGATCTTTTCGATATGATCTTGGTAAATTGCGAGAGCGCCTCGTTGTCGAGGTTGCGGGAAAGGAGGTCCTTCGCTCTACGATACACGGGATCCTCAGTCTCACTCAGGACATCGAGCGACATCCGATCGGAACAGCCCGCAATCACGAACGTCCCAATTAGAGCAAAAATAAGTTTTGATGCGTAGGATCTTCTTATCATGATCGGAAATACACGTATACTATGAGACCACCTCTTCTTGACTTTCCAAGTCTGAAATCAGCTAAACGCATTCTCTCTCCCTAATCAATGGATACTGACGAAATAATTGCTAAAGGCCAGCGGTGTATTGATATTGAAGCGGAGGCTCTGGCGAAAACTAGTGCTCAGCTTGATTCAACGTTCGCTAAGGTCGCGGCGACTGTGATCAATTCCCTTAATGATGGGCAAAAGCTCATTTTTTCCGGAATTGGGAAGAGTGCCCATATTGCCCGAAAACTGGTCGGAACATTCAACAGCATTGGTGCCCCCTCCACATTTCTAGATCCTGTAAACGCTCTCCACGGCGATATGGGCTTGTGCCGCAAAGGGGACGTTCTTTTTGCATTTAGCAACAGCGGCGAGAGTGAAGAGCTACTTCGACTCGTGCCTAACCTCAAAAGATTCGACGTCCGAACGGTTGCCGTTACTTCTACATCGGACGCCTCTCTCTCGAAGCTTTGCGACCAGAACTTAATATACTCTGCAGACACGGAAGCCTGTCCGCTGGATCTAGCTCCCACGGCGAGCTCAACTGCATCTATGGCTATCGGAGATGCCCTTGCCATGGTGGTTTTAGAATGGCGCGCCTTCAGTCGAGAGGATTTCGCAAAGTTTCATCCCGGGGGAAGCATCGGCAAATCTCTAGCCGCAAGCGTTGATTCAATCATGCGTCCGACTGGGCAATTTGCTATTTCAAGCTACGAGGCGACCTGCAAGGAATGTCTCCAGCACATGACAAATCCCAATAGCGGATGCATCGCCCTTACAGACGAGAACGGCAGGCTGGTTGGGATCTTCACCGACGGAGATATTCGAAGGCTCGTTCTCGAGGATGCCGATTTCCTAGGGAAATCTGTATCCAGTTTCATGACACGATCTCCGATTACTATCAACTCTGGTTCGCTGGCCGTTGAGGCCCTACGGATCTTTGAAAATCGGAAGATTGATGACCTAATCGTCGTTGACGCAGATTTCAAACCTATTGGAGTCATCGACGGACAGGATTTGACCAAGGTAAAGATGGTCTGAGAGCAGACCTCAAAAGAGCCTAATTTTGCCGAATCTCTCCCTAAATGTTTAACCTTCAAGCCATAACGACTGAGGCTAAGCTTTTAACAGGCCGATTTTTGTTTCGGAATTTTTCAAAACGCATTCATACCTACCATCAAAACAACCCTGGCTAGGGTACGAAGAAAACCTGAAAACGACGATCGATATGAGCCACGCTTCCCAAACGCCGATTATAAGTGAGTCAAAGCTGCTTTCCGAGCTGTTTCAAATGCTCGAACCCCACTTTTCGACTCTCGACTCGTTTCTCTTGCGGCAAGTCGGCAGTTTTGAGGAGGAAATTCGGGAACAAATAGAATATTGCATCTACACAGGCGGCAAACGCATTCGGCCGTCCCTAATTTTCTTTAGCGGATGGCAAGGGGAAGGCGTTGTTGATCAAAAACTAGTAAAACTTGCTGCGGTTATTGAAACTATCCACCTTGCAACCCTCGTCCACGACGATATTATGGATGAGGCTGACATTCGCCGCAGCCGTCTCACCGTCGCGAAAAAAGATGGAAATGCCACGGCTGTGCTCCTCGGAGATGCCCTTTTCTCTCACGCAGTATACCTCGCAACCCAATTTCCAACTTCAGAAGTCAGTGAGAAGATAGCCATCGCTATGCGAAACGTCTGTACGGGAGAAATCCTCCAGACAATGCAAAGAGGCGATCCTGATATTGATCTAGCTACCTACCGAAGGGTCGTAGATCTAAAAACAGCAGAACTCTTTAGCGTTGCCTGCTTTCTCGGAGCTCGTCTGGCCGAAAGAGATCAACCCTATGTCGAGGCTGCCGGGAATTTTGGAAGACACCTGGGAATCGCCTACCAGATATACGATGACCTTACCGACCTGATCGGATCGGAAGAGAAAATCGGAAAAACGCTGGGCACTGATATCTCAACCGGCAAGGCGACACTTCCTATAATCTTGCTCCGCGATCGCCTTTCGAAAGCAGAAGCCACCCTACTGAGGGACACGCTGGCAGGTAAAACCGAGCCCGACGTCTCAATATGGCAATCCAAGCTTGCCGAGTTAAGTGTGATAGACACCGTGAAAGAGGCCATTCTCCACGAAGTTCAGCTCGCCCGGGGAGCAATTACTGCCTATAACGGTAACGAAGACGCGGATCTTCTGTACACAATCAGCGAACTTTTATGGAACCAGGTAGAAGCTCTTCAGTCGGAAGGGGACCGTTCATAATCCTAGGATAGAGTCTTCGCCTATTTTCGCTATTTTTAACGAAGGGACCTAGACATTTGACCTTTTATCGTTAGCGTTTCCCCCAACTCAAATCAATGAGTATAATTAAAACCATCACTAAGCCGCTTGTTTCTTCGCCTGAAAGGCGATTGGAAGCAGATGAGGATCTCGTTATCGTGCGAAAGATCCAATCCGGTGACGTAGACGCTTTCGACTCATTGATTTTCAAGTACCGCGAACGGGTTTACTCCGTGATCTACAATTTGACATCCAATCGGGAGGATGCTTCGGACCTAACCCAAGAGACTTTTATCAAAGCGTTTCAATCGATCAACCGCTTCAAGGGGAAATCTAGTTTTTTCACTTGGCTCTACCGAATCTCCTTGAATACTTCCCTCAGCCACCTCCGGAAAAACAAGCTGAGACGCTTTTTCAGTTTCGAAAAAATGGTCGAGGAGGATCATACGGAAGGATTCATTGAAAATCTGAGGACTGAGTCCGACTCGGACAAAGCAGCCTTGATGACCGAACTTCAGGAAAGGCTGAACGACGCTTTCCAAAAATTGTCTATCAAACACCGAACCGTGATCACCCTGTTTGAGATTGACGGTCTGAGTCACAAGGAAATCGCTGAAATCGTCGGGACATCCATTGGCACTGTTAGATCCCGTCTCTATTATGCTAAACAATCCCTCCAAGGCGAGTTGAAAGACTACATTCGTTGAATATCTCTAAGACCAAGATGCTCTTTAAAAAAAGATTCTCCCCAAAAGACGACGAACGCCTTAGCCATCTGATACAGCTGAAACGCCAGGAGAAGCCTGATGAAGCGTTTTGGTTAAGGTTTGACGAGGAATTACGAAGCAAGCAACTCGCCGCTATTGTCCGTACGCAATCATGGTATGAAAGGGTTGGAAAGCTTTTCATACTTATTGCTCGGAAGTCCGCAGCAGCTACGGCTACAGCGAGCATATTGGCATTTGGTATCTTTACTATATCAGAAACCGATTATTTCGCAGGAGGAGAACCCACAACCAGCCCCAATCAAAACGAGCCAGTGCACCCCACAGAGGACGACGCTTCCGCCATCGATCAGCCTATTTTTGTAGTTGATGATCTCCATCCACAAGCTGAGGCAAACGAAGTTGATTTCTCATACGGGATCAATGCAACTCCCTCCTACGAGATCAACGCTCTGACGAAAAAGTCGATTCCTGTTAACTATCAGATTATCGCTGAACCTAAGCAATTCACCGCTGACCACATCAATTCCGGAACCGATTTGGGTGCCAAGGTCATCGGTACTTGGAGCCATTTTTAGCCCATGTTCATTCGGCTACTCAAACGTGCTACTATGGCGGCACGAGCTTCAGTCGTAATTCTCGCCACCAGCCTGCTTGCAAGCTCTCAAGTCGACTACGGTCAAAGCAGGAGTAGCGTGTTCGATCTACAAAAAACGATACAGGGAATTTACCAGGATCGCAAAAACGCTGTAGTTCGGGTAAAGGTTGCCACCGAGACCCTCTCTGAGAGCAACGAGCCAAAGGTCGTACTTAGAGTGTTTTCCGGTTTCTTTATCAGCGAGAAGGGACAAGTGCTGACAAGCTATCTTCCCACCGACAACGCTACCCGAGTTTGGATTGAAAAGGGTGGTATATCATTTCTCGCGGATATTGTCGGATCAGACGCCCGTACGAATGTGGCTCTTTTGCAGGTGATTAATTTGCCCGATTCCTTCGACTACATCAAACTGATCGAAGAAAAGAAAAGCCCCGAAATCGGCGCTTTAGCGTTTTCCGTAACAAGCCCACTTGACTTCAGTCCTACTCCTAAATTCGGGCTCGTCACCGGATACGAGAGCCACTTTGCTGAAGTAGTCTTTCCACTGACCTATACACGCCTCAGCATTTCTATCGGACCTGCCGAAGGTGGATCGCCCGCTCTCGATGCGAATAACGAACTTATTGGTATTGTGATGGCCACTCTACCCGAAGTGGATTCATCATACATAATCCCAGTCAGGGCTTTAACAAGAATTGTCTCTCAACTTACAAAGTATCAGGAAGTCAGATACGGCTTATTGCCTATCGATTTTGAGGAGAAACCAGACACCTACAATATCGGGAAACGCGTCTTGGTTAAGTCCATCTTTCCGGGAAGCCATGCAGAACGAAGCGGTCTTCAGCCAGGGGATGAAATACTGAGCCTCGAGGGATCGCAAATTGCGGATCTAAACAACTTGCGTGACAGTATTTTCTTCAAAGACCCGGGTGACTTCCTTTTTTTCACAATTAAGCGAGACCAGAAAGAACTCGATTTTGCTATTTTGCTCGAGCCCGAAGATGACCACATCGTAGATGGCAATACAGTCGGCTCATCAAACAACTAGTCTCTTAAAAAATGAAGGTCCAGCATACCGAGTTTCATATCGAAACCAACGGCCAAGGAACTTACGAAATTTCCGGCAAAATAAGAAGCGTTCTTAATTCTTCCGGTCTGGAGAATGGCACCCTCAACGTCTTCTGTCGCCACACCAGCTGTAGCCTTGTACTAATGGAGAATGCCGATCCTTCCGCCCGCCACGATCTTGAAAACTATCTAAACCGTCTTGTCCCCGACAACGACCCCCACTTTATTCATACATACGAAGGGCCGGACGACATGCCCAGTCATATCAAAACAGCACTCACCCGGAGTTCAGAGTCGATCCCTTTTGTCATGGGAGTTCTCCTTTTAGGAACCTGGCAAGGACTCTTCCTCTGGGAACACCGGATACAACCGCACACTCGCCATCTAGTTGTATCTATTGTCGGCGAGTAACCATTAGAGATGTAAGAATAGAGGACAAAACAATTGCCTCTCTTGTAACTGAAAACAAACCGGTACTCGAATTTTCTCTTTTCCGCACGTCAGTACAAGACTTTGGTCCCCCCAACCGAGACCGCAATGGGGACTCTGCGAGAGCACGCCACTCTACCAAGCCTTCTTCTTATGACGATTCGACTTCAAACGCTTACGGCGTTTGTGCTTCGACATCTTAAGACGACGTTTCTTCTTTAGATTACCCATAGAATGATATCTTAAACCTTTTCGAAAAGCCCGAGAAAGTGATGCGTGCCCTAGACGCTGTAAAGAAGAAACGACACTTTATTGCCTTACAAATAGGGTGGGTCTCAACTACCCTAGCTTCCTCCTGGCTTCACTGCCTAAAGTCAGGGTCACTTTCCAAAATCTCATTTACTGACGCCCTAAGGAAATTAACCTCGAGGACCCTTGAATTGATCCAGTTTTTTCAAGAGCGTTTTAAATCCCTTCGGCAGCGACGCCTGAGCCCTCGGACAGGGCAGGCCTGGGATTTCAAACTCGACGGAAACAAGATGAACGCAAATCGCATTGTAGATCGGGTTTTCCGGCGAATTCCCACGCCGAAAACCCTTCTTGATCATCGACAGAAAAATACGGTCGCCCTGCGCGTATTCCGCTTCTCCCACGATGTTCAGACCTTTCTCTGCAGCATGGATTCGTAACTGATGCACTCGCATGTCTCGAGTCTTCGCCTCCCAAAGCTGGTAACGCCCGAAGCTTCTCAAGTACTGAAAGCGGGTTTCGCACTTTTTCCCAGTCTTGTGGGAAACGAGCATCTGCTTCCCATTTGAGTGATTGGCAATAGGCAAATCACAGCTGAATACGCGCTCCTCTAATTCCGTACTCGCGAGAAGGTGGTAGCGAAAAACGATCTGGCGCGAACCGAAGGCGTTTCTCAGCTTCTCCTCCCACTCCTCCGTTTTCGCGTAAAGGAGAACCCCACTCAATTCCGCATCGAGTTTGAATACGCGAAAAAGACCTTCTAATCCCAAAGCTTCCAGCTGAGGCTTCTTGTTAAGGAGTTCCCTCCGCAAAGCCATTGATACATCAGGCTTACCCGCATTCCACTCATGTCTAAAACAGGCAAGCCCTGCTGTCTTGTTAATCGCGAAGTAACCCGGATGATCTACGAGCAGCGGGAACTTGACTGATCGCTCGCCCAAGTAGCGTTCTGGGAAGGAAATAAATGGAGCGGTGTCGGACATTCGATTAAAAAAAGCCCCCATCGCCAAAACGTGGGGGCTCATAGATGAGAGGAGGAAAAATGTCTACTACGCCACGAGCAGCTTCGCCATCGATGCCTTTATACGGCTCGCTTTGTTGCGATGAACTAGATTTGTCTTTGCCGCTTTGTCCATGGCCGATATGTAGTCAGTAGCTGCCGCCTTGAGCCCTTCCTTGTCACTAGATTCCGCGAGCGTCTGAACCCTCCTCGCCAACGTTTTTAGACGAGTCTTTCGTGCACGATTACGAAGCGTACGAGCGATTGTCTTGCGGTTATTCTTCTCTGCTGACTTGGTATTTGCCATTGGGAGGCGGATGTTTCTGCAATTTTCTTCCGTGTCAAGGCATTTACACGAGATATAGCGAGGCTTTGACAAGGGTGAAATTGGATAAGGCAAACTCGTAGTGTTGGAGAAGTCTAGCTACTCTGAGTTTCCACTTCGCTCGCATCATCTAATGATCGCAGACAGCATAACCTCAACTCAGGGAGACCCCCTTTTTCTAAGCTAATCTCACACGCTTAATATCTAACGGATTGTCTAATCAAGATCTCATTCTGAAAATAAAGCAGGTTTGAACCGAATCTCCAACTAACAACGTCTAGTTACCAACTATCGACTTTGATTATTGGAGAAAATTGACCATTCTATGATTAGTTACCTATTCATATTCAGTTCTCGAACCTTTTTAAAGATAAGGAAACTAGACCTTTCCAGTAGCCTAGATTCCATAAATATCAAAAAGTGCTAAACCAAGTGCCCTTAGAAAATTCTAGCTCCGGAGCCTGTAAGCCGGATTCTGTACGCTGCCGAAGCAGGGCCACGTTCATTTATCTGTCCCGCACGAATGCGGAACCCTTTCGAAAAAGGCGCGACATACCCGGGGCATAAAAAACGGGCCGCTCTGCCCCCTATTTTGTCTTGCGTCGGATTGGGCTTGCCCTGCCCGCCCGATTGCTCGGAGCGGCGGTGGGCTCTTACCCCACCATTTCAACCTTACCTTCCTTCACCAAACAGAACTCCCGAAAGAGGACTGCCCGCCGAAGCCTTGGCGAAGGTGGGCGGTGTATTTTCTGTGGTGCTATCCATCAACTCGCCTTGAAGCGAGCCTTCCCCGCTTTCACGAGGAATCCTGCCCTGTGACGTCCGGACTTTCCTCTCCACTGCCTGTGCTGAACGAATTCATTAAAGAACGGCGGAGCGAACGTGCGGCTCCGAAGCTAGGCATCGAAATAAAGGATGCGTCCGCAATTATCGCAAGTGGTAATTTCGTTACCCTTCATCACCTCAACCTCAACCGAAGAAGAAACTCGCATGTGACAACCCTGGCACTTCGCGTCTTTTTGAGCGACGATGATGGGAAATTTCAAGCCTCTGGAGACACGCCGGTATACAGAGAGCATTGGCTTTCCAATACTTGCTTCAACCTCAGCCAGTGCTTGCCTCGCCGTATCGATCTCGCTCTTCAAATTTGCCTCCTTTTCGTCCAATCGGCCTAAAAACCGCTTTTCCACTTCAATCCTCTTGCAGCAAACCGCTTCATCCTCCCCTTGATTCTTACGTACCTCATCCAACTCGTACAAGAGTTCGATTTCTTTTTCCTCAAGATCGGATATCTTTGCCTGAGTCAGCTCGATTTCATGAGTCAGAGCCTGGTACTCATCGTTTTTCTTCACAAGCAGCTGCTGGTTTTTGTACTTAAGCAGCTGTTGTTCAACATCGCCCATCTCCGTTTCTATCATCTTCCCACGGACTTCCAGCTCTTTGACAAGTTGCTTTCCCTCCGTGATCTCAGCTTCAAGATCTGCCATCTTTTTCTGTGTCGACGCTTTTTCAACTGGCAAATGGGCCAAATCTCGTTCGATCCGCTGCAAATTCATGTCCCGATCTTGGAGGATCAGCAGGCTAGTAGTGCAATCTGTGGCCATAACTACGCCTGAGATTGGAGGATTATAATTGCAATCCGTCAAGGCGCATCGATACCGAATGCCTAAATGTAATACATCTCCTGATTTTCACGCACTGCAAGCTCCGCCAAAGTGATCGAACGCACAATATCTTCAAAACGCTCTTGAATTTCCGCCCACGCCTTCGCAATCGCTTCTCCCGAATCCCCCGAAACCCTCGAGGACTCCGAAAACATTTCGCTCTCAATTAGAGAAATCACATCGTAGATAGAAATTTGTTCTGGAGCTCTCGCGAGCAAATAGCCTCCTTGCTTCCCTCTCCGGCTTTCAACGAGTCCTCCGTTACGAAGTTCGCTCAATATTTGGGCGAGGTATTTCGCCGGTATTTTTTCCACACTGGCCAGCTCCTCGATACTGGAAACGCCAGAACCTTCATACCGCTTCGCCAACTGGACCAAAGCGCGGCACGCGTATTCTAGTTTTACGGTCAATTTCATTGCTCCCGACTAGACTGCAGAACTCCCGACACGCGATCGAGTACAAAAGTAAATAACCCCCTTCAAACCGGCCTATTTCGAACCAAAAAACCCAGTAGGTGAATATACAAGAAAAAGGTCCTTGCACGCCTTCATCCAGACGATTCACTTGCGCGTTTTTATCATAGAAAAAGGTTGTGATCGCCTGATCAATTTGACACTTTTCTCGCTGACAAAATCTACTATATGGATTCCCAGACCGACGCCGAAAACAGTCCTGTAAATCACGAAGGCTCCGCAAGCTACGACTCCTCGAATATTCAAAAGCTAGAAGGGCTAGAGGGTGTTCGCAAACGCCCTGACATGTACATCGGGGATACGAACGAGCGCGGACTTCATCATTGCGTTTTTGAGGTAGTAGACAATTCCATTGACGAAGCACTCGCTGGGTTTTGCAAAAACATAAAAGTCTCCATTCACTTGGATGGTTCCTGCTCCGTCGACGATGACGGGCGCGGCATTCCGGTAGACATTCACCCGAAGTACAATATGCCGGCCCTCGAATTGGTGCTTACCAATCTCCACGCAGGTGGAAAGTTCGGCAAAGGTGCCTACCAGGTTTCCGGCGGCTTACACGGCGTGGGAGCTAAGTGTGTCAACGCCGTTTCAGAGTGGTTTGAGGCAGAAGTTCGCAAGGATGGCAAAATCCATCAGATGAGCTTCAGTCAAGGTATCACGACCAAGAAACTCGCGATTGTCGGTGAAACCAAAAAGACCGGCACAAAGATTAGCTTTAAGCCGGACCCTGTTATCTTCCCGGAGACCCGAACTTTCCATTACGACATTCTCGCAAAGCGTCTGCGCGAACTCGCTTTCCTGAACCCTGGGATCCACATAACGATCAGTGACGAGCGGTCCAGCAAAAGTGAGAATTTTCAGTTCAATGACGGTATTGCGGAGTACATTCGATTCTTAAACCGGTCGAGGAACGTTCTCCACGAAGATCCCATTTCTTTCGGCGACACATTCCTCGATCCGAACAATCCTGAAAGCCCCGCAACTGGGGTCGATGTATCGCTGCAGTATAACGATTCCTACAACGAGCAACTGTTTGCCTACGCCAACTCGATTTTCAACATTGAAGGAGGTACCCACTTGTCTGGATTCCGCACCGCATTAACTCGCGTGATCAATCAATTTGCTAGGGCCAACAATTTGCTCAAAGACAAGGATCCAGCCATCACTGGCGACGACGCTCGCGAAGGACTCGTTGCGGTTGTTTCCGTTAAAGTTCCCGAACCAAGATTCGAAGGACAGACCAAGACCAAACTCTCCAACTCTGAAGTCGATGGCATCGTACAGAAGATCGTGGGCGAACGTCTGAAGTACGTCTTCGAAACCGACCCCAAACTCGCGAAAAGGCTTATCGATAAATGCCTCAACGCAGCACGCGCACGCGAAGCCGCACGGAAAGCTCGGGAAACGGTTCGTAAAGGAGCACTTTCAGGCGGAGGTCTCCCCGGAAAGCTCGCGGACTGTTCTTCACGAAAACCGGATGAGAGTGAACTTTACATCGTAGAGGGTGATTCCGCGGGTGGATCTGCCAAGCAAGGTCGTGATCGCCAAACCCAAGCTATACTTCCCCTGCGAGGTAAGCTGATCAATTCTGAAAAGGCGCGGATCGACAAAGTTCTTTCCAACAATGAAATCCGAACTATGATCACTGCGATCGGCTGCGGCATTGGGGACATCGAGGGGGATCATGGCTTCAAAATTGAGAAAGCCCGCTATCATAAGATCATCATTATGACGGATGCGGACGTCGACGGTTCACACATTCGTACCCTACTTTTGACATTTCTATACCGCCAGATGAGAGAACTCATCGAGGCTGGATACGTCTACATCGCCCAGCCTCCGCTGTACAAAATCAAGCGTAAGCGACGCGAGCAGTACATTGACAACGACGAGCAACTCAACCGAATCCTCCTAGAACTTGGCACTGAGGACGTAAAAATGACCCGTCTAGACGACGGGCACATCTTCAATCCTTCTCAAATTGACCAGATCGTTGAAATATTTGCTCAGCTCGAGCGAATTGGCGGTGCAGTATCCAGGCACGGTGCTTCGCTCAGCGAGTACCTGGAGCAGTATTCAAAAGAAAAGCATACGCTGCCGCGCTATCTGGCAAGAGTGCGTGAAGGGAACGAGGAATTCTACACTTTCCTGACCACCGAGGCTGACCGGGCCACATTTGTGCAAAACGCGGGAATAGGCTCCGAAGAGCTTGATAGCGAAAATGCTACTATTACCATACAGAATGACGAGGCAGGCACCTCCAAGCGGATCTCGTTATTCGAGATTTTCGAGGCAAATGAAATGTCCAAATTGATGCGAGAGATCGAGGACATAGGGCTCGACCCAACCCATTTCCAGCCATCGGAAGCTCCGATCTATACGATACTGGAAAACGAAGGGCAGAAAAATGAGAACACGATCAAAATTTCCTCGAATATGGATATTCTCAATCAAATTCGACTACTAGGACGAAAAGGCCTGTCCATTCAACGATATAAAGGTCTAGGTGAAATGAACCCCAAGCAGCTTTTCGAAACCACGATGGACCCAGAAAAGCGACAACTACTGAAAGTGAATATCAATGACGCCGCCAAGGCGGATGAGATGTTTTCGATCCTTATGGGTGAAGAAGTCGCACCACGAAGGGCATTCATCGAAGACAATGCCCTAAACGTCTCTTATTTAGACGTCTAGTACCTTTCAATTTACGTAATCAATAATTAGATACGCATGGACCCAGCATCCGAACGCATTTCTCCAGCCAGCATCACAGACATCATGTCGACGGCCTACATCGATTATTCGATGTCGGTCATAGTCAGTCGAGCTCTGCCCGACGCCCGGGATGGGCTTAAACCTGTTCAGCGACGCATTCTTTACGCAATGTTTCGCGAAGGCCTGCTCCACAACCGGTCATTCGACAAATGCGCCGGCGTTGTTGGTGAAGTACTCAAGAACTATCATCCTCATGGCGATTCCTCCGTCTATGACACTCTCGTTCGTATGGCCCAAAAGTGGGTGATGCGATATCCCCTCATCGATCCCCAAGGCAACTTTGGATCCGTTGATGGAGACTCTGCCGCTGCTTATCGATATACCGAATGTCGGCTAACCAACATTGCAGAGGACCTCCTTCGTCACATCGATGAAGACACAGTCAACTTCGTCGCAAACTACAAGGAAAGCACCACTGAACCTGATGTTCTTCCTGCGGGATTACCGAATCTTCTCATGAACGGTTCAACGGGGATTGCAGTGGGGATGGCTACCAATATTCCACCCCACAATCTCAGCGAGCTTATCGACGGGATCTGTGCTCAGATCGATAATCCAAACATCGAAATCGACGAGCTCGCTACATTCATCAAAGGTCCAGACTTTCCAACCGGAGGCCAAATCGTTGGCCGCAAAGGAATCGAAGAGTACATGCGCACTGGTCGAGGTATTGTTCGCATTCGCGGCATAATGCGAAAAGAGGAGATGGACAATGATCGCGATCGACTCGTCATAACCAAAATCCCCTACAATGTTAATCGTGCAGTCCTTGTGACAAAAATCGCAGATCTCGTTTCCTCAAAGGACATCGAGGGGATCAGTGATCTCCGAGACGAATCAGACGAAAACACTCGTATTGTCATCGAACTGAAACGAGGCGAATTCCCTGAAGTCATCATGTCAAAGCTGTTCAAGAAAACCGCACTTGAAAGCAGCTTCGGCGTCAATCTCCTCGCCTTAGATAATCATCGCCCCAAGCAGATGAACATCAAGGAATTGATAAATTGCTACATTGATCATCGCCGCGATGTTATCTACCGCCGTACCGCATTTCGACTCAAAAAAGCGGAAGACAGGGCCCATATCCTCGAGGGATACAAAATAGCTCTCGATAACCTAGACGACTTCATAAAGATCATTCGATCTTCCACAAATCGTGATGAAGCGAAAGAGAGGCTGCAAGGGAAGTATCCTCTTTCCGATCGACAGGTTGCTGCGATTCTCGACCTTCGACTCTACCAGCTCACCGGTATGGAACGAGGCAAGATAGAAGAGGAATACGAAGAGCTCATCAAGCTGATAGAAGAGCTTCGAAGCATTCTGGAAAGCGAGCAGAAGTTGCTAGAAATCATCAAAACCGAACTACTTGAGCAGAAGGAGAAGCACGGGTCTCCTCGGCGCTGTGAAATCGTTCCCTACGAAGGCGATATTTCAAAAGCAGACATGACCCCTCGCGAAGGCTGCTTCATCACCGTTTCCCACAAAGGATTCATCAAACGTACTAGCGATAGTGAATACCGAACCCAGAAGCGAGGCGGGAAAGGCGTTCAAGGCGGAAATACTTACGACGAGGATTTTATCGAGCACATATTCACCGCCAATACGCATGACTACATTTTCTTCGTCATGAACAATGGTCGCGTGTACGTGGAAAAAGTATACGAGATTCCCGAGGGCTCCCGAACCTCCAAAGGTCGCTCCATCGCACGAGTTTTCCAATTACAGGAAGGGGAAAAAATCGCCGCTATGATTTGCCTTAAGGAAATAGTGGATACGCATCACTTAGTGATGTGCACCAAGAATGGGGTCATTAAAAAAACCAATCTGATCGACTACAAAAATTTCCGCCGCGGAGGGATCATCGGAATCAATATTGATGAAGGGGATAACCTTATTTCGGCCAAGCTAACAAGTGGTGGGGATGATCTGGTTATCATAACGCTGAAGGGCCAAGCAATCCGATTTCCAGAGACCGACTTGCGCGACCAGGGCCGTGCCACTCGCGGAGTCCGTGGAATACGTTTGAAAGAGGGTGACGAAGCCAAAGCGATGGAGGTCGTCAACAACGAAGGGACTCTCCTCATCTGCGGCCTAAGTGGACAGGGTAAGCGGACGAAGTTCGAAGAGTATCCGACTCAAAAGCGCGGAGGGAGTGGAGTCATAGCAGCCCGAACTTCAGGCGTTTCCGGAGCGTTGACGGTGTTTGAGTCGGACGAAATGATGATGCTAACGAAAAATGGTCAGGCTGTCAGGACGAAGGTGTCTGGAATCAGCGTGATTGGCCGAGCGACTAAGGGCGTTCGATGCATCAACTTAAACAAAGGAGACCTCCTTCTCGGGGTTGCTAGGATCATCGAAGTTGAAGACGATGATGGGGGAAGCGAAGATCAATCATTTGCTAATTCCCCCAAACCCGGCTAAGCAGGTCTAAGCACACACCAAGATTCAAAAATTTCTAGAGGAAAACCTCTTAAAATCGATCCCACGGGTAATCTTGCCAATCTCTCCAAAGATAAGGAATTTTAAATTTCATATGGCTTGATTCACTAACTTCGCCCAACGAAAACCTATAGTTTAGTGTGTTTTAGCTGTTTTCTTTTTGCTTAATATGCAGCAGTTTGAACCGATTCGGAACTCAATCCCTCTGACAAGCAGCGCAATAAAAACCGTATACGTATCAGTTCCTGAACTAATTAAAAACGACGAGTTTTTTAGTTCGATCACGAACAGTGATACCCCAACTCTTTTTAGTGGGTCAAGCAAGCCCGATAACACTCCGTTCTGGAATGTAAACATCGGAAGCGAGAGTTCAGTCGAAGCAAAGCGGCCCTCAGCCTGATTCGCGATCAATTCTATCGAGAAATCAACCTACCGATTGTCGATCTTCGGACGTAAAGTTGGGTGGACTACCGAGAAAGGCGGCCGTAAGCCCGACTCTTCGCTTTGCGAGACGCGTTCTTCTCTTCCTCCTCAAACAAACGCGAATACATGTAATTGAAGTTTTCAATTTTCTTTCGAGCTATTTTTTGCCCCACATAATGCTCGATCGCACCGGCGTTTTTCAATTCGTCCTCAGTCAATAGCGTAAAGGCATCCCCTTCCTTTTCTGCACGGCCCGTTCGACCAATTCGGTGAACATAGTCCTCAGCGTTTAGGGGCACATCGTAATTGATGACATGTGTCACCCCCGCGATGTCTAGACCGCGGGCAGCGATATCAGTTGCCACCAAGACTTCGAACTTGCCCGACTTAAAACCCTTTAATGCCGCCGTCCGCTCACCCTGCGCCCGGTCAGAATGCAGAACCCCAACTGAGTGTTTCAGCCGCTCTAAACGCCTTGAAATTAGGTCAGCGTTTAGTTTCGTTCGGGTAAAAATCAACACGCTCTCAAATTGCGTCTGTTCTAGTAGCTTAATCAACAAATCGTACTTTTGCTGCTCCACGACGGGGTAGAACGCGTGGGTCACCGTTTCCGCAGCCGAACGGTTTCGTCCAATCTCAATCACTTCCGGATCGTTCAGAACCCATTTCATCATCGATTGAATCGCCGCTGGAATGGTCGCAGAGAAAAACAGGGTTTGCCTTTCCTTCGGGCACATCTTGATGAGGCGGCTCACATCCGGCAAAAATCCCATGTCCAGCATTCTGTCGACCTCGTCTAGAATCAGAACTTGAACATTTTTTAACGAAATATTCCCTTGGCCTATATGGTCTAACAATCGTCCTGGCGTAGCGACGAGAATATCCACTCCTCTCTCGAGCATCTCCTTCTGACGCCCATACTTTACACCTCCATAAACTACTCCCACTCTGGTCTTTCGGTGTTTAGAGTAGCTTTCCAATGCATCTACCACCTGCTGAGCAAGCTCTCGAGTCGGCTCGAGTACTAGACATTGGATGCGTTTACCCGGCTCAAGCCGATCGAGTGTTGGCAGTCCAAATGCAGCTGTTTTTCCCGTTCCTGTCTGTGCTGATGCGATAATGTCTTTCCCCTGAAGGATCAAAGGGATCGCTTTCGCTTGTACGGGTGTTGGTTTCTCGAACCCGAGTTCACCAATTGATTTTAATAGAGAATCTGAAAGGCCTAGACCGTTGAAGGGCATTCTGGGTGTATGATTACCCAATTCCTTCTACGCAAGCCCTCCCTTCGACAAACTGCTGTCTGCTTTCAAAAAACTCTAAGTTGTTCAGAGCCTCTTTCGCTCCTGGATGACACCAAATTAATTCGACAAAGACCTCGTGCTCGTCTTATCCTTTTTGCTATTTTTTTCGCCATTCGATGACCGACCTACTCGCACCACCGCCAATTCCTGCAGCCCTGAAAAAGGCACGCGACGACTTCCCTATCTTGAAACGAGAAGTCAACGGGAAGCCACTTGTATACTTGGACAACGCCGCCTCAACTCAGAAGCCGCAATCAGTGATTGATGCCATCACGCAATACTACGCCAACGAAAACTCGAACATCCATCGGGGTGTCCACTTACTGAGTACCGAGGCAACCGCAGCCTATGAAAACGCTCGAACCAAACTCGCAGCCTATCTTAATGCCAACGATGAATCAGAAATCGTTTTTACTCGAGGGGCTACTGAATCTATAAATCTCGTCGCTCACTCTTTTCTGGAGCCTCTTGCTTCAGCGGGCGACGAAATTCTGATTTCACACATGGAGCACCACGCCAACATAGTTCCCTGGCAGCTCCTTTGCGAACGAACAGGGGCGGTCCTCAAAGTAGCACCGATTTTTGATAATGGTGATCTAGACACGGATACCTACATTTCACTTATGGGACCTCGGACAAAACTGGCCGCGATTGTCCATGTTTCCAATTCGATCGGGACTGTAAATCCAATAGAGAGAATTATCGAGGCCGCCAAAGACAGAAGTATTCCCACACTAATAGACTCAGCCCAGTCAATTCAACACATGAAGCTGGACGTCCAGGAGCTCGACTGCGATTTTCTTGTTTTTTCTGGGCACAAGATGTTTATGCCAACGGGCATTGGCGGCTTATACGGAAAACGTGCCAAACTCGATAGCATGCGGCCGTATCAAGGCGGTGGAGACATGATTGCAAACGTTTCTTTCGATGGAACCACCTTTAAAGCACCACCATACAGGTTCGAAGCTGGGACTCCTCACATTGCAGGAGGCATTGGTATCGCGGCCGGCATTGACTATATCGAATCAATAGGTAGGGATCTGATCTGCGACTACGAGACTCAGCTTATTGACTACGCTGCCAACCGTTTGAAGTCTACTGCTGGGGTAAGACTAATTGGCGAGCCATCACATCGTGCTGGAGCTATATCATTTGTCATGAATTCAGCCCATGCCCATGATATTGGCACCATCCTCGATACTGAAGGAATTGCCGTGCGGTCCGGTCATCATTGCTGTGAGCCTTTGATGAAGCGTTTTGGTATTTCAGCGACCGCCCGTGCATCTATCGCTCTTTACAACAATCACGAAGATATCGACGCGCTCGTTGAATCACTAGGCAAAGTCCATCAGCTATTCGGGTAGCGGCCTAATGAATTCGGAACTGAAAGCTCTCTACCGTGATACGCTTTTGGAGCACAGTCGTGAACCAAAGAATAACCGTGTCTTGAAGAACGCGGATGCCTACTTTGAACTGAAAAATCCTCTTTGCGGCGACCTCATCACAATTTACCTTAAGGTTTCCCATTGTATAGTATCTGAGGCTACGTTCGAGGCTCAGTGCTGCTCCATTTGTACGGCTTCAGCTTCTATGTTGACCGATCAGATTACTAAATCCGACATCGAGGGAGGAATCGACTTCGCCGACTCGCTAATCGAGTCGCTTTTGCAACCAGGTATTTCAATCGCTAACCTTGAAAATGAGGAGATACAGTCGCTGGCGGGAGTAAAATCCTTTCCCAGTCGCATTAGATGCGCGACGCTTCCTTGGGAAGCCTTCAAGGGAGCAGTCTCTCGATTAGTATGATTCAGCTCCGCAACCTGATGCTCCAGTATGGAGAGCGTTTCATCCTTAGAGATGCTACCGCCTCTATTGGCAACAAGGATCGAATCGGACTCGTCGGCTCCAATGGAGCTGGAAAAACCACGTTATTGAAAATTCTCGCCGATCAAGAGGAACCCGACAGTGGATTTGTCGACAAGGCAAACTACGTTACCATTGGCTACCTGCCCCAAGACGGGATAATTGCAGCAGGCAAGTCCTTATACCAGGAAGCCGAATCAGCCTTCGAGAATACCTTAACGCTAACCTCTAAGATCGACGAGGCCAGCACACTACTCCATTCCTTAAATACAGACTCCAAGGACTACTACGAAATACTTGAGCTCATTGGGACATGGGAGCGGGAATTGGAAAACCACGATGTTGAAAAACTCCCCTACCGTATTGAATCCGTTTTGCACGGTCTCGGATTCGAACAGTCCGATATGAAAAAGCAGACCAGCGAATTCAGCGGCGGTTGGCAAATGCGCATCGCTATCGCTAAGCTCCTACTTGCCTCCCCTTCCCTGCTTCTTCTGGATGAACCGACCAATCACCTGGACATCATTTCCCAGCACTGGCTTGAAAACTACCTCAAACGGTACGAAGGGGCTGTTCTTGTGGTCTCCCATGACCGTGCCTTTTTAGACGAGCTTTGTAAACAGACCTTTGAAATTACCCAAGGAAACCTGAATGTCTACCAAGGTGGTTACTCATGTTTTGAGAAACAGAGCAAAATACGGAAAGACCAGTTGATTCGCTCGTTCAAGAGTCAGCAAAAGGAGATCGAGCGAACCGAGAAATTCATAGACCGATTTCGCTACAAAGCATCCAAAGCCAGCCAAGTCCAAAGCCGTATCAAGGCTCTGGATAAGATCGAGCGAATCGAGATCGAGAATGAAGAGAACTCTATTGCCTTTTCCTTTCCCCCAGCTCCCCGAAGCGGGCAAACGATCATGGAACTGGAAAATCTATGTAAGTCCTATGGCGACTTGAAAGTGATCGAGAATGCGACCATTCGAATAGAAAGGGGCGATCGGCTTGCAATGGTTGGAGCAAATGGAGCCGGGAAGTCAACTCTGGCAAAGGTCATTGCCGCAGTCGAACCATTTCAAAGTGGTATCCGTAAGCTAGGGCACAATACGATGATTTCCTACTTCGCTCAGCACCAAGCCGACGAACTGGACCTTAGTTATACAGTCCTCGAAACACTCGAAAGAACAAATTCCGGACAAAACACCACTCAGCTACGTTCCGCCCTCGGGGCCTTTCTTTTTCATGGTGACGACGTATTCAAAAAAACAAGCGTACTATCGGGCGGTGAACGAAATCGTCTCGCCCTGGCAAAGATTCTTACCCAAAAAGCCAATTTCCTAATCCTCGACGAACCAACGAATCACCTCGATATGCGTTCGCAAGAAGCATTGCAGAGAGCGCTCGAGAGCTACGAAGGAGCCTTTATTATTGTATCGCACAACCGTGCTTTTGTGGATCGCATAGTAAACAAAACGCTCGAGGTTCGCAAGGATGGCCTTTCTCTATTTCCTGGAAACGTTTCCGATTATCTAATACATTTAGAAAAATTGGGTAATGGGAGTCAGCCAAAAGCCAACATCGCTAGCTCATATTTATCGAAAAGCGTTTCGAAAATTTCCCCGAGAGAAAGACGCCAAAAAAGGGCGATACTAGTGACTGCATTGGGTCCATTAAAAAAGAGGCACTCAGAGCTCGAGACGCAGATCTCCCAGCTCGAAACCAGCCAGGAGTTGCTAGAATCTAAGATGGCCGATCCTGCTTTTTTCAAGACGAGTGACGCCAGAGAGGCTATAGTTGCTCACGAGCGGGATCGAATTGCTCTGGAGAAAAACTATGAAGAGTGGAGTAGACTCTCAGATCGGATCGCGGCCAAAGAACAAGAACTTGATGAACTTGGATAAAAGTGTCTCTCAAGATCCTCGTACGGCGGAACAAGCATAGCCCTAAAACAATTCTCTCTGCTCAATTTTTTGCCGCTTGGCAGGGCTTCCTTGGCTGCGTCCAATGACCTCAGAGAGCAAAAGACGGTAATTGCTAAGCTCCTTGCAATAGTAGATCAGCAAAAGAGCAGAGGCAATCGCGTCGTAGAGAGCACAATGATAGTTCTGCCTACCCACGGGGCAATGTATAGCACTTAAATCGTCAAGTTCGGGCTGCAGACGGTAGCGGCATACCAAATCCGCCAACTTTAGGGAGCCCACGACCCCTCTCATGTTACGATACAAGGTACCCGTATCCAGCCAAGGGCCCCAGCTCACGATTGATTTTCCGTCATCCAGCCAACTCGGGGACTTCCTCGGATAAGGGAATACAGATTTGAGCATGGTATTTTCCGCCGAGGCGAAATGGGCCGCTAAAGGTCCCGACTCTCTAATCGATGCGAATCGCTCCCATTCTTCCTCAAAGGGCATTTCCAATGAGGCCTCAGTTGTCGTGATTTTGTGGATCGACCATTCATTTTTTGGGATCGGGGCTTTGGGCTGACAAAATCGTGTCGCTACCGATTCGATTGAGCTCCCTTTTACCGTGACTATTCCATACTCTACAATTCCGCATTGCAGTCCGCCTTCAAAATCGATCACGTGAATCGGAGCTTCGTCCCAGTAGAGTTCCATCTCGTTAGTAAAAAGCTTTATCCCCGGAGTCCTTCCGCGCAATCTAAGACTTCCGATTCTATGAATTTTGACGAATTTGACGAGTTTACACGAAAGCTCTGCCTAAAAACGCAGAGAACTATACTCTCCTTTTACGAGAATCCCGATCTGTTGGTTGAAACGAAAAGCGATCTGTCACCCGTGACATTTGCCGACAAAGAAACAGAGCGAGAAATCCGTGAAGCCATCCAAGTGTTGTATCCAGAACACGGGATTAAGGGCGAAGAATATGAAGACTTAAACCCAAACGCAGCCTTTACCTGGTTGATAGATCCCATCGACGGAACCAAGACTTTTACCGCTGGCTGCCCGCTATACGGAACGATGATAGCTTTACTCTTGGAAGGTGAGCCCATCTTTGGCTGTATCAATTTCCCCGCCTTGGGAAAGCGGATCAGCAGTGATGGTCATTCTACATTCGTCAATGGCGATCTCGTAAAGGCGAAGGCGAACAGGCCACTCGATGAGGCCCTACTCCTGACAACCGACTATTTCGAAGTTGCCAAGTACCAGAATGGCCGGGCGTTCGAAAAGCTCGTCTCCAAAACTAAAATGACTCGAACCTGGGGCGATTGCTACGGCTACTACCTATTGGCCACTGGAAACGCAGACATCATGATTGATCCGATAGCAAATCCATGGGATGTTATGGCTCTTATTCCTATAATTCGCGGTTCAGGAGCCACCATCACCGATTGGTTCGGCAATAACGCCGCCCACGGCAACTCCATCGTCGCTGCCAACACAGATCTACACAGCGAAGTTGTCGCAATATTAAATTCCTAGCTTCTCTACGACCTCTCTATGAATAACCATATATTGAATACAATGAACATTAGAATTTCTTTAATCACTGTTTCTTTATTTTTGTCCGCTTGTGGTGTGCAACAGACAGACATTCACTCCATGAACCGCGAAACAAAGGACTATGAATCCGCTCTGATTGAAAATATGGATCAAGCAGAATTGATGCAGTATCTTAACCTTTTAGCGTCGGAAATGAATCTTGCTACGGAAAATGGACTCTTCGTGGAAATGCATCATATTGAGATCGCTCTTACCAAGGCGTTCAATGCTCTTGAGGCAATAGCACCTGCTACCGCCAAATCAAATTTGGATACACTCAAAGTCGTTGCGTTGAAGATCCACGGGGCAGGTCACGACCAAAATAAGTCCATGGCCGGTACTCTCAATAAGACTCTGCAGGATCAACTTGAGAGGCTGCAAAAGAATCTGAATGCAAATTAGTGCGATCCCTCTGCACTGCAGCAAATAACTTTCGTCCGAAAGCAAGGATCCATGAGCAATGTTGCCATAAGACCCGGGAGCGTTGAAGATGTGCGGCGTCTGACAGAGATATATAACTACTATGTCGAAGAGACCGCTACAAGTTTTGACTTGAAAAAGCACTCTGCTGCTGATCGCATCACATCTTGGTTCTCCAATTACTCATCAACCGGCATTTACAGAATATTCGTTGCCGAGCTTGATGGACTCGTTGTTGGATATTGTACAAGCAGCCAATTTCGAGTAAGGGCTGCCTACGCCACGTCAGTTGAAACGAGCATTTATTTGGACAAGGAGTACTTCGGACGAGGAATTGGATCGAAGCTCTATCATGCCCTCTTCGCCTCCCTCATCGGGACAAGCGCTCACCGTGCCTATGGGGGTGTTACGTTGCCGAACGCAGGATCAGTCGCCTTACACAAAAATTTTGGTTTTAGAGAAGTTGGAATTTACCGGGAAGTCGGATTCAAACTTGGCAGATTCCACGATGTTTGCTGGTTTGAAAAAGAAATCGGCCCGTTAGAGGGAACCTGAAGCGTCACCAATCCAGTCTTTACCTAGCGGTATCTAAAAAGCGCTGTTCACGAATGATAGTAACCCGAATCGTACTAGGGTACTCCAGTTCGTCCTCAATGCGCTGGCGCATTTGCCGGGACAAGTTCTTTGCTTCCAGATCAGAGATAGATTCGGGATCCACCACCACTCTAACCTCCCGACCGGCTTGGATAGCATAGGCCGACTTTACACCCGGAAACGTGTGAGCTAAGTTTTCGAGAGTCTTTAAACGATCAATATACGCAGCACTGGACTCAGCCCTCGCGCCAGGCCTGACCGCAGAGATTGTGTCCGCCAAAATGACCACTCCGGCATAAAGCGATTCAGCTGGAAGTTCCTCGTGATGAGCAGCGATCGCATTGACCACCACATCGTTTTCTCCTCGGGCTTTGACAAAATCCGCTCCAACTGCAGCATGGCTTCCCTCGTATTCGCCATCGATGGCCTTGCCCAAGTCGTGGAGTAACCCAGCTCGCTTAGCGACATTTGGATCCAGTCCTAATTCCGATGCGATCATTGAGCATAGCAGTCCGACCTCAACAGAATGTTCAAGCACGTTTTGCGAGTATGAAGTCCGAAATTTTAGTTTCCCCAGCAGGGTTATGATTTCCGGATGCAAGCGGGATATCTTAAGCTGGCTGATTGCGGCGTCGCCAGCGTTCTCAACGATCTTGTCTACATCCGAACGAGATTCGCTCACGAACTCCTCAATGGATGCCGGGTGAATTCTACCGTCCCTAACGAGACGTTCCAAAGCGTTTTTCGCAATTTCCCGTCTTACCGGATCAAACGATGAAATAAGCACCATTTGAGGCGACTCGTCGATTAGCAAAGTGGTCCCAGTTGCGGTTTCGAAGCACTTGATGTTGCGACCTTCTCGGCCAATGATGCGACCTTTCATGTCGTCATTGGGCAGTTGGACGACTGTGGCACTAATTTCACTGTTTGGCTTGCTTGCGATACGTTGCATCGTCGCTAGCAGCGTCCGATTCGCCTGTCTGGTAAGATCTGTCTCCGAACGTTCGAGAATGTCTTTTCGTATTCGAAGGAGTTCATCGTTGCACTCAACTTTAACCTGTTGCTGCAGCTCTCGCTTGATCTCCTCGACATCCATAGAAGCCAAGTTGGCCATTGTGTGACGGACATTTGCGGACATTTCTTCAAAACTACGCTTACTCGCCTTAACCTCTTCGAGACCGTCTTCTATGTTCTTTTCTCTAAGCCTTAACTCATGATCGAGGGCCGCTAAGCTTTCTTCATGGGAGCGGATTTCTTTGAGCTTCACCTCAATCTCCATCTCCATTTGTTTGGCTTCACGTTCGAGATCACTACGTTTCTCATCCATATCGAGTTGCAGTCTTGATTGCATTTCCTTTCCGGAAACTTCAGATTCCCTCTTCGCCAATTCAACGATAGACTCGGCATCCGCTCTCGCTCGATTCCGAGCGTGTCGCATCGCGACCTGGGTAACGCTATAAGCAACCACAAACCCGCCAACAAGAGCAAGAATCGCTAAAGATGCTACATCCATATCAATAAAAAAAGCGAAATCCCGGCAACTGGGGTTTCACAATCGACTTAACGAAAGCAAATGCCCACAAAAAATCAACGATTGAATTCAATTCGAATCTTAAGTGATTGATAGCGTTGCCTTAAGCAGTTTTCAACTCACTTGAACCTAGCGACAAAAGCAAAATCTAGTGATCTGTTGGGCGGCTTTTCAATTCCTAGTCAATTACCAGTTCCCCCAATCGACTCTAAGACAACAGAAAATCGAAATCGACTGAGCTATGTTCACACGCACCCTTAAGTAAACTGCCTATCCGCGTTTACCTTATTAAGATTAGCTATCAGGAACCTAGTAGATTCTATCGCCCAATCTGATCCACACTCCTTAAAGCTCTTGATATTCGGGCAATAAACAGAGGCATGGAACGAGTCAATGCAACCGTCGAACGAATTTAAAGCCGGTTTGAGGTGCTGACTCCACCCCCAGGTTTTCAAACAGCCTCAAATTCTTAGTAAGGAAAGGAAATATAAACCCTGACAAAATCATCGCTCTCATCCGGCTCGAGCCCCTATTGGCTGCCCGGATATTGCGAGAAGCCTATCAATCTCCCAATTCAACGGAAAAGGTTATTCAAGCATTGAACAGGCTGCAGCTGCCCTCGGATTCGAGCGAATCTATGATCTGCTGGGCATATGTGCCTACCAGTATTGCAGCTGGGGACAAACCGCCCCTACTTACAGCCCTGAATCATGGAAAAGTGCCATAACCTTTGCGGTCTGTATGAAAAGCCTCGCAACCAAACACAAACTGGATCCGCATGAGACGTATTCGATGGGGCTGCTACACTCACTGGCGAACGCTGTAAGCCAGGCTCATGAAGAAGAGCTTAAGCGACAATTGACCGACCCCTTCGGACACTTGAATTCCCGCTTGATGAGCATTGGAAGTGCCGACCTGAACTAAACGCTCTTCCGATCCTGGGGATTTCCCGACAGCTTTGCGGATCCTATTCGCTTTCAGTTTTCTCCTTTAGATTGCATCAAGACCGGCATGATTGCCTGCCTGCTTAACCTTTCTAAATAGATCACTGGGGTAATACGCGAAACCGATGAACTTCCCGATCAAGAAAAGCTACACGATCTTGTCATGCTGAACCTCCTCGGCGAAGGAGAGCAAACCTTATGGCATCTAGTCACTGCTGTCAGCGACTACCTACAACGTACGGAGGCGATGCTTCATGGGGGGACTAAAATCTGTTCTAGAAATCCTCCAGCAGTAACCCGGGGGCCAAAGACAGCAAAAGATAGGGTCCTCCTAGCAGACACCCCTATTCCGGGCCAGACTGATCGAAGTCAATGTCAGGAGCATTAAACAATAGAGGCAAATCAACCTCCACCATTTTGATTTTCTTGATTATCTCCTCCTTTTCCTCCTTTGGCAGCTCGATTTTAGGCGGGTTTCTCCAATCAAAACCCTGTTCGTCGAACTGCTTCTGGTAAAGCTTGGCAATTGCGACTTCGGGATTCGGCGGAGGGACTGCGGGCAGTTCTGGCTCCAAATCCTCCGCTAATTCCACGGGAAGCAGTACTTCCTCTCTGTCCATCTCGAAAAATTTCAAAGTGATACTCTTCAAATACGGAGCTGCCATCACCAGAAAGACGCACATAATCAGAGTCGGAATGAGCGTTAATAGCATACCTGGGCCCATCGGCTTGTCGATCTTGCTTCTCCAAATCTCCCGCTTGCTCTCTACACCCCCTGGTTTTCTTGGTTGAAACTTCATCGTGCTTTCGATTGACCCACAAGTTTAGAACCCTGTTCGCTGAACAATTTCGAGATTAGAGCATTCCTTCTTGGATTTCGCAAGCCCAGGATCATCTCTTTAAACTAACGTGACAACGTTCGAAACAAGGTAAGACTCCATGGATAACGGTTGAAAGATTACATTCCAAAGCTCCTTGGGATCAGGCACCCAATCAAAACCGAGATCCACCAACTGCCGTTCCGCGCTAAAAATCCTGAAAAAAACGTCCTTACTCAAGACGGGATAACGAGTGGGCAGAAATGGATTGCATTCGAAGAGGTTGACCGTACGGCTCTACTGAATCGTATCGGTAAACAAGCGGAGCCAAAACATGGCTAAAGATCTCAAAGGCTACAAGAAGTCAAAGCGGCGAAAATTTGTCGGCCTTGACGGGAATTGTAACCCACCCGTTTTCCCATATGTCAAGGTACAATACTCTTCCATACATGGCCGTGGTCTTTTCGCGGCAAAGAAAATCCCCAAGAACAAGTACGTCATTCAGTACATCGGAGAGATTATCCGAAAGAAAGAGTCGAAGAATCGGGGTTTAACGCAATTCGAATCCTCTGTGAATTCAGATGAGGGTTCGGTTTATATATTCGATTTAGACGACAAATACGATCTCGATGGAGGTTTCGATTGGAACATTGCTCGCCTAGCCAATCATTCCTGCCGGCCAAATTGTGAATCACATGATTTGAAAGGCGAAATCTGGTTTATCGCTTTAAGGGATATCAAAAAAGGCGAGGAACTGACATTCAATTACGGATACGATTTGGAACACTGGGAAGAACACCCGTGTCGATGTGGAGAACCGAACTGCATCGGATACATTACTCGTGAAGAAGACCGAAAGAAGCTCCGCACGATACTCAAGCAACGCGAGGAAATCCTGGGCTAAACAACGCGTATGCACCCGCTCCGGATTTTTCTCTTGGTATTGATTGCCGCGACCACTGCATCGTTGGAGGGGATTGTTCACGTCGTCAAAAAGGGTGAAAACCTAACCATAATTTCTAAAGCGTACAATGTATCCGTTGCTGAATTAAAGAAGGTCAACAATATCGAAAATGCTGACAATATTAGCATTGGGCAAAAACTTGAAATTCCGGGGACTGCTCTCCGTTTTGTCGATTACAAGATAAGGCATGGAGATAGCCTATCTAGTATCGCTGCGAGACACGGAGTAAAGGCCAAGGAGATTGCGGCATTCAACGGCATACGGGACTTCAACAAGATTAGAGCTGGCCAAGTAATAAAGGTTCCTGCGACAACTAGAGAAGCCGCTAGAAAGTACTCCAGCCTTCCCTGGAATACTAGAAACGCTCTGGCAAAAATTCCGGTTAAAAAGAGCCAATGGAAGACCATCGTCATTCATCATAGCGGCACCGTCGCCGACAGAGCGAAAAACATCGATCGATTCCACCGAGAAGAACGCAACATGGAAAACGGCATCGCCTACCATTTCGTCATCGAGAACGGGACTCGCGGAACCGAGAATGGCGACATATACATTAGCGAACGCTGGAAGAAGCAACTCCACGGAGGACATATGAAGCTATGGGCCCACAACCAGATCGCCATCGGTATCTGCCTCATCGGCAACTTTGAAAAATCTCGCCCAAAGGCGAAACAGATGGAGCAGTTGGAAGCGCTAATCGATTATCTTCAGGAAAGGGCAGGAATCCCTGGCAAAGCTGTCACCACCCACACATTGATGCATCCCAATCACACGCTTTGCCCCGGAAAACTCTTTCCAACAAGTCAGCTCAAAAGAATGGTCAATTAGCCAGCTCAGGCCCTCAACATCACTAACTTTAAGAACGAAATTCGGCCTAGTACTGCACCTCTTAGGGAACACTGCGACAGGGGCCTAATCGACCCGACGTAACCTCCGATTTATTCTCATATTCCTCATCCAAGCGACGGAATATCCATCCTTATAGATCAACAAGCTTGTCCCGAAAAACGACCTACCAAACCGCCTCCGTGCTTTCGTATCCGCTACCCAGAACTTTGCCTCGAATTTCAAAGCAATCGTCGCCCAGTTCTTTGAGCCTACACCCGATGTCCCCCCATAATCCTGTCTAATTGAACCTGACCGGGTTGAACTGCTCATCCTCAATCGGTTAAACGCGAAATGTCTCTACGACTTAGTCCCGAGCAATTAGAAAAACTTCCGCCTGATAATCCGAAATCAGCTCTTCAGACGTCCTGAATTTAGGTGGGCGTCCATACCCCAAGGCCTGGAATGCCAAAAAATCCCAATAAATACGAGTAGACGCGTTCGATTCCTTAATCGGCACAATTGCCAATCAGAGTTGAGTCCGTGCGAAAACCATAGGAGTCCAGAGGGCAATAGAAGGGTTTCATTTGACTGGCCTAATCTTTCAATTTTTCTTCCTTTGGCTGAATGCTCACCCCTACTGAAACAAATCTGCTCATACTGATGACTTTCGTCATTATGTTTGGCCTGGGCTGCACCCTCTC
Source organism: Opitutales bacterium UBA5694 (assembly GCA_002420185.1). Lineage (GTDB taxonomy): Bacteria > Verrucomicrobiota > Verrucomicrobiia > Opitutales > Opitutaceae > Pelagisphaera. The sequence goes on from DIHO01000004.1 coordinate 84,256, forward strand.
CATCCGAGATTTTAGAGAAGCGATTCGCCACCCTAAGCCTGCAATTGTGGGCTTCCTATCACAATATCTGATTATGCCAACATTGGCCTTTGGAATGGTGAAGCTTTTCCGCTTTTCTGATCCTGTAGCCATCGGACTGATTATTGTCGCCTGCTGCCCATCGGGCACAACTTCCAGCCTATTTAACTATTTCGCCAAAGGGGATCTGGCACTGAGCATATCCCTAAGCACGCTTACAACAACAGTAGCCCTTTTCGCTTTGCCCATTCTTCTTGGTATTTACGCAACTCCTTTCACAAACGATCAGATACAAATCGATTTCGGGAAAGTCATCGGATCGCTTGTAATCTGCCTTGTTCCCGTGGTCGGAGGAATGTACCTCAAGTCGAAAAGCGAGCGCTGGGGAAAAAATATGGAAGAGACGGGAGGAGTGATCGGTATTATTGTCATTATATTTCTAATCATTAGCTGGTTGCCTCGAAATTTTGAACGGATGCTGAATCCTGAAGAAACCAGCCCGTTCATACTTGTAGCCAGTATATTCCTGGGGCTTGGCGGATTTCTATTCGGGTATTATTTTAGCCGGTCTCTAGGGATGAACAAACGCAAGAGTAGGACCGTATCCCTCGAAACTGGAATCCAGAATGGTCCTCTAGCATTCGCCATCATAACGCTGAGCTTCAGTGCACAGGTATCAGGCGATATCCTATGGCCTGCATTACTCTACTCGTTTTTCATTGTGAATACATCTACTCTTGTTACGTACTTAATTCGTAAATACACTTTTGAGGAATGGTTTCGCTTCGAGAATGAGACAGTCAAAGAAGAAATCTTTACATCAGGCTCGCTTAAATTGTAGAACCACCACCCTTTTCACCTTGCCCTATTCGAAGCACTAACCCAATCCTCAATCAATCCCGCTAAAATGCCAAAGAATTCCAATCAACGAAATGGATCCCTTCTCTATTGGTCGGCTGAAACCTGGGCGTTTCTCTCATTAAGACTTTTCCTTGCTCTAAGGTTTATCACTGCTGGTCTTGGAAAGTTTGATAACGACGGCTATTCCTTTTCGAATCTTTATAGTGGATGGGTCGTCAATCAACTCAGTACATTCGGATCGAAAACCAATCTCCCCGCTTTTTTGTACTCACCTTACCTCCACTCCTTAGCATTCGTTGAGATCGTACTGGGATTTTTGCTCCTGGCAGGTGTGAAAACAAAATACACGCTGGCCCTAATTAGCCTAACATACGTCTCCCTCGGATACGGCCTCATGCTTCTCGGAAACCCGAATTCTATTGGAACGATCGGGATCTACATTCTATTGACATCGGCCGCGCTCTACTTTGTTCGACACAACAAGTTCGAACTACTACGTTAGCAGCCGTTTGTTTCAATCAATGAAACAGTCCCGAGATAACACTACCATACCGTTTTTCTACAACATGACGCTTTATTTTGAAAGTGTTTGTAAGTTCGTCTCCGATTTCAAACGCTTTGGGTAATAGAGCAATCTCTTGGATATTCTCAAAAGCCTTAAATCCATTCTCCCTTGAAATTAGCCGTCGGATATCTGCGGCGATCTGGTCGCGAATGTCCACTTTGTCCGAAAGTTCTGCCACCGATTCCGCTTGGAAAACTTCAATGGAAGGAACCACCAATGCTCCCAACTGTTTCTGGTCCTGTCCGACAACCATGCATTGGTCTACCAAAGGCGACTCACAAATCTTCGACTCAATCGGAATTGGCTCTATGTTCTCCCCATTTAGCAAGACGATCGTGTCTTTTGATCGCCCAACTATTTTAAGGCAATCATTGTTCGTTAAAATCCCGATATCACCCGTATTAAACCATCCATCTTTGAGCACCTTTTCTGTCGCATCCGGGCTCTTGTAATACCCCTTCATTACTTGGGGACCCCTGACATGGATCTCCCCCTTCAGTCCTCTGCCTTCATTTTGATCCAAAGGATTCGGATACAGAATATCGCCTGTATTCAGGTCCAATATACGCACCTCGGTATCTTTATAAAGTGGTCCTACCGTACCGATGACAAGCTTTTGAGTCGTGCGAACCGCTATCACGGGAGATGTTTCAGTCAAACCGTAACCTTCTTGCACCGGAATACCAATGTAGTTGAAGAACTCATCTACATGCGGTTGGAGTGCTCCTCCTCCGGAAACCGTGCCCTTGAAGCTGCCCCCTACGATTTGCCTGAGCTTTTCCAATACGACTGCGTTCAATGCAATATACGGAGCCAAAAAGAAAATCGCTCGCAGAGCATGGAGACATCCAAGACCAGCAGACTCAAATAGGTTCCTTCCCTTCAAATCTATCTTCTTCCCCTGCAAAAAAAACACCGATCCTTTGACCATGCGTGAGCAGAAATAGGCCGTATGGAACAGGCCTCGGCGGATCCAATGGGATTCGCGAATATTCTTTAAAATCCGGAGGTACAAGTTTTCCCACAAACGTGGAGCGGACGCCATCATGGTCGGCTTAACGGTCTTCAAATCATCCGCAAGGCTTCGTAAGCTCGTGTAATAGGTACAGCAACCATTGCTGATCGCAATCATTTGAAAGATCCGCTCATAACTGTGCCATACAGGCAATATCGACAATAGTCTGTCGTTGACTCCAATCGTAAATGGGAGGCTTTCAACCTGAGAAATCATATTCGCATGGGAAAGCATGACCCCTTTAGGCGTTCCCGTAGTGCCTGACGTATAAATGAGAGTAAACAAGTCTTCCGAATCAATCGCATTCATTCGCTCCTCAATCTGTCGGTCTCCCTTTTCTCTAAGTTCTCTTCCTCGCTCAATAAGTCCTTTCAAATTCAATACGCCTTCAATTGGGGGACACTGAGAATCCATCGATACCAGTTGCCGCACTTTCTCTAGCTTCGGCATTAGTGCAATCACCCGATCCAAGAGGCATTTGTTCTCGACAAACACGACTTCACTATCAGAGTGATTTATAATGTATTCAATTTCCTGAGTTGTCACATCAGTACCTCTTGGTACGTCTGCGGCCCCCGCAAGCAGGATCCCGTAGTCTGCAATATTCCATTCTACACGATTGTCGGATAAAAGGGTGACATGATCACGTGCCTCCACACCCAGCTCAATTAGTGCAGTGCCTAGAAATAATCCGTAGTCGTACAAATCACTATAGCTAACGGGCTGAAACACACAACTTTTGAGTCGCTTTGCGAAGGCTGGAAGCTCTCCATAGCGTTCCGCTGCGAGCTTGTACATTTCTGCGATCGAACGTCCAGTGACGCCTTTTTGTGCTGAGGTAGACATAGAGGTAACAATTCCGGTTGAACCTCTAGAAGTGATGGAGCTTTTAGACCCTTTCAAGCTTAAGATATGCCGCAAACGCGTGAGGCGTACCGGGTCAAAAAAAATTGCGGATAATTCTCCCCAGCTCTACGGAGGGAGAGAATCGAATTTTAAAGAAGGGTTGAATTGCAATTCTAACGCTGTCCTTTCAAGTGTCAGACAGATATGCCAGTTCTTAGTTTAACCGACGTTACAATCAGCTTCAGCGGTCCCCCCGTACTGGACAATGTGTCCCTACACATCGACAAGGGAGAACGCGTTTGCGTGATCGGAAGAAACGGCTCCGGCAAATCTACCCTTTTAAAAACTATAGGCGGTGTCTATAGCCCAAGTGCTGGTTCCATCACCTTTCCCGAAGGTGGCCAAGCGGCCATCCTTCAACAAGAGATCCCGCAAATCGCAGACTGTAAGGTCTTTGATGTGATCGCCAGTGGGTTCGGGGCCCAAGGCAAAGACCTGTCGCGAATCCGGAATGGCGAAACTGTTGTTGAGCTCGACCTGGATGCCCAATGGAAGATGGAACAAAGAGTCGAACGACTAGGTGAGGATTTAGGGCTGTGTTTGGACACAACTTTTCAATCCCTTTCAGGTGGTATGAAACGGCGTGCTCTCTTGGGTAGGGTACTTTCAGTCAAACCTTCTGTCTTAGCCCTAGACGAGCCGACAAACCACATGGACATCGACTCAATTCTTTGGCTGGAGAACTATCTCTTGAAAAGTGCCCTATCCCTGATTTTCGTGACACATGACCGTTCATTTATACGCAAGCTCTCAACCCGGATCGTTGAAGTGGATCTCGCGAAGCTGAACAGCTTTCGTTGCGACTATGAAACATACTTGAGTCGAAAAGCTGACCTTCTCGAAGCAGAAGCTAAAAACCAAAGTGCGTTCGACAAAAAGCTCTCCAAGGAGGAAGCCTGGCTTAGGAGAGGGATTAAGGCACGGCGAACTCGAAACGAAGGTCGGGTCAGAGCGCTTAAACAGCTTCGCAAAGATCGAGCCGCGAGGAAGAGTCGTGCGGGCAAGGCGAGCGGTTCCATGCAAAACGCTACTCAATCGGGACGAAAAGTCATTTCCGCAGAAAATGTGTCAGTAAGTCTTTCCGGGGTTTCAATTCTTAGACCCTTCTCAATAGAAATCATGAGAGGAGACCGGATCGGTATCATCGGCCCCAACGGATCTGGCAAAACTACTCTCATCCGCACTTTGCTTGGGGAGATCGATCCTAAATCTGGAACCATTGAGCACGGTACCAAAGTTCATGTCGCCTATTTCGATCAACTCAGAGAACAGCTCAATGATGACGCCACGGTTTTCGACAATATAGCGGACGGGAATGAGTCCCTAACGATCGATGGTCGTAGTCGGCATGTAATTACCTATTTGCAAGATTTCCTATTCAACCCTGAAAGGGCTCGTGTGCCGATCAAGACCCTTTCTGGGGGCGAAAGAAACCGCTTACTCCTAGCAAAGCTGTTCACCAAGCCCACAAATCTTTTTGTCCTTGATGAACCAACCAACGATCTGGACACGGAGACGCTGGAGTTGCTCGAAGAAAAAATCATGGAATTTCCAGGGACGCTTCTTCTCGTCAGCCACGACCGCTCCTTCCTTGAAAATACCGTTACTAGTTTGATTGTCACCGACTCCACAGGACGCGTCGAGGAGCACAATGGCGGGTACGAAGATTGGCTAACAAAATGCCAAAGGCTCTCCGAACGATCCGCTGTTCCGAAAAAGCAAACTCGAAGCGACTGGAAGAAACGACCTCCCAAATTTTCTAAGAAGGACCAACAAGAACTCGATGCTATCCCTGAGATGATCGACGCTATTGACAAAAGACGAGCCCAACTTGCTCATCAGTTGGCAGATCCACAAAACTATAAAAACGATCCAACCTACGCAGAAAAATCAAAGAGAGAACTCGTAGAGCTCGACGTGGAATCCGATCGAATATTCGCTCGATGGGAAAAACTAGAAATCATAAAAGAGTCGATCGAAAAAGGCGGAAACTAAAAGGTGTATTGCGATTTTCCATTCTTCAGTTTTGTAAGCCATTCTACCTTTCAAGGTGCCGCTTTTCCTAACCGTACTCATTGGTTCACTAAAAATTGGCACCTGTTGGGGATAAGGTCAGTAGGTCTTTTTAAAGCGGCCTGAACTTGATCTGAGACCTCAGACTTTTCCATCGATCTCGCAAACATATTGGATTCATTCAAGGCCCGATCATCCTGGCTTACCAGCGACTCTCTTTTTCTTCGCCATCCGTTTTGCCTAACATAGTCCAGAGCGGCCCATCTAACACTCCCCAAAAGCAGTGATATCGTATTTTCTTCATCAAGATGGTTGGACTTCTGATACCGCTGGGAGGTGCGCTAGACGATGTCCCTCGCATCGGCATGGTTGGGCACAAACTGTCTGGCAAATAGCAATATCTTTGATCTGTATTGGCCGAGAATAGTCTTCGAATCAGCTGTTTCGAAATTTTCCACGGAAATTGTCGTCTACTGACCTCTGCAAAATAGTCGTTACCAGTCGTTAATCTCGCCTAAAAAACGTTACTTTTTTCCTCCCTGAAGCTGTTGATACTCTAGATCAGAGCGACCAGCAAAGTTTACTCCACTTTGAATGAATTCTCAACTAGCAATCGCTAGAACTGCCCGGTTTCCAACATGACCAGTGTGCAGGCTTCCTCGGTCAATATCCCCGCAGCCTCGAACTGTCGCTTGCTTTCCATCGACTCTGTGCCGGGATTGAATATAACCCTCTTTGGTTTCGCTACGACCAGTTCGGGTATAACTTGCAACTGCCGATGGGGAGACAGATAGAGGGTGAGTGTGTCCAACGGTTCCCAATAATCAGCTATTTTACGCAGACATGGGACTCCCAAGATCACTCCGTCTCTTTGGGATACAGGGACAACCGAATGACCAAGATCCATCAATTTAATTTGGGCCCGGTTGGAGTATCGATCTGGCTTTGAACTAGCTCCGATAATCCCGACAGTCTTGCTTTGATCGAATGCAATCAGTCGCTCCACACCGGTACTATCAATTCGCTCGAGCTGTTCCCTCGCTAGGCGATTGCCAATTCGAATATCTGGCCGGATCTCGTTTAATGGTGCCAAAACAAATGCTCTCTCCAACATCGATGGGTGTGGAACCTTGAGGCTTGCATCTTCAATCTCCAGATCGCCAAAAAGGAGAATGTCTAAATCTAGAGTCCTTGGGCCCCAACGCTCATTGCGCAATCTCCCACAATCTTTCTCAATTCGAAGCAAAAGAGAGAGCAAACCATAAGGATCTAGAGACGTCTCCATACGCAGTACTGCATTGAAGTACTTTTTCTGAGAAACCGGACCCACAGGATCTGTTTTATAAATGAAGGAGACCGCCGTAACGCTAACTTCTTCAGAATTTGAAAGACCGTTAATAGCGTATTTCAGGAAACCCGCACGGTCTCCCATATTGCTTCCGATCCCTATGTAGGCTTCAACCATCTCTTGTCCTCGATATTTCGATACCAAAAGAATCGAAACTTCCAGACACAGGGGCGTCGGGCTTCAGAACCTCAATCGTCACCGACTGAGCAATTGCAAATCGCTGAAATAATCGGCAAACAAGCTCTTCCGCAAAGCTCTCGATCAAATCACAATCTGATTCCTGCATTAATGAGTCACAAAGATCAAACACAGAGGAATAGTCTATAGTATCTTCAAGCTGATCACTTAGCCCTGCTGGCTTCAGGTCAGCTCCGATCTCGATTGAAATCCAATAACGCTGGGACCCGGATTTCTCCTCCTCCATTACGCCTATCGATCCCCAGAGCTCGATGCGATTCAGCTTAATCTTGTCCATTCATTTCTTTCTAATCATATCTATCATTCGCACCGCTCTGACATTTTCTCTTACATCGTGAACACGAACAAAATCGACCCCAAATGCGGCGGCAAATGCGGACGTTGCAAGCGTGGTTTCAAGTCTATCTTTTAAACTGAGATTCATAGGAACCCCAGTAATTCGTTTCCTTGAGGCCCCTATCATCAATGGGAACCCAAATGCCCTCAATTCTGATATTCCACGTAATATCTCCATATCCTGATCTCGAGTATCCGTAAATCCGATACCGGGATCCAAAATTATTCGATCTTCTCCAACACCCGCTTTTTCCGCCCGCAATATTGATTCTTCCCAGAAACGCTTAATCGAATCGAGAACGCTCTTACTCCGCCAACCGAGTCTAGCATTGTGCATCAATATGCAACTCGCTTTATGCTCGGCAACAAGACCCGCCATCTCTGGGTCGCGGGCAAAACCCCAAACATCGTTCACAATGCCAGCCCCCGCAACCAGGGAGGCACGAGCAACATCTATCTTGGTCGTATCGATAGAAATGGGCGGAAAAGACTCCTGACTAGACAAAGCGACTATAACAGGAACCACACGTGAAATTTCTTCATCGATGCTGACTTCCTCATAGCCGGGTCGCGTAGACTCACCTCCGATGTCCACAATATCGGCTCCCTGGTCCGCCAAGTCTTTCCCCTTCAAAACAGCCAATTCAACGTCTGCATACTCCCCTCCATCTGCAAAGCTATCAGGGGTCACGTTCAAAATACCAACAACGCCAGTCTGCTCACCAATCGACCATGAACCTTCCCCCAACTTGAGTTTAGTTGAATCCAAAGGTATTCTATTCTCCTTCTTTTCCCCCATCATTTTCCGAATACATTTAAACTCGCGATTTCCGCAAACCGCAATTTTTCGGCTAACGAAACAACCAATTTTGATCCGACCGTTGCGAAAGTCTTGGAATAATCTGCTTGGATTTCTGAAACACTCACCAACCCGCTGCCTGAACTGGTCACAAATGCTTCATCTGCTCGTACGCATTCCTCAGGAAGAATATTGCCTTCCTCAACCCTGAGGCCTTGTTCGCGGGCAATACTTAAAATCTGTCCCCGTACCACTCCGCTCAGTAACCCACATTCGTCTGAGGGGGTTTTTAGAAGACCATCTTTGACAACAAAGATGTTCGCTGTTGCGCATTCTGTAACGTAACCCGCTTCATTGGTAAATAGACACTCGTCAAACCCGTGTTCTTCGGCCCGTCTTTTCTCGATCAAGTTTTCCATATAATTGAGCGTCTTGTTATTCGTAGTGAATGCCTGCGATGACTTGATGACTGAAGAAAGCCTTAAACGAATTGCTCTTTGAGAGCTCGGATCCGTAGAGTCTCTTAAAAAAAGCACACAACTATCTTGTCGATCGGTCCTAGTTAGAACGATTTTGAAGATTCCATTCCAAACGCCATTGACTTCAAAGAGAGTCTTTATCTGCCTGAATATCTCGTCTCCTGAAAACGGCAACTTCATAGAGATCGCATCTGCGCTTCTTTTTAGGCGGTCTAAATGCTCATTTAAAAAACAAGGCTTTCGATCTTGAAACTTGATCGTTTCAAATAGACCAAAGCCATATGAAAATCCTTCACTCCTGACCCCCAAAACAACTTTATCGCTTTCTACGAGTTCCCCATTAAGCACTATCTTATCTCGCATCCCAATTTCCCTTTCCCAATGCTTCGAAGATAGCCTTAGCTTTTAGTAATGTCTCTTCGTATTCAGATATCGGATCGCTATCCCATACAATTCCGCCCCCTACATTGAACGCTATTTCACTATCTTTAATCCTCATCGTCCTAATAGCTATGTTGAAATCCGCCCTTCCATCAAATCCAATGTAGCCGATCGAGCCGGTGTATATTCCTCTTTTCACCGATTCCAAGGCGTCAATAACCTCCATCGCCCTTATTTTTGGTGTTCCCGTAATAGAACCACCTGGAAACATTGCCTCAATGCAGTCAATTGCACCTCGCCCTTTAGCGATACGGCCTTTTACTGATGCCGTTTGGTGGATTACCGATGCATAGGTTTCCTGACTATAGAGGCCCTCGACTTCAATGGAACCCGGCTGGCAAACTTTGCCTAAGTCATTACGCTCCAGGTCAACAATCATCAATAATTCAGCTTTGTCCTTTTCCGATCTCGCAAGTTCCTCGCTAAATCTGCGTTCCTCAGCTTCGGATTCTCCTCTTGGACGCGTCCCTTTTATCGGTCTCGTTTGAACAAGTCCCTCTTCGTATTTTAAGAACCGCTCTGGAGATGAGGACAGTATTTCTTCGTCACCAAAATTCAGGTACGCCGCGTAGGGTGCTGGATTCGATTCCCGAAGTTTACGATAAAGATCGATTCCACTTCCTTCAAACCTCGCCCTAAACTGATGGGAAAAATTAGCCTGGTATATTTCTCCTTCGCGAATCAGTTCCCTCAGTTTCCCTATCTGCTCGAGATAGGAATCGCGGGTAAAATTCGAGACGAGTTCTCCTACATCGAAAGACCTTATTCTTTCCGAATCGGTCGCCCGGTCCACGAGTTTCCTTAGCCTTTTTATGGACCATTCCGGATCTTGCGAGCTCAGATCGGCCGATGCATAAAGCACTTTCGAAGAGTGGTCCCAAACTAAAGCAGAATCATAAATTCCAAATCGATAGTCGGGCATATTCCGATCAGATTGTGCCTTTAGAGTCGTAGGCTTCAATCGGCGGCCAAAGTCGTAAGAAAAATATCCCACTGCACCTCCACAAAACGGTACCTGCTCCAGTCGATTCTCAAACTCAGGCCCGAACGACAGCTCGTTTCGCAACAAATCAAAAGGGTTGCCATTGAAGAATTTTATTCCCTCGTCGGTCCTCACTTCTTGGGTATCTCCAAAGGAAATAATCTCCTTGATGGGATCCGTCACCAGTACCGAATACTGGCCAAAACCAAAACTATGAGACCCACTGTCGAGTACGATAGTGCCTGCTCGGTCTCGAATAGAATCCAATACTCTATCGACCGACACATAAGTATCTAGTTTCTCAAATTGTGTCATTGAAAAGTTTCGCATCGACTCGCTTGAACCACAGCGTTGGACAACAATTGAAGTCCACTATCAGTTAGAATCGCTTCGGGATGGAACTGGACCCCCCAGATTGGATTTGTACGATGGGATATGGCCATTATTTCACCCTCTTGAGATTCAGCATCTACAAGGAATTCCAATGGGAGAGAACTTCTTTCAACCAATAACGAGTGATATCGAGTGACATTCATAGGACTTGAAATATCTTTAAATAGCCGGGTTCCCGTATGCAATATCTGGCGAACCTTGCCATGCACAGGCTCGTCCGCTCTTACAATTCTTCCACCATAACATTGGGCTACTATCTGCATTCCCAAGCAAATACCCAGTATTGGAATTCTGGATCTATACTTTGTCACCAAATCCATACTCAACCCTGCGCTCTCCGGTCTGCCAGGACCAGGAGAGATAACGATTAGGCTAGGATGCATCGCTTCGATTTTATCGAGATCTAAATCGTCATTTCGAATTACCGCAGTCTCTTCTCCCAAAATCAAAAAGTATTGATAAAGATTATACGTGAACGAATCGTAGTTATCGACGAGCAGAATCATCTTCCATCTACCTACCACCTATCGACTCTTCAACGATCACCACTCCTTCATTACTGGCCTCTTGGCACGATACGTGGATCGCATGAAATTCTTCCCCTTCTGGATCTAGCAATTTATCCGTCAAGATCAGTTTGTCCAGCCAGGGCATTTCCAGTTCGTCAAGATCTCCGATGTTGAAGAAATTGAACCTTCCTTCATCTATGCTACTTGGAATAGATGAAAGTCGTTTCTTAATCTCGTAAACGAACATTAGCCAATGCCCTGTTTCTTCATAGTCTTTCTCGGATAACATCGCTCTAAGTAACAAGTCGGAATCTTTTAGTTCAATACCGATCTCCTCAAAAGCTTCTCTTCGCGCACATTCCACCGGAGACTCTCCCGTTTCCATCTCGAGCTTACCTCCGACAGCACACCAGAGACCCGCGTTGGGGGCTCTTTTTCGTTTGATCAGAAGCAATTGACCCTGCACTGAGCGGAAATACAGCAACACGCCTATTCTATATCGACTCATGCGTTGTCACGCTTTCCAAATAGGGCGGTGCCAACCCTCACGATCGTGCTTCCCTCCAAAATTGCCTCCTGCATGTCCCCACTCATTCCCATGGAAAGCTCAGGCAGGTCGACTTTGAACGATTCCTCAAGATCTTCCCGGCACTTTCTGAGCGATGCGAAGGACGTGCGAGCTATATTCAGATCTGAGCTCAACGGCGCGATCGTCATCAAGCCATCTACTTTCAAATTCGGCTGGTTCAACGCCCGCTCCAATAGTGCTGATGCATCTTCCAAACGAGCCCCGGACTTGTTCGGGTCATTCCCCGTGTTAATCTGCAACAAAATCCTCAGATTGCGTTCTGCCTCCGCCGCATGACGTTGTAGCAAATTAACAATTTTTATTCGGTCCACCGATTGAATTCTGTAAAATCGCTCTGCAGCCTTCTTTACTTTATTGCTCTGCAACGGCCCAATCAGCTCCCAAAAAATTTCATCATCAGCGTCGTCCATCTTGGAAAGTGCCTCTTGCACCCTGTTTTCTCCTACCGATTTCAGGCCAGATCGGTAGGCGAATCGTGCAGCGTCCAAAGGATGGTTCTTAGTCACAGGCAGCAATTGAATCGCATTCGAGGAGCGGCCAGCCATCATCGCAGATTTCTCGATCCACCCCCTTACTTTTCGGAGATTTTCCTCGAAATCGTGGTAGTCAATAATCATTAAAAAATCTTCTCTTTCAATTTAGGACAAATTGGCTAATATACTAGAGTTTTCAATTCAACACCGCCGTTATGCAAGTCGACAATTTTAAGATCTTCGTCGATCTCGTTGAAACGAAAAGCTTTTCGAAAGCCGCTCGCCTAAACGGAATCACTCAATCCGCTGTGAGCCAGCAGGCCCGAGCAATGGAGAAGCACTTCGATAACCTTCTGATTGATCGCAGCATAAAGCAATTCCAACTTACCCGCGAGGGCAACCGCGTCTATCAGACTGCAAAGGAGATTTTGCGCGACTACGAAAAGCTGATGAGCGAGTTGATGGAAATGAGGGAGGTCATTAGCGGAACCATCCGTATTTCGACTATCTATAGCATCGGCCTCCATGAGCTACCGCCGTTTATTAAGTCGTTTCTCACCGATTATCCTTCGGTGAATGTCCGGGTCGAATACCGTCGCTCCAATCTTGTCTACGAGGACATTCTTCACAACTCTGTGGACTTTGGACTCGTTGCCTTTCCCGAGAAAACGCCCCAGATCGAGATGATCCCGTTCAGAGAGGATCGCCTTGTAGTGATTTGTCACCCTGGACACCCGCTCGCTAACCAGACAAGCGTGGATGTCGAAACGTTGAAAAACTACAAGTTTATCAGCTTCGATCCGGATATCCCGACTCGGAAAGCAGTCGACCAGATATTCCGCGAAAAAAACATTGAAACCGAGCCCGTGATGGAGTTCGACAATGTCGAGACCGTCAAACGGGCAGTGGAGATCGATGCTGGAATCGCAATCGCACCACAAGCAACGGTTGCTCAAGAAGTGAAGCAAGGGACGCTCTCTTCCATCACTCTCAATGGAACCGGATTCAACCGCCCTCTCACAATCCTCCACCGCAAAGGGAGAATACTAACCCCAGCAATGAAAAAATTCATCAAGACCCTCACTGGCAAAGCGCTACCGGACTAACCTGTTAATCCGAAAAAGGTGAGGCCGACGAAAACCCCTTCACGCCGACCCCGGTTTCATTTCACAATTTCATGCTCGATTCGTTCATAGAGGATGCTGCAACAAGCCCTGCTTTGGAGGGGGCTGATGAGCTCGCTAAGTTCAAGACGCTAACGAACGCACTCCTCGAGTCTTCTTCGGAGGGTATTATCGTTCTGAATCGGTTTGGTAAAGTAGAGCACCTCAACCAATTGGCTCAGAACCTTCTCGGGCACGATATGGAGGCCGCTCTAGGGAAGTCTATCAACGACGTTTTCAACGCTTTCGACCCGCTTACGGATGAACCGATTGAGCTATCTTCAGATCGCTTCCGCATCCCACAACTCTCATCCACTCGGGCAATCATAGAAAAGCCAGACGGATCTCGAGTCTCAGCCGCGTTCCAACTCAAGCCCCACACCAACCCCCTAAAGCGAGAGCTTTCGGGCGCCTTGCTTTTCCTTACCGACCAGCGCCACACCGAATCTACAGAAGCGCAGATCCGCCTGATCGCAACCGCCTTGAAGAGCATTGGGGAAGGCGTTATTATAACCGACAAGAACTGGGACGGGGGCGATGCTCGCATCCTTTATGCCAACGACGGCTTCACCGAAATCAGTGGTTACACAGAAATGGATGTCGTCGGCAAAGGTATATCGCTCCTGCATGGCAAAAACACAGACTACTCGATCATCGACGAAATGATCCTCGATATCCGCGATGGAAGAACCGCCGCAGGAGAAATGGTTGGCTATAAGAAAGATCGTTCCGAATTCATCATGGCTTGGAAAGTCTTCCCCGTTTTCGGTTCCCAGTCAGAAATTACGAATTACGTCGTCATCCAACGCGATGTCAGCCAGATCCGGCGTCTTGAAAGGGATCTCTTTCAATCCCAAAAGATGGAAGCAGTGGGTCGCCTAGCAGGGGGGATCGCTCATGATTTCAATAACATCCTGGCGGTCGTCTTATCATTCTCCGATCTCATCCTCGAGAACAAGGACGAAAACGAAAGCGACACCAAATATCTGCAAGAAATTCGCAAGGCCGCGGAGCGCGCGACCGACCTCACCCAGCAGCTCCTCTCGTTCAGCCGCCGAAACAAGAACCTGAAACCAGAGGTTCTTGACGCGATCAAGGTGTCCAAAGACATGCAGAAGATCCTTCGCCGCCTTATCCCAGAGAACATCGAGTTTGATCTGCGCTTCACCGACCGACCCGTTTTCGTCAACCTGAACCGAACCGCACTCGAGCAAATCCTCATCAATTTCACCACCAACGCTCGCGACGCCATGCCGGACGGAGGGAGCATTTCCCTTTCCGTTTCAGCCTGCTCTACCGAGGAGGCCGCCGAGTACCTGCCCGAGCACGTCGAGACGCGCCCCTACATGATGCTCAGTTTCCAGGACAGCGGTATGGGAATCGACGCCGAAACTCAAAAGCACATTTTCGAGCCCTTCTTCACCACCAAAGACACTGGCACTGGAACCGGACTTGGACTATCTACCGTCTATGGGATCGTCCGCCAAGCTAACGGCCACATCGAACTCGAAAGCGAAACGGGCAAGGGTACCCTGTTCCGTATTTTCCTACCCAAAGTCGAGTCAAAAGATGTGGAAAGCGAGGACGAGGTGGAAATCACGCCCACCACCAATCTTAAATCCAATGAACGCGAAACCATCATGGTCGTTGAGGACGACGAGACTATGTGCGACTGCATCTCCGGTCTCCTCGTCTACCACAATTACGAAGTCTTCTCCACCAACCTGGCCGAGGACGCTCTCGAGTTCTTCGAGGATTCCAATTCGAAAATCGAGCTCCTTCTCACCGATCTCATTCTTCCAAAAATGCGCGGCTCCGAGCTGGCAGAGCGCCTTCTAAAGAAAAACCCGGAAATGAAAGTCATATTCATGACTGGCTACTCCGAGGAGGTCTTTTCCCAATTTAATCTCCCAAAAGGGGCAACGGTGCTAAAGAAGCCCTTCTCTCTGAAAGGTGCCCTTTCCGCGGTCCAAAAAATTCTCGCCAAAGACGCTATTTCTGAGCGAGCTCATTCAAAGAAAAGGTAAGACAGCTCGTGCGGTCCGCATCACTGCGATTACGGGTTTAAGAGAAGGGCTGTTTGAGCCCTCTAAGGTTCTCTACCTTTTTTCTTTCCTTAACGCAATGGCCCGAAAAAGCAATCGTTCAACTCGAGGTCAACGTCACCCAACTGGTCGCCAGAGGCTACCTCTCCGAGCCTCTTTTACCACCTGCATTTCCTCAATTCATGGGGGGAGACTCTGTGCATGCTAAGGCATTGTGAACCGTATACTTATCTCAATCCTTTCGCACTCGTGCGTTCTGTGTTTCAAGACCTCAATCCAAGAGTCATTAAAGCCATGAACTCCATGGTAAAACCAGCTTCTCACCAATTCGAAACCGGTCCCTTCGGGACTTTGATCTGCTCCACCGTTGCCTTATCCGTAATTGATGAATACTGTACTGGTGGACGGTATCGCTCCTGTAATTCTCCCGACTCATCGCAAAACTTAGCCCGCCACAGGAGATACTCCGCGAGAATGGTATCAAATTCCTCCAAACTAGAAAAACGCACGACTCTATCTTTAAAATACTTCGACGGCCCAAACCGCTTAGCATACCATGGAGCAACCTTGCGAAACTGTACGCAACCACGGTCCTCGCCATAAAACTCGATCATCCGTTGCAAATGTATCCGCATCAACTCTACGCGCTGTTCGAAAGTCGCCTCTGGCAGTATCTCGCCAGTCCGAAGCAAGTGCTCGGTCTGTTTGAAAATCCACGGATTGTAAAACGCTCCCCTACCCATACTGACCCCATCGCAGCCAGAACTTTCCAGCATCACTCGGGCCGATTCCGGAGTAGTCACATCGCCGTTTCCAATAACAGGAACACGGGATACCGCTTCTTTAACTTTTCGAATTCCATCTAAGTTAACATTCCCAGAGAACCCTTGGGCTCGTGTCCGACCGTGTACAAAGATCGCGGATACACCGACGTCTTCCAACGCTACTGCTAGATCTGGAGCCGTTATATTGTCATCGTCCCAGCCAAGACGCATTTTAGCCGTCACTGGAATGTCGAGGGCGTCCACCATCCCTTTCACCAGTCGCTGCGTCGCCTGTGAGTCCTTCATCATAGAGGACCCGCTCCCGGTTTTGGTAACTTTTTTCACCGGACAGCCCATGTTGATGTCTACCGACTGAGCTCCACGTTCTTGCACGATAAGAGCCGCATCACGCATTTCTTCGGGCACTCCTCCGAAAAGCTGCACCGACATTGGCTTCTCTCGCGGGTCTGTCGCTATCATCTTATACGCTACTGGTCGCTTTTCCAGAAGGGAGCGGGCATTCACTAAATCGGTGGTGACTAGACCCAGCCCTCCTACGGACTTAACCGTCAGGCGAAACGGAAGATTCGTATATCCCGCCAAGGGCGAGAGAAACAAATTGGATTCAAGCTCTAAGTTTCCCAGTTTCATTATCAAACGAACTGCCGCCTCAGATGGACGACGAGGAACACGAAAGGAATTATTTCCGCATGAAAAGCCTTTTCAGTGGTATTTAGAACGGTCAACGCCAATTCGCGTGACCAGCACTCGTACTATGCCACATATTCAAATCAGAAATCTTCGCCCTTACACTGCGGCGTAACGTAATCGCAAGCCCTACGATCCCATGAAAATCCATCCCCTGGGGCAACCATTTCATACTGCACTTGACTCAACCCAAAAATGCGGGAGAAGCCCACTCCTGCGATCTGCTAAAGTTTTTAAATAGCAGATGAAGCAAGCCGAAATCTACTTGGGCAAGATATGCCCGAACTAGATTTTAACGTCCAACTTTGCTAGAGCCGTCTCGAGGCTCGGGTCCATTGGATGGCCATTGTAAAGGACCGTACCGTCAGGAGCGACTAGGACCATGCGGGGAATCGAATTGATCATGAGCAACTGGCTTAGTGGTCGGTCCTCCGGTTCTAACAGCCATGGCATCATGTCCATCTTATGCTCTGCCCATATCCTCTTCGCTTTGCCTACAGGATCGTCCGAATCAGTGTTCATTCCCGCTACCA
The DNA here is from genome assembly GCA_002420185.1 of Opitutales bacterium UBA5694. Lineage (GTDB taxonomy): Bacteria > Verrucomicrobiota > Verrucomicrobiia > Opitutales > Opitutaceae > Pelagisphaera. The sequence goes on from DIHO01000004.1 coordinate 101,394, forward strand.
CGATTCCCTGACCCGGTAACGATTCGCCTTTCGTGCGAAGCTCCGGCATCAGTTGTATGCAGGGCCCGCACCAGCTTGCCCAAAAGTCAATGAGCATGGCCTTGTTTCCTGAGAGCCACTGCGACAAAGGCTTTTCCTCACCATCTGCGCTCGCGATGACTATGTCCATGGGGATTCGCAGATTTGCCATAGCGGCTTCCTGAACTTCCTTTTGCCGCACTTCCGTCATCAACTGGATCAGACCAAAAGCCTGCGTGTAATCCGGCGCATTAATAAATGACTTGGCTGCCTGCTTTTCAAATTCGGGCATGTCCGTAGCTTCATAGGCCTGAATGGCACGGATCGAAGCTACCAACCCTATCAGCTGACGCTCGGAGTGGAACGAATTGGCCATCCCATACTCCAGTTCTCCGGAAACCGCCTCCAAATCGTCCAAATGCTTGTATAATTCGGGCATATTGCCCGAGGAAAGATAGTGGATGGTCTGGGCCTCGACGAGAAACGCCTTCTCGACTTCTTCCTCTACAGCCCGTGCGTACGCCTCTTCCCACGATACCGCAGGATCGCGTGCTGCTTCGTACAAATTGTCCTTAGCAGAATGTGCGTGATTTCCATGGTCCCGTGCCCAGAGAGGGACCAACAAAATTAAAGCCCCTGCAACAAGGCAACTACGTAGATTAAACGCCATAATCCAGATACGACCCGCACCGCCCCTTGCATGCAAGCCGATTCGCAACGGGATTCCTAGCCAATTATTGAGGACGTAAACAGAACCTTAGCAAATTCCTGCATCGTAAGGTACGGCTTACTATCCCTCGTTAGCTAAGTTTTACTTTACCTAATTGCGACGGCTTGGGCCCTCGGCCGCGCGAGCAGTCGAAAGGATAAGCAGCCCTGCCTCTAAGATCCAACTGTGCCAAAAAATAAGCCCAATTTACAGTAGTCCATCCGACACCAGCAACTTGAGGTAAAAGACCAACGTCCGCCCGCTTGTTTTCCTCTCTGTCAAAATCGAATTTATCACGCCGTAGCCTTGCGTTAAAGGGGATCCATGGACAAAAAATCCCAACAAAATCCTGTTCGCAATCAATTCATCCTTCCTTATCAAGATCCGATTCGACACATTCAAACAATGCCGGCCTCGCTAAACATCGAACGTGCTCGTGAGATCCTGAAACGCTATTTCGGTCATGACACGTTTCGCCCGTTCCAAGAAGAAATCATATCGGAATTCCTCGCCGGACGAGATGTTTTCGCCCTCCTGCCTACCGGCGGCGGAAAATCGCTCTGCTACCAGCTCCCCGCTATTCTCGAGGAAGGTCTCACGGTAGTCATATCTCCCCTAATCGCCTTAATGAAAGATCAGGTCGATGGGCTCAACGCTAACGGTATTGCCGCCACGTTTTTGAATTCTTCCTTGAGTAAAACGGAAGCACGAAAACGCTATAGGAAGCTGTTTGCCGGCGAGTACACCATTTTGTACGTCGCCCCAGAAAGGCTTATGCTTTCCGGTTTGATCGACGATCTCAAGCGGTGGAAGGTTTCCCGTTTTGCCGTGGATGAGGCACATTGTATTAGCGAGTGGGGACACGACTTCCGCCCGGAGTATCGACAGCTGTCGAAATTACGGCACCTTTTCCCCAATCTCCCTTTCATGGCGTTGACAGCTACCGCCACCGAACGGGTACGAACGGACATCTTGACCCAACTTCGGCTCCAAGAGCCCCGCACCTTTGTGGCTAGCTTCAATCGACCCAACCTCAATTATCAGATTGAGACCAAAAAGGCAATTTTCCAGCAGATTCTGAAGTTCGTGAGCAGCAAGCCCTACGAAAGTGGCATCATCTACTGCTATTCGCGAAAGGCGACTGAAAGCCTTGCCGACCGGCTCAGCCAGAACGGCATCGAAGCCCTACCCTATCACGCAGGCATGACGTCCCCTAAACGCGCTGAAAACCAGGAGGCCTTCATACGAGATGAGATAAAGGTAATTTGCGCTACCATCGCGTTCGGTATGGGCGTCGATAAGCCGAACGTGCACTACGTTATCCATCAGGACCTTCCAAAGAATATTGAAGGCTATTATCAAGAAACTGGACGGGCAGGGCGCGACGGTCTGCCTTCGGACTGTATTCTATACTTTAGTCCGGGGGATGTAGCCAAGCAGCTCCAGTTCATCGCCAACAAGAATAACTACAAAGAACGAGATGTCGCCATGCAGCAACTACGTCAGATGGTTCACTACTCGGAATCCTCGGAATGCCGTCGCAAGGTATTGTTGGGCTATTTTTCGGAGGAGTGGACAGAGGGGAATTGTGGTAACTGCGACAATTGCCGCAACCCACGGCAAACGTTTGACGGCACTCTTCCCGCTCAGAAATTTATGTCCTGCATTTTTCGCGTTAATCAGGCCAGCGGCTTTAGCGTCGGCATCAACCACATCGTTGATGTTCTCCTTGGCAGCAAGAACGAAAAAGTTCTCAAATGGAGACACGACCGCCTTTCAACCTACGATATCGGACAGGATTACACACGCGTGGAATGGCAAGCGTTCGGTCGTCAACTCATTCGCAACGGATACATCGAGCAGAACGCGGAAAACCATAGTGTGCTTGAATTGGCGAGAAAAGGGAAAGCAGCTCTGCGGGACGGGACTCCAATACAGCTCACCCAGCCCAGTGTCGCGAAGGCGGCTTCCCAACGGCGCCAGCCCGCCTCAACAGGCTGCATCGAATGCAACGACGAACTATTCGCCATCCTTCGCACCCTCCGCAAAGAGCTCGCCGCAGAGCAGAAGGTCCCTCCCTATATCGTTTTTTCCGATGTCACTCTCCGCGAAATGGCCCGCGACTTCCCAATCGAAAAAGGCCAGCTTGCCGACATCAGCGGCGTTGGAGTCGCCAAGCTAGAAAAATACGGAGATGCTTTCATCGAAGCCATACAGGAATATTTGGATACTCATCCCAAAACGGGTATCGATGAACTCGAACCCTCGTTTCGCTAATGAGCCACTCTATCAAATCGCTTTCCCAATCCTTCTGCCTGGTAGGGCGTTCCGGTCAGGCATGCCACCCTAGCTTGAACCTCTTATCCGGCTCGCTGAGCCCGCACGCTTTTACTTTGGTCGACTATAATAAACCTACGATGAGGGTGTCAAATAACACTACACCGTATCTGTAGATCTGACCCAACCAACTCCGAAACCCAACGAACATCAAAACTTATCAAAAAAGCCTATTCCTGTTTCGACGCGACCTACGGGTCGATGACAATACGGGTCTCAACCAAGCCCTTGTTCGATCCAAAGAGGTCGTACCAGCCTTTGTCCTTGATCCCCGACAAACCGAACCACACGACTACCGTAGCGAATCGGGACTCTGGTTTCTACATTACTCTCTAGAGGAGCTCGATCAGGACCTGCGAAATCAGAACTCAGCCCTCTTTCTCTTCAATGGCAAGCCACACGAACTCGTCGAACAATGGGTCCAGGAACTCGGAATCGAAGCCATCTGGGTCAATCGCGACTACACCCCGTTTAGCATTCAGCGGGACCGAGCCCTCCTGTTGGCCTGCATAGAGCAGGGCATCGACCTTCAAACGTGCAGCGACCTGCTTCTCAACGAACCCGAGGAGTCCCTCAAGGCGGACGGGGCGCCCTACACCGTTTTTACTCCCTACTTCAATCGAGCCCGCACGATCAAAGTGGATTCCCCCAGCAAGTTGACCGCCGGAAAAGGTAGGCTCGACTCTCCAGCAAAACCCCTAAAAACTGGAGAACTCCTTGAAAGACTAATCCGCGATATCCCAGCATACCCCACTATTAAAGGGGGTCGCAGAGAGGCCAGGAACACTCTCCGTCGACTGTCTAATCTTTCTGACTACGAGAATGATCGCGACATCCCCGCCCTTGAAGCGACCAGTCATTTGTCCGCCCATCTAAAATTTGGAACCTGCTCCGTCCGCGAGGCATACTGGGCAATTCGACGCAAACTGGATCTGGAAAATCCTCTGATTCGCCAACTTTATTGGAGAGATTTCCTTACTCAGATCGCCTTCCACTTTCCACATGTTTTCGGAAATTCCTTCAAGGAAAAGTACAATAAGGTCGCCTGGAAACAGGATACCCAGGCATTCGAATTTTGGAGAGAAGGCAGAACCGGCTTTCCCATGGTCGACGCCGGAATGCGCCAGCTCAACCAAACGGGATTTATGCACAACCGCGCCCGCATGGTCGTAGCGTCCTTTCTCACCAAGGACGTTCACATCGATTGGAGATGGGGCGAACGCTATTTCGCCCAACGCCTGGTCGACTACGACCCCTGCGTCAACAACGGCAACTGGCAATGGGCGGCGTCAACCGGCTGTGATGCCCAACCTTATTTTCGAATATTCAATCCTTGGCGACAACAAGAAAGATTCGATCCAGATTGCAAATTTATCAAAAAGTGGATTCCCGAACTAAGTTCGCTATCACCCCGCCAAATCCATCGCTGGGGAGGTGAGCTCGGAGTCGACTACCCGGCCCCAATCCTAGACCACAAAAGAGCTGCCCTTAAAGCCAAGATGCTTTTCGATGGATTATAGCCCTAGTCGCAGCCAATCCCCGAGTTGCCTAGACCAATCCGAAACCCTGATGCGGCGACTCCTAAATCGACCGCTGCCAAAATCACACAAAAAGACACCACGCCTTTCCCAATGAAACTGTTTGTATACTCAACCCTATTACTATCTCTGCCAACACTCAGTCTGTTCGCCCGACCTAATATTGTTTTCCTCTTTGCCGACGATCAGCGCCCTGACACAATCGGAGCCCACGGCAACGAGCATATACAAACGCCTCATTTAGATCGACTCGCTGCCAGTGGGCTTAGTTTCACCCGAAACTATTGTGCCGGCAGCTATAGTGGCGCAGTCTGCGTCGCCAGTCGCAGCATGCTCATGACCGGACGCCACTGGCACCGTATCAAAGACACCCGGAATTGGGAAGGTCTAACCACCTTCCCGGAACACCTCGCCCAAGCTGGCTACACTACCCACGCCGTCGGCAAATGGCACAACGGCAAAACTACCCTAGCCCGATCTTTTCAAACCGGAACCAATCTATTTATTGGCGGCATGTCCGACCATACGAAAGTCCCGCTGCAAAAACTTAATCGGGATGGAACGCTAACCGCGAAAAAAGTAGGTACTCGATTCTCCAGTACTCATTTCGCTGATGCCGCCATTGACTTCATCCAAGAGCAAAATTCCGACGCACCGTACCTGCTCTACGTTGCCTTCACTGCCCCACACGATCCCCGTAATCCACCGCCATCCTTTCGGCGGCTTTACTATGAGAACCGGCCTCCTCTTCCAGAGAACTTCCTACCCGACCATCCTTTTGACAATGGCCATCTTTATGGGAAAAAACGGGACGAAAGCCTCGCTGCCCACCCGCGTACAAAGTCGGTCGTCAGTGATCAGCTCTGCGAATATTACGGGCTCATCACTCACCTCGATACCCAAGTCGGTCGCATCCTTGACGCCGTCGAGAACTCTCCCGCTGGAGAAAACACAATCGTCATCTACACTGCCGACCACGGCCTCAGTGTAGGCTCCCATGGATTGCTCGGAAAGCAAAACGTCTATGAGCACAGCATGGGGGCTCCCCTTATCCTATCCGGTCCAGGAATCCCCCAAAACCAGACGACCGAAGCCATGACCTACATTCTCGACCTCAATCGGACTATCTTCGAGCTATGCGGCATACCCGCACCCAAGGGAATCGACGGAGCCGATCTGACTCCTTTGTTCAAAAACCCGGCGGCTTCCGTGCGGGAGTCCCTATTTCTTCCATTCCAAGACATCATGCGTGCTGTTCGAAACGAGCGATACAAGCTGCATATATATCCAAAAATTAATCACACACTACTCTTCGACCTCCACACGGATCCGGGCGAAATGAACAATCTCGCCGACGACCCCGCCTATTCCAATCAACGTGCGGAACTGTTTGCCCTCATGAAGAGCTGGCAATCACGCGTGGGTGACCCGTCGCCACTCCAAGTTGACAGCCCCGTCCCCATGGAAGTCGACTTCAGTAAAATCGAGCGATCACTCGATGTCTGGCAACCAGACTGGATACGGGAAAAGTACTTCGACGGCCGGTCCCGCGCTGACCATGGCTCGAAATAGGCACACTCCCGCAATCAAACACTAGGCTCGTCCCTGTTGTTCCACGTAATTTGATCAAGCTGTCTCAACAGCTAAACCCGATGGCTCGCCTGTTGGTATCCACTAGATCCTCAATCGGGACCTCTTGAGTATAACGTATGTGCACAGCACGTTTGCCGCAATTGAACTTAGGATTATTCGCGACAACCTGAGCAATAATCGCTTCCGAGCAAACTTAGATTGATATGAGATGCCGTTGATTGTCCAGACAGGCCCAATAATTCCCTCGCTCGAAAGTTGGCGTTTTGTAACACACAGTCCGTTGTCCCCAAGGGACCGCTCGCTCAAGTCGCTCTTTTATGTCGATCAGTCGGTCTCTTCTAACTAAAAGCAGCGAATCGAAATATCCTTGGGGCCTCATCTCCACATCAAAGACTCTATGCCGATCCGTACCACGATCAAGCCCGACCCACGACGGAACGAAATGGACTGATCCCAGCCGAACGCTGATCAATAAAACTCGCTTTGACGAGTAGTATCTCTAGCTTGCGATCAATTCTATGCAACGATTTCATCGATTACGCTTCGTATTATTACTACTAGCGATTCCTCTCGTGGCCGTTTCCTTCGGGCAGGAAGCCGCAGAAAGCGATACCGGAGAAACTCCGAGTTCCGAATCAATGGCGGCCTACATTCTCAAGGATTTGAACGATCGAGAGCAGAGCGCCTATAAGCGCTACGAGAGAGCGTTAGCCACCGAGGACGTGCATTCGATCGAAACCGAACTTCAGTCGATCGTCGACGGATACGAAGCCCTAATCAGCGCTGCCCCCAACTATGTAGCGGCTTTTATCTCCTACGGGATGATGCTACATCGAATCGGTGAACGCATCCCCAGCAACGCTATGCTTATTCGAGCTGACCAGATTGACCCGTATCACGCAATCGTTAAAAACCAGTTGGGAAACTACCAGGCGGAAGAGGGCAACTACCCGGAGGCAATGGGGTTTTACCAAATGGCCATCGACCTTCGCCCCGACGAGCCTCTCTACCACTACCAATTGGGAAACCTCCTCTTTAGCTACAAGAATTTCTTTATCGATGATAAGCTCTTCCTTCCAGGGGGGATCGACCTGGAAATCCAGAATCGATTTCGGAAAGCAGCCGTGCTCGCACCCGCCCATCTGCCCTACCGTCTCCGCTACGCCCAAAGTTTTTTCGATGTCGCGAGGCCCAATTGGGAAGCCGCTCTCGAGGAGTGGCAGCAACTTGTCGATTTTGTGGAGTCACCCGAGGAAAAGCAAATGATGCAACTCTACATGGCTAAGACCCGGTTTGAAATGGGACACCATACCGCAGCCCACAAAATCATCAAAGGAATCGATGAGCCCTCGCTCGAGCATTCCAAGGGTATTCTTCTAGAACAGATCAACGCCAAACATCCGCGGTAAGCTTATCCCTATTGGAGCAGACGAAGACGGCTCACAAAAATTAAACCACGGGCCGAGTATCCCTGGTGCAGGACCTATCTCGCCGATCGAATACTCTTTTTCAAAAGCTACTAAGATTACCCAGGAAATTGATGCAGGTGACCACTCCTCTTTGTCTAGCGGCAATATATTGTTGCTTCAGGTCAATAGGGTCGCCGCGAGGCCACGAGGGAGCCAGCGGTAGGAAGTGTGGGGGTTCCGCCATGATACTTCTCGGCGAAATCACAGCTTTTAGAAGCAAAATATTCAGACACCAATCCGCACAAGTTTGCAAAGGGGGCGATGAGATCACTTACCGCCCAATTACTTACAAAAACCAGCCGATCCGGACCAAACTCGTCGAGAGAGAGGTCGAAGCCTCAAACCTTCTTAATTCCGAAGTTGCGTTCTCGGCAAAATAAAATCGGATAGCAGAATGCTACTCCTGCACGAACTGCTCGATTCCCAAGACTCGAAAATATACAAGCTCCAGACACATGCCTCCGGACCCGAGGGCACCCTTCCATTAAAAGGCGATCAACTGAGAGGCATGGCCAGCGGCGACTTTTTCGGAATGACGCAAAACGTGGGTATGGGTTGGGACCCGAAACAGCTCCTTGGAAAGCAGTTTCTTATCCTCAGTACGCAAGGCGGACTGCGAGCCCCTGATGGCTCGCCTATTGCACTGGGATATCACACTGGACATTGGGAAATTGGGATGCTAGTTGAGGAAGCTTCGAAAGCATTCTCTAATGAAGGAGCAATTCCGTTCGCCGCCTACTGTAGCGACCCTTGTGACGGCCGGACTAATGGAACAGTCGGAATGCTTGACAGCCTCCCCTACCGAAACGACGCCGCCACTGTATTTCGAAGGCAGATACGATCGCTTCCGACCCGTCGAGGGGTTGTCGGTATCGCAACCTGCGACAAGGGTCTCCCGGCAATGCTTATGGCATTGGCGGGGACGCCAACATTGCCAACGATTCTGGTGCCGGGAGGAGTCACGCTTTTGGCCGAGGAGGGAGAAGACGCTGGAAAAGTGCAAACGCTTCCGACTCGATTCGCCCACCAAGAGGTTGATCTCGAATATGCAGCAGAAATGGGATGCAAAGCCTGCGGAACTCCAGGAGGTGGGTGCCAATTCATGGGTACAGCGGCAACCAGCCAAGTCGTCGCCGAAGCACTCGGCCTCACCTTGCCCCACGCGGCGCTCGCTCCCAGCGGCACCCCAATCTGGAAGGACCTGGCCCGCCGTTCCGCCAAGCAATTGATCGAGCTCGAAGCAAGGCAGAAAACCACAGCCGACATCCTGACAGACGACTCAATCTACAACGCCATGGTTGTGCATGCTGCTGTTGGGGGATCCACTAATCTTGTCCTTCACATTCCGGCTATTGCTCATGCCGCCGGGTTACGACAGCCAACCGTCGAAGACTGGGCCCGCATCAACCGTTCCGTTCCCCGGATCGTCGATTCATTGCCAAACGGGCCCAAGCACTTCGCAACTGTTCAGGTTTTTCTCGCGGGAGGTGTACCCGAAATTATGTTACACTTGCGCAAAATGGGGCTGCTAAAACTCGACGCCTTAACCGTAACCGGAGCTACTCTGGGTGAAAATCTTGAGTGGTGGGAATCCACAGAGCGCCGCACCATTTTGAAGGATAAACTGAGAACGCTCGACGGAATCGATCCGGACGAAGTAATCATGTCCCCTACTAAGGCCAAGCAACGCGGATTGACGAGTACCGTGACTTTTATGCAGGGCAATTTAGCCCCAGAGGGCGCCTTGGTAAAAAGTACGGCCATTTCTCCCGATAGAATCGATAGCGAAGGATTCTATCGACATGAAGGCCCTGCCCGAGTCATGACGAGCGAAGCAGACGCGATTGAAGCGATCAAGTCGGGAAAGGTTCAGCCAGGCGACACCATTATCCTTATAGGGATCGGGCCCGGCTGTGGTATGCCGGAAACCTATCAGATCACCTCCGCCCTTAAGCACATGAAAGGGGGCGAGAGTATCGCTTTGATTACTGACGGCCGATTCTCCGGCGTCTCCACCGGAGCCTGTGTCGGCCATGTCAGTCCTGAAGCCTGGGCCGGCGGACCCATTGGACGTGTTCTGGATGGCGATGTCATTCGAATCGAAATCGACACCAATCACTTGCAGGGATCCGCAGATATTGTCTCGATCGATGCGCAGGAACTAGCGGAGCGCTCCATTAATCTTACCTTAAGACCCGATCCTCGAGTCCCTGCCGACACTCGACTATGGGCCGCCCTTCAGAATGCTAGCGGCGGCTCCTGGTCCGGATGCGTCTACGACGCCGACCGAATTTCCGAATTGCTGAAGAAGGGACTCGAAGCAGAGAGCCGATAGCAAAGCAGCGGTTCCGATCTCTTTCAAATCGATCGAGTTGCGTCTCCACAAGAATCAAGCCCCTAACTAGATCCACTCTAGTAACGAGCATTTCTCCGACCAGGGACTCTTTGAGGTTCCTTAGTACTCAGATGTTTTGATAATTTGCATGATGGAAATGGGGGCTATCGCTACTTTTTCGAGCCGCTAGAGGCAGAGTTAGACAACTTATTGGATGGCTGAGCAGAAAAGTAGTAAGAGCACAAGAAACCTACCCTTAAAGGGAATATTGCTCAAAACGATGACCTTTCATTCTGGACTGTCGAAGCTATACGTTTGTGCATCGAAATCTGGTTTCTTTCTAGATATGATCAAAGACCCTCCAGCGTCGACGATCTTTCAAAAGTAGATTGGTCGGATTCGGACATCGGAAACTGAGAACTCGTTTTCTCCACGCTTAAACACAGTCCCAACCTGATCATTGCAGCAATGATGGATAAGTTGCTGATTGGTTACGCCAAAATCCATGTAACAAGCAGCTGCCCATACGATTATTACCTAACCTAGACAGTACCAGAAATCGTGCAAAACAAGAGAGAAGTTTTCCAAGGTAGGTCACCTACTCGAGCTATACTAGCGGATCCTCAGTCGTGCGTTCCTCGGTCCAAAAAGCGTAAGGTTCAGGCGTTTCTAAAATTCTCGTTTTAGCTGAGCGTCCTTACCTAACCCGATTGCCCAACATCCCCTGCTAGTCGAATGGACTTGCACTCTATGCCTGACTCTTCACTCAATGCCACAAGGCTTTGCAAAAACTTCGCGAACATATGGACGAACCACTCTCGGACGACTACTCTATCTGGGGATACCGGCTCTTTCTTGACCGGGAACCTGAATCGGAACAAACGATAAAAAAGCGCACTGGTGTATTCAAAAGTAGCAAGCTCCTTCGCCAGCACTTCCTTTCATCCGAGGAGTTCATCGCGAATAATCCAGAGTGGGACCTGTTTTTCTATTTAGGGCTTTCGCCAAAAATGAATGTCTCCATTGAACTAGACAGTGAGAAGCAAAAGGAATTAATTCAACACGTCCAGGAGACCTGGGAAGCGCTCGGAGAATCTGAACCCCATTGGTCCGTTCTTTCGCAGGCCTCCTTCCGGAGCGACAAGATCGGGGACAGCCAAAAAGATTTCAAGAAGACCGCTGAAATCGATATGATGATTCTTGACTCAACGCTTGAGCGAAACGATATCGATATCAGAAGTTTCAAATCTTGTCGGGAATTTGGTTGCGGAGTGGGAAGAGTCACCCGTTTACTTGCAGATCGGTTCGAGGAGGTTGAGGGCATTGACATCTCTCGTAATCATCTCAAAATAGCAAGGAAATCGATTGCCGAAGACGGCCTGACTCACGTAGATTTTCGACACGTGAATAATCCGGCGGAACTCACTGAGCTTCCCCAAACCGACTTTATATTTTCGGTGATGGTCTTGCAGCATAACCCGCCTCCCATTATAGCAATTGTCCTGGAAAATTTGTTAAAGTCACTCGCCCCTAACGGTGTCGCATTAATTCAAATACCGACCTACAAGCGTACCTACTCTTTCGAAATCGATACCTATATTAAATCCCCTTTATTTAAAGAGGACGAGCTGGAAATGCACTATTTACCACAGAGTGAGGTCTTTGAAATTATAGATAGATGCAACTGCCGACCAATCGAAGTCATCGAAGACAACTATATCGGCAGGAGAGGTAACGAGCTTTCCAATACTTTCCTAATACGAAAGAAAGGCATTTCGTCAAAGAGATGGAGGATGCGGATCAAGTCTCTTTTGGGGATAATATCTCCGCTCCTTATAACAAATACCACCTGAAAACCGGCGAGAGGCATTAAGAGCGGTAAATATTTTCAAATTTTGGATACGAAATGAGAGTTTGCAATTGTCACCTGATATCTTTCTACAAGCATTAGGTGTCTCAAATATAAAATGATTAACTCCTGGAGCCAATTTCACGTTTTGCCATAACTGTATCCACGGACCAGGAACTAATTCCTCTTTCAAAAGCGAAGTCCCATTCGCTAAAAACTCCAAAAAGAGCCGATCTATCGTTCTGGCCTCTAAGCTGGGCCCAACTTTCTTAATAACTTCGGTCTCGTTAACAACATGGAATAATCGACGTGAATCAGCCCAGCACTACGAATGGAAATCATCTAATTCTTCGGCGTGCCGACCATCATCAAGCTGTGGCTTCACCTAAAACACGCTCGTCTCGCCGTTTTACTCGCTAAAATTTGTATTTTTAGATAGGATACAGAAACGTAAACCAAGAGTCTCAGCGGCCGTCACTACACTCGGCTCGTCGGTTTTAAACACCGAGGACGAAACCCCCGGCTCTATCCAGATCATAAACTGCCTGCACTCCCATACCGTTGTGTCGATTGTCTCTGTAAATAAGATCTGGCCATCCTTGTAGAAACGCAAAGAACGCTCGTTAAGGGAGAGTGCTCGTAAGAAATCGTAGTAACCTGAGCCTTTGGCTACTCATTCCTCAGGGCGATCGAATTACGTGCCCCACATCAATGCCACTCATGTCCAACGCCTGTCTCCAAAGCAGACCAGCCGCCCTGAAACTCTGCCAAGAACGGTTCTTTCAAACTTGTTATACCCCAGCTTTTTATTTTCTATCGCAGTCTTTTAGAAACCGGAAGCTTAAAACAAGGATGGAAAGACGAGCGTATCGGATTCGGGCAACCAACTGTAAAGCCGACACCATACGAGTCGGAAACAACCCCGCAAGCTGACTCCACTTCGGTAGACCACCACAGACAAAATGAGGTTGATCCGACGTTTCGATATGCAACCTCACATTGGATGGTGACCAGTCAAGGATTGGTTCGGTTTACGCCGAATCGCTGCACGATGACCTCTTATCGCCCCTCTCCGCTCGCGGGCTCTCTCCGTCGAACCTGTCTCGGAAGGCAGAGGTTCGAAAGTCCCGAGCCCTGCCGCGGTGCACCAACCGTAGCCCACAGAGCGATGCATGGCGTCCCGTAAAGGATTCGAACCTCTGTTTCATGGATGAAATCCATGCGTCCTAAGCCTGCCTAGACGAACGGGACCTTTATAAAGGGCCGAAAAACCTAAAATTTATCAAAGGGCATGCAAGAATTAATCGACCCAATCATCGGGGCTCTACTCCCCATGGCATTGTACACAAAAAGACCGCATAGCTACAAGCAGCGGTCTTTTGGTTTAACTGGTACCCCGTAGGGGATTCGAACCCCTGTCGCATGGATGAAAACCATGTGTCCTAGGCCTGGCTAGACGAACGGGGCGTCAGCTAAAAGCCGGAGAAACTAGAAATACGCTTCTCCCATGCAAGGCTTTTTTTCCAAATTTTAGGTCAAATTGAGAAAGAAAAATCTCCCGTGAAATCCTATTTGTGTCCACCGAACTTGCCATGGCCCACTAAATTCGCTTTACCTAATCATAGGCAATACTTTGCCAAATCGATCTAGCATAAACGAGATGGGGATTTTCAACATATTCCAAAACGACGCTTCACTTACTAGACGGGCTCCCAAATACGCCATTCTGGCATCTGGAACGCTTGTCGTTCTCACCATAATCGGCTGGATAGCATTTAGTCAGGTAAAGGATAACCAATATTCGGAAACGCTCCAAATCGCTACCGCCGCCCTCAATCAAGCCGCCGCCAACCAAGATATCGAACAGGCGGAGAAAGCTCTTCTAGAGCGAAATGAGCTGGTAAACAATGCTCCTTCTCGCCATGCGATCAAAGAGGCTGCGAGATCCCTGCAGCGCTGGATCACCGACCAGAAAAGGCTCCAAAAGGAATACACGGATATCGCAGATCGCCTAGACTCCATTCGAGGCTCTGAACATGCAGATCCCAATGCTCCTGAAATCGATGCACTTCTTAGAAAGGCGATGACGACGCTTGCCGCAATAGACGTCGAATTGAAAAATGGTTCCGAAGCACGAATCACCCGATTTGAAAGTTGGCGCAAAGACCAGATTTCCGAACAACTGAACGATCGAAAACAAGTATTGCTCGGCTACGTCCGAGAAGCCCAGAACAACCTCGAACAAGCAGCGGCAGCCTCAAACGACACTGAATTCAAAACAAGCTCCAGAGCCATCGTTGAGTCGATCGCAAGTGCACGACGACATATCTCCCAATTCCCTGAGTCGGATCAGAACTCGCTTCAGCATCGTAGTATCAGGCGGATTGAAGAATCGCTTGAAAGCATACAGCGGAGGCGAGATACCATGCTGGCTGCCCAAAAATCAATCAAAGGGGCCGACGATCTGGCAGGCTATCTAAAATCGCTGGAAGCCATATACAATTTTGAGACCCTCTCTCCAGACGGCAAACGTAACATTGGTCGGATATTGAAGTTGGAGAATCAATACAAGTCCTTGATGCAGAATTTGATCATGCCGGGCAACCCCAAAGGGTGGGAAGCATTGAACGCTGCCAGCAATTTTGTGGTAGAAAAACAGATACTCGATGAGGCTGAAACAGCGTTTGTAGAGCGATTGATCAACAATCCCTTATTCCCTACGATTTACGAATCGAAGGTTAAATACTACGAAGGAGCTCCTGTAGCAAAAAACGAGTACTCCGTATTCCTGGCGGATCCCATTCAAAAAGGGGATAAGGTCGGATTGAAAACAGGAATTAATTTTAGTTTTAAAGTACGAGGATTCGATGAGAACGGGGACGCCGCAGAGGAAGCTTTGAAGATGAATTTTCTTAGCCATCCTGACGGTACATTCTGGGGTTTCTTCTACGAACCCTCCAAAATGTCGAAAGAGTCGATCTACTACCAGGAATCTCTCCGCGTATCCTTCATGAAGATACTCGCGGGCGCTCCTCGTTTTTTTCCGCTCGAACTGATCGACGAGCTAACCTCCAAGAGAACCTTATCTCCGGCCTTTCGTGCCTACTGGCAGCAGCAGCTTATTGAATTTATAGGACTGAATCCCTGGAAGTGGGGTATGTCGCTTTCCCCTGAATTACAGATTCAAATTGCGTCATTCGAAAACCTTGATCCCGATGGAATCGACCAACAGCAATGGCTATCGACCGTAGAGCAAATATCTCCTTCTGTGCTGCTCACCGAACACTTTCGGATCGCGAGCAAGACGAAAGTGGCAGATGAGGCTAAGGCATTTGTCGAATTCTATTCTTACGCAAAAGCGGGGGAAATGAAACTTATAGGGCAGGCCAATGAATCCGGAGAAATCGAATACGAACATCCCCGACTCGATAACGAGAAAGTCTGGATCGTCAATGGCCTAACCGGTAGAATCGAACTCTTTGAAGCAGAGACAAAAATCGCACCCTACGCTCCCGTGATAGCGTACCGCTTTGAGAACCGACCCGCGTCTCGAGTAATCCAAAAGACAGAGATGCGTACCGGTATCGATTTGAGCTCAAACCGATACTCACAAAAACTCCCTCCTCTATTCAAATAAGGGACTTTGGAAGTTCTAGCTACCGCCAATATTTTCCTCAATTCCTCATGGATTGACTGCGGGCAGTACTTTTCAAAGTAAAAAGAGAATCGTTTTTCAGGTGTGATCCTCGCCCGAATTCAAATTTCCCGGCACAAGGTCACTCAGGCGAGACCCGATCCAACTTGTAAAGGCCCAACAGTAGCCCTTTCCATGCTTGACAGCCCCCCCTCGCTATTTCCATCTTCACCTTCTTTTTCCAATTTTTAGTCATGAGACCAACCTACAGACCACACCGCTTGAAAAGAGTTCGCAAGATAGGCTTCCGTGCTAGAATGGGAACCCGAGGCGGCCGCACACTCATCAATGCACGTAGACGCAAGGGTCGCAAACGGCTCGTGAACGTATAGAAAGCCTATGGCAATACGAGTCGGAGCCCTCAACCATGACTCCGAAACTTACCCTTAAGTCAGGCCAGCGACTAAAACGAAACAACGACTTCGTCCGCACGAGGAAACACGGTCGAACTTACCGTTGCCCGTATTTCGCACTTTTCTCAACTGTACATAAAGAGGATAGTGAGGATCGCCTCTCGGCCCGTATTGGAATCTCCGCCTCTAAGCGAGTAGGCAACGCCGTCGCCCGAAACCGACTCAAGAGAAACCTCCGCGAGCTCTTCCGACTCCGGCAACATGAAATCCGCCAGGAAGCAGACATCGTGATCAGTATTCGATTCCAAGCAAACCGCGCCACTCTCAGCGAATTGGAGCGTCGGCTCGAGGAAGCGATCCAGTACAATGGCCTAGTTCACCCTGGGCACTCCAGCTCTCCATGAAATCGACCCGTCACTGCACACTTATTCTGCTTGCCTGAACATTTTCACCCTCTTTTATGACCGACCTTCGCTCTTGCGATCGAACTCGATAAAAATTTCCATATGGATAAGAAAAACACCGCTATTGGACTTCTGCTCCTCGCTAGCGCATTCGCCCTGATGTTCTTTCAGGCTCCGCCGCCTTCTCAACCGAATGAGACGTCACCCGCTCCTCCTGCCCAATCGCCGGGCCAAAACACACCATTTGATCGGTCTGAACCGGTTCCCTTCATTGCGCCACAGGCAAACCTAAATGTTTCCGGCCCTGCAGAACTGGAGAGCATTGAAGCGAACCTGAACCAGAGAATTGTCACCCGTGACAACGCCCTTATGGAGGCGAGGTTCACTAACTATGGGGGAGCGATACAGGAAATCGTCCTCAAGGATTTCGAAAGGTCTCGAGACGATGATTCCCCCTACATCATGAACGAACGTCGCTCCGGTCCAGCCCTTGAACTAACGGGGCTCCAAGGACTCGATAAAAGCGAACCCTTCCAACTCTTAGAAGCCAGCGATCCGAACACCGTTGAGTTTCGGAAAGTCATAAATGACAACTACCAAATCACTCGGCGCTACACGATTAGTCAGAACGTTGAAAACGAGAAGGCCTATCTCGTCCGCCATGAACTTGAGTTTCGCAACCTCACGGCTAACCCCCTTTTCATCGGGGAATTCAACCTGAATTCCGGAACCGTCGCTCCCTCAGGCCCCCAGGACGCACAACTTCTAACGTTTGGCTACTTTGATGGTAAAGACACTGAATTTCTTGCTCAGGGGAAATTCACTGGCAGCAACATTCCTTTCTTCAAATCTGCCCCGCGAGACTCCATTAGCGAGAATCGTGCTGTTGATTGGGTGTCCTTGAAAAACCAGTTTTTTATCACCATACTAAAGCCAGACCAGCCCGGGATTGGGTACTTCGCTCAACCCGTCCAGTTCCCTCAATCCGCCGACGATCTTAGGCCTCAGCTTGGCATGACAGGTTCCATGAAAGTTGGCAGTTTCACTTTAGCTCCCCAGGATACGCAAACGTATGGGTTTGACTATTACATTGGACCGAAGGAGTTCGATCGCGTCTCAAGGGTGGGGGAGTACACAGAGGAGGGAATGCAGTTCGGCTTCTTTGGAGCAATTTCAAAACTGCTACTAACCATGATGAATGGGTTCTACAGTTTCACCCATAATTACGGAGTGGCGATCATTCTACTTACCCTCGCAATCAAGATAGTGTTTCTTCCCATCAACCTCGTTTCTTCACGCTCCATGAAGCGAATGGGAAAGCTCGGTGAGCCGATGAAGACCATCAACGAGAAGTTCGCTGACAACCCCACGAAAAAGCAGCAGCTGATGATGGAGATGTACAAGCTGAACAAGGTAAATCCTGTTGCGGGCTGTCTGCCAATAATCATCCAGATTCCAATCTTTTTCGGCCTTTTCTATATGCTGAGAAGTGCCGCTGAGCTTCGTTTGGCCGATTTTGTCTGGATTCGCGATCTTTCCATGGAGGAAGGCATCTTTACTCTACCCTTCTCTATGCCCTTCATGGGAGACCAGTTCAATATTCTGCCTTTCATCTATCTCGTTTCACTGGTCGTTCAAATGGGCATGATGCCAACTCCCTCAGTGGACAACGCCCAAGTTAAGATGATGAAGTTTATGCCTTACATATTCTTCCCGATCATCTATACCTTTGCTTCTGGTCTCGTTCTGTACTGGACTGTCAACAACGTCTTCACCATCGGCCAGCAATGGATGATTAATCGCAAGAAGGACGACTTCGAACTCGTACTACCCGCAGCCTTGAAAAAGGCGATGGAAGCTCCCAAAAAGAAAAAGAAAAAACGTTAGGATCCCGTTTCTAGCAGTCTGATAAAACCAACCCCCATAGTTCTTTATTTAGAAATGTCCGGACACAGTAAATGGTCTACCATTAAACGGAAAAAAGGTGCCGCTGACGCTAAGCGAGGCCAAATATTCAGCCGCCTCTCCAAAGAAATCACGCTCGCGGCGAAAAATGGTGGAGGCGACCCGGATATGAATCCAAAGCTTCGCACCGTGCTTCTCAAGGCAAGGGCTGAGAACATGCCGGTCGAAAACACCGAGAGAGCAATTAAGAAAGGAACCGGGGAACTTCCGGGGGTCGTTTACGAGGAGTTTGTCTACGAAGGGTATGCCCCGCATGGGGTGGCTGTCATAATCGAGGTTACAACGGACAACAAGAACCGGGCCGCATCGGATGTCCGCTCTACCTTCTCCAAGAACGGCGGGAATCTCGCGGGCGCTGGCGCGGTCGCGTTCATGTTTCAAAGAACCGGCCAATTTATTATTTCCAAAGACAAGGCTGACGAGGAGACGCTGATGGATATCGTCCTAGAAGCAGGGGCCGAAGACCTTAAAGTAGAGGTAGAATACTTCGAAGTGCTCGCCCCTCTGACAGAGTTTGACAATGTAAGCCAAGCTCTATCTCAAGCTGGAATCGAACCAGACAACGCGGAACTCGCCTATCTTCCAGAAAATTTAACCCCTATATCCGGAGCTGAGGACGCGAAGCAAGTCCTGCGCATCATTGATGCCTTGGACGATCTAGACGACGTGCAGAACGTTTTCCACAATGCGGACATCCCAGAGGCGTTCATGCCGGATGACGAATAGCCCTTTTTACAAAAGAGCGGCATAGAAGAGAAGCCTGCTTGCAGGCCAAATTCATTTGTGCAATCTCTATTTTACGATGAATCCCGCAGAGGAAGATATTGCAAACAGCTATGATGGGGAAATCGGCCTCGTTTCTCCTCAGGATTTTCGCTGCGACACCTCCTTCGAATTTGAAAGTGGCCAGTCGATCCCCGAGTTCACACTCCGCTACGAAACCTACGGACAACTCAACTCAGACCGGAACAATGTCGTTCTCGTCGCCCATGCCCTGACGGGGGATCACCATTGTGCCGGTATTCACTCTCTCAAGGACCGAAAGCCCGGCTGGTGGAACAGTCTGATCGGACCTGGCAAGCCGATCGACACCAACCGATTTTTTGTGCTCTGCGCCAACTGCATTGGAGGATGCCAAGGCTCGACAGGACCCAAGTCAATCGACCCTCGTACGGGACAGCCCTACAATCTAACGTTTCCATTCGTGACGATTCGGGATATGATCCGTTCACAGAAAATTCTCCTCGATAGTTTGGGTATATCGGAACTCTACGCCGTTATTGGAGGATCGATGGGAGGCATGCAGGTGCTTCAATGGGCGATTGAATACCCCTTTTTTGTAAGGCGTATCATCCCAATGGCTACAACCTGGAGGCAAAACGCACAAGCAATCGCTTTTGACGAGGTGGGGAGACAGGCCATTATGCAGGATCCCGAGTGGCAGCAGGGGAAATACGACCCTGATAAAGGGCCCAACGTCGGTCTTGCTATCGCTCGGATGATGGCCCACATCACATACCTTTCCGATCGCAGTATGGACCGGAAATTTGGCCGGAAGCGGCAAGAGGGCCAGGGGAATCGCTATTCTTTCAATATCGAATTCGAGGTTGAAAACTATCTGAAATACCAAGCTCAAAGCTTCATCAATCGCTTCGACGCGAACGCGTATTTGTATTTTACTCGCGCTCTGGGATACTTCGATCTCGAAAACGCCTATGGCACTTTAGACAATGCATTTAAATTGCTAAAATGTAAAGCACTCTCAGTCGCCTTTACTACTGATTGGCTGTTTCCGCCGAAACAAAATCGGGAGATCGTGTTAGCTATGCTGAGACAGGGAATCGAGGCGTCCTACACAGAGTTGGATCTAGATCTCGGGCATGACTCTTTTCTCATCGAGTCCAAAGAGCTTTTCAATCTTGTGCGTAACTTTCTTTCCACGTAATTCATCTCGCCAATCCTTAGCTTGCGCTCAGATCGTATATGGCATAGCCGCTTAGCCAATTCGGGATTATGGTAGATTCACGCTTCCAGTCTCCTCTGAGATAAACTTTGCGAGCAATGTGAAAATTTTGATGGCGGCAATAGGATTCAAACTGCCTAACCGAAAGAGGATTACCCCGTCTCGATTCAGCCCAATCCGCTGGGTAAACCTCGTTCTCCAATCGCCGACCGTTCACAAGCATGCTAAGTCTGTTTTTCCAGTAGGCAAAGTTCACAAATCCAATGGTGAGATTTTGAGAGACGCGCAGCGCCTCCATGATAACTTTGGATGGGCTATCCAGCTCCTGCAAGGTACGCGAGCAGATCACCCGGTCAAAATGATTGTCAGGAAACGAGCCCATGAAATCCATCATGTCACCCAAATAGGCGGATAGCCCTCGTTTGACGCAGTCGTGAATCTTTTCCGGACTCAAATCAACCCCCACCCCCTCAGTCTGCCTGCTCTGTTTAAGATACTCGAGAAGCACACCTCGACCACAACCGAGATCCAATACGCGCGAACCGGGCTCCACCCAGTCGCGCATGATCTGCATATCAACGGAACGCTTATCCTTACACTTGGCCATTACCTTGAACTGTCCTAAGCGGCCACATGGGTTGATCAAGACAGAAAGCTTTCATCGAAAATTAGCCGGGTTTACTCAACCTTCGATTCTGTATAGGCCAATCGAATTACAATTCCCGCTTTCTCTTCCCGTACATATCCCACCCCACCTTAGTCGAAGACTTTGTAGAAGCTATGAAAGAACAGGCATTTTCCTGCACTCGTCACAATAGGAAATTCTGGCCAAAGCATTACGTTCACTCCTCCAGCTATTGCCGTTTCAAACTCTCCGCTCCAGATGCTCTGGCAGGCGGAATGACGAGGAGCAAACCTACCCCAACAATAGCGATCGATTCCTTGGCCATATCCTCCAGTATTATTTCAGCTCCAAAACGGCCTGTTCCCATTTTAATTTTGCCGCGTCTAACAATTCCTTGCCAATCGCCTCAACAACAGAGGCGACGACGGCATTGCCAAATTGCTTATAGGCTTGCCCGGTGCGTGGATCAATTTTAAAGCTTTCAGGAAAACCCATCATCCGACGGCACTCAATGGGGTGCAATTTGCGCACTACACCATCCACTAGGAAAGCACCAGTTTTGGCTGCGGCTCCGCCACCATGGGCAGAAAGAGTGATACCCTGACCTTCGGGCGAATAGATCCGCTCACCCTGCCCCCCTTTATTAATGACTCCAATTTGGATCGGTTTTTCAGATCTTGCCCCCAAGTCCTTTCCAACGTTGGTATCCGTAATCGTAATGTCGTTTCGAACGATTACCGTACTTTCAACTTTTGATTTTGGGAGTAATATGTCCCGTACTGACACCTTCTTTCCTGCTGGCTGCGGAAATCTAAACTCGCCACTTACAACATCTTCCCTGATGCCCACGATGTACAAACGCTTGCGTGCCTGTGGAACCCCGTAATCGGACGCGTTTAAAATAGCGTGCTTGGCCCTATACCCTTCGCATCCCAGCATCGATAGCGTCCTTTTCAACGTATCTCCGTTTCTGTGTCGTGCATAGTTGGCTACGTTTTCAAGAAACACAGCCCTTGGTCTTTTCTCAGAGACTAGCCGCATCACTTCAAAAAACAACGTTCCCCGAGCATCTTCGAATCCCAGCTGCTTTCCACTAACCGAAAAAGGCTGGCAGGGGAAACCTCCACATAGCACCTCATGGTCCGGGACATCTGAAGCATCAATTTGAGTTATATCACCCACCGGTTTTTCTCCGAAATTCCGTTCATAGGTTGCCGCTGCGTGCTTGTCGATTTCCGAGCTGAAAACGCATCGTCCGCCCAATCGCTCCAACCCAATTCGAAATCCACCAATGCCAGCAAATAAATCGATAAAGGTGAACATTAAGATAAAATCAAACGATTCGGGTCAATACGTTGGGGGTGACCTCACGCACGTCTCGCAGTATCGTTTCCCGATTAAATACCCCATCTCGAAAGGAAGTTTTCAATTCCTCAGACTGAAAATCGAAACCGATTAGCGCCCGGCCTACTCTTTCCCCTGTGTAGCTATAATTAAAATATACAATACTCGCATCCTGACAATTGTTGAGAAGGAAGTCGTGCAACGCGCCCGCTCTTTCCGGAAACTCAATTTTAATGAAGCACGGGTACTCGATCAAAGACGCGTCGTAGGGGATGATCCGAAATTCAACGTCCTCATCTCCTGTGGCCTCTTCGAATGTTATCCCCAGCTGTTCGAGTCGTTTCTCCAATACGGAAAAGTCCTGAGGCATGGCGTCTATTCCTATTACCGGCGTGGCCTCGGTCAGATTTGAAAGTCCATGCTGAAATTCGATAATATTCACAGATTCCAGGAAGGTCTCCAGCAGATAGAGCAAAGCCCCCGCCTTTTCAGGAATCCTAAATCGGTAGTACCTTCGATGGAATGAACCAATACCCGCATGCCGAACGATGTACGGCAGTTGACCGAAATCCATATTCGATCCACAGATGATTGAAAGGGCTTGTTTACCCTGTACCGAATCCTTCTCCTTGAGCCATCCTGCAAGCCCCATCGCTCCCGCTGGTTCTGGAATCAATCGCTGGCTTTCCCACAAGAGTTCAATAGCAGCACAAACTTCGGCATTCGTCACCGTGATGAAACGGTCAATAAACTGACAGCAATAGTGACTGGTGAGACTGCCCGCTTGCTTCACTGCTGTTCCATCGCAAAACACATCCACATAGTCGAGCTCAACAGGTCCACCCTGAGCAACCGCCGCTGCCATGGACGCCTGGTCCTCGCCCTCGACGCCAACGATTTCTATGGATGGATAGTACCGTTTTAGCCAGCAAGCAACTCCTGCCGCCATTCCACCGCCACCAATTTGCAAATACGCTATATCAAAGTCACCCTCGCCCGCCATCACCACTTCATCGGCCAACGTTCCTTGGCCCCCGATCACCGCTAAGTCGTCGTAAGGGTGTATAAATGTCATCTTTTCTTTTTCCGAGTAATTGTGGGCCGCCTGGCATGCATCGTCGTAGGAATCTCCCTCCAGTCGGACATTCACGTGATCACCTCCCAACCTTCTAACCGCCTCTTGCTTCATTAAAGGTGTAGAGCGGGGCATAAAAATCTCGGCACTCGTCTTCAACGCTTTGGCAGCCAACGCCACACCCTGAGCATGGTTGCCAGCTGAGGCACAAACTACCCCCTCAGCTTTCTCTTTGCCGCTTAAAAGGCTCATCCGATTATAAGCTCCTCTCCACTTGTAAGCATGTATTGGCGACAAATCCTCACGTTTGATAAAAATGAGGTCGCTGTCGTTTAAACGATGCAGAGGAGTAGGTCTGGCAATTTCGTAGACCCTTTGGCGAGCTTCAAGGATAGCCTGAAACAAGTCATCGACAGATGGATACGCTGCATTGCTATTCCCAAATTCGCTCATCTCAATCGTGCTATTTTTGAACGTGGTGGAGGAAACCCCAAATCATGAGCACTGCGAAAGTGCCAATCCATGCAGACACGTAAGCGAACGGTCCTACTTCCGGAGTGAGAACAGCGATCAATACGGCAAGCATTGTCGCTACAACGAGCGGGAAAATGATAACCTTGTCCAGTGGTGGGGGCGTACGCATAGTCGAAGATCCAAACAGCTTTCGGTAGCTTGGCGACCCTTTTTCTTAAGCCTGTCAATTAATGATTGGCATTTGGTCAAAGCAGCAGGAGCCGCTTCCAATACGATCTAGTCTTCGCTGAACAATCGTTCAATTTCACGGCGGTCTCGCTTGGTAGGACGCCCAGTCCCGCGATCCCGGTGCAAGACCTTCTGCGCCGAAGTTTGCTGCAAAAGCATATAGTGTTCGGGAGGTGTCAAATCCTCCATGAATGCCGCAACGAGCTTCGCCCCAACCCGCTTCTCTATGAGACCCAAAACTTTTAAATACTTGGTTATGGGACCTGATTGAATTTCAATAACCTCGCCCACCTTGAGTCCGTAGGAAGGCTTTACCTTCTCATCTCGCACGCGGACCTTGCCTCCTTTGCACGCTTGAGAAGCCAAGGCTCGCGTCTTAAATTGCCGAACCGCCCAAAGCCAGCGGTCTATTCGAGCTTTAGCTACTGGCTCGCCACTCATTTTGGACCCAATCCTTCCCAATTGATCTCCCCAAGCTTAACCATGGGACGATACTTCCGCTTCGTCTCGAAATTTTCAATGAACAAGTAGGGCCATTCGCTCCCACCCGCTATAAATCCTGCAGAAACTAGATTTTGGCTCTTCTCTCAGCTACCAGTCACTACCCCCCGCTTTTCGGGAGGGCCTTTTCTGAATCCCAGTCGGGATCCACTAGAACTGCCTGATAAGCCATTGGCGACTTCTGATTGGATTTCACCAAAGAACTTTGAGGGGTGGGAAGATACGTATATACTTTTTAGTTTCCAAATTTTGCGATTTTCCTTTCAACACATCTGGAGCTGGTTCTACATCATGAATCTGCTCTCTTATCGCTTTACCGTGTCACGCTCCCAATCTAGTTACACGCACTCTCGCTTTGATCCGATTTCACCCCTGTGTACAATCGCTCTGTCTATTATCGGCGTCTGCTTTATCTATAGCGCCCAGCACTACCAGCAAAGCAACGACTGGATTAAGCAGATCGTATGGATCTGCGTTGGCTTAACTGCTTATGCCGTCGTTTCCTGGCTAGACTACAAAATCTTTTTGAAGTATTCTCATTTATTGTACTTCCTCGCCCTTGGGCTACTTGCCATGGTTCCTTTCAGCCCTTGGGGCGAGGATTTCTACGGAGCTAAGCGCTGGCTCTACTTTGGTATCGGGCCAACCTTTCAGCCGAGTGAAGTAGCGAAACTTGCTTGCATCGTTATCGGAGCCAGCCTCCTTACCCGATCCGAAATCGGCAAGCTCATGGAATCGCGGCTGGCACTAGCAAAAATGACGCTTGCGATTTCTATTCCATTCTTATTCATCTTGTTTCAACCCGATCTTGGATCGGCGCTCGTCATTCCTTCCGCCGTGTTCGCACAGCTTTACGCATCTAATCTTACCAAATCCTTTTTCACAACCGCCTTTGCAGTATTCGCGGTTTTGGTGGGTCTCGTGGTACTTGATACTCACAACTATGGTGAGTTCGTAAGTGCGAAGGCGGAGGCGAAGGTGGGGCAAATCGTTGAACGTCCTCACTACTGGATTCCGATCCGGGACTACCAGCGACAGCGTATGATGGGCTTTATCTACCCCGGGAAGGTCGACCGCAGGGATGCAGGCTGGAATCGGGAACAATCAATTATATCCGTTGGATCCGGCGGCTTGACAGGCAAAGGCTACCTGAAAGGCAACCAGGCCCAACTGGGCTATCTGCCTCGTGCAGTGGCCCACAACGACTTCATTTTCTCCGTTGTCGCGGAGGAAACCGGCTTTTTGGGAAGCGTAGTCGTGGTATCTCTATTCGGCTTGCTAATAGGAAACAACATCCGCATCGCCACTATCGCACGCGACCGCTTTGGTACGCTTCTTGTGGTGGGGGTGGCGACGTTGTTCACCATTCATTTCTTTGTGAATATAGCAATGACGATTGGCCTGATGCCCATAACTGGACTACCGCTCCCGTTCTTAAGTCACGGAGGCACCTTTATGGTGAGTTGCTGCGTCCTGCAAGGACTGGCACAAAGCGTGTACCGATTTCGAAAGGAATTCTAGCGATGCATCTGTATCAATGCCAGAGCCTTGTTGAAACACCACAAACCCATGTGAAGGAGCCTTCTGTAAACACAATAATATTACAGAATGAGCGAGAAAATAACAAAAACCGAGTCATCGGACCTTTCAACCGAGCATGAAGAAGAGCTTAGAAAACCACCTTCACGCAAACCGGCCAAACCGGTAGACCAGGCAAAACTCAAGAAAGAGGCGGATAAGCGGGCCAAGAAGCGTCCGCTTTTGACCAAGATCGTCCAGAAACTGAAAAAAAATAAGCAACCCTACCGGGAGCTTATAATAAACGCAGAACCTCTAGAAACGCGGGTCGGCCTTCTCGTTGACGGTATTTTAGACAAGTTCGACATTGAGAGACGAAGTAGCGCACAACGCATCGTTGGTGGCATATTTAAGGGAAGGATCAAGAACTTGGATCCCGGCCTGAAAGCCGCGTTCGTGGATATCGGCCTGCCCAAGAACGCGTTTCTTCACTATTGGGACATCTTGCCACAAGCCGTCGATTCTTCTGTGGAGGTCGTTCGGGTCAATCGATCGAGCAAGCAAAAGAAGAAAAAGAAAATCACCCTAAACGATATTCCTAACCACTATCCTACAGGTACTGAAATCGTGATCCAAGTCACGAAAGGACCCATAGGCACGAAGGGGCCAAGAACGACGACTAATCTTTCACTTCCTGGCCGATTTCTCGTTCTAATGCCCTATTCCGACCAATGCGGAATATCTCGTAAAATCGAGGATATCAAAGAACGTAACCGACTAAAAAAGATCATCCGAGACCTTACCATTCCGGAGGGGATGGGAGTAATCGTCCGCACGGCAGGAGAAGGAAAGAAAGCCCGATACTTCGTACGGGATCTTCATATAATGCTAAAGACCTGGAGTAAGATTCAGAGCAAGATCGATACCGTCAAAGCGACCTCCTGCCTCTACAAGGAGCCCGATCTGAGCGAGCGAACCGTTCGCGATTTTCTGACAGAAGATGTGGATCGCGTCCTGATAGACAACCCAGTCGACCACCAGAACATTGTCGACGACGTCAGCCAGATCTCGAAACGGTCGACCAGCAAAATTCATCTCTACCAAGACAGCATCCCGATATTCGAACGCTACAATATCGAGAACCAGATTGAGCAGACCTTCCAGCGGGCCGTACCTTTACCTTCGGGTGGAGCCATCGTAATCGATGAAACTGAGGCTCTCATCGCCATCGATGTGAATACCGGTTCGCATCGGAATAAGGGGAAAGAGAACGACACCATTTTCCAGGTCAATTGTGAAGCTGCCGCTGAAATCGCCCGACAGATCCGACTCCGTAATATCGGCGGACTAGTCATCATCGATTTCATCGACATGAAACAGCGGAAGCACCGTAATGCGATTCTCAGCCAGATGCGAGACCACATGGGGCTGGATAAAGCCAAAACGCATATACTACCCATTTCTCCACTGGGAATCATGCAGATGACTCGCCAGCGAATGCAGGAAAGCGTGTCTTCCGGATTGTATACAGATTGCCCCTACTGTCGCGGTAAAGGCATCGTCAAATCCGCAACTACCGTTAGTGTGGAGCTACAAAGAAAACTTTCCGGAATCGTTCGAAGAGCTCGTAACCGGACTACCGATGCGGCTAAGGCGATCAAGCTTCGCGTGCTCGTGAATCCGACGATCATCGACCGTCTCCGCGAAGAGGATGCGGATCTGCTCATTAGTTTGGAAAAGGACTACAATGCGCAGCTTACTTTCCGCTCTGATCCGAATTTCCATATCGAGAACTACCGAGTAATCGACGTCGAAACTGGGGCGGCTTACGGATGACCATAACTAGGTTTTTCAAAATCTGCGAATCAGCTGGCCGATTCTCTCATCGATCCCGAAAAGCTAATTCAGGAACTGGGCGTAGCTGGCCTCGATCACTTCTCCGGCGAGTACTGTAAGCGCCTGCACGATCCTGGTATTCAGCTAGGAAAACCGTTTGCAGTGATATCTCAAGCACTCCAGCTTCTAGTGATGCTGAGGTTAATGTTAGAAAGTTTACGATTAACCGCAGGGATCAAGGTCCTCGATTTCGGCTCCGGTCCTTGCTGGATATAAAAGGTTCTCTGGCAAAATGATTACTCCGTCATTGATGAATATGTATCTGTTTAATAACTACAATTAGGGGAATCAATATTCAACGACTACCCAATTCCGAACCAACCTTCCTGCTCTTGGGAATTTAGATTGTTTGACGGCCATAGTCTCCAGCTGAAAGCCGAAGAGATCGATCGCATCATCTGCTTCCATGCGTTTCACCATGTACCCAATCAGGAGGAAATCGTTCATGAATTCTTTCGGGTGTTGCGAAACGGATGCACTATAGTCTTCAACGAACCGCAAGGTATCCATTCAATGTTTGCTGGTTCGAACCGCTCGGCTCGAAGGCAGTTCTTGTTGAGATAAAAGTTTAAGCCTAGAACCCCATCTTGTGGCTTGTATCAATAAAAGGAGAGTAGACAGTTGCTCCAAAACCGCTCTGATTTGGATTTCCTGAAAACTAGTTGAAGTTTCCATTCGGCCTCCAAACGTGAGATTTTAAAACAACCGATACGGAATCCCAAGATCTTAGTCCCAAAAATATTGTGGCGAGGGAGCAGCTAGCTTTTAGAAACCCCAACTAAAATCCGATTCCTACCGTTTTGGTGCGTACCCTGCAGACATACATATCAACGGTTATGTAAAGTGTGGATCCATCGTCGCCCCAAGTGCAATTGCTCGAATGCTCTCCCATTTCGATTCTTCCTAGTAGATCCCCTTGCGGAGAAAAAATGTAAATTCCCGCAGGACCCGACGCCCACAAGTTTCCCTTCCGATCAACGGTCATCCCGTCGGCATTTCCAACACCGTCTTTCTTGAATTTGAGAGCATTGTATAAGAGATTTCCCTTCCCGATTGTTCCATCTCCCTTGACCACATACGATCTCCAAAGAGGAGCCGAGCTATCGGATTGGGCAACGTAGAGGGTTTTCCCATCCGGCGAAAGAGCAATCCCGTTGGGCCGAGTGAACTCCTTGGTCAGGAGTTCAACCTCCCCGTTAGGCCGAAGCAGAAACACGCCACAGTAATCCATTTCTCGCCGCGGATCGTCTTGCCTTTCGGGCAAGCCGTAAATCGGATCGGTAAAATAGAGATTTCCGTTTGGATGGTAAACCAAATCGTTTGGGCTATTAAATCGCTTCCCTTTGTAGTTGTCCGCTAAGGTTCGTTTTCCACCATCTTTGGTGAGGACAGATATTCGCCGATCCCCATGCTCGCACAAAGTCAGTCGTCCCATTGCATCAAAAAGCAGCCCGTTGCTACCAGGCTCCCTTCCGTAATCCACAATACCTGTATATCCC
Organism: Opitutales bacterium UBA5694; assembly: GCA_002420185.1. GTDB lineage: Bacteria > Verrucomicrobiota > Verrucomicrobiia > Opitutales > Opitutaceae > Pelagisphaera. Next base: position 130,781 of record DIHO01000004.1, read on the forward strand.
GCTGGCCGTAAATACTCGTGCAATCCCTCCGTCTCGCTCCATTTCATCACGACATTTCGTGGGATATCCGAGAATACTAAAAAACCACCTTCTTTATTCCAGGCGGGTCCTTCGGTCCAGGCGAACCCGGAGGCAATAACCTCGATCGGGGCTTCTTCATCAATGAGTTCGTCCAAACGATCATCGAACTTGTTAATTTTTCCAATCACCGGGTAATTGCTCGGAGTATCCGTGTTTCCTGAGAGACTATTTAACGCAATGGAAGCGACACACGCGAAAAGAAAAGGATAGCGTTTCATTTCTCTATCCTCTAACTCGGCCCTCGATTGTCCATTTTATTATCAGCCCGCTAATATACAAAAGCCAAACCTTTATCCGAACTCCAGAGGATCACTCATTGACTAATTGAGTGCTCTAGGAAACTATTTTTGCTCGCTCCCTTTTTAGACCATGAAAACTTTCTTTATCGCTTTAATTCTCGGCATTTTTATCGGTGCCACAATCACGACCTTCTACAACTCACCCGAATCGGCCGATAATCTAATTTCCTCGATTTCGGGAAACTCCTCCTCTTCGATCCAGTCTAGAGACGAGATTGTCGAGAAAGCCAAAGAATCGGCGGGGAAGATCGCTGCGAAGATCAAGGAAGGCACCCAGAACCTACTGGAAAACACCAAGGAGGAACGGGCTGAGCTAGTAGAAAGAGGACGGGAGATAGTCGATTCTGCAACGGATGCCACGATCAAGGCTAAGATCGCAGCAAAGCTAAAAGAAGATTCATCGGTCGACGCGGAACGAATTGAGATCCTAGTGAAAAATCGATCCGTCATTCTTTCAGGTGAAGTTTCTTCTAGTGAAGAAACGAAAAAAGCCCGAGATATTGCCCTAGATATTCAATCGGTAATAGACGTCAGATCGAATCTGAAAATTGCTCCCTAGCGAGCTCGAACAGTCGCCGATCCCAATAAACTCCTTCCTCTTTAGGCGAGCTTTCCCAGATGCACGTTCTAGTCGCATTCGACAAATTTAAAGACGCACTATCGGCCCGCGATACTTGCAAAATAGCGGTTGAGGCGATCAAAAAATGCCGCCCTGAATGGGTGATTGAAACTGCTCCCCTAGCAGACGGTGGTGACGGGTTTTGCGATACGCTTACCGGTTGCCTCAACGGCGAATTTCACGAAACAACCGTCTCCGGTCCTTTGGCCAAAAAGGTTAAGGCTAAATTTGGTATTGTATCAGCAGATAGACTACAAAGTACCGTTTTTTCACTTCTCAATTGGAAATCCAATCTAAAAAAGATCGCCGTTATCGAGTTGGCCGAAAGCAGTGGCATATCCCTCACCCCGCTAGAGAAGCGATCACCCTGGACGACCACTACTGCAGGTCTAGGAGAAGTCATCCAATCTGCAATCGACCATGGAGCCAACGGAGCGATTGTCGGACTCGGTGGATCAGCAACGCATGACCTTGGACTCGGAGCACTTTGGAAGCTTGGATTCCAATTTCTAGACGAAAGCGGTGCTGTAATTAACAAAGCTCCCTCTCCGGAAATTTGGCCCACTATTGATCGAATTGAGGCATGCTCTGGCGTTCTACCCAAAGGCTTCGAGTTGAGGGTCGCTTGCGATGTCGAGAACCCGCTGCTGGGACCCATGGGAGCCGCTGCCATTTTTGGGCCCCAAAAAGGCCTTCTCCCCTCAAACTACGACGAACTCGAATTCGCAACTTCCCAAATGGCGAAAATGCTCTGCGACGCCTGTGCTGTACCATACCAATCTATGGCACAACCCGGTACTGGAGCGGCGGGCGGGGCGGCGTTCGGTCTTAAAGTAGGACTCGGCACCCATATCGTCCCGGGTTACGAACTGGTGAAAAACTGGATCGGATTGAACGCTAAGCTCGATAGAGCAAACATCGTTATAACTGGAGAGGGTCGGTTCGACGCTTCCTCTCTTCAGGGGAAAGGTCCAGGAGCCTTGGCATTGGAATCAATAGCGAATGGTAAGCAGCTCTTCGTGTTTGCGGGCGGCCTGGGTGGACTTGAAAAGTCCAATTTTCCAACCGATTCGACTCATGCCATTTCGCCCATCGGAATGCCGCTAGCGGAAGCACTCCAGACAACCGGTAGGAATCTACAAAGGGCGATTGAATCAGTTTTTGGAACTAGCTAATTTCACAGTCGTTCCTAGTACTGGAGACATTAAACCCCAAGGATCAAACCTCTGCTAATATGAAGGTGTTCGGAGCCGATATTAGTGTACGAGTAAGCATTCCTCAAAATCGGGTGCCATAATAGCTTAAGACTAGCTGACAAAATGGGACGCTTTTATCGGCTACCACGACTCATATCAAGACTGCTCCCCCAGTGAACCTCATTGCGACCAAACCTGCCTTTTAGTCGCTAAGTGCGGGTGCGTAGACATATCCGAATAAGGAGAGCCAAGCGGTTACTTCGCCCGCTCCCCAGAAAAGCCACGCTCCACCGCTGGCCAATCTTGAAACGGTTCGCCTAGACTGCCCGCAAACGGCTCTACTTTTGATCTTTTCGAAAGCGAGAGGTGAGCATCGCTCTGGACATCGGCTTCGCTATCACGTTTCTACCGTTTTTTGGTATCCAATTCATATTGGCGTTCGCCATAGCCTTAACCCTCCATGAAAACCCCCGGTGATTGTGGGAAAACAGCTGGTTGCGAATCTAACTGCAATGCACGCTATTCATCCAGCCCTCAATATGCTCGCTAACGATATCCTCGGTTTTTTAGGTATTGGGGAAATCGAATCTCGTTTCAGACAAGTCGCCGTCTCCAACACAATTGGCGGATTGGTTGCAGGAATCACACTCGGGTTCATTTTCGACGTGATCTACCGAATCGCCTTCTCCCGCACAAAGAAGAGCCATGAAAATCTAAAGAGAATACTTAAAAAATAGCATTCCGGTTTGCCCAAAGGCCTAATATCCCCAATCTTCGGTGTGAACGATGATTCTTTCGCCCGACTTTTCTCTATGATACGCACATTTTCCATCGCTGCTTTCCTCGTATTCTTTCAGGGAGCATATCTTTTTTCCCAGAATATTTTTCCCCAAATTTCTAATACAGCTCGATTGTTTGTTCACGCCCAAACAAGCAGCTACCTGAGCCCGCAAATAAAGCTCGGTATCGACGTCCTGGCCGACCAAAACTTTTTCCCTCTGCTTGGGAAGCGAGTCGGGCTACTCACCCACCCAGCTGGCGTCAATCGATTGGGGATCTCCACTGTTCGGATCCTCTACCAAAATAAGTCCGTCAATCTCGTGGCACTATTCGGACCGGAACACGGGATTTATGGGAATGAAAAGGCAAACGAGCCCATTGACAACGCCACCGATCCCAGAACCGGACTGCCCGTTTACTCCTTGTACGGCAAATACCGTAAGCCTACGTCAGAGATGCTCTCAGGCCTCGACGTCCTAGTGATTGATCTTCAGGATATTGGGACTCGCTCCTACACTTATATCAGCTGCATGAAGCTGACCCTTGAGGCGGCCTTCGAGAACCGTGTCGAGGTCATTATTCTTGACCGTCCAAACCCTCTCGGAGGCATTAAGGTCGATGGACCGCCGATGGACACTCAATGGAAAAGCTATGTTGGAGCGTTTAATATTCCCTATGTTCATGGTCTGACGATCGGGGAACTTGCCCGGATGGCCGTTTCTATACCCGGTGTTCTCGATATACCGGACTCGACCCGCAGGGCGGGCAAATTGACAGTAGTGACCATGGATGGATGGCGACGCTACATGAGCTGGCCAAGCCTTGGGCTCAAGTGGATCGCCCCTTCACCCAATATTCCCGATTTTCCCGCAGCCGTTGGATACGCAATGACCGGACTCGGAGCACAAATCGGTAATTTCAAACACGGAATAGGGAGCGAATACCCATTCAGAATCCTGACCCATAAAAACGCATCGCTCGATCAGCTCGAAGCAGAGCTCAAACGCAGATTGATTCCTGGCCTGTCCTTTGAGCGCAAATCCTTTCAGAATGGAGCCCAAATTGGATTGTACGTCAAAGTTGAAGATTGGAGCACCTGGAATCCTACCGAGCTCAGTTTTCACATGATGCAAATCACTGCCCAATTCGATTTTTCAAACCCGTTTGCGAGCGCCACGAGCAATCGAGGCGAATTGTTCAACAAACACGTAGGGTCTTCCAGTTGGTGGCGTGAAATCACGCAAAAGGGAGCGAACGCAAATCGCATGGGGTTTGTTGTCGCCTGGCAGCGCCAAGCGAAACAATTTCAGATCCAAAGTAGCAGTTACTGGCTTTACGAATAGCCGATTTGCTTCCTTTAAATGCTGCGGTTCGTCACGTATCCATCCTGCTCCCACATTACCCAAAAGGTGAGTTGGCATCCTTCGCTTATCTTTACTCGAATCTACAGTTTAGGTCGAGGTGACATTTCTCATTGATTACGAGATAGGATTCCGTCAGAAAAACCGTCCACTTCATTATCAAAACCAACAGTCCCAACCCAAATAACACGCGCTATGTCTCGCCCCGTTACACTATTCACCGGCCAATGGGCCGATCTTTCTATCACAGAGCTCGCTCCGCTGGCCAAAGAGATGGGCTACGATGGCTTAGAACTCGCCTGCTGGGGAGACCATTTCGACGTTGACCAGGCAGCTCGCAGCAAGAAATACTGTAAGGAGAAATGGGAATTGCTAGAGGAGAACGGACTGACCTGCTTTTCAATCTCCAACCACCTCGTCGGCCAGGCAATCTGCGACAACATCGATGAGCGCCACAAGTCAATCCTTCCTCCCGATGTTTGGGGAGACGGTAAGCCAGAGGGTGTTCGCCGCCGCGCGGCAAGGAAAATGATTAAGACGGCGAAGGCGTGCCGCAATTTTTTCGATCTGAAACCAGGGAGAAAGAAAAAGGACGATTTTCCAGCAGTAGTGAATGGCTTTACCGGCTCCTCCATTTGGCACGCTCTTTACGCGTTCCCACCCACGGATCAGGCATTCCTCGAGAAAGGCTTCCAAGATTTCGCCAACCGGTTCATTCCGATCTTGGATGAATTTGATAAAGTAAACGTCAATTTTGGACTAGAGGTACATCCCACCGAAATCGCTTTTGACATCGCATCCTCGGCTCGAGCGATCAAATCGCTTAGAGGGCACAAGCGATTTGGCTTCAACTACGATCCGTCGCATTTGGGTTATCAGGGAGTGGACTATGTGAAGTTCATACGCGAATTCGGAGACCGTATCTATCACGTCCACATGAAGGACGTTTGGTGGGGCCACGGGAATGGTGACGTAGGGGTATTCGGCGGGCATACGGATTTTGGCGATGCCAGGCGATATTGGGATTTCCGGTCATTGGGTCATGGCGACATCGCGTTTGAGGACATCATCGTTGCGTTAAACGACGTCAAATATCGAGGCCCCCTATCGGTTGAATGGGAAGATATCCGTATGGACCGACTTCATGGCGGAGCGGAAGCGGCATCATTCGTCAAATCCGTAGATTTTCCCTCAAGCTCTGTCGCCTTCGACTCTGCTTTCGACAAAAAAAACCAGTAGAGGGAAAATTTTTTTATACTTATATGAGCACTAAAGTAGCCATCATTGGCGCGGGCGGAATGGCCCAGTACCACATCGCAGGCTTTCGCCAGGCGGGAGCTGAAATCGTAGCAATCGCGGATCTTAACAAGGATGCGGCAAAAACCACTGCTGCACAATATGGAGTCGGACAGACTTTCGGGTCCATCGAAACGATGTTTGAAACTCTCACAGATCTTGACGCCGTTTCGATCATTGTTCCAAACAAGTTTCACGCCCCGCTCGCAATACAGGCACTCGAGGCAGGCAAGCACGTATTTTGCGAGAAGCCGCCCGCTCTCAATGCACCTGATGTTGAAAAGATGAAGGAGGCAGCAGAATCAGCTGGAAAGCACCTCTTATTCAATTTTAACAATCGGGCAAGGCCAGAGTCCTTTGCCATGATGAACTACGTTGCTGACGGTACGATTGGTAAAATTAACTCCGCCCAGGCAAAGTGGATTCGACGGACTGGGATCCCTGGTTTCGGGGGTTGGTTCACCAACAAAAGACTCTCCGGTGGGGGGCCACTCATCGACCTTCTACATATGGTTGATTTGTCAATGCACCTGATGGGCTATCCAGAGCCTGAATATGTTATGGGCAAAACCTTTTCTGACTTTATCACCGATAAACGCTTCAAAGGACCCTGGGGGATTCCAGACAATGCCGAAGGTGTCAATGACGTTGAAGCGGCCGCTCATGGATTCGTAACTTTCAAAACCGGCCAGGTGCTCAGTCTCCAGGTTTCCTGGGCAGAGCTTATCAAGCGCGAGGAGGTCTCGGTCGTCTTCCAAGGCGTCGGGGCAGGCGGGAAAATCGAACGACTCTTTGGTTCCGACGGACTGGACGAAACCTGCATCGACACCTGCGAGCTTTACGTACAGGAAAACGGTAATTCGGTCAATAGGGACATTCTAGTAGAAGCGTGTGAGGACATGGGGAGGTCCCGTTCCGCCGCAAATTTCATTCTGTCCATCGAGGGCAAGGAAACGCCGCTGAACACTCCAGACCAGGCGGTTTCCCTAATGAAAATCATCGACGCCATCTACGAGTCGGCACAGTCGGGCAAGCCCGTAGCCTGCTAACTTCAAAACATCACTAATCATGAATCGAAAATTGAAAATGGGAATGGTCGGGGGTGGCCGTGGAGCTTTCATCGGAGCTGTTCACCGCATGGCCGCCAATCTCGACGGGAAAATCGAACTAGTAGCCGGAGCGTTCTCATCCGATCCGAAAAAGTCCAAGCTTTCCGGAAAGGACTTCTTTCTAAACCCCTCTAGAGTATATGGATCCTACCAGGAAATGGCTAAAGGGGAATCCGAGCTTCCCGTGGGCGAACGCATCGATTTTGTTAGTATCGTCGTCCAAAATCACCTACACCACGCCGTAGCAAAGCATTTTCTAGAAGCCGGATTCAATGTCATTTGCGACAAGCCCCTAGCATACGACCTTAAAGAAGCCCGTAATTTGCGGCGCATTGTCAAAAAGTCTGGCAAGGTATTCGCTCTCACCCACAACTACACAGGGTACCCCATGGTCAAGGAAGCTCGAGACCTTGCCAGAAAAGGTAAACTTGGTCGTATCCTAAAAGTTGTCACAGAATATCCTCAAGGTTATGCGGTGGGTGACATAGACAACAAGAACGATGGGAAAATCGCCTCTTGGAGAACGGATCCTAAGATTGCCGGAATCTCAAATTGCATTGGAGATATTGGTACTCATGCCGAAAACCTAGGGGCCTACATCACTGGTCTGGAGATTGAGGAAATGTGTGCCGAGCTAACGGCTTTTATTCCGGGTCGGAAACTTGATGACGATGGTAACATTCTCATTCGATACAAAGGCGGTGCTAAAGGCCTCCTCTACGCATCGCAAATCTCCAACGGTGACGAAAACAATCTGAATATCCGAATCTACGGCACCAAGGCTTCTCTGGAATGGCATCAAGAGGATCCAAATGAGCTGATCATCAAGTTTCATGACAAACCTCGGCAAATTCTGCGCCGAGGGAATGGATACGTCTGCAACTCAGCGAAAACAAATACCCGCACTCCCTTTGGGCACCCGGAGGCCTTTATTGAAGCCTTTGCTAATGTCTATATGGCAGCGGCAAGATCTATCGCCGCAGAAGTGGCCGGTAAAAAGCTACCGGAAAACCCCGACTTTCCGACTGTCGAGGACGGCATACGAGGAATGGCTTTTATCGCAACCGCAGTTAAGAGCTCCAACAGCAAAGCCAAGTGGACTAAGATGTTGAAATAGGGGTCTCCCAAAACTTTACGAAAAGGCCAATTCGCAAGGGATTGCCTTCTTCTTTAATTTTAAATCACCCTTTTCCATCAACAAAATCACGGACAACATCGAGAAAACCACGTGCCCCAGAAGTTAAATATCGTCGCTCGTGGGTTAGGGCAAAAAGCAGACGGGACATCTTAAGCGATTTCATCGACTTGAAAACCACATCGCAGGGCAAAATAGACTCACGAGCCATTTCTGGTAAGATCGCTAAACCGAGACCACTGTGCACTAGGGCGACTGCAGTGCTCACCTGCGAACAGTAAGCCGCGGTTTTTAGCTCGAAGTCGTTTCTTTCGAAAAACTCCATGACCTTTGCCCCTAGGGCAGAAGATTCTCCCAAAACGATTAACGGCTCATCTTTAAAGTCCTCAATGGAAATATCTTCTCTATTCGCCAAAACATGCCCTCGAGGAACAACAAGATTGAGTTTTTCTTGGATAATGGGTTCCGCATCCACCTGTGAAAAGCAACCGGAATAGGAAGAGATTACGACATCAAGGTTCCCATTAACTAAATTCTCTAGAAGCACCCGCCTTAGATTTTCGTCGACCCTAATCCGAAGCTCAGGAAATCGTTCGCAACAGGTTTTGAGTACAGGGGGTAAAAGAAACGGGGCGACCGTCGGAGTTACTCCGATTCGAAGGTTCCCTTTGAAGTCAACCGCACTTTCACGGATTTCCCGGACTGCGTTATCCGCTTCCATTAGAATCGAGCGGGCCCGCTTCTCGAACTGCTTTCCCACTGAGGTTAGTTCCACTCGCCTTCCCAAGCGATTGAAAAGGCGATTCCCCAATTCATTCTCCAGCTTACTGATCTGGGCGCTCAGAGATGGCTGGGACACAAAGGACTTTTCAGCGGCACGAGTGAAGTTTCGCTCCTCCGATATGGCTAAAAAATACCTGAGTTGATGCATTTCCATAGTTTTAAACTATGGATATTATAAGTTATAAGTATTTCAAGTTATAAGGAAAGTATGCAATACTCCACTCGTCAGCGAAAACTGACCAAAAAAAATGAACAGACAAACCAAGAGTAATATAATCGCTTCAACTATCCTGGCTCTATTGCCATTTGGGCTTTTCGGGTTTCAAATGCCAGCTGGAGAGCTCACTGCGGGAGTTGCAATAACTGCAGCCCTCGTCGGTCTCGGAGTTATGGATCTCAAGCAGGGAGCTTATTCTAGCTTCAAGCGGGGACCGTGGACGCGGGCCTAGTAAGAATTCTATCGATTCTGGATTTTTGAATGGGATCATAGAACCATGAAACGATTATTCGGGAACAGTAAATAAACCGGCGGTCGTTCCAAAGGGACGACCGTCGCGAAATTGTCGCCAAAAGGGAGGAGTCACATTCCAAAGATGAAGCCATCTATCAAAAGTAGTTGGCTTTAAAATGGCGGGGGATCGGCAAAATGACCCTATTAAATGAGGTTCGCAGTTCTTAGAGCTTTCGTGAAAGCAGATCGATAGAGCACGAAGATGGGAAGCGCCATCAGCGGAACTTCTACAATTCCGCCAAACGAAACTTGCTGCATTACTAACACCAAGAGAACGACCCGTAATAACCACCTCGTTAGAAAACTCTGCCCAAAGGTCAGATTACGACGAAACGTGGCGACCAATCTCAACCTATGATAAATTAGCCCAGCATTCCGACCCAGAAAAGGGACAAATCCGAGCAGGTTGCTAAGTAAAAGCGTTTTGGGCAGTTTCTCCGATACAAAACTTTTATAAGCTTAGGTTAGCGATGAATAAGAGAAAGCAGTTACTACATCCGCTTCGTATCACTTTCTCCCGCTTGGCTATTTAAATCTCCAAATCAACGACTTTTCCTACCACGATTAGTCTTGTAGAGTCGAGCCTGAGACGGGCCGCAGCAATCCCCTCCGCGATACCCTTCATTTCGCCTTTAACTAGCTCAACTTCCTCTTTTCTGACATTTTCATTAATCTTACGTAGATCAACTAGCCGCCGAAGCTCGGCTCCCAGCACCGCTTTCATTTCCGACTTTGCGGACTGCTTTATGTTGGTGGACTCTTTTCGCGCCATATCCTCAGCTACATTTAGCATCGATTGGAGAATATCTCGATTGAAACCGGGATTTTCCAAAAATCGATTCAGTGATCCATCGATTAACTGAGTTTGTTCCCAAGCCTGGTTGTGTTCATGAGTCAGGTCGTTTCCACGAATATCCACCAAAATTCTTATCGGTATAGGGGCCATAAACCGATCCACATGCAGATGGGCCTGAGTCACTGGTTCCAGAACAAAAATAGCTTCCAGCAAAATATTAGATTGGTCTGATTCCCTGATGCTAAAGGCCGAAACACCTACCTCGGAATTGATAAGCAATGCCATTGACTCGAGGACAAGCGGGTGGTCCTGCGTTATGAATTCGATATCCTCGCGTACAATTGCCTGCTCTCGATCAAAAGTCGCCAAAACCCCCTCGTAAGGTATCCTTGGAAAAGACTCCACGTAGGCATGTCGGCTGTCAAAAAAAACCTCGCCCGCTTCGTGTTCCTCAATTCGCACCCCATAGTGGTCCAGCAGGTCGAACAACATGGTGCGACTGGTGGAATCGTTCTCCGTTCGACGGATATTGTCCACCACCTCATTGGCCACTTTCTGATCGAATGAGTTCAATTCTAACAAACGGTCTCTGCCAAGACGCAACCTCTCCGTGAGCTCCTCGCGAAAAGCGGTCGTTTCCTCGATAAAGGCTTCAAGTGCTTCTCGGTTGGCTTCTTTCTGGCCACGGCCATATTTCAAGGCTTGCTCCAGTAACCGAGTACTGAACGCCTCCTTGTACTCAACGCTGCCATGAGCACAAACTTCGAAAGCGTCCAAACCTTGATGAAACCAGTCTGCGACAAACTCTTGGGGGCTCCCCGCAATGTAAGGTACATGAATCTGAATTGTAGCTGTTTGGCCGATACGGTCCAACCTTCCTATGCGCTGTTCAAGAAGTCCTGGGTTGGCTGGTAAATCAAATAAGACGAGATCATGAGCAAATTGGAAATTCCTCCCCTCGCTGCCAATCTCCGAGCAAAGTAGAATCCTCGCACCTTCTGGTTCCGCAAACCAAGCCGCATTCCGATCTCGCTGAACAAGCGGCAGCTTCTCATGAAACAACGCAATTTTGACGTTAAGCTTTTCCTGCAACGCGGATTCAATCGCCAGCACTTTCCGCTTCGACTTGCATATCAACAATATCTTGGCGTTGCGTTTCCCCTTTAAAAAAGTCACCAGCCATTCCAGCCGAGGGTCACCCTTAAACTGGTACCGAATTTCATGCTCGTTGTCATTGAACTCCGCTTCAAATTCCTTCGCCAATCTGCTAAGTAGCCCATTTGAGTCACCAGTGGGATTAAGAGGAGCTGGGCAGTACATTCTTTTGGGAAACCCTGTCATGTTTAACCGGGAGTTCCGAAACACAACCCGACCCGTTCCATGTTCGTCCAGCAATGCTTTCAACAAAACGTCCTTAGCTCCTCGCTTTCCACTTTCAAAGTCTGCCAATCGCTTTTCGAGGCCGTCTAGGTCCTTAACGAAAATCAGTTTCAAGGCAGATCGATCTGCCGTAGACAGTGCGACCTCGTCAACGATCTTTCCAGCAACTCTCGCCACCGACTCAAAACCTTCCATTTCGTTCTTAAAGGCTTCCAAGTCACTGTAACGATTCGGATCCAGCAAACGAAGGCGGGCGAAGTGACCCTCGAGTCCTAACTGTGTTGGCGTAGCTGTCAACAAAAGTAGCCCAGGACTTCCCCGTCCCAGCAAGTCTACAAGCTCGTATTCAGGGCTCTGGGAATCGGGAGTCCATTCCAGATGATGGGCCTCATCAACAACTACGAGTTCCCAGCCTGCCTCAATTGCCTGGCCAGACCGGATGGCGTTCCCTGCTAGAAAATCGATGCTGCACAAAACCAGTTGCTCATCCAAAAATGGGTTCATCCCCGTATTGCTTCCCTCCGCGGCAAGGCATCTCTCTTCGTCAAAAATGCTGAACCATAAGTTAAATCTGCGAAGCAGTTCTACGAACCATTGATGTATCAATGATTCTGGGACAAGGATAAGAATACGCTCCGCTCTCCCAATGGATCTTAAACGCTGAATGATCAAGCAAGCTTCAATGGTCTTACCCAGCCCCACTTCATCCGCAAGGAGCACACGCGGTAATTGCCGTTTTGAAACCTCGTTCAGAATGTACATTTGATGGGGAATCAAATCAACCCTGCCCCCAGTGAAGCCCCGCATTGGAGACCTTCGCAGCTCATTCTGCACCCTCAAGGTTTTGTAACGTAAATCAAAAACCTCTCCAGGATCCGCCAAACCGCTCATCAATCTATCATGAGGTGAACTAAAACTCGCTGAATCCGAAAGATCGCTTTCACAGAATTCAAACCCACTGGCTTGGTAAAATAGCAGACCCGATCTTTCTTCAACAACTTCGACAGTATAAGTCTTTCCTTCGTGAGAAGTAATTTTTTCACCTTCTCGGAAACGAGCCCGCTTGAGGACAATCGTATCAGACGCGTACATTCGCTCTACCCCCGACGCCGGGAAAGCAATTCCTACCTGGAAATTACTTACACTGACTACCGTTCCCAAACCCAGTTCTGGTTCCGGTTCACTGATGTAACGTTGTCCCGATACAAATCCTGACATCATTTACGCTATCAACACAGATAATGGGTCGAACCAACCAAAATCGCATAGTCGTCTGAATCTTGATTAGGGAGAAAAGCCAATACAAACTTGAGACACAGCCACAAACTTACAAGTTTGCTTGTTTAGACCAGAGAAAACATCGCGTGCCTGCCACGAAAGCAACATTTGATTTCCAGAGAGGATTATTCTTCGCCAATCAATCATGGTGGAATTCATCTAAATTACCAGAGTCTCGCATCCAAAATCTGATAGAACAGGCAGAGCTAAATTAGAGGGTGCTGCTCGCGAACAAAGGTTGAGATCTTTACCATTGCGATTCAGCTGCTCAGCGATTGAGCTAGACCCATAATGAATGACGTCAGATCGCCTCGTATTTCGATTCTTTATTGCCGGCAGTGTCGCTGGATGATGCGAGCTGCTTGGCTCGCACAGGAAGTTCTCACCACTTTCTCTGAAGAAATCGGTGAAGTTTCCCTTCAGCCGGGAACGGATGGCGTCCTGGAGATCCGATTAAATGGAGGCCTCCTCTATTCAAGAAAGGCAGAGGGTCGGTTTCCAGAGGCAAAAGAGGTTAAACAGCTGATCCGCGACCGAATCGCTCCTCAAAGAGATCTAGGCCATAGCGACCGGAAACCTTAAAGATGGCTATTGTTGCTAAAACACCAAGCGCTCAATCCATTCAGGTTCTTTGAACCCGACAACTCCTCCCGTAGCCCAAATTACGAAGGGGCGCTTTACCAAGTTTCCATTTTTTCCCAGTAAATCGAACGCTTCCTTTTCGCTGAGGGATGAAATCTTGTCTTTAAGGTTGAGGGCTCGATAATCACCCCCGGATACATTAAACAGGCGAATCGCATCTCCTTGGTAATAGCTAAGCATCATGGCAAGCTCATCCCGCTTCGGTGGGGTTTCGCGAATCGCTAAGTTTTCGAATTCGATATTCCGCTTTTTAAGCCACTTAAGAGCCTTCCGACATGAATCGCATCCTTTGTATGAATACACACGTACCATAATCTTATCATCAAGGTGTTTTTCAATCCCAGCAACCTAGAAATCGATGGCCATTTCAATTAGCTTTAAATGATAATCTATTCAGCCAATGATGCCAGAACTCAGGTGGGTCCACTGAAACTCGAACGTCGCCTGACCCATTTGGGTGGCGAAAACCGAGTGAATGCGCGTGAAGCATTAAGGCGTTTGTGCGATCAGAGGAATAAAAACGGTCTCCTACGATTGGATGGCCAGCCTCAAGACAGTGTAAACGTATCTGATGCGTTCTGCCCGTCTTAGGTAGGGCTTGGATCCACGAATACTCACTGTCACTTCCAAGAACACGAAAAGTAGTTTTTGATGGCTTCCCTATATCCACGCTGTTCTCCCACCTGCCCTCCGACAATGGCCTGATCTTCGTCTCCACCTTATTCGTCCGCTTATCCCAACTTCCAACGACTATCGTCCAGTATTCCTTTCTAATCTTTTTCTTATCAAACAGTTCCGACAGCTTACGATTCCACTTCTGGTTTTTCGCAAAAAGCACTAAACCACTTGTGTCTCTATCCAGGCGATGAAGTGGTCTGGAATGATTCCCCAAATAATCTTTGACCCAGTCCGCTAAGGTACCTTCGCCCGAATTGAAGCCTTCGACGAGCACACCTTGCGGTTTGTCTAGTATCAGCAAATCTTCGTCTTCGAAAACAACTGTGGGAGCCCTAACCAAATCGAACGCCAACTTGCCGTGCCAAACACGATCAGTCAACCTTGTCTAAAAACCGGTGAGATCATAAATTTCAATCAAAGCCACACCCGTTTTATCATTCTTCCCAGCTACGATAGCCGTATACAAGCCCGGCTCGAGCCATAAAAAGAAAGCACTATCACCACTTCCCTCAGTTAAGTCAAAGGCTCCTGCCGACGACATCAACGAAGCAAGTTGCTTCTTTTCAGGTTGGACATCCCAATCGTCATTCAAATCGATCACGTTGAAGCCTCTGTACAAGCTTAAGGTAGGGTCCGAAACTACATTTTTAACCCCTTGCGCAACGAGACCCTTGCCTATGGCTCGAATAAGAATTTTCTTTGGTAGGTTGCCTTCAATCACAAATCCGGCTATGAGAACTTCCGATCCAGTGCCTACTCGACCACGCATAGACACATTCGCAAGCGATACTTCCGTGTCATCAGCATCAGCGTTGTAAACCTCAACAAGAACGATACCCGATTGTCCTCCCTCATTGGCGACAATCGCAGTATAAACACCACTTGCAAGAGACACAATGTCCACGCTATCAGTTGATCCTTCGTCTAGTGCAAACGCCCCCACTCTCGCCATCTCCTTCAGAAGAATTCCGGCATAAGTGCTTTGACCCCAGTCGTCGTTACCTCCAAACTGTTTTCCTTGCCCGAAAAATGACACCGATGGATCTTCAAGGAAATCTGACACACCTTGATTCAGCAATCCTGGCCCAACTGCTCGGATCAACAGATTTTTTTCGCCTGAACCCACGACCGAAAACCCTGCAATGATGACTTCCTCTCCGCTCAATGGAACTCCCCGCAGGGCTATATTGAACAATCGTTCCTTGTTGGCAACCGGCGGAACATACCCTTCTAAGTTGCCTCTTCCTGCCTGTCCACCTCGAAATTTTGGCCATACGGAATTCGATAATCGAGCTCCGTTCGAATACGCATACAACTTTCCATCGTTGTTTCCAAAATACAAAGCACCGTCTGAACCAAGGGCTACGGAAGAATCAATAATTCCAGCGAAGCCTATCTGTTGTAGAACTGTCCCATCTGGCGAAACCAGATTCAGATAGCTCAAAGTATTATCAATGAAGGAACTGGCGTAAATTCTACCCACTTCATCAACAACTGCGGAAGTAAAGTAGTTCGCTCCAATACTCGTCCTCCAAACAAGATTCCCATTTGTACCCAAAGAGTAAAGAAACCCATCCTGCGACGAGATCAGCACGTTGCCATCGATACTCAATGTCGGAGAAGCATCAATGACGCCTCCAGTCTCATATTCCCACAGGAAAGAGCCGTTGTCTGAATCCAAAGCGTAGACAAAGAAATTGTTGGACCCAAAATACAACGCTCCCTTCCCATCCAGCATACAGCTGGATGTTATTTTAGCTTCTCGCCCCAAGGCACCGTTTTCGGTGGGAACTTCAAAAGTCCAAATCTCGGCCCCGGTGCTCCTATCAATTGAAAACACAGTTCCGGTGCTCGACGCGAGATATAGGTTTCCTGAAGGTCCGATAACAACCGATGAATCCAGTTCACCTTCAATAAAGACATCCCAAAGCAATTCACCCGCTGGACTTAATGCGTACAGAAATCCATCGGTACCCCCAAAGTAGATCTCACCACTGTTCGAAACCGCCGGCGATGAGAACACAAGGCTATCCGTTTCAAAGGACCACTGTACAGTGCCGTCAGCAGTTGCCAATGCGTATAATTTATTATCCCACGATCCTATATAGATAGTTGATTCGTCAGGGCTAAGTGCTGCACTAGACTCGACCCAGTCGCCCGTTTGAACAGACCATCTTTCACTTCCATCCTTATCAATCGAATACACTTTTCCATCTATCGAGCCAAAATACAGATTTCCCGCATTATCTATCGTTGGGGAGCTGAAGATAGCGTCACCCGTTTGGAAGGCCCACAGCTGACCTCCTATCCTCGCACTCGATAAAGATACCAGAAAAAATGGGGCTAAAATTAGAAACGCGATTTTCAGAATTGCAAAATGCATCTCGTTATTAGCTCTGATTCGCAACTTCTTGGGCTGAGGACAAGATTAATTGAATTTCGCTTCCCGAAGAAGAGGAACGAGTTAACTCCAGCGTTGCACCCAAGTGCCTTGCCAGTTGCTGGCTGATAGCAAGCCCGATTCCGGCTCCTGCAGTTTTACTGCTTTGAATAGGAGAGAAAAGGTTGCTTTTCGCTATCTCCGAAAATCCAGGTCCTGTATCTATTATCGTGAATACAACCTCCTCGTTTAGCGAGACTATCCGGGTCTCGACTTCTCCTCTTTCTGAAACCGCTTCGATTGCATTGTCTAACAAGTTGGAAAGGATCAATTTCGCAATATTGGCATCACGAGCCGACAATAATATCCTAGCTTCACTTCTAACGCCAAAATCCAGCTCTTTTTCCTGGGCCTTGAGCTCGAACTTATTTCTCAAGTACTGAGCGATCCCTTCTCCACTAAGGGTTTCCATTTCGTCAAAATATTCGTTTTTGAGAACGTCAACGACTTCGTTTATCATCGCTTGCATACGGCTTGTCGCTTTCTGGGCATCCGCCCAGTCATCCTGCTCTAAATCCTCTCCGTTTGATCTTAAGTGCTCTCGGATCCCCGCAAGTGGATTATTTAAACCGTGTATCAGGTGGGATGCAACCGCTCCAATCGCTGACGTTTTCGCGACCATCGCTAATTCCGCGTTCGCCTTAGCCAATCTGGCTGCTCTCTCAGCCACTTCCTTATTGGCACTACGTAACCCCCAAAAAGACCAAATAAAGACCACTGAAACGAGCAAAATGCCGCTAAAAAACGCCAGCGAAGCTTGCTTAGTCAGGTTGGCGTCAATAATCCTTAACTCATCCCGAACATCATACCCATCCATGAGATATCGGGCCAGGTACTCAATTCGCAACCCGTCCCTGCCGAGAATCGGAATGTTCAGTTCAATTTCAGGCTGAGGACTCGATCCGGGCTCAACGTAACTACCTTCTGGCAAATAGACTGCCCAGGGTGATGCGGTCTGCATTCGCTCGACTGAGTTTAGACTCAATTCAAATTCTTCGATTTCAGCAGGCACCCCTGCTAAATATTGGCCAGCCGCATCAAAAACTTGGATGCCTAAAGCTCCGTCTACTTCCTGAGCAGCCATCAAAGAGAAAATGATTGCATCATCAAAGTCGAGAATCCCAGACAGGTC
Source organism: Opitutales bacterium UBA5694 (assembly GCA_002420185.1). GTDB lineage: Bacteria > Verrucomicrobiota > Verrucomicrobiia > Opitutales > Opitutaceae > Pelagisphaera. The sequence goes on from DIHO01000004.1 coordinate 148,297, forward strand.
GTCCGAGACACCTTGCTCGACTTGAAACTTTGATACCGGACCCCAAATATCAGCGTAGCGCTGTACTACTTTTCCCCTCAGATCCTTCCGCAGTTGGAGGCTCGAAAAACCGATGATCCCGCCAAAGATCACGACTATCATCCCCAGAGCTGCGAACTGCACTCCGGCGGATCCTCGGAAGTGGGGAAGATTACCATGCTGATCAGTCATAATGTCACAAGGAAACAACCTCTTTGTCGACTAGCTCTATTTCAATCTAAGTCCTAACATCACACTATTCGCATCGTAACTAAAAAAAGTTTCATTAGAATCCGATTGATCACGATTTAACCGCAGGAAAAGCCCCCAATGATCACTTAATTCCCGTTCCAAATCAAACGTCCAAATCCACTCGTCCGAAATGCGGAGCGACCCATCGTCCACGGTTTGAAATAGATAGTCTCGTTGGGAGTACCCTAGGTCTAGACAAAAATCCCATCTTTCGCCCCCTCCCGACCATTCCAAACCATACTTTAAACTATCACGGTCGTAGTACCCGAAATGTC
>DIHO01000004.1:149138-296470 GCA_002420185.1 Opitutales bacterium UBA5694
GTCGTAGTACCCGAAATGTCGATCCCGCCTGGCTTCAAAGTCTATTCCCAAATCGAGCTCACCCTTCACTCCTAAAAAACCGAAGGGGCATTCATACGCTAATTCGATTCCCAGTTGGTCCTCCCCTAGCACGATCGAATCTGCCCTTGCACCCGAAAGTGTCCTAGCCAGTCGATCCGTATAATCTCGAGCATGTCCATTAGCCGCTAGGAGAACTCTCGACTCCTCACCCAGTAGGTAGTCCAGTGCCAGCTCCCAATCGATTGTTTCGTAGTCGTTGGTAGGGTTTTTAAAGTACATCCGCGAGGCCCCAACAGTTGCCTGATACTCGAATTGCCAGAAAAATGCCTTCCAATCGACATACAGCTTCGGCTCCTGCCCTGTCAGTTTAATTTGATACAGGTCTAAGACATCAAAGGTCGCATCGAAGGCCTGTTTGAAATAGACATATTGTAATCCGCTCGACAGACGACCGTCAATTGTGACGTAACGACCGTATTCCGACAAAAGCAGACCAAAGGTCTCGTCGGGCAAGTCACTCGCTTTTGTAAAATGGTAGTTGTCCAGTAGCAGCATCGTGGTCCATTCCGCACCCGTTTCAATGAACTCGTGACTCGTGATTCCCTCAACACCCGCAAAAATAAACGGCGAATCTACCGGCGCGATCTCACTAAACAGCACATTCCCTTTATATCCGAGACCGGTGCATGCGGACCACTCCCCAGCACCCACTTTGAAGGAATCCTCTATTTCCTTCCCCCATGCTGCGGCCAAAAAAATGCCAAGTAGCGATGTTATCAACACCCTCATGTCTCCACCTTGTAAAATTGCACAGAAAAAAGCCGCATGGGTTTTCCTCATGCGACCCGCTCTTGGCTGATCAAAAATTTGTGGTCTAAACCTTAACCATCGGCCGACGTTTCATCTCCCCGATTCGCACGGCGTTTTTTGCTGATCTCTCTGCGTTGGTTTTTGACCGATTTAAGCTGATCTGAGAATTGATCACGAACAGAATTGCGAGCCGCCTTACGCTCTTCGTCAGTCGCATCTTCTGCCAAATCACCGATTGCATCTTTCAATGCTTGTCGCATGTCTACATGCAACTCTAAATAAGCTAGACGGTGCTCCAAATACGCCTTCTTTCGATCTGAAAGGTCTCCTTCCAAGGCATTTTTGATGCGTTCGATCACTGCCCCAGCTCTCGGGCGCTCTGGGCGCTCTGGGCGCTCTTTTTTCGCAAAAGCCGAGGTTGAGATTGCGGCAATTACGAGTATAACGGGTAGGAATTTCATTGTTTTGAATTTCATTATTTTTTCTTTTGTTGATGGCTTTTTGTCCATGTTGCTTCTCCCAACGCTTTGCAGAATCTGTGCCAATATTTCTATCTTATTTTTACTCAATGGTGATCAACTACTTATGTCTATTTTGCTCGGCATGCTCCTTGCAGATTTTTATGAAATTGGGAACTCATTACCAAAGCAACCCTTATTTTCAAACCGTTTTTGGGGAATATTTCCCACAACCTAGTCCCTCAACTACTCTTCTTCTTTTTCCTGTACCGAATGTAGTCCCTTGGTACTTTAAGAAGACGAGCCGCTTGTGACACGTTGCCCGCAGATTTTTCAATCGCTATGTCAATCAGGCGATCGATCGCCATCTCCAAATCGATTCCTTCTTTAGCAAGATCCCAGTACGGATTAAGCCAGTCCGAGTCGTAAGATTCGTCCAATGAAATTCCATTAGCAGCGACCGAGCTCAATAAGGGAAACTCCGCATTGCTCGGATCTCCCAGAATGATCGCTCGCTCCACTTCGTGAGCCAGCTCTCTAATGTTTCCCGGCCAATCGTGTGAAAGAATCTGCTTTTTTCCCTCTTCCGAGATTGTGAAGCGATCAATCTGATAGCGGAGTGACAAACCCCTTCCCAAATGCTCAACCAGGTGCATCAGATCCTCTTTTCTTTCACGCAGCGGCGGAATTCGAATATGGAGCAGATTCAACCGATGAAAGAGGTCTTCCCGAAATGCTCCTTCGCGGGCCAGAGCATCTAGATCTCGATTTGAGGCTGCAATGACACGGGCATCGACGAGAATCTCACTAACTCCACCGACCCTCCGAATCTTTCCCTCTTCTATTGCCACAAGGACTTTGGCTTGAAGGGCCGGTGACAGGCTTGCGATCTCATCCAGAAAAAGGGTCCCTCCTTCGGCCGCTTCGAATAATCCGATTCTCTTCGCCTTCGCATCCGTAAACGCCCCTTTCTCGTGACCGAACAACTCAGATTCAGCAAGATTTTCAGGGAGGGCCGCACAATTAACTACGACAAGCTCAGCATCCCGCCGCGTACCATTTGCGTGCAACCAACGGGCAAACGTGGTCTTTCCAGTCCCTGTTTCACCTTCGAGCAATATCGGGGGCAGTTTCCTGGCTAGGCGACGATCCGATACGAGTATCCGATCTAGGCGTTCCTTCAAGGCGGCCAAGGAATCCCCAAAAAAAAGCCCTTCACCTGAGACCGTTCCCGCCTCCATTTCAACACGGTGCTCTTGAGAACGCCGGCTTCGCTTCGCCTTCGCACATCGAGCCAAAATGAGAGGCACTTCTTGCAACTCAAAAGGCTTAGCCATGTAATCTGCAGCCCCTCGCTTCATTGCTTCGACCGCGATTTCCCACCCACCATCTGCAGTCATCATAATACAGGATGTGTCGTTCGAGTAATCTAAAAGATCCACTCCCAGGCCATCAGGCAGGTGGACATCAAACAATGCATAGTCAAAAGGCATCGAAGAAAGCGCTTTCTTAGCAGCCGTAAAGCTTTCGACTGATACCACATGGGCTCCCTCTTCCTTCAAAAATCGAGACAATCGCTTTCTCAAAAGCGGTTCATCTTCAACGACTAGGACATCTCTACCGGAAAGAAGCGAGTTCATTTTCGCCCATCAATGAATCGAAGTAGCATAAATTTACAAGCGTCTATTCAACCTGCCCGCTGTAACCTATATACGGATACAATAAACCACATACTGGGTTGTAATTTAGACTAGAAAAATAATCCTCATAGAAAATTAAAAAAATGTAAATATTGCTTGTCAAATTTTTACAAATCCCTATTTTCAGAATGTTCATGATTCAGCCTACGCAAAGCAATCTCGAAGCCCAATCTTCTCTTAGGCAGGAGTACTTGGAAGAGCTTGCACGACTGGAGCAAGTTGAATCTCGCTTGGGAACCATGTTAGAGAACGAAAACGATCTCAACATCGCCCAAGAAATCGCCCATCGGCTTTCCAACATTCAAATGATTCTTGCCATTAGAGAAGGTAAAACATCAGATCCTGGCCTTTAGTTGGTTTTTTAAACTAAAACTCCGTCAATTGGGCTGAAAGAGCGTCAACTGGCAACGAAAAAGGTCGATTATATCATTCGTCGCAATCGGAGAACGGAGTGTCTGTTTTGGAAGTCCCTATTTTATCAATCATTTTTAGTCTTCAGTGAAACCTCTCAATCAAACACGCAGATCGCTTTTTCACCCTCTACTAGGAGTGAAGCAACTTGTTGTGTTCGACCTCGAGACGACCGGCTTGCGACCCAAGCAAGAAGAGATTACTCAAATCGCGGCAATCGAATTGGGCGGGATGCGAATGGAGATGGGAAAATCTTTCTGTACCTACGTGAATCCAGGGAAGCCGATTCCAAGACAGATTCAAAAGCTTACTCGTGTGAGAGATAATAACGTCAAGAATTCGCCGAATCCCAAAGAGGCAATCCAAGCGTTCTCCAATTTCGTGGGTCAGGCAACTCTGTTCGGCCATGATATCTATCGATTCGATTTCCAGTTCATTTCAAAGCACGTGAGCGACGATCCCGCCCAATCTCGCAATATACAGTTTATCGATACGATGGACATCTTCGAAGCTCTCTGGCCCGATTTCTCGAGGCTTCGCAACTCACTGGACGATATAGCTGAGCGCCTGTCCGCTGGACTCTCCTCTATCCGGCGCCACGACGCGAAAGGAGACGCAATATTGCTGGCTCATATTTTTCAGCGAATACAGGATCATCCAAACCTGGAGCGGCTATGCTCTCGGGTACCCGTTCACGAAACTCGCCTGCCAGAGCTTTCACCGGCATCCAATGCAAGTTCAAAGGAACCGTTGATAGGGAAGAGTTTCAAAACTTCCGTATCCTACTAATCGAACTAGGCGAGGTTTCATATCACTCGCCCCTGCTCCGAATTCGGACTGTTCTCGTTTAATGGGACGCTGCATTTCCTATATCATCCCTGCTTTATACGAAGGGGGCTCTGAACTAAACCCCGCACAGCATCGCGAATTAGGCGGGTGATAAAGAAGTGATTATCGCTGGCTCCTTCCGTCTTTCATTCGAACCGTCTTTGAAACTACTCCAGTTCTAATAGCTGGATTTATATTTTAACTACTTGTATTCTATTTTTAGATACATATTACCTTTCAGGCCTAAATTCGCATTCTAAGCGATCGGAAAATTCATACCGTACCCAATTCTTGAGGATTTGGTTTTTGAAATCAGGCTGAGGGCCATGGGAAGATTTATCTAAGCAAAGTTTGCCGTAACCACTTCTTTGAGACGCTTCTTAAAGTATGGCATCATTCGCCAGCAGTAACTCAATCCATTTATCGTTGCCAGTTCTCAGGCAGGTATCCACCCAAGTGCACTCTCCCGATTCTACTAAGATGTTCGTTAGCATCTACAGTTCCTTTCATGCACTACTTAAATGGCGGCTTATAAATAACAGCTCATCTACAATCTAGTGTATGATTACATTTTATCGCACTTGGATACTATCGATTTCCGCTGCCAGCATAATGAGCATTACCACAGCTGAAAATAGCAAACAATTAATGCTAACATAGCCCCTCTTCGTTAAATCATCACACCTGATACGCTCAAGTGAACGAGATGGTTTCATCAATATACAGGCTAGCCTGACCGAAGTTATTGACGGTCCGTAAAGGATATTCCAAAACCCGACTATGAACCCTTCAAAAAGCATGATTGAAGCAGCAAAAAAGCTTTCTACTGAAGTCAATCTTCTGAAGTTTTCTGACCCCGTTTCATACGTGTACAACCCACTCGATTATGCATGGGAAAGCCACCAAAGTTTTATCCAAAAATTTGGAAGTTCCAAAAAGCGGGTAGTATTCATGGGTATGAATCCAGGACCTTGGGGAATGTCTCAAACAGGGGTTCCATTCGGAGAAATCTCTTTCGTTAGAGATTGGATGGGAATAGAGAAACCCGTGAAGAAACCGAATCGAGAGCATCCAAAACGTCCCATTGTTGGATTCGAATGCACAAAGTCAGAAGTTTCAGGCCGCCGACTCTGGGGGCTCTTCGCTGAACGTTATCAGGATCCATTCAGTTTCTTTGACGAGTACTTCGTCCTCAACTATTGTCCCCTTGTTTTCATGGAGGAAAGCTCGCGCAACCGAACTCCCGACAAACTACCAGCAATCGAGTCCTCCGCACTATTCAGTTCCTGCGATCAGCATCTCAGGAGATGCATAGAAGTTCTAGAACCCAACTGGATCGTTGGGGTAGGCGGTTTTGCCCAAACTCGGGCCAAAGAAGTCTTGTCAGGTTTCGAGATTCGACACGGAAAATTACTACATCCCTCCCCTGCTAGCCCAGCGGCAAATCGAGGATGGGCTGAAGCGGCAACCAAGCAACTCACGGAACAGGGAATTTGGTAAACCCGAACATTTCAAACCCGTTCAGCAGCCCTTTATGAAACGACTCTCGGGTAAGAAAAGTTGCTTACTTTCCCCAGTCAATTGAATCGAAATTTTGCCGGAAATCTTCTGAGAAGATATTCCGGGGCACATCGCCTTTACCGTTCTGTCTGGAGGAATCAGTCTCAGCTTTAGGCGTAGATTCACTTGGACTCGGCTTGGACTCCGCCTTCGCGGGTGAACTATTCTTTTCTTCTGCCATGTTTGTTGCGAAAATTAGAGGGGCTTACAAAAAAAACTGCTTAACCTGTCAATGACAAACACGATAGTGAAAATCAGTTTTGGTAGAGTATCGTACACTTAAACCCTTACTCTTTCTCTCCAGCAGCGTACTCGGCACATTGTGACTACAGACTCTCACCCCATCTCACTTTCAAACGTTCAAAGGCTATCGAATACCGATTCAGTTCGCTTTCAAATAAACAGCCTCTATTAGAAGATAGTCATGCGGGATTACACCAAAAAATCACCTCAAGAGAAACTTAATCCGGAGACTAGTGCTTGCGGCCTCCCCTCGAGTGCAAATATTAACCCGATGGGGAAAGTCCAAAAGTTAGACGAGGAATGGAGACAATCCCTCAGCCCCGAGCAATACAGAGTGCTAAGAAACCAAGGTACCGAGCCTCCTTTTCAAAACAAATATTGGGACTGGAAAAAAGAAGGAAACTACCACTGTGCTGGATGCGGTGAAACGCTTTTTTCAAGTAATACTAAATTTGACTCGGGTACCGGCTGGCCCAGTTTCTTCAAACCGGCTGATCCGCAAATAGTGGGTGAGACAATCGATGTGAGTCATGGGATGACCCGAACTGAAGTTCACTGCAACAATTGCAGAGGCCATCTAGGTCATGTTTTTCCTGATGGTCCGAAACCAAGCGGACTCCGCTACTGCATCAACTCCGCTTCGCTCGTTTTTAAAGCGGACTAGTAGCCGTACACTCTTCAGATACCCGATGCCATCACTTCAGGAACACTTAGCAAAACAGCAACCCGCTTCGTCAGGCATACACAAAGCAATGGCGCTTCACACCGAGGACGTATTTGATGAGTTTGAAGGAATACTGCCCCTTTTTTTAGGTAAGCGAAAACTGGGCTCCTTCGTCACGCTATCGCTACCGACTAAAGTTACTGGTTCACGACATCTTCTTAATTCCTGTATAGCTGATCTGATCTCCGCGTACGATTTTCGTATGGTTTCATTTGTATCCGCGATCCGCGCTCATAGTGAAACTGACCAAGAACCACGTTTAGGAGCCATTCTTATAACTGCCGACAACGCGAAAAACCTGTATCAACTTCCTTGGATTTTGGAATTTGATAGCCAGGCAAACCTCACGAACCACACAAGGTCAGAAGCAACCGGCGAGATCATTCCATCAGAAGTATGGCTCTCGTATTTTCAGCAATCAAAGGATACTGATGAGAAGCAATCCGCGTATAATCGCCTCCTCGAGACATTTGGAGACGATTCCCTCCTCCCTGATTTTATTGCTTAATCTTTCCGCAGAATATCAATACCCACAAACGCTCACTTTTTAGAATATCACGTGCCGCTTCATTTTTTATCCAGCAAAATTGAATTCCCAGATCCCAATACTGCAACGGAGGACGGACTCCTTGCGGTAGGAGGCGACCTTAGTCCCGAACGACTCATTGAGGCATATTCGAGAGGAGTTTTCCCTTGGTACTCAGATGGACAACCAATCCTTTGGTTTTCTCCCGATCCAAGAATGGTCCTTTACCCAGACCATTTCAAATGCTCGACCAGTCTTAAACAACATATTCGATCAAATCGTTTTGAAATTCGTATCGACACTGTTTTCAAGGAAGTAATTCGCTCTTGCGCTTCTACTCCTCGTCCCGGCCAAGAGGGAACCTGGATTACGTCCGATATGATCGACGCCTACATAGAAATGCACCAACTAGGCTACGCACACTCCTTTGAAACATTCTATAAGGGTAGCCTCGTCGGGGGACTCTATGGGTTATCGCTTGGAGCCGCGTTCTTCGGCGAGTCTATGTTTCACATCGAGCCGAACGCCTCAAAAATCGCACTTTACCAACTTGTAAAGTTTGCTAAAAAACGTGGATTCAATTTTATTGATGCCCAAGCTAAAAGTAGTCATCTGCAAAGTTTAGGGGCAACATTGGTTCCTCGAAACCGCTTCCTCGAGGAGCTCCAATACTCTCTCAATCTTGAAACCTTGAGCGGTAATTGGTCCTTGGTATGACAATTCCAACTATTGGCTAAAGGTACTGATTAGAAGGTAGGCACTCAGCACGCATCGCTCTCCAGCTCAACTCGAAGTACCCCTTTTCCCACTTTTCTAAATCTTCCTGCAACCGCTTTAGCACAGCAGGCTTCCTGCGATTCTCGCTGATGGCTCCAATATCAAAAATCTGCCTCAAAGCGGCTCGAGGGGATTCATAGGTCATAATATCGGTTCGAGTTTCGCTTCTAACTATATCTAGGTTGGCGGCGCGAAAGATCTCGACCCACTACTTTTCACCTTTCCAAAGGAACGCCGGGAACCTCGAATCCAAACGCGTAAATTCCTCCAAAGATCCTTCAAGGAAAAACAGACGAGTAGCCCTCCGTGTGCCAGGTCCAACAACCTTGACCTCTCTCAACCTACAACTGAGGAATCCATCAATACTCTTCAGTTTGAGTAAACGGTTGCCGAGAATGGTCCCGATCCATTTCCTCAACAATTATCGATTCAATTAATATGTTCTGGCTTTGCAAAACTGTCATCCAATTCATTGTTAATGCATAAATTAATCTAATTAACAACATTGTTAAGCAATCACGCGGAATTCCGGCTTAAGGATTCCATAATCGAAATTAGATACCCTTTAAGAGCTCCAAGATCTGCTCCCCATGGTTATCAGGGTTCACTTTTACTAAAATTTCCAGGAGAATTGCATTTTCATCTAGAATGTAAGCGGAACGGGTTGGTCCCCAAAAGGCTTTGCCGTACATCTTCTTTTCGACGATTGAACCAGCAGCCTTGGCAAATTGGTGTTCAGGATCCGAAACCAGCGAGAAACCGATCGAGTGCTTAGCCTGGTACTTCATGTGTGATCCTACGGAGTCTTTGCTCAAGCCAAGCACGTCAAACCCTATTGACCGAATCTTATCCCATTCTCGAGCTAGACTGATCATCTGCTTATCGCAGCTACCCGTGTTGTTCCTCATGTAAACCGAAATGACCGTCGGGCGAACGATCAAATCACTCAAAATTACCCTCCGTTTTGATTCGTGCTCCGCTACGTTAACGTCAAAATCTAATTCTAGTTGATCACCAGTTGACCTCATTTTTCTCGGTTCCCGTTAGCGTTCACCCCGGCTACTATCCCCAGCCCTATTCCGACCAGCATGATTACATCGCGGGCAATGGGCCAAAAAAAGCCCGCCTCAGACGATTTTTTGCTGGAGCCGAAACACCCACAATCGACATCCAGGCCACGCATAGCGGCCTGAGACAGCAAAATGATAAATAAGACCAGCAATACAACTGCCAGCAGTCGAGCTCCTCCTATAATTACCCTGAAAACCAGACAAGCCCCTACGCAAAGCTCCAGATAAGGAACACCCAAAGATGCGATTACAGAGACCTTGTAGCTGAATACCTCGTACGTTAAAATAGCAGATAGGAAAGCAGAAGGATCCAGCAGTTTAGCGATTCCCGACCACAAAAAGGCGGCCCCTACAATAATTTCTACGAATTGACCCAGTCTTCTCATTGATTCGCCCCTTCAACTATCTCAACCTCGGCAAGCTTTTCCCACCCGCCTTTGAGCACGAAAATATTTTCCACACCCAACTCAGCCTTCAATCGCTCGGCCACCTCATACGACCGTAAACAAGCTTGGCTCGAGCAATAGACAACCGTGGGAGCATCCGGATTCCAGGCGTCTAAAAAATCGACTATCTGCTCCTCCCAACGCTCTTCATTGAGAGACAGAGCCCCTTCCAGGTGCCCTTTCTCAAAATCCTCGTCGGATCTTGCATCGATCCAAAATGCTTCTTCGAACCGAAGGACTTCCTCAAGTTCGACTTCAAGCTCGTTCACATGAAACGCAGGGGCCTTGGGGTGAGCGAAGAAAGCGATCACCCCACAAAGGCCCGTGACAACAATGATGACACATGCTTCGCGAACGGATTTCATAAACATCCGCCTCTTCTAGATTCGCGTTCGTCAAATTCCAAGCAGCAATCGACTCCGCCAATGACTAGATTCTTCTATAGAAGAAAAATTGCCGGACCGGTATCGATGCGACTGGCCCCTTTATCCTAGTGCTTAAGAGCGAGATGCTTTCGCCTAACTTCTTCTGTATATTCGTGGAAAGCGATCGCACCCGCCAGATGATTGGCCTGAATTTCAGCCTTAATTAGAACTTAAAAGGATCCAGGGCCTCACAGTAGTCGCCCGATTACAGTGATTCGTTCGGCTAGTTTTGTACGTTCAACTTCTCGTCGTATACCGTGACGCGGCCGATCGCTTGAAGCGACTCAGCGATCTCTTCACGCATACCCACAACTGCAACGATGCTTTTCTCTGGCAGAACGTATTTGTTGGCCAATTCCGCTGCTAGTTCTGGCGTAACCGACATCAACTGAGCGACATACGTTTGGTAGTAATTGGGGGCTAATCCATAGACGTCAATCTCTTGTACCAAACGAGCGATCGTCATAGGCTGCTCAAGACTGAGCATGTAATTTCCTGCCAAATACTTTTGATGCATTTCGAGCTCCGATGCGAGAATAGGTTCTTCCCTAATGCGGTTTAGCTCATTGAAGATCTCCTTCACCGCATCCGCAGTCACTTCGTTCCGAACATCAGCATAGGAAATTATCGCCCCAAGCTTGGCGGCGTTAGCCGAATAAGCTCCGGCCCCGTATGTGAAGCCCTTATCTTCCCGCAAATTCTGGAAAAGACGGCCCGAAAAGCCTCCTCCCAGAATGGACATCACAACCCGAAGCTCAGGTGTGTCTGGATTCGATTTTGGTACTGACTGCTGGACCACACGGACCGTTGATTGGACCGAATCTTCACGGTCGAGCAAATGAATCGTGCCTCCATCCACCTCAGGGAAGGACAACTCCACCAAAGACTGGAGTTCCGCCGGTTTCCATTTACCTAACTCGCTCTTTACTCGAGACAACTCAGTCGAACCATCAAAGCTCCCTACTATCGCCAAAGATGCGTTGTTCGGCAGAAAATGCACCCTGTGAAATGCGATCAGATCATCGCGCGTAATCGAAGCAACGCTCTCCTCGGTTTGAAAAGAGCCATACGCCCCTTCCCCATAGACCAGCTTACGCCTAAGTTTCCCAATTAGAGCATCTGGTTCGCTACGCTCTGAGATCAAGTTCGAGAGCGTACGCTGTCTCAGTTTCTCAAGCTCGTCTTCAGGAAATGCTGGCTCGAGAACCACACTTTTCAAAATATCCAGCAATTTCTCTTTGTACTTGGAAAGACCTGACACTGAGACAGCGATAAAATCCGAAGAAGCAGTCGCAGATAGACTGGCCCCAATAAAGTCGATCTCGCTTGCTAACTCATAACCCGTCTTGCCCTTCACACCCTTATCCAGCATGTCTGCAACAAACTCCGCCAAACCCGATTTCTCTCCATCGAAAAGTCCACCCGAACGGAACATCAATCGATAAGTGATCGTTGGCTGACGATCGGACTCAATAACGTAAATAGTTAAGCCTTCACTAGTTTTATGCGTCTCGTAATTGGGAAACGAAGACGCAGGTGCAGGTCCGGGATCAGGTCGAGTAGAACGGTCAATGGGAGCACTGGCGACTGCAGCCAAAGAACTGGGATCATCTACTTTTTCGCATCCCAGAATTAAGACAAGGAAAGTGAGTAATAAAATTTTTGGGGGCGTTCTCATCTTATAAAATTTTTTTGTATTCATTTTTCAGGTACAATATAATGGAGCGTGTTTCTTCGGTCTTTTCTCAAATAGGTTTTCGCAACCCGCTGTAGGTCCTCCTTTTTTACCTTCAAGTATGCTTCAAGCTCATGATTAATACGGCCCGCGTCCCCATACCAAAGATGATTGTTAGCCAACGACTGCGCCCGGCTACTCATCGTGCCAACAGATGACGCGATCTCCGATTCCTTTTGATTCAACGCCTTCTGAAATTCCTGATCCGTCACCCCTGAATCGATCAACTTTTCAACCTCTTCTTCGATCAGACTATCTAGTTGCTCTATCGTGACTCCTCTGTTTCCAATAGCGTAAGCGGCCACGAGTCCCGCCTTCTCCTGCATCCAGGTAAACGCAGCCGAGTTGACCGCAGCTCTCTCGACGTCGACCAAGCGCCGATACATTCTGGAACTTTTCCCCGTAGCAAGAATACTAATCAGCAAGTCAATCGCCTCGGCATCCTTATGAGTCATTACTGGCGCTCGCCAAATGTGCACAGCAGCCGGAAGCGGGGTCATCGGCTCATCCACCGATTTTGACGTCCCGGGAGCCATCAAATCCCATTCGATTCCTGCCCTCTGCGGATCTTCTCCCCTCGGGATTTGCCCAAAGTACTGCTCCACAAGTTGCCTCGTCTTAACCAAATTGATATCGCCCGCAATGGAAAGAATTGCATTATTAGGAACGTACCACTTCCTGTAGAAATCCCGAAATTCGTCGATTGTCGCTTCGTCAATATATTGGGCTGAACCAATCGGCGTCCAAGCATAAGGAGTACCTACAAAAACCGCTTCCGCCATGTTCTCCATAAGGGAGCCATAGGGCTGATTGTCATACCTGGAACGTCGCTCTTCTTTAACAACCTCTCGCTGCGTTTCCACACCAGTCTCGTCGACCACCGCATGCATTAAACGCTCCGACTCTATCCACAATGCTAGCTCCAACTCATTCGAGGGAAGATTTATGTAGTAGTCGGTACGGTCAAATGAAGTAGAAGCGTTCAAATTGCCTCCCGCCCCTGAAATGAGCTTGTCGATCTGCCCACGCTCAATGTTCGTGCTACCTTCGAACATCAAATGCTCGAAAAAGTGGGCGAATCCGGTGCGGTCTGGTCGTTCATCTTTGCTACCCACATGGTACAATACATAGGACGAAACTACGGGGGCGTCCGTATTGCGGTGAAGAATAACGTGCAGTCCATTGGGTAAGTCGAATTCCTCAAATTCAATATTCGGCGATTTCGCAAGCACTCCGATTGAGAATGAGAGAAAACCGATGGGCACTGCTGAGCACAGGAAAAAGTTTCGCTTCATGATTCGTATCGAAAAGATAAAACCCATTTTGGGTCGCTGAGTCCTAAGTGGACGACAATGAACAATCCACCATCCAGAGCAAACGCAAAGAGGCCCAGTTTTACTGATAGGAATCGAGAGTCCGAGATAAAACTTACTACCAAAGCACGCACACCTGTATTTCGAAACGAGTGGCCTCCAATTTCATAAGCAGAATGCCCAGCAGCTTAAAAATACATCTTCGCAAAGAGCTTAATGACCTTGTGCTGGCTGCCGAACAGAGAAGTCGGCACGTACACTAAAGGGCCTCAGCAGCTCAAGCGCGACGAACGTTTGGCTCTTTGATTGTCTTGATCCCGTTATTCCCATTTACAAGGACGAGTTTGGGCCTGAAGGTATCGACTTTTGAATCCTTTACCTTGGTATAGCTGGCGATGATGACAAAGTCACCTCGACTAGCCAAATGGGCGGCGGCCCCGTTAATGCAGATTTCGCCCGGCTTACCCCAAATCACATAGGTGTGGAAACGATTCCCATTGTTGCAATTATAGACATCGACTTTTTCGAACTCCACTAGGTCCGCCGCTTCGCAAAGATTCGGGTCTATACTAATTGAGCCTTCATAGTTCAGATCAGCATCGGTTACTACCGCACGATGGATCTTTGATTTTAGCATGGAGCGTTTCATGGCTTTAATTTTTCTCGTATATCTAATTCTTAACGATCGGATTTAACTCCAGCATCTTGTTCACACCTTGAAGCACCAAATCCGGGATAATGTCGTCGAACAATTTTTCATTTCTATACAGTAGGGAGTAACCACCGGTAGCGACAATCCGGTATCTCTTTTTGCCAAAAGCTTCTTCACCGATCCGCCTCACCAATTCCTTCAGTAAACCTAAGTATCCAAAATACAGTCCTCCTTGGATACTTTCGATAGAGGACTTCCCGAGAGCCTTTTCCGCATTCACAATTTCCACATGCGGAAGCTTAGCAGTCTTCGTCCCCAGAGCTTCCATGGCCAAGCCTAATCCCGCGCAAATGGAACCACCAAGGTATTCCTTCTCTTCACTAACAGCATCCAGCGTGATAGCGGTACCAAAGTCGACCACAACGACATTTTGGTCAAAGTACAGCTCCGTCACCGCGATTGCATTAGCAATTCGGTCGGCACCCACTTCGAGCGGATTTCGAGTCTTGATCTTCAACCGCGTTTTAACTCCAGATTCCAAAAAGAGAGGTTCCGTACTAAAATATTCGCGACAAGCCATTTTAAGCGTAAACAGCTCCTCTGGAACCACACAGCTCACTCCAATTCGTCGGATCTGCTTGGCGTCTATTCCCTTCTCTCTCAATGCAGACACGAGAAAAAGCCCAATTTCGTCACTCGATACGCGATATGACGACTCCTTTCGGATCTGCATGACTAGGTCCTTACCGTTCTCGTAAACCGCTCCGTGCAATTGAGAGTTTCCCACATCGATACAAAGATTCATCGCAATGAACCTTTCAATTTCTTCAATGCACCAAGTGGCCAATTGTCGATCAACCGTACCCCCTCTAAATTTACCGCCCCAAAACGGCGCCTTCTTTCATCCACTACGTACTCTACTTCGAAACCCGCTTTCCTCAGTTCGCTAGTCGCTTCCTCAGGAGTCGAGGCAGTCGTGAGTATGCGGGGGAAAACTGCCGCCTTTTTTCGGCCTACTTCTGAAAGGCGGCAGTTTCGTGAGCTCAAGGCCAATCCATCGTCAGACCTTGCCGTTTCACATGCAACAATCTCAATGGGTAGAAAAAACGCTTCCGCCATTCCTCTGACCAGTCGTAATTGCTGGTAGTCTTTCTCGCCAAAATATGCACGCTGCGCTCCAGACAAATTCAGCAATTTCAGGACAACGGTTAATACGCCATCGAAATGACCCGGCCGCTGTGCTCCTTCCATAGAAAGCGAATCCTCACTTTCCGACACCTTAAACCGATAAGTATCTGGGTACATTGCTTCAAAGTCAGGAGCAAACACCGCATCTACTCCAAGATCCTCTAGCAATGCGAGGTCCTGCTCAAAATTAGCGGGATAGGTTTCGTAGTCGGACGCGATATTAAACTGAGTTCGATTCAGAAAAATGCTCGCCGCAGTCAGTTCATTCTCAGCCAACGAACGACGCACAAGCGAGCAATGGCCTTCATGCAAACCCCCCATTGTCGGGACAAATCCTAGTGAATGTCCAACCACCAGTTCCGAGCGAAACACCATCCAATCGCTAGGGCTGCGAAATACTGGAATCATGGCTTATACTCTCCATAGGCAGGGTAGCCACGATCCCGAACGTCTTCGCAAAATCCTTCCACTGCCCGATTAATCATCTGATCCGCGTCCATGTAACGGCGTGCAAACGGAGGCTGGAAGCCAGAGTCCAAACCCAGGAGATCGTTTAGAACCAAAACCTGTCCAGAAGTCTCCGGGCCACTACCGATTCCAATCGTCGGGATCCCCAGTGCATCAGTCACTCGTTCCGCCACTTCGCTTGGAATACACTCGAGTACAATTGAGAAGCAGCCTGATTCTTCCAGTTCAAGTGCCTCATCAAGAAGTACTTGGGCTGCATCGCTGTTTGTAGCCTGAATTTTAAATCCCCCGAACTCGTTGACCGATTGGGGCGTCATACCTAAGTGTCCCATCACAGGAACGCCCCCTTCCACCAGTCGAGTGATCAGTTCAATATTTCCACGGCATCGCTCGACTTTTAACGCGTTCGCCCCGGCCCGCATTAGCTTGGCCACCGCGTTAGTAGACGACTCAATCCCATCTCGGTAGGAAAGAAAGGGCATATCACCTATGATTACTTTATTTGGCGCCCCACGCCTAACAGCCGCCGTATGGGCTTCCATCATCTCGACAGTCGCGTGGATCGTGCTTTCAAACCCATACACCACCATCGCACAGGAGTCGCCCACTAAGATCGAATCAACACTCGTCTCGTTTAGGATTTTGGCCGTTGCTGCGTCGTAGCACGTCACCATAGTGATCGGCTCGCCAGCGGCTTTCCGCTTGTAGAAATCTGGAATTGTTTTCATTTCGGGTGCCTGTCGGACAGATCAGGATCCTAGTGAAGAGTTTCTTTTGAAATGCTTTCAGTCGATATTGGGTGATCACCGGGAATTTTCCTCCGTGTCACTCATAGGGCACTTGTTTGATTAAAAACCACCGAAAATCAACCTTTATTGAAGGCTTCTTCTACAAACGAAACGCCAAACCGCCAATAATGAAGTTGAAAAGCGTACAAGAGACACCGATTCTGTCCCTCTAAATCAATGGCTGACCTTATAGTACACGGCGGTAAGCCGCTCAGCGGAAGCATCACTCCTTCAGGCAACAAGAACGCTGTATTGCCGATCCTCTGTGCGAGTTTGCTCTCATCTGGGCCGGTTGAGCTATCGAATATCCCAGCCATTACCGATATCGAGAAACTCGTCGCTTTCTTTCGCCAAATCGGTTCGCAAATCAACTGGAATCGTGAGGCGAAGACGATGCGACTCGACCACTCGAATTTGGAGAGCTCCTTCAACGCTGGGTATCTGCCCCAAGGAATGCGGTCGTCCGTGCTTCTCTTCGCACCGCTTCTCTACCGTTTCAAAAAGATCTCACTGGACTCAAATCCGAAAGGCTGCGCATTGGGCATACGCGAACTCGATCCTCACCTTGAAATTCTCTCACGACTCGGAGCGAAAATCTCTCACAACGGCCGCCTTGAGATTTCGATAACAGATCGATTCCAAGGAGCAGAGCATTGGGCGGACTACATGTCGGTTACAACGACGGAGACGTTTGTTATGGCGGCGGCTCTCGGAATGGGAAATTCTACCTTGACTAACGCAGCGAGTGAGCCTCACGTACAGGACTTGTGCCGCTTTCTGGAAAGTATGGGTGCTAGGATCGAAGGTATAGGCACAAGCGTTCTAAGCGTAACGGGTGTCGATAGTTTATCCGAAACCCGTGCCCAAATCACCTCAGATCATCACGAAGTCGCCACTTTCCTCGCTCTCGGTGCGATTACGGGTGGGGAAGTAATTGTCACAGACTCGAATTCGAAGCACTTCGCCCTGATCGGTCGCAGCTTTGCCAAGTTAGGAGTGGAAATCTACCACGAGGGAGATAATGCCATTTGCCCCGCAGATCAAACGTTCCGTATCCAGCAACCCTATACGACTAATTTGCTGCCCAAGATTGAAGCCGCGCCTTGGCCCTACTTTCCTGTGGACTTGCTTCCACTCATGATTGCCTTGGCTACAAAAGCCGACGGAGTCATGCACTTTTGGAACAAAGTATACGAGGGGGGCTTTTCATGGATCCCCGAACTCACCAAATTCGGGGCCCACGTCGTGTCGAGCGACCCACACCGCATCATCATTTTTGGGAAGCGACCCATGCGGCCCGCTTCAGTCGAGCCTCCTTACATCATTCGTGCCGCTGTAGCTCTCTACATGATGGCAGCTGGCATAGAGGGTAACAGCGTTGTCCGCAAGGCGGACCCCATTCGCCGCGCTCATCCCTATTTCGCAGAAAACCTGCGTGAGCTCGGCGCGGATATCGAGTGGGACGAGTAAGCATATTATGCTACCGGAACAGCTAACCTAGTCCACAAGAGCGAACAGCCGATCAGAGTCTTCCCAAATATCTAAGTGATTCGCCTCAAGAACAATTTCGCGATCCAAGGATCTCAACGACGTTAGCGAGCCTTTGAGTGAAGCCACGTAGAGAGTACAAAGCGTTCCGGTCTTCCGGTTTTTCACCTGCAGGTGAGCAGCTTGCTGTCCCTGAAGCTGACAATAGCGGGCCCCAAGAACTTCGTAGGCGGAAAGCAGCTTTTGCTTTACTAATGGAGTTACAGAAAAAGCTAGGTCTCTAAGTCCTTCCTGAGCCCCTTCGAAAGACGCCGCCTTCACATCGAAACTCTTGTATCCATTGTGCCGCATCGCAATCTCACCAGCGACATCAAAATAAAAATTATCGTCGTTATAGCTGCGGCCCATTTGAAACGAGAATGCCATCACGATTATAGCTGCAGCAGCAACAGGAACCCAGTGGTGCCACCCGGCGGTGTTGTTTCGTTTCGGCTGAGGTTTACCCTGCTCCAAAATCGATTGAACCTTTTCAGCCGGTAATTTCTGGCATAGAAAGAAGTCTCTTACTGATTTATCTATCTCTTGCTCGTTCATGGCAGCTTAAATTCTTCGGCTACTTGCTTTCCCGGAATTCGCCTCCCAACGATTTGGCTAATTTCTGGCGAGCACGGTGAATGTGGCTTAATATCGTACCTCGAGGGGAACCCGTTCGTTCGGATATTTCACTCGCGGTGTACCCTTCCACTACATTGAGAAACAAGGCTTCGCTCTCTTCCGGTCTCAGTCTACTCATTAAAAGCTCCATATCTATAGAAACGCCCTTAGATTCTAACCTTCCACTCTCCGGATGCGACTCCAGAGGCTCAAATTGGACAATTTTGCTCCGCCGCTTCTGATCGTAGAAAAGATTTCGAACGGCTCTGAAAAGAACTGGCGTTCCTTCTACTTTCCCGTACGCTCTAATCAGTTTCATCCAAGCCTGTTGAACCAAATCCTCAGCATCTTGATGGTGTCTTGTGATTGACAGCGCATAGCGATAGCCCGCCTGCACCAGCTCTGCATCGCTAATGTATCGCCGAGTCTTGGGCTTTTCGGAAGTCATAGTCTGAGATTTCGAATATTCGTCCGTAATGGAAACCGCTAATGTGCTCATGTTCAAATTTCTTTTCTGCTAATTATCCAAAGCGTGAGGGAAACTAGGGATTATTAATTAAAAATTGTGCTGTTACATCCGCCCTCAATCGAGCCGCTGCATTTGAACAACGGTGGCTTTTACCCATTGATTGCTCGTCTTTCACGACTTCCCCCTGAAGAGGGAACCGCTCCCTTTTTCAATATTCCCAAACCTAAACTTGAATTTGACGGCTCAGCCAGAGTTTTTCACGTTTCCCCAAGACAAGGAAAATTTCTAACCTTCTGATTTAAAATGAGTTAAATTTCATTGCTAAATTGGTAAAAAGCTTGGCTTGGAATCCTCCCAGATTTTTGAAGTTTTTGCGGAAAAAGCATTCGGTCTTTTCACACTAATTCAAAATTTGGGCATCGTCTCTTTCCCAAATGGATAAGCACTTGAAATCGTATTGTTAGCAATCGCTCCCAGTCTGACAGATCCCTAGGCCATACGGACAACCCGGCGTTTTTCAGCCTGCCAGATACTATGAATCGTTTCAAAATCCGCCTCTTTCGAACGAGACCGGAACGCATAATCAAACGACTTCCATGCCCCAATCTCTTTCTCGGCCGAGTGTATGCGACGATCGATTTCAGCTTCGTCATCCATTCCCCGCTCAAGTAGCCGACGGCGAAGCTCCTCAAAACTGTCAGGCATAATGAATACAGTAACCAGCCGTTTCCCTATGGCAGAATGATCCCTGGCTGCTTTCTGCACTGCAACGACCCCCTGTACATCGATATTCATCACCAGGTCGATGTACTCCACCAGCTTATTCTCGATAACCGACTTTAGCGTTCCATAACGGTGGGCGTGCACCTTTGCCCATTCCAGGAATTCGCCACTTTCTACATTCGCATCAAATTGCTCGTCAGACAGAAAGTGGTAGTCAATTCCGTTTACCTCGCCTTCACGGGGTGGCCGTGTTGTGCAAGTTACTACTCGTTCAGTATTCGCGCTTTCTGCCACAAGACGGTCGCAAAGCGTCGTTTTTCCGCTACCCGCGGGTCCCGCCAATATTAGAAGCAGTGCGATTTCTTTTTCGGGCAGCGTATCCATCAAATTAATAAGTAAAGGCTATCGCTCCCACAAGACCCCCATAGATCAGGAAAACTAATCCAAACGTTTTCGGACGAGAGGCAGTTCCAAACAACCAAGTGAAGAAATCACGCACTCGAAATGGCGAATAACCAAGATAAAGCGCTACCGCCGCTCCAACATAGACCGGTGCAACCATGAATAAACGCAGTGGTTCCTCATAATGGCCAAACGCTCCATTCAGCAATGAGTTCGCTATTAGCAAATACAGTATGCACGCCCCACGGACTGAGAGAAAATCGGGCGCGTACTTGAACGAGAGTAATCCTATGATCGCGAACCCTATAAAGATGTAATGCTTGAAATCCCCGTAGTTAGCTTCACCCAAATGAGCAACCTTGTACAAAGTCCAAATCCCTCCCACCGTCATCGTAACGTAGGCGGCAGAGCGTGAACGAGGAAACCCTTTGACCATTGCAATGATCGGTTTGTTCGTCGTCACAAACAAAGCTCCTATCAGGGCAAAGAGAATTCCCGCAAACAGAGTCGATTGAAAAAGGTTCAGGTCCATATTAATATCAAATTGTATCCACTCCGGCTAAAACAAGATCACCATAAATAGTGCTTGCTGTGGCTCGGTCCACTTTCATTTGCACCAATTGGCCGATCAGACGCTCATCCCCATCGAAAATGGAATTACGATAGCCTCGAGTCTTCCCGACAAACTTGTATCCCTTTTTGGCAGGGCCTTCCACAAGAACCTCTTGGACCGTGCCTACAAGCTGTTCATTGCGCCACCGCGACCGCTTAGCCAGGATGTCGAGAAGGACATGATTACGCCGTTCCTTCTCTTCAGTCGAAACCTGGTCCTTCATGGTTTCCGCAGGAGTGCCAGTTCGAATACTGTACTTGAAAATGTAGGACATATCGAATCCTATATTCTCAAAAAAAACGGCCGATTCATCAAAATCCTCCTCTGTTTCACCAGGGAACCCCACAATGATGTCCGTAGAAAAGTACATATCAGGAACCACCGCACGTAACGAGTCCACAATTTCACGGTAACGTTCCTTGGTATAGGGCCGGTTCATCGCTCGAAGAGTCTTGTTGCAGCCAGCTTGCAGGGGTAAGTGGACGTATTCACACAACTTCGGCACATCCCGGTAGGCCTCGACCAAATCCTGCTTGAATCCACGCGGGTGAGGTGAGGTGAAACGAATCCGATCAATTCCGTCAATATCGTTTATTCTCTCGATTAATTGAACAAACGGCGACTTCCCACCAACAACAGGAAAATCGCGCCGCCCATAGCTAGTCACTATTTGCCCGAGCAAAGTGATTTCCTTTACCCCTTGCTCGGCCAGCTCATGCACCTCTTCTAAAATTTGGTTCATCGGGCGAGCACGCTCGCGGCCACGGGTCTTTGGAACTATGCAGTACGCACAGTTCATATTGCAGCCCTGCATAATTGAAACGAACGCACAGACCTGATCCTTTTTGGGTAAATGGTCCTTGATTGTATTCTGGGAACCTTTCTCCTCCTCCAAATCCAAAATGGTGGCAGGCCTAGGTCCCTGAGCCGTGTAACTCTTAATCAGCTGATCCACATGATCGGGGACCGCATGAAACTTCTGCGTCCCCGCGATCAAATCCAGATCAGGCAATCTGTCAACGAGCTCAGAACCACGATTTTGAGCCATGCAACCCAAGACGCCAATCATAAAATTCGGGTTCGAACGCTTTCGCTTCGCCAGGTAACCCGCTTTCCCGATGGCTTTCTGCTCTGCCTGATCACGGACGCTACAGGTATTGAGTAAGACTACATCCGCATCAAACTCATTATCTACCATCGAATAGCCACGATCTCGTAGGGACGAAGCGACTTGCTCGCTGTCCCGCTCATTCATCTGACATCCGTAGGTTTTGATATAAACGCGATTCATGGCGAAGTGGAAATCAAAACGGGATACGGGTCGCTGCTAATACGTCAAACAAGAACCAAACCGCCCTTATTCGACCCATTGCTACTAAGGTATCTTCTCTGCGGGCTTTTCGGCTTCGGATCGACGGTTGATATCCTTTTTCAGCTGCACTGAAAAGAATGCCATTAATAGAACCAGCCCAAAAATCGCTCCTACAACCCACTTTCCGTTCTTTTTAGCCATAGCCTCTTTAACCGCAGATTTCTTCAATCCCGACAAGCCGTAAATCCACTTGCCGAGACCCAACATCGTAGCTTGGCTCATCCCGTGAAAGAAGAAGGCACCCGCAAAGACCGAATCTACGCTGATCCTTTGTCAAAAGTCGGCGGCTTTGTTTTTGACAAATCTGTAGCCCACGTTTTTGACGACATGATCCGAAGATCCGTCCCTTGCTATGCGATGACGCTATCGTTGATGCCGCTCATCGTACAACGCTATGCACAAAAGAACAGCACCATCTACGATCTTGGTTGCTCTCTCGGAGCAGGATTGGCGGCGATTGCTAAAAGTCTTCCAAAGGGAATATCTCTGGTCGGCGTAGACATTTCCCAGTCCATGCTGAATCGCTGCCAAATCAATCTGCAAGACGCTATTCCCCAAAAAAAATGGTCGCTTAAATGTAGCGACATATTGGATTTGGATATCACAAACGCCAGCGTCGTAATCCTGAACTTCACACTCCAATTTATCCCGCTCGAAAGCCGGTTACACCTCTTGAGTAGAATCGCAAAGGGCCTGGAGCCGGGCGGCGCATTACTCTTGTCAGAAAAAATTCGCTTCCAAGACAACAAATCTCAACAAACCCTAACCGACCTCCACCACGATTTCAAGAAAGCAAATGGCTACAGCGATCTAGAGGTTAGCCAAAAGCGGGCCGCCATAGAAAATGTGCTCATTCCAGAGTCGATCCAAGAGCACAGGGAACGCCTAAACCAGGCAGGATTCGACCACAGTGAAGTCTGGCTTCAGTGCTTCAATTTTGCATCGCTCCTTGCGATCAAGGCTTCTGACTAAAAGTCACAGTCGAATACTCCAAAATACCAAACTGTGTTCGAATCGAATTTTCATCATCTCTACGAGGTCATCGCCGATACCGACCTCGGGCCCTGGCTGGATCGGTTACCTCAGCAAGTTAAGAACCGCTTTGATCATTCAGGCAATGGACACTTGCCTTTGTGGCGAGACGCCTTGCACTCAATGCCAGAGGCAAACCCTAGCTTCTTTGACCTAAAGTCCAACGCTATCACGATTGGCAAGTCGAGCGATCTCTCTGACAGTCAAACGAAGCGATTGCGGCAGAATCTTATGGCCTTCCATCCATGGCGAAAGGGCCCTTGGAGCTACTTCGGACTAGATATTGATACCGAGTGGCGCTCCGACTTGAAATGGAACCGGATCAAGCAATCGATCAGCCCTCTAAAAGATCGGCTCGTGTTGGATGTGGGCAGTGGGAACGGCTACTACTGTTACCGAATCGCGGGTGAGGAAGCAAAATTGGCTCTGGGGGCCGACCCGTTTCTGCTATACGTCCTTCAGTCGCTATTAGCCCGGTACTACCTCCCCTCGAGCTGCCCAGCGTTTGTCGTTCCACTCGGAGTAGAGTTTCTACCATCTAATCTACCTTTCTTCGATACGGTGCTGTCAATGGGAGTTCTCTATCACCGAAGATCTCCCCTCGACCATTTGCTCGAGTTAAGAGGCCTTCTACGCGAAAATGGAGAACTCGTCTTGGAAACGCTCGTGATCGATGGCGATGAGGGACAAACTCTGCTTCCTAAGGGGCGCTACGCTAAAATGAGAAACACTTGGCTCATACCCTCCTGTCAAGCGCTTGAGCGCTGGCTGGAGCGATGCGGTTTCCAGAACATCCGACTAGCGAACCTGTCAACAACGACCTCCAAGGAACAGAGGAGCACGGATTGGATGACCTTTGATTCGCTGGACACTTTTCTAAACTCTGAGGACTCTTCCAAGACGATCGAAGGGTATCCCGCACCTAAGCGGGCAATCTTTGTAGCCACCCGCTAAACGAAAAATGTTGTGACTGGATTGGAGCTCTTTTTACTCGGTGTATAGGCAGAAGGTTACCCAAAAGTCCGTTTCTAAGCATTCAAACAGACGTTCCGGCATCTGGGACACCATGACTATCTGGAATCTCGTTCCCCCAAGCATTAAGCTTGGCATCCTTGAACAAGACATAGTCGTACCTTCTGTCACTACAATTCTCGACCCTAACCCCGTAACTAATTACTCAATCTTTGAGATCCGTTAGCATTGTTCCGTTTAGCCCGCAACAAATCCAATCAAACCGGTGTTGGTGCGTCCCATCCAATTCACGGTGTTTCCAAACGTGCGGAAACACGAGCCATACATCCACCTATTCCCTTCCGGAGTCCCCCGACAAATACCCGTCAGAAAACGATAAACTAATACGAGCACGGGTCAATTCGTGCAGGTTCTGGTCGTATCCATTGGCACCCGATGTGATGCTATCCTGGCCAGGATGGGACTGCCATTCTCCATGCAAATCCACCGCGTCATCATAATCCTGCCACATTGAGCCGATTGATGCTGACATCAGAAAAACAGCAGCTACCAGCGTCCCTCTTTTGAATTTTGCCCTCACTATTTCTCAACGCTTCTTAAGTTAGGTTAATCTATCGCCCTGGAATGTCACTGGCCGGACTTATCTAAATTAAGGCGGCCGCTCAGCGGAACTAGTACGTAAAAATCATGATTTTCCCCAAGATCGAATGACCTCATCAGGTTCGGTATCAAAAAGCCCGTCCAAGGTATATCTGGACCGGCTTCGATCTAGAACTGCTGATTATCTCGCATCCCATTTACATTCTATTGCTTAACTGTTCATAAACAGCGTAACTAAATCTTACTCCCAAATCCACTACACATATCCAAAAGTGTATCCAGGGAAGGTTATGTAATAAGAAACACCAAAAACTGCGGATCAACTTAGTCCCTTCGAGTGGCTGCAAAACCTTCGGCACAACCCCAAAAAAGTCACGGAAAAAGGAGTTGCGGTGAAACCTCCTCAGAATAACGATACTTCCCAATTTTCTGAAACCCTCAGCACTTTCCCCAACATTAGTCCTATCCCATCGCTATGATTCGCACCCTACCAAGTTTATTCGCCGCTTTGGTTTTAATTTCCGGGTGCTCAGGCCCGAAATCGAGTGAGTCTGGTTCCAGCCAGCCGTCGGGACGCAAAATTCGCATTGAGGTCGCTTCTTTCATACCCATCTCGGTCAATGTCCTAGGTGAGCAGCTCACCCATATCGCAGAAGAGCTGACGAGCATCAGCGGTGGCAATGTCGAGCTAGAAATCTTTGAGCCAGGTGCACTTGTAGGAGCCTTGGAAATCCTGGACGCCGTATCAGGAGGGAAAGTGGACGCTGGATACGGTGCTTCTGGCTTTTGGGCCGGAAAAATCTCCGCCGCTCCTCTTTTTTGCTCAATACCATTCGGACCAGGTACTTCGGAGTTTCTGTCCTGGCTTTACCAGGGCAACGGCATGAAGCTGTACCAGGAGATGTACGACTCATCCGGCTTTGATGTCAAAGTTCTTGTTTGTGCAATGCTTCCACCCGAAACTAGTGGGTGGTTCGCGAGCGAGATAAAATCTGCCGGCGACTTGAAGGATTTAAAAATGCGATTCTTTGGCCTCGGCGGAGTCGTCATGGGAAAGCTAGGCGTATCAGTTTCGGTACTACCAGGCGGCGAGATCTTTCCTGCACTTGAAAAGGGGGTAATCGACGCAACCGAGTACTCCCTCCCGTCCATAGATGAAAGCCAAGGGTTTCACAAGCTCGTCAATTTCAACTACTTTCCTGGTTGGCACCAACAGGCAACGACCCACGAACTCATCTTCAACAAGCAATTCTGGAATAGGCTAACGCCCACTCAAAAAGCTCAAATTGAATCAGCTTGTAAATCGAGTATCGTCCATTCCATTGCATACAGTGAGGCCTTACAGCCGGCAGCTCTTAAGAGAAATATAGAACGCGGCGTGAACGTGAAAGCCTGGTCTCCTGAAATGCTAGAACTCTACAAAGCCACTTGGGAAGAAGTGGCTGCAGAAGAGTCTGCAAAGAATCCGTTTTTCAAAAAGGTCTGGGAAGACTTGACGGCTTTTCGAGAAGACTACGCAACTTGGGCGGATCAGGCCTTCTTGAAATAGATCGCGAGAATCATCTCACCCAATCTTATTCTCACTTTCGCAGCTCGAATTCCAGATGAACTCCTTCGCAAGCCGTATTGAAAATATTGTAACAGTAATCGGAAAATTAGTCTCATGGTCAATAGCGGTACTGTTGGTAGCTATCGTAATTCAAGTCTTGATGCGATATGCTCTTGGACTGACTAACACCATGCTGGAGGACTCGCTCTGGTACCTCTTTTCCATAACCCTGACCTTAGGGTTGTCCTATACAATGACACACGACGGTCACGTTCGAGTGGATTTTCTCTATCAGCACTATTCCCTCAAAATGAAGTCCATTGTCGATGTCTTAGGGATCGCTTTTTTTGTCATTCCGCTGTACGCTTTTCTTTTGTGGCACGGATGGGACTACACCAAAAATTCGATGTCTATCAATGAAAGCTCCCCCAACCCGAGTGGAATGCCTTGGCTATGGATAATAAAGGGACTACTACCCTTCAGCAGCTTGCTCCTCCTAATCGAATCAGTAGCTCGAATCGTTCTCATTTTAAACAACCGGCGAACCCTTTCAACCGAAGTAAATGGATCCTAGCACAGTCCTCATCTTCGTGTTGATGGGTCTGTTTATTGGCCTACTTTTTCTCGGAGTCCCCGTGGGCTTTTCGCTCGGTGGTTCAGCGTTCGCTACGACCGCAGCGGCTATTTTGCTGGACCAAGTATTCGGGCTCTACACCGGCTTGAGCTTCATCCGTTTCTCTATCGTAGTCGATCGTATCTTCGGTATTATGAAAAACGAAGTCCTCGTAGCGTTGCCCATGTTTATTCTAATGGGCAATATACTCGATCAATCTGGAGTCGCTCAGAAGATGATGCAAGCCCAGCAAAAGCTGCTTGGCCGCGTATCTGGTGGCCTCGCTCTTGGCGTAACCCTCATGGGAATACTTCTCGCCGCCTCAACTGGTATCATTGGGGCTTCTGTAGTGCTCCTTGGAACGCTCGCGCTTCCCGCAATGATGCACGCCAAGTACTCTCCCTCGTTCGCTGCAGGAACCGTTTGCAGTGCGGGTACACTCGGAATACTCATCCCCCCGAGCATCATGCTCATCCTAATGTCAACGCAGCTGGATGTATCCACAGGGGACTTATTCATGGGGGCCGTGATTCCAGGTCTACTCCTTTCGGGATTGTACCTTCTATACATTTTCGTCTACGCGCGAGTCAATCCATCGGCTGCACCAAAACCAAAGAATGCGAGTTCGTTGACCCTCGCCGACTGGATCGGCCTCGCCAAGGCGATCCTGCCAGCAGCGTTCCTGATTATACTAGTGCTAGGTTCGATTTTTTTCGGCATTGCAACTCCTACCGAATCGAGTGGCATGGGAGCACTGGGAGCCCTTTTTTTGGCCCTTTTTAATCAGCGCCTGAATATTCGCGAATTCCGAGAGTCGCTTCATGGAACCCTCAGTACAATGGGATTTCTTGCGGCCATCTTCATTGGGGCAACTTGCTTTTCCCTCGTTCTGAGGAGGCTCGGGGGAGATGAGATGATAGCTCATGCCATACTAGGAATTGGTTCTGGAGACTATGGCACAATTTTCGTTATTCTACTTATAATTTTCGCTCTTGGATTCTTTTTGGAGTGGATCGAAATTACCATGATCATGCTTCCTATTGTTGCACCGATTATCGCAGGCATGGATTTGGCTTGGTTGGCCGACAGCAGCATGGACGCCACTTCTAAGCCTGCATTGATCTGGTTTGCCATCCTCTGCGCCGTGGCCCTGCAAACTTCCTTTCTCACGCCACCGGTCGGATTTGCTCTATTCTACATCAAAGGTGTCTGCCCTGAAGGAATCACTCTGAGGCACATTTACAAAGGGGTCGTACCCTTTATTGTAATACAACTGATAGTCCTAGGTCTTATTGTGGCTTTCCCGAAACTTGTCACTTGGCTTCCTAGGGTCAGCTACTAGAAAACTGACTCTTATGAAAGCAGCCGCTCGCATCGAAATAACTGCCTGGAGTTGCCGCGTTACTTTGGTCAGAATCCACACATTCGAGGGACTGGCCTATTCGCTTTCTCGCTTAAGATCTCGGCCCATCAAGTCGCTCACCGCTTCCAAAGGCACCTTGTTTTCATAAAGAATGAGATACACCTGCTCCAAAATTGGAGCCTCGATACAATTGCTTTGCAGAAGCTGATGAAATGATCGGGATGTGCTGTACCCCTCCACTACTGTTTTCTGATTTTCGAGAATCCTGCTAGCCGAGCCTCCCAGGCCAATGGACTCCCCCAACTTACGGTTTCGGCTCCAAGAACCATGGCATGTCGCCACCAAGTCACCAAATCCACTCAGCCCGTAAAACGTATCGGCTCTGGCTCCGAAAGTGCTCCCGACTCGCACCATTTCCGCAAGGGTACGGGTGAGAAGAGCCGCGATCGCGTTGTCGCCGAGGTTCAAACCCTGACAGCAACCTGCCGCGATGGCGTATACATTCTTCATACAGCCCCCGAGTTCAACCCCTTTCAAGTCCTCACTTCGATAAATCCGCATGCTCTTTCCGCTGAGAGCCTCTTGGGTAGACTGAACAATCGGCTCTTGCGATTCCGATGCAAGCGTCATTGCGGCAGGTTTTCCTTCTGCGACTTCTCCCGCAAAAGTAGGCCCCGAAAGACAACCAACAAGTTGATCGGGCAAGGCTTCCTTAATGATCTCACAGGGCGTCTTACCCGAATTCATCTCCAGACCCTTTGCCAAAGACACAAAAAAACGTCGTTCCCCTGGTGCTACCAACCCGCGGATTCGATCCATCCAGTCACGAACTCCATTTGAAGGCACACCTAGAAATACCAATCGGGCACCCCCAAGCGCTTCCTCATCAGAAGATGTCACGCTCACATTCGCCGGCAATTTAAAACCTGGCAGATAGTCGTGATTCTCTCTTGATTCCCGCATGAGATCTGCTTGCTCGCTCCTCCGCGGCAGCAGAGATACCGAGTGACCCTGGCGAGATAAATGAAATGCCATGGCTGTCCCCCATGCACCCGCACCGCAGATCGCGACTTTAGATTCTTCCGACATTGATGAGTTTCTACCAATCGACTTGAGCCGATGGCAACCAGCGAAACACTAACATTACATTTTTGAGCCATGGATATCTCGAGCGAAAAATCCCCCTTCAGAAACGTGGACCCTCCATCTCTTAATAACGACTCCAACTCAAAATAAGTGCTTTGACCCAGAACGGCCTTGATTAATCTGTATTTTGAATATACCGAATATTTAAAGTTTTCTTAATAGTGCACTAGCATTCTGTGTTCAACTAATGTTCGATTTCCTCTCTTATCTGCTCCGAAAAAGGCGTATTAAAAACGATGCATTGCTCGGTAGCAGCTCAAAAGATTCTAGGATGCAAAACGCCCAGTTCGTAAGCTTTCTTCAAAAAAGTGGTTTCCGAAAAAGGCAACTGGACCGGCACGAAAGGGCTAAGCGTTTCAAGAAATTTGTAGCCGTGACGTTCTGTTGGATTATTTTCGGTGGAGTACTGTGGGTCGTTGTTGAAAGCACCCAAGCACTTGGGCGTTTCTAAGCACAGTAACCAGAGGATAGCTTAGTTGGGAACCACCGGCTCTTCCCTAGAGTGCTTTCGCTTTGAAAAGTTTCTTTACGCTCGCGGACATGTAGTCGCGATTCAATTTAGATATAAACTCTTCGCTGATCAGCTTTGGACAAGCCGCCGAGCATTCGTACTGGTTAGTGCAATTACCGAATCCCGCTTCATCCATGGTCGCGACCATGTTCAATACCCGCGTGTCTTTCTCTGGCTGTCCTTGCGGCAACAAATTGAGTTGGCCCGCTTTGGCTGAAACAAAAAGCATCGCAGAAGAATTCTTACAGGCCGCAACGCAAGCTCCGCATCCAATGCAAGCCGCCGCATCCATAGCGAGATCCGCAATGTCTTTGCCGATTGGGATGGCATTCGCATCCGGTGCTGCTCCCGTGCGAACCGATACGAAACCTCCGGATCGTTGGATTTTGTCAAAGGCTTTACGATCCGTTACGAGATCCTTTACGATTGGAAAGGCATTCGCCTTGAAAGGTTCAACTGTGATTGTGTCGCCATCCTTGAAACTACGCATATAGGTCTGACATGTAGCCACACCCGTTTCCGGTCCGTGCGGCTTACCGTCGATCATGCAGGAACAAGTCCCACAAATCCCTTCGCGACAATCGTGAGCAAATGCTATCGGTTCTGAACCGTCATTGGTCAAATCTTCGTTCACCACATCAAGCATTTCTAAGAAGGACATGTTCGGATTCAAATCCCTTGCTTCATAATTTTCGAAGCTACCTTCGGTTTCACTGTTTTTTTGGCGCCAAACTCGCAGTTTTACGTTCATTGAGGTCTCCTCATTTAAATTACTTGTAGCTGCGAGTTGTGAACTTTGTTTCCTCGTATTCCAACGGCTCGACATGCCTCTCAGGTACCTTGTCTTCGCCTTTAAACTCCCACGCTGCCACATGAGCGAACGATTCGTCATCACGCATAGCTTCGCCATCGGGGTACTGATGCTCCACACGGAAATGTCCGCCGCAGGACTCTTCACGAGCGAGAGCATCGCGACACATTAATTCGCCCAATTCCAAGAAGTCCGCCACCCGGCCCGCTTGCTCGAGCGACTGATTTAGTTCCTTACCCTCACCGGGAACGCGAACATCTTTCCGAAATTCTTCGCGAAGCTGCGGAATTAACTCGAGTGCCTTTTCGAGGCCCTCCTTGGTACGGGCCATTCCACAGTAGTTCCACATGATTTCGCCAAGGCGCTTGTGAAAACTCTTCACCGACTTCGTCCCATTATTGTCAAGGAGCTTATTTGTACGATCCCTCACCTCTAATTCCGCAACGGCAAACTCCGGCCCATCAATCGAGGGAGCCGCTTCGCGCGGAACATCTGCCAAGTAATGAGGAATCGTGTTTGGCAACACAAAATAGCCGTCCGCCAGGCCTTGCATCAGAGCCGAGGCTCCTAAACGATTAGCTCCGTGATCGGAGAAATTCGCTTCACCCATCACGAACAAACCAGGGAGGTTACTCATCAAGTCGTAATCCACCCAAAGACCACCCATTGTATAGTGGACCGCGGGATAAATACGCATTGGCGTTTCGTACGCACTTTCGTTGGTGATTTCTTTGTAGATCGCAAAAAGATTGCCATAACGTTCGCGAATTGTCTCCTCCCCAAGGCGTTCAATTGCGTCGCTGAAATCTAAATATACGCCCAAGCCCGTCTCGCCGACTCCACGGCCTTCGTCGCAAGCTTCTTTTGCCGCACGGGATGAGATATCACGCGGAGCAAGATTACCGAAACTCGGGTATTTACGCTCTAGGTAATAGTCGCGCTCCTTTTCAGGAATCTCATTTGGCGGACGCTTGTCGCCCAATTTTTTAGGTGCCCATATACGTCCGTCATTACGAAGCGATTCCGACATGAGTGTTAGCTTCGATTGATAATCACCAGAAACTGGAATGCAAGTCGGGTGGATCTGCGTATAGCAAGGATTCGCGAAAGCGGCTCCTTTTCTGTACGCTCTCCAAGCAGCAGTAGCATTTGAATTTCTAGCATAGGTTGAAAGATTGAATACGTTTCCATAACCACCTGTCCCCAATACAACGGCATGTGCCGAATGCCTTTGGATTTGGCCCGTATTCACATTTCGGGTGATAATTCCCTTTGCTTCGCCGTTCACGACAACCAACTCGAGCATCTCTTGGTTACAAAACATTTCAACCGTTCCGAGGCCAATTTGGCGACTTAGTGCTGAATAAGCTCCGAGCAAAAGCTGCTGACCCGTTTGACCACGGGCGTAAAACGTTCTGGATACCTGAGCACCCCCAAATGAACGGTTCGAAAGCGTTCCTCCGTACTCGCGAGCGAATGGCACACCTTGAGCCACGCATTGGTCAATGATGTTCATACTTACTTCCGCCAAACGGTGGACATTAGCTTCGCGAGAACGGTAATCACCCCCCTTAATGGTATCGTAAAAAAGTCTATAAACGCTATCGCCATCGTTTTGGTAATTCTTAGCCGCGTTGATACCTCCCTGAGCCGCAATCGAGTGAGCACGTCGTGGGCTATCATGGAAAGAAAAACACTTCACACTATAGCCAAGCTCGCCTAGCGTGGCGGCAGCCGACGCACCTGCCAGACCAGAACCTACTATGATAATCTCGTACTTACGCTTGTTGGAAGGGTTTACGAGTTTACCGCGGGCGATGTGATTCTTCCACTTTTCCGCTAGTGGACCTTCTGGAATCTTGGAATCGAGTATCATATAAGAGGAAATAGGCTAAGACTGGTTATCTTCCACGGCATCTGCATTTTCGACGATCGCTTCAGCATTTCGCAATCCGCAGATTTCACACGTATCGCGGCAAGTAAAACCAACCACACTCGGATTCTGGATTCGAACTTTACCACTCATCGCTGCAACTACAATCAGGGCATTCCCAAGAAAATACGAAACAGACAACACTACAGTGATTCTTTCCAGAACGTGCGACCAAGCCCTCGTCCTCAATCCTACTGATTGAAACATGCTCACGAGCCCATGAGCTAAGTGCCAGCTGAGGAGGCCCACCGACAGTAGGTAAAAGATCGCTATGTACGGACTCTTAAACCCTAGGACAATCATCGAGTGTACGTCTCGAACCTTAGTTCCATCCGCCAAAATTGTTGTCGGATACGCTTCTGTTCCGTGCGTGACTCGCACCGTGAAATGGAGCAAATGGTATATAATAAATGCTAACACGATAACGCCAGAAACCCGCATATACCTTGAAGCCAAAGTTGCTCGTAGCGTAACCTGTTTATCGTAGTTCTTTTGACGGGCTCGCTTGTTTTCAATTGTGAGCTGGGCGGCTACCCAGACGTGCACCACCAGTGTTGTGAGCAGGAATAGACGGATCCCCCACAGGGCAGGCCCCAAGGACTCAATAAAATGTGCGTAGGCATTAATCTTGTCCGGGTGAGCAAAAATCTGAAGATTACCCGATAAATGGCCAATCACGAAGCCAAACAGTATGAATCCCGAAACTGCCATTGTGAATTTCTTACCAATGGACGAACGGAAGAGTACGTGAATAACTTTCATCGAATAGCCTTTTTAGGATATCGCATTCTCAATGCTAAACAGCCGTGTCTGGCTCCATGCATACGATTTACGGCCAGAAATTATCCTTACGCCCCTCAAGGTCAATGCGTTATGGGCATGTTATCCTCCGTGAATCAAAGAGATTAGCCCATGATATATCTAGTATTAGTCTAGGTATCGCAAAGAGGCGAGCTCTGAGCTAGGAATAGGCCGCTAGGCAGATCGCTGCCGAGACTTGAGCTTCTCCCATTTAGGGTAAAACATAAGCAGTGCGTTTAGGGCAAGCGAATGGAAGATCTCTCCACTCGCCGCCATTTCGTAAACCTCTTGCAAGGGAACGGCCCTAGTAACAATTTCCTCATGTTCGTCCCATTCCAGCCCATCAGTCAATCGAGCCTGTTCTGCTAGAACCATATAGCAGGTGTTGTCTTGGATCGCCGGATTCGGCCGGACTGAACCGAGCAGACTCATTTTGCTCGAGGTATATCCGGTTTCTTCCCTCATTTCTCTCAAGCCTGCAGCAATCGGGTCTTCTCCCGCATCCATTACCCCACCGGGTATCTCCCATGATGTCCCTTTGACTCCAAATCGAAATTGGTTAACTAGAATCATCTCATAATTTGGAGTGATTGGGACAATGTTTACCCAATCACGAGTCTGAATGACGTAGAAATCCCCCTCAGTCTTTCTTTTGGGATGCCGGAATCGCTTTGATACAATGTTGAAAATGCGACAATCGGCTACTTTCTCACCACCGAGCTCGTCCCAATGGGGAATCCCACTCTCTGAATTACTTAGCATAGGCCCCGTCATCAAAAATCTACCGGTCCTCTTCTAAATCCTCTAAGCCCACAATTGGATCGCAGGACTGCACGTTGAGATTGGAAACTATTGGGCACCGGGAACTATGATTTTCTGCCCAATGCGAAGCCTGCGCGGATCAACCCCTGGATTAGCATCGAGCAAATCATTTACGCCAACTTTGTACTTGGTGCTCAATTTTCCATAGGTGTCGCCTGCAGCAATCGTGTGCGATGTGGCGGAAGGAGTACTTGATATATTACCCTTCCTTTTCTGAGCCGCCAGAGGAGACACTGGTGAAGCGGCTATTTGAACCCCTTCTTTCTCAAGTGCCTCGGCTTTCTTCAATGCAGTCCCCGCCTGCATCGCCAAGGAACGCATACTCCGTTTCACATCGGCGACGTCCTTTTCGATCGCTTTGGTCACTGTGCCCAAATTTGACTCTAATGAAGCTATCTTCCCAGCGGCTTTACGCAACATCTCAGAATTGTCATGTACGCTGGACTCCAGTTTCGAAAGGGATTCAGCGGCCCCGGATATTTCAGCATTGCGAGCCTCCAAATCATTCGCTTTCGAAAAGCCAAGCCAACCAAGCCAAACACCGATCACTGCGATGATTACAGCCGCTATTCCGATAAACAATGGCGTTTTTGAGGAGGTATCCAGGTCGGCAGATGATAGATTTTCCATTTTATTTAAGCGTTAAATTTTAAAGCAAACGAGTAAGCTGCTTGGCTATTCGATAGGCGTCTGCAAATGTTGTTCCTATACTTGTTCTTTCAATGGCTGTGGATTTCAAGATATTCTTGACAGCAATCCTAATTCGACGTCTTTTGTCGCCTCTCTTTAGCGGGGCGTAGCTTAGCCTGGTAGAGCGCCTGGTTTGGGACCAGGAGGTCGAAGGTTCGAATCCTTTCGCCCCGACCATTCTCACTACTGAGAATGGTCGCCCCGCAAATCGGACTTGCCTTCCCTTAAGGAGTCCCCGGGCAAAAGGCTTCGAAACGGGAAAGGTTAAACTAGCGAGCCCGTTAGCGAAGGAGGGGCTTATAAATCAGGGGTAAAAGGAGCTCGGGCGACGCCCAGCCAATTCTTTGACCCCTTTATTTTTGAATGGAGAGATCTGTTCTGCTGCCACAAAAATAGGCTCTGCATCAGATGTTGCCGACTAAATCAGTAATCGGTATATATATCATGTCTTAACAATCAGGATCCTATTCTTATAGTCACCAATTGAAATACAATAGAACCATCCCGTTGAAAGGATCCTTAAAGGCTTTCAATACTAAAAACTGTCAAAGTCGCTGGTTGCAAAATCACGGTAATCCGTTGTTCTTTCCCCGCACGAAAATGTCTAGCGAAGAAATTCAGTTCCCGGTCCCATTGTTGCCAGAGTTCTCCTCAAACCTATTTGCCGCTCCCCGAATATTTGCTCGACTATCGAAGCTCGTCGAAAATGAAGACATTGGTCTTGATTACGTAGCTTCAATTGTAAAAACGGACCCCCAGTCTCGTCGCACATATTGTGAGGGTAACCATCAACGCCTAACATGGGATTGCCATTAAGCTCAACGTGGCAACGCCATCAGCGAAAGCTTGTTGAGCCCGCTCGCTAGCATCTCAATGCGTATTTCTGGCGGCAAAGCTCGGGGGGTTCAACTTCGTGTGTCCAAAAAATCTGTCCATCGTCCTGCGATGGATCGATTGCGACAGGGGATTTTTTCGAGCTTAGGACAAATCGTGGTCGATGCTAGCGTTTGCGATCTTTATGCCGGAACCGGTTCTTATGGTCTCGAAGCCCTAAGCCGCGGTAGTAGCTCCTGTTGCTTTGTTGAGCTGAGCGGAATGGCCTGCAACTCGATAAGGAATAATTTGCGGATTGTCGTCAAGAGTATGGGGGAGCCTGCTTTAATCGCAAAAGTGGTTCAGGGAGACGCGGTGAAGACCATTAGCCAGATAACCGAAAATTACGACATCATTTTCGTGGATCCTCCTTACGATACAATTACCCATTCAGCCCAAAAACTCTTCGACGCATTTGATCGTGCATTGAGTAATAATGGCCTCGTTGTATTTGAAATGCCAGGAAACCTTGAAATCATTCCTGAAGGCTGGATTTTGAAAAAGCGACTTGGGAAGGGAAACAACCAGCCGACTGCATGCCTTTACAAAAGGGCTTGATCAATATTATCAACACAAACGGCTTGTAATAGCAAATCACCCAAATCTCCAAATCGAATTCTAGCTTCGCAATCGGTGGTTTAAAAGTGCAAGACCTGCAACTACAGCGGTTTCCGTGCGAAGCGGACGTTCGCCAATATGGGCCAATTCAAATTTCTCAGCTCTCAGCACCTTTCTTTCCGAACTCGTCCAACCGCGCTCGGAACCTATGGCGACAACAATAGAGCTTTGAGAAAATGAAATGTCTGCCAGGTGTTGCTTCGCTTCATAGTTATCTAAGGCAATCCTTTCTCCACCGAAGTCCAATTGAGCGATTGCCTCTTCAAAGGAGATTCCGAATACAACGGATGGGATACGAGTACTGAACGCCTGGGCTGCGCCCGCGACAACATACCGTCTCCATTCTCCTGTCTTCCACAACTTCGAGTTTGCGTAGGAGGGTTCACCCTTTTCGGTCGAGACAAAAGTAAGGCTTCGTGCCCCAACCGCAGTGGCCTCTTGCAAGATTTTCCGACTGGTTTGGGGACGCGACAATCCAACGATGACGTCAATCGGTGGCAATGGCGGCCCCTCTTTGTCCAACTCAAATTGTAGCTCAACAAATTTCCCCCTTAATCGAGAGAGAATTGCCTTTCCGCTCTTTCCATTAACTATTCCGGCATCAAAGCTGTCTCCCTCCTTTCGTCCCAGAATTTCGGTTACGTGATTGATTCGGATGTCGTTTCTTTCGAATCGAGTACCGGTCTCGTTCTTCTCGAATAAAACGATATTCATCGGTACACTACTTGAATAAACCCGGCAGCCAAGTCGTCAAGGAAGGCACATAAGTAATCAGCAATACTCCAATTACAAATACCGCCAATAACGGCAGAGACGCCTTGATCACCTCCGACATCGGTTTGCTAAAGCGGTAGGACGCCAAGAACAAGTTCATCCCGATGGGGGGCGTCAGGTAGCCCAATTGCAAGTTGGCGAGAAATATGATTCCTAGGTGAATGGGATCGATATCGAAAACAACACCGAGCGGAACGATCAGAGGCACAATAACAATAATGGCCGAAAAGATATCCATCAAACAGCCCACTAGTATGAGAGTTCCATTCAGCACCAAAAGAAAAAGGAGCTTAGATTCAATCGTTGCCTGAGCCCAGTCGACCATTTGATCAGGAATCATGGCAAAGATGAGATAGTCCGTCAGGCCCATAGCCACCCCTAAAATCAGCAACACCCCTCCAACGAGGAGACCGCATTCTGACATCAATTGTGGCAATTCATTCCGTATCCGGGCTTTACGGACCCATCTTGCATCCACCAAGTAAAGCAGGAACGCGTAGAAGGCTGATACCGATGCGGCCTCGATCGGTGTGGCAAAGCCACTAAACAGGGCAAATAAAGCCACGATGGGTAAAAATAATTCTCCCAACGCACCGATAAACGCCTTTCGAATTTCCACCCAATCAAGCGGAGCTCGAACGATACTGGCTTGCGGCTGTTTCCATACGCCCCAAGCGATCGTCATTAAGACCAACAGCACTCCGGGTATCGCGCCCCCCAGAAAGACATCAGTAAGCGAAAGGCTCACAAGCTTGGTGTTGGTGGCCACTACAGCGTATAGAATCAATGGCAGGCAAGGCGGGAAAAGAACCCCAAGCGACCCCGCACCTGTAAGCATTCCAATGCTAGAGCGTTCATTGTATCCAGCAGATTGCAGCACCGGCATCAAAAGTCCTCCGAGTGCCAGGATCGTCACTCCTGAGGCTCCGGTAAATGTAGTGAAAAACGCACAGACCAGAACGGTCACGATTACCGCTCCTCCACGGACTCCACCGAAAATGGAATGTATCAGCCTGATCAGGCGCTTCGATGAGTCCCCTTGAGCAAGAAAGTATCCCGCCAAAGTAAAAAGCGGAAGCGTCACCAGTAGAGGGTTACTGATAAATCCGTAAAGCGTTTGAGACTGGGTTTGGATCGTTATCTCGACTCGCTCTTCTGGAAAATACCCACTCCAGCCCCAGTTCATGATCAAGGCCATACCTCCTATCGCGACATAAAGTGGCGCACCGACGATCGTCGCCAGAATGAGCACCAAAATCATCGGCCAAACAAATCCCTCAACGTCCTCAAAGGAATGCGTACAAAAGAAGTACAGAGCTACCCCGGCCACAACCGGGATCAGGCGAAAATGCCACGAGGAACCGCTGAACCAGGTTATTCTCGATCCCAGTAGAGCAAACCCCACTGGCATAACGGCCATAAATACCCACACCGGAACCCCGAAGAACAAGACTTCATCACCAATAAAACCTGTATTGATAAATTGGTAACAACCTATTCCTATGGCAAATGTCACGAAAACGGAGACTGAGGCGCTAAGTGATCGAGCCGCAGTCGCCCAAGGCCCTTTCAGGAATGCGGTAAAAGTGGAGAGAGAAAGCAGACGATTTTCTCTCGCCGCGATCGCTCCTCCTGCCATCGCGACAAAAAGGACGAGATGCTGCAGCATTTCAGCTGATCCTGAAACTCCCGAATTGAAACGCCGCAAAGCAATTTCCAAAAGCGGGAGCACCATCATCACTCCCAAGGCAGTTGAAATCAGCCAATTTTCCGTTGAAGCCCAGATCGCGTGGCTCTTCTTAGCCCATCCCATATTTTCAGATTGGCTATTTTGACTCGGGGAAGAGGGGTCGTCCGCATTTTCCACGAGAAATTGCTAGTGTTCGCTTATTGAAACGCAAGGGGAAAGCTAGCGTGCTAAAACGACCGACGATCCATCCGCGGTAGGAGATAATGCAAAGCCAAAAGCTTATTCTCAAGCGCGGTAGCTTAGTTAGTGCCGGCCCGGTAGTTCGTCAAAATCTGAGTCACTCGATCCCAGATCTCACCCGGTACCGTGTTGTCGCGAATATAACCATAGGCTTCCGTCGAGACGGACTGCCATTTGCTTATTAAGTCATCATTCATTTCCTGACTCTTCAAATTCCAACTATCAACCATGACCCTGATGGATTCGTCACTTTCCTTTCGGCCAGATGCAGTCATCTCCTTTCCCGCTTCAACCGCAGCGGCTTTCATCGCATTCTGCTCCTCAGGAGAGAATCGATTCCAAATGGCCTTCGTGATGACGATCGCCCCCGTTATTGGCGCATAGTTAAAATCCAACATGTAGGGCGCTGTGCTATAAGTCTGGCTAGCGAGCGCGTAAAAAGGCGGCATAGGAACGGTGTCGATCAATCCTGTGCTCAAACTGGAAACGATCTCCGTGCTGTCTATCGCAATAGGCCGAAATCCCATTCTCTTTAGGAGATCCGTTTGCTTAGGGTCCCCTGCCCAGGTGAATAATTTCGACTCACGCATATCCTCGGGCGTCAAGATGGGCTTCTTGCTGAATATATGCACCCAACCGCTGTCAATCCAGCAAAGTACCACAAACCCTTTACTCAAAATTCTCTCCTCAAGCACCGGAGCCATTTTTTCCATTACATGCTCGAGCTCGCCGAAGTCTCGGTACAAGAGCGGAACCTTCTGGAATATTGCCACGCTTTCATCGATTTCAGAAAGACCGATTCCTGTGAGCAAGGCCGCGTGCAACCGATTGATCCGCATTTTTTTAATCAATTCGCTCTCGCTTCCCTGGCTTCCACCCGCGTAAACGATCAAGCTTGCCTTACCATTTGTACCCGCCTTCCAATCTTGACCCATCTTCCTAAGGGTTTTGTCAAAGGACGTGTCTTTGGGGGCCAAGGTTGCCAACCGCAAGGGAGCACCCAGTCCCGAGAGAGTCGAAAATATCGCCAGTAAAGAAACGAGTAGGAAGCTACGTTTGAACGGAGTTGAAAAGGTCATGATACAGATGTCGTTCTATCGAGTTGGAGAAAAGCTTAAGTTCATTGTATAATGGAACACCAGATTTCTAGAATCGTTTCATTATTTAAGCAATATCACAAACGAATAGGGCCTGCATCCTACCGACTGCGGTTGGAATCATTAATTTTGTAATCCCTTTTCAACAATTCACTTAAGGGCTCAAAACTCAAAAAAATAACCAGTCCAGTCGGGTTAAGAGCCATCTTGCTCTTCTTTGGTAAATCAAGTTGGAAAGCCGCCAATCGGGACGAGCACCCAAGTCAATTGACAGCGCCTGGTTCAGCAACGAAACGAACAATTCCTTGTCTTCCTTGGCAACTGCGACGGATTCCGCGTAGGCGACATAGATAGACGCCATATTGCCCCCTGACAGTTGCTTTGCTTTTCTGAAGTGGCTCGTTGCACTTTCCATCGGGTTTCCCTCACCTCCGATACGAATCATTTCATAGGTGATAAAAAACCCATGCAATGTCCCAAAATCCCAATCTGGATCCAATTCCAGCGCACGTTCCATTATGGCTTCCGCCAAAGCCATATCACCTAGGGTCGAAGGATCGTCAAGAGAGAGGGAAACCGCAGCAGCCCATGACAATCCCGTCCAGTAGAGGGTCTCAACGTCTTCTTTCGAGAGAAGACTGAGCGCCGACTCCGAATCCGCTCTCAAGGCTTCCTCGAATTCCGGATACGAAACTTCCAGAGCCCGCATTCCATAACGCTTCGCCCTAAAATAAAGCCCCTTTGCACGATCTCTCAGTTCGATAGACCGATCGTACTCCTCTTCTTCAACCTCATCCGCCTCAAGTTGCACCCATCCATATCCGTATTGCGTGAAACCGCTTGATAGAGCAATCAGGAGACTTTCATGCTCTGGCGTTTCAGCGAGGACGCTCTCCATCAGTTTTAGACTGAAAGGCAGTGCATCTCCAACTAGCTCAGGGTCTTCGTCTGACGTAAAGACTGTGCCAACGCCCGAAAGGGCGTCGCCAAGCTGATTCATTGCCATTTTCTTAATCGAACAACCACTCAAAAAGACTAGGATTGCGAATGCAATGCCACTGTGTGTCAGGACAGACTTCATTTCCGATACACTTTGCATGCGCGGATAGGAATTTGCAACTACTCAGCAATCGAGGAACTTGGATTATCCCAACTCGATAAGCGATTTGAGGTAATGCGAAAGACTAAATACCGCTCAAAACGATCCTTCCTTCTGGCTGGGGAGGTTTTTGTTCAGACTCCTCTGTTACAAAAAAAGATATTGTCTCATCCATGCCCTTGATGGCATCATTAGATGAGAGATCAAAGAAAGCGAGTCTGCTACCTGCCTCCCCTTGCTTCAGCGTTCCCGCCCAAACGGGTTCACTATCCGGCGATGCTTTCGCCCACACATTGTAGAATTTCCCCAATCGGCTTTCGGGTATGTTTTCGATCCCTATAACGCCGATCTTGATCTTCCGGTCATAGATAGAAAAACCGCCGGTAAATGCTTCGGTATACACTCCCCCCTCTGACTCGGGAGGAAGTCCCTCTCTTGAAAACCAGTACGCTTCAGCCAGCCCAGTCAGTTCCAAAAGGCGATCCTGGAACTCGTCCTGGTCCTGATTGCCCGCAAAGGTCGCTTTTTGCGCCGGATTCCCCAAGTCACTCAATACAATATCGCTCTCTGAACCATCCGCTAGTCTCGCCACTTGGCTGATCTTGCTGCGGTCTTCAGGACTCACGGTAAACGCAAAGAGTACCGCGATACAAGCAGCTGCAGCCCAACCACCCCACGATAGAAAATTCACGATCGGGGTCTTTTTAGGATCGCTGCCAGTGACCGCCTTTGAACGACTTGTATCCAGATGCGACATGACATTCGAATAGATCTGGAACGAGGGTTCGAGTCGCTCGCATTCAAGTGCGTCGGCTTCATTCACCCGCTGCCAATCGTAAACCGCTGTCTGCAAATCGCGATCCGATAACAGTTGGGACTCCATTTCCGAGAGTTCCATTTCCGGAAGAGTCCCTAAAGCGTACTGTAGAGCCTTCTGTTGTAATTCCTCCTTATTCATAACAATGTGACATTAAATGTTTAAGACGCTGCATCCCTCGCCTCATGGACGTTTTTACCGTTCCTAGGGGCATTCCTAGGGCGTCTGAAATTTCCTGTTGCGTGAGTCCTTTGCTAATCGCTAGCGAAAGACTGTCCTTCTGAGCTCTAGGC
The DNA here is from genome assembly GCA_002420185.1 of Opitutales bacterium UBA5694. Taxonomy (GTDB): domain Bacteria; phylum Verrucomicrobiota; class Verrucomicrobiia; order Opitutales; family Opitutaceae; genus Pelagisphaera. Next base: position 191,347 of record DIHO01000004.1, read on the forward strand.
AGCTTATCTAGCATTGAGCGCAATCTACCGATCTCCTCCTTGACCGCCACCGATTCTGAGGGGGATCTTTGATGCGATAGGACTGCCTCATTTGATTGAAGTGCAGTTGGATCCTCCACAACAGAATCTGGCTTCATCCGACGCAGACGATCAATGCAAAGTCGCTTCGTTACTAAAACCGCCCAGCTAAAGGGACGAGACAAAGCCGGGTTGTATCGCGGAGACGTTCTCCAAATCTTGACGAACGCATCTTGAAGCACCTCCTCGGCGACCATTCGATCACGCAAGAACTTGAAAGCGTAAGAAAAGAGAGGACGCGAGTAGCGAGAGTAGAGCTCATCAAACGCTCCGCGCTGGCCAGCTGCGATACGCCGTATCAACTCAGCCTCAATGCTGGCATCATCTCTCTGTCTACTCATACCTCAAATCATTGGTTCGGCACAGGCATGCCTTTGCTTCAAGGCAGTGAAGTCCCGCCCAAACCCGAGTCATCGAACTCCAGCTCAAAATGATCGTTCAACTCCCCGATCAGCTTAATTAAAGCCATCCGAAGCACCTCATTGTACTTGGCCGTGGTCCTTGACTGCGACATCGTCGGAAAACCTCCGTCGGCATACCTAAAATACCCCAACTTATTCCTGCTTCGGCCCAAGGAAGTCTCCTTCAGCGACGCATTTAGCCGAACCTCAATCTCTCCGAGTCCATTGCTTCCCCATTTGTGCACAAATAACTGCATTTCCGGTTGATCCTTGGGCACCCTCGATCCAAACCGGACGATCTTGTAGGCCATAGGAAACTCCGCCAAATCCAGAACTTCGATCAAGGTCTCTTCAATATCGTAAAACCGGTCCGCCACATTTCCATCATCATAAACATTATCGATGACGGTTATATAGAGTACCTGATCCTGGCTCAGGTATATGAAAGGGATTTCCTTAGCGGCCTTGAGATTCGTGTGGACCAAACCCGTTAAAACTAGGAGCGCCAATATGAGTCTCATTGTTTTCATTCTAATTAGCATGGCAGGAAACAAGCTCAATCGATATCGATTTTTTCAAAAACGAGTTCGTTGACCAGTATTCTTTGGATTCACTTTTCAAGGTGTCCACTCACCTAACGTCTACGACAATCGATCCAAGCGAAGTCTTTGCCTCTCATCAAAGAGTCGCATTTCTAACAATTTGAGGGCTGCTGCCATCCCGAACCCCACGCCACCTGCGATAAAGAACCATATGATAATCTGGTACTTAACCGCTTCCGTCGGCAAGGCCCCTGCCAAAATCTGTCCGGGCATCATTCCAGGCAGGGCAACAATTCCCGCCGTCGCCATCGAATTCACCACTGGCATGATACCCGTTCGGATGCAGTCCCGTAGATAGGGCAATAACGCCCCTCGAGACGTTTCACCCAAAGCAATCGCTCCCGTTCCCCCATCGACAGGCGGCTTGGGGACCATTCACCCGCATCATGGGGTAAGTTCAGCTTTTCTAAATCTTCTCGATTCAGGGGTTTTGAAAAGTGATGATCCACGGTTTCCTCCCACCACAGTATCTCAGCCGCCAAATATCCCACCCGCTGTCTCCATTCCGGAGGACTAAAACTCTCTCGTCCCTTTCCCCAAAGAGAAACCTTGCCCTCATTGACGATCAAATCCGCGATCGCTCTCAGTAAAAGTGACTTTCCCGATCCCGAATCACCGAGAAGACAAACTACCTCACTTTCAGCGACGGATAAATCTAGATGCTCCCATTCGATGAAACTCAAATTTTGAATGTTCAACCCCTCCATCTCGCTAGTCGCCTCTATCATACTCCAATCAGTCGAACCCATCTGTGGCAAGGGATAGTTGCCAATCTGAAAAGATCTCTTTCTAATCCAGCCCAATGAGCAATTCCATACGACTAGGCATCGCAGGAGCACGATTCGGCGAAAAGCATGCCGCGGCTTTCAGCAAAATCGATGGATGCGAATTAGAGGCTATCGCTGACTTGGATGAAGAAAAACGTACCTCGTTATTTAATACATACAGCTTCAAACGGCAATTCGATTCTTACCGATCCCTAATCGAGTCCGAAAGCTTAGACGCCATCGTTATTTGCCTACCCTCCCATCTGCATGAACAGGCGATCAGCACTGCCTTCGACGCTGGCATACATGTTCTATGCGAAACGCCGCCAGCGGTTAACGAAAGTGAAATGTCCCGCATCGTTTCATCAGCCGGGTTCTGTGGAAAGACATTCATGTGGGCGCGGCAGCAACGCTTTTCGCCTGAAATCAAAGCGGCTCGCGAGCTAGTCGCCGATGGGGCGCTAGGAGATGTCTATCGAGGTGAAGCCTCGTGGCACTGGGGTTGGTGGCCCTTTGCTAGCGACAACTGGAGAGGCAGCCGCGAAGAGGGAGGGGGAGCGCTTCTGGATATTGGTATCCACATGATCGATTCACTTTGGTACGCAATGGGATGTCCAGATCCAGTAGAAGCGATGGCCTCAAGCCACAGTCTCTTTCTCAAAGATCACGTACCCGATCCCGACTTCGTCGCAGAGGATTCCGTTTTCGGAATGGTCCGTTTCAAGAACGGCGCTAGCCTCAATTTCTCGTCCATGTTCTTTGGAAATGTCGAAGGTCCAAAATCAAACTGGGGTGCTCCTACCGAACAATCCATCCGGCTTTTTGGCACCAAAGGATCCGTTGATCTGGTCCAAGGGGTACTCACACAGGCCGCGAAACCCAAAGCCTTGGTCAAGTCCTACGCCAGCCCCACAAGCGAAGCTGAGTGGTTCATCCTCCAAGCCCAGGAATTCCTCGATTCAATCAAAGAATCACGGGAGCCTAAGAACAATAGCAAGCAGGGCCTAACGTTGATGAGGGTACTCGATGCCCTCGCTCAGTCCGCAAAGGAAAAAAGAGCGGTCCCTATCAAAGCCACCCGTTCGCTCGAGGATCTTTTTGGCGGGCTCTAGCGATAATCCGCCCTCCCCAAACTCATTCAACCACGAACAGCTCGATAAGCCCCACACCTTCGGTGTTACCGACACCAGAGAGCTGGAACGTGTACACGCCCTCGTTCAAGGTCAGCAACAGAGCAGCGTCTTTTGATCCGGCCGCAAGCGGCTTGCTGAGAGAGATTAATGCAGCTTCCAGTTCAACTGCGTTGCTGTCTTCTTCCCAATTGTCATTGGTCACAAGCATTTGGCTTCTGATGGGCGTTTCATCAAAGAGCGTCTGAAATACCCTGAGTTCAGGATCTGCGAGGGTACCCGGCACACCTTCCACCGCAAGCTGAGGACCTAGACCACGGACAAGCACCGTCTTGGTCGAGCCACCGAGTACCGTAAGCCCTCCAATCATGATGTCGCCGCCCGCACCAACCAGTCCACGAGTAGCTAAATTGACCAAATCAGCTGACGCGTCGTCGATCGTTAGGGCTCCGCCGCCGGAAATCGCAGTGCCTGCGCTATTTCCAACTCTCACTGAATAAACACCTTCGTCGGCCACTGACACGTTTTGAATGATCAAAGTCATATCCGTCTCACCAGCTAGCTCGACGTCATCTTTTAACCATTGAACGGAATCAACCACTCCACTCGATTCAAAGAAGAACTGAGCACGACCGCCTACAGGAACACGCGTTGCAACTGGATCACGCACAATTTCGGGGAGAACTAGCGGTACCTCGATGCTGATTGCGTACCATCCACCTTCACTAGAACCTTGGGCGTCATAAGCCTTTACGCCCAATACATTTTGATTCGAGAAGAACCCATCAGGCTCCAGAGTTGCGATTCGGCTGGGGGTGGTTGGGGTACCTGTCAAAATCAAAAACTGGCTCTTAATCCGATAGAATTTATTAACTCCGCCAGGACCACCGACTCGCTCAAATGGACCTTCAAAAATCTCTCCTGGCTTATCGCTTACAAAATCCAGCCCATCTACGAGATCGCTGGCAAAATCAATTTCCCAATAGTCAACCAGCGCCCCCTCTAGTTGAACAGATAGACTCACTGGTTCGCCTACTTCTACATTTTTAAAATCGACATTATTTGTGTAAGATCCCGAGTCTCTGCTGGTGACTAAGCCAGTCGCTCCTGCCGTCGCATGAAAAACCCCCATGGCTGTGGCTGCATACGTCGTCAGCCTGAAAACCTGGGAAAAAGGTTGGCTTAGAGCCTTTTCCAATACCACCAATAATCGAACCGCTGGCGAACGCTGCAAGAGCATACCCAGCAACAGGATAGCGAACTGCGCATGAAAGAGTCTCAATTTTAGTTTAAAGATGTTCAAAATATTCGAGCGTTGCTCAGACTCATTTATGAAGGGCTAACCAGAAAAGAAACAAAATAGGTAATGTAAGTTTACAACCGCTGTTATCAATAAATACGAGAAGTTCAGGTCCTAACGACTGCTCTCTGCAACCACAAAGAGCTCGATGAGTCCAACCCCTTCCGTCCCGCCAACCCCGGAGAGCTGGAAAGTATAAACACCCTCATTAAGGGTCAGTAGCAGCGCAGCGTCCTTCGAGCCGGCCTCTAGGGGTTTGTTTTGTGCCATCAATGCCGTTGCCAGCTCATCAGCATTGGAACCATCTTCCCAATCGTCATTGGTCACTAGCAGCTGGCTTCGAATAGGCACCTCGTCAAAGAGTGTCTGAAAGACCTTAAGTTCCGGATCAGCCAACGCACCCGGCACACCATCTGCTGTCAATTGTGGTCCAAGACCGCGTACTAGCACAGTCTTAGTCGAGCCCCCTAGCACCGTAAGGCCTCCAATCATTATGTCGCCACCCGCACCAACTAATCCGCGTGTTGCCAAATTCACCAAATCCGCAGCGGCCGTGTCATCGATCGTCAGGCTCCCTCCCTCTGATTTCGCTGATCCTGCAGCATTAGAAACTTGAACCGAATAGACCCCTTCAACAGTGGGGGAAGCATCCTGTATAATTAGGGTCTGACCCGTCTCGCCCGCGAGAGCAACATCGTCTTTGAACCATTGAACGGAATCCACCACTCCGCTCGACTCAAAGAAGAACTGCCCACGACCTCCCATAGGTACCCGTGTCGAACTGGGTTTGCGCAAAATTGTTGGAGGATCAGGAAGTGGGGGTTCAGCAACTACAATGGTAATCGTAGTGGCAGTAGTCGTTTGACGCGTCTGGTTTAAGCCATTCCAAGCCTGGGCGATAACATTATACGTTCCTGCAGTGGTCGGCGTTCCCACAATCGCCACGGAATTCTCGGTATTGATATTGTTCCCGACCAATCCGGGAATACTTAGGCCTGGGGGGATATCACCTGTGACACGCCATGACGACGCTGCGGATGGAGTTCCCGTTATATCGAAAACTAGAGAGAACTCTTCACCGACCGTCGCATCCGCAGGCGAAGCAGGATTAATCTGATAAGTGGTCGCTCCCGCCGTCGCATGGAACAGCCCCATACTGGTCGCTACCCAGGTTGTCATTTTCACTATTTTCGCAACGGGAGCCGAAAGGGCCCGCTCGAACTGCAATACGTATTTAACAACTGGTGTGCGCTGCAGCAGAGCGACTAAGATAAAAATGCCCAACTGAGCACGAGCGAGTTTCATTTGGATCCACATTAATTTCATACTTTGTCTTTATTTTAAGTTTCGACGAAAATCAATGCTAGTTACAACCGCATCCGCCGCCGCCTACACCTTCCCCGCCCGTTGAAGCTTCGCGAGAATATTGTATGTGGGAATTCATTACGGATGCCAGTTCGTCACGATCGGAACGCATCGTATAGTCCGACAAATTACCTTTCTGATAGGGTTCAACCGTTGCACAACCCGCGCCAAAAGCGATGAGGGCAACAAGGATAGCCCAAGCGGAAATCTTTTTGGATATCTTTTTCATTCTGCTAGCAGTGCTTGAATTTGATTAGACAAATTTTCTGCCGACTCCTTGCCATGCCACCCCTTATGTGCGAATCGGATAATGCCTTCGCGATCCACTAAAAAGGAAGACGGCATAACACTGATTTCTGCCGCCTTCACCAACTGCTGCCCGGCATCGTGCAGCGTCGCAAAGCTCGGCTTCTGCTTGTCGAGGAAACGTTGCATCTGATTTGCCTTTTGGTCCACACTCACGGCGACTATTTGGAACCCCTCATCCTTAAAATTCCGGTACAATTTCTCCATTGCCGGGAAAGCCGCTTTGCAAGGAGCACACCAGGAAGCCCAGAAGTCCAAGAGCGTTACTTTTCCTTCCATTTCCGGCACCTCCCCTTCAAGAGCAAAACCTTCCAAAGTTGACGATAACTCCGTGCCCGAACCCCACCCTTCGGCTTGGACCAATGACACACAGGACAAAGCAGCTACTGCCGTCAGATTAATTTTCAACCAGATTTTCATAAAATTTAGATGTTTGCTGTATCCCAGAATTCATGACAATGCATCCTTCCGCGCCAAAAGTTCCTTCCACCAGTTTCAACCCTTCTTCCTCGCCCAAAACAAATACCGCGGTGGAGAGGACTCCTGCCTCTAGGCAGGAATTTGCGGTGACCGTTACCGCTAAAATGCCATTGATAACCGGCCGGCCAGAGCGAGGGTCTAAAATATGCCCGAACTTTTGCCCGCTATGCTCAAAGAAACGGCGATAGTCCCCTGAGGTCGCGATCCCCAAATTAATGGCGGCCAGACTGCCCCACGAGGATCCGGGGATTTCCGGATTCTCGAGACCAATGTGCCAGGCCGGGCCGTTAGGAGGCCTTCCTATCGCGTGGATGTCTCTGCCAAAGTCCACGAGGCAACCCGCCAAGCCATTTCCCACCGCGATGGCCGCCACTTTATCCACAGCATACTCCTTGCCGAAGCCTCCCAAATCCAATGACATTCCTTTTTCCGGTAAAAATACACCTCCTGGCTTTCGCTCAACCTTTCTCCATCCCACCAAAGACCGCACACTTTCGACCTCGGTATCGGATGGCAGTTGTGTGTGGGTTCTCCGGTAGTCCCATAAATGAATGAGCGGCAGCATCGTTGGGTCCAATACTCCTTGAGTCATGAAGTACAAATCGTCGCAAATCGCGAAAATAGACTCTACTTCCGCATCTATCTCAGTCCATGCAAAACCCGCATTCCGATTTATCTCACTGATGAGACTATTGCCCCTAAACCGTGAATACTTAGTTTCAAAGTTAACAACCCATTGCACCGATTCCTTCGAAAACGCAGCCGCCTGATCATTGCTTTCCGCAGAAAACTGTATCCGACAATCCGTTCCCAAGGCCTTGAAACGTAAATCGTACAAGCCACGCTTCGGGTCGAATGAAACCCGAGCATCAACTTTCATTGCCGCTGGTTTCTCCATTAGAACCATAGTGACGCGCCCAACGTTAAAACATCCGCATCTGAAAAAGCAGACTGCGGCGTTTCATCCCTTCCTTCCATCTCATAACGCTCAAAAGCCGCATCGACACTAAAGCGGCCCCCAAAATTGTAGATCACTTTCATCCCGTATGTATGGGTGTCAAACTTCGCCAGCCGGTAGTCTGCGGTATAAAAGGGAGCCACACCTTGAAGAGTTGCGCTAGGGTCAATTGTGGTTCCAGTCAAATCAAGCGTATAAAAATCCGCTGAACTCTGGGTGTAGTAACGGTATTTCGGGCGAATAATCAGATTCTCCCCAACTTTCTGATACCACTCCAGGTCAAAGGTACTACTCTCCACTCCCCAGTTGTCATTGAAATAACGATAATCGAAATCCAGACTGCCCCCCGCTTGAACGAAAAAGTGCTTTACGTTGAGAAACCATATATGCCGCATTCTGTCTGTAGGTCGGTTTTCCGCGAACGTCAGAGGTAGGGAGAGACCTGGGAGAATTTCCGTTTCCCGCTGGATAATTTTATAAGGATCACTCAGGTATCCGCTGAAATCACTGTATGTGTAATTTAGGGCTACAATCGTGTTCGCATCGACTACCTGGCTTAGCCCGAGAAAATAGTCGTAACTCTTTTTTTTCCGATGCTCGCTAAAGAAGGTCGGTCGAACATCGTCGTCAACTAACGATATGCCATAGCTAAGACCCGTGTTACGCTTGTTGTACTCGGACGTTTGAGAATACGAGTAACCTCGAGATAGAAAGTCGCTTTCCGAACTATGTGCATACTGAAAGGTCGATTTGTAGATTCCGCGGGTCCAGTCCAAATCGATCACTCCTGCTTCTCGAACATCGGTGAGATTTGAAAGCGGGACGTTTACGCCATCGTCCGCAGGAGCGCCACTTGGCGTCGCCCCCGATATCGCATCGTGAACCCCGTGACCTTTGAGAGTGATCTGGTTGCTCACCTTCTTCTCGAAACCCATGTAACGGGAGATCACCCGAATTCGGTCATTGTCCTCGCTGTAGTCCTGCCATTTGACCGAAATATGGTCTTCGGCAATCGAAACTCTGGCCCCGAAAAAGTACAGATAACCCACAAAAACGAAAATTCGTACAAATCGGGGGAGAGAAAGAAAGACTGGACGGCTCATAGCGACTCAATTGGTAATGGAAAAGCGACATTAAGCTTTTACGTGTGGGCCCGGAGCCGCGGTTTCAGCAAATGCCATGGAGTCTGCAAAAAGAATCAGCTGTGACGAGCCTGATACACTTGCTGTTCCACTGTTTACTGCCTTTTAAAAAATTCAAAGCGATACGTTATTAAAACTATAATACCAAAAGCCCAAAGCTTTGCAAGTCATCCCGCTCCTGCTACGGTATCCGTCAAGCCTAACTGTGAATTCTCCTAAAAACCAATACCTGTTTGTCTACGGCACCCTTCGAAGTGACCAAACAGAGCACCGAACCCATAGTCCGCGGTCCCTTTCTCGCTCGATCGCCTCCATCACGGGAACGCTTTACGAACTGGACATCGGTTACCCTCTATTAATCGTACCTGCTACTTCAATCTTATTGTCTGCTAGCCAAGACTGGCTAAGAGACTGGGATCGGGCCACTAAAATCGACTTGGCAACTATTCCGGCCCCATCCCAAGAACGATCTTCCCGCATATGGGGAGAACTGATCGAAATACCCCTAAAGCCAGATGCCTTTACCAAACCTGACAGGTGGGAAGGGTTCAGTCTCGATCGTCCAAGCATATACCAAAGAGTGATCGTCCCGGCAGCTTTCGCAGATGGGACGATGATGGCCGCCTGGGCTTATGTCGCGACGCAAATTCCAACCACCGCTAAACTCATTCCGGATGGATTTTGGGAGCGCCCTAAAAAGCTTCGTTGAAACCGTGCCCAAAGATTAGAAGGGAGATTCTTCCAGGTCGTCTAGATTCCCTTCACCAGGTTCGCCGGTTACCTGAGCGAGATTGCTGTCCACTTCACCGCCACCGTTCTCAATACGCCAAGCCTGCAGGTTCACGTAATACTTCCCTTTGTATTCGTTTCCTCGAATATTAAAGCTGACTTTTACGCGGTCTCCCGTGCGAACTTTTTCAAGAAGTTCGATTTTGTCCTTCATACACTCGAATTTTACATCCTGAGGGAATCTCTCTTCAGATGTGACAACAAATTCGCGTTTTTGAAACCCACTTCCGAAGGTTTGTGTATCCTCTATCAATTTAACGGTGCCTTCCAATTCGTACATACCAGTTACCATGCAACTCATTCAATCGATGTTAAGCAAAAAGTAGCCAGGTGGCTCATCTAATCTTGATCGCTTTGCCCCGCCACCTGATCCATAGGACTTCGCTGGACGTCTGACAGGGCCTTTAGGGAGCCTCTCAACGCTGAATTCAAAACAAGGATCGAGGGTGAGCAGCCCACGCCAATTCAGTAAACCGTATTGACTAGGGAGGAAAGTCTAACGCTCTCGTCCAATGCGTCGCTAGAATCCAAATACGAATGCACTCTTTCAGGATCGATCAAAGACCAGCCCTGCAGAGCTCCAAACAGTGCCTCCTCGCGATCTAAGCTGGCGACTCCATAGGCCAATTCCGCAAAGCGAACCGTACTACCAAAGTCGTCATGTCCTATCTCGTAAAGGGAATCGTAATACGCATCATATCTTGCAGCTGATGACTCTATCGTAGCGAGCCAGGAAATGGAGACGTCCGGATTCCGTCGTGCAAACAATCGAGCACTTTCCCAAGCAACGGAGTCACGCTTAAAAGGACTCTGAAGATTCGAATGAAATCGCTCAAGGTCCTCGTACACCTCATTCAAAATGAGGTCTTTCGCTATAAAGCGTGCCCCTTTACTGGTGACTTGATCCTGATTCTCCAAAGTCCAAGTCATCGCTCCCCTTGAATCTCGCTGTGCCCATTCGTCGATAACCGCATCCATGATCGCGGAGTCCAATAGGTCATCGCTGGTAAAGTCGAGCTGGTTTAGAGTATGAGCCGGATTTTCCGACACAACGTGAAACGCAATCAAGTTCGCAAGTTCCAGTCTAAGTCCCGGCTCCATCACCGTTTTCAACAAGTCCGCAGCGAGCTGGTAATTTCGCTGTTCCGACAAGACCACTTCAAGCGTTCCGAGAAACATCTCATTCTGCAAATCGCGGTCGATGTATTCACCGCTGTCGTCGATCCAAACAGAATCAATCCAGTCCCAGGCAGACACGGCATCATGTTTCGCCCAACCACCGGAAAGAGCGGTGGCCAGACGGGCTTTTTCAGAGGGAGTCAGGGAATGGAGCAACTCCAGAGCCCTTCCTGGGTCTTGGGATGCAATGGATTGTAGAGCCCGACCCGCAGCCTCAAAGGCACGGCGATCCTCTAGATAAAATGAAAGTGCCTCAGTATAAAATTCCTCCAGCTCGTCCAGGCTTAGACCCGATAGCCTTCTCCCAGGAGTAAAGATGACTTTCTTTTCCTTCGCTTTTGGAAACGAGCCAACAATCGCCTCCACCTGCCTAACGATCGGGCGCTCAGGAATCTTATCACCAGGGCTTAAGTCCTCTACCAGCTCGCCAGCGTGAGCCACCAGCGAACGCTCAGAGCGTGTATCCTGAACCAGCTGGTCTGCCCAACGGGCAAGCAGAAAGCCGATCGAGCAAACTCCCAGAAAAGCGACAACTACTTTAATGAAATTCAGCACCGCTGCCCTTCGACAAGAATTGAAAATAAACTACTGGTTTGGCTCGATCTCTTTCAGAAACTTGAAGAGGTCGCTACTTGTTGAAAGGATCAAAGTCGTTTCGCGATCAAACATCTCCTCGTAAGTCTCGAGCGTCTTTATAAACTCGTAGTACTCAACAGACTTTGTACTTTTGTTGAATGCACTCGCATAAATCTCAGTTGCCTTGGCATCTGCCTCTCCTCGAATCGTCTGCACTTGCTTGTACGCTACCGATTCAATTTCCTGCAGGTCTCTCTCCCGTTTACCTGTGATCTTAGCTGCTTCACCCGCACCTTCTGAACGGAAACGCTCCGCGATTTGCTGACGCTCACTGATCATGCGCTGAAAGATGTTCTGCTGTACGCTGTTGTTGTAATTGATGCGCTTGAATCGCACATCCAAAAGTTCGATACCGAAGTCCGTCAATTTCGAGGCCGCGTTTTCAAAGATCTCCTTTTCAATCATTGCCCGACCCGATGTAATAGGGCTTAGAATCCCAATATTCCCTGGAGCGTCCGCCAAGGTAGCGTCTTGGTTAGGCTCGCGATCTTTAGACGTGCGAATGACTTCTATCAGCTCGTGCTTGGCGATGGCGTTAAGGGTTTCGCTTCGAAGAATATCGTTCAGTCTAGACTGAGCACTACGCTCGTCTCTCAAGCGTAGAAAATATTGCTTAGCATCACTGATTCGCCAGCGACCGAAAGTGTCTACCGAAATATAGGTTTTATCCTTGGTCGGCATTTCCGTAGGAATCCCGTCCCACTCGAGTATCCGCTTTTCGATCATGTTAACCTCCTGAACGAAAGGAGTCCGGAAATGGAGACCCGCTTCGGTGATCGGCTCTCCAACTGGTTTTCCGAACTGCGTTATGATCGCCTGTTTGGTCTCCGGAACGGTGTAAGCCGATGCGAAGAGAACTACCAATGCAGCGAGGGCGGCGAATATAATTAATAGACCTGCTAATTTTTTCATCATTCTAGCGATTCTGAGTGTTCTCGTTAAGCTGCAAAAGCGGAAGGATTTGCTGAGCCTCCGAATCGATCACTATCTTTTTCCCCAGGCTAGGGACTACGCTCTGCATAGTTTCGAGGTATAGGCGACGCTTCGTCACTTCCGGAGCTTTCAGGTACTCCCTTAAAATTGCGTTAAAACGGGCGACATCCCCTTCGGCTTCATTCACTCGCTTGAGTGCGTACCCTTCGGCTGCCTGGATCTTTTGGTCCGCTTCTCCGCGTGCTCGAGGAATCACCTTGTTGTATTCACCGTTGGCAATGTTGATCATCTGCTCCCGCTCCTGCTGTGCCTGATTGACTTCGTTAAACGAATTCTGGACCGGCTGAGGCGGATTTACGTTGTTAAGCTGGACCTGGTCTACATTCAAACCGAGCTCGTACTTGTCCACAAGCGTCTGCATCTGGATAAGGGCCTCACTAGCAATCTCCTGCCGGCCAATTGTAATGACCTCATCAACCGTCCGGTCACCAATGACCGTCCGCATGACCGACTCTGATATATCTCGAAGGGTCCCTTTCGGCTCCCTAACCTTGAAAAGAAACAGCTGGGGATCCTCGACACGATACTGGACGCTCCATTCGACTGTCGCGGCATTGAGATCTCCCGTCACCATGCTGCGTTCAAAGCTTCGTTCCGTCTGCGAAGGATTGAACTGGCTCGGATCGTTCGCCCCTCTAGTCGCGAATCCAAACTCCTGCTTGAGCTGACGCTCGACCTGGACAATTTCGTAAGTGTCGATTCCGAAAGGTAGCTTTACATGCAGACCGGGATCAACCGTCTTGACGTACTTCCCAAAACGAAGAACGACCCCCTGCGACTCGGCCTGTACAGTGTACAGCATGGAGTAAGCTGCCGTTATCACTGTAATCGCTACAAGGATCCATAGGATTGAACCCACTTTAGCCCGAAACTCCTTCAGATTGTTTGGTATTTGAAACTCGATGTTCTCGCCCATTTCACGATACTTCAGCTTAGTCGTCTCAACGCAACGCGAATCTCAACGTTCCGAGAAAAGCCTACGGCAACCTGCTTTCTGCATGGAAACCAGTCCTTTTCTGGCCGCCTTAAAGCTCAGCCCAGCCCTTAAAATACAAGAAGGGCCGGCGATTTGAGAGCACCGGGCTCGGAATCCAACTCTTGTTTGTGAGAAAAAGTCCCAAAGAATTTAGCCTGGAATTTCGTCTATCAGTGCCGCTGGCTCTTCATCCTTTTAATTCGCAGATAGGACTTACTTCGATACCCCCAAAGGGCATATTGGACCATGAGAGATTCGCCTTAAAGCGATCACTTGCTTGGAAATCACTCTTTCCCTCCTTCTAAGGAATCCAAAACTCCCCTCGAAAAGAACTTGACCTAAGCACAATCAGATCGATGTTTGACCACTCAATTCTATCGCGGGTGTAGTTTAGTGGTAGAACCCCAGCCTTCCAAGCTGGTTGCGTCAGTTCGATTCTGTCCACCCGCACCATATTTTGCTCCCGCAGAGAAAAAACCTGTTGCTAACCAAGCCAAGAATTGGGCGGCGACCTTTTGATAGCCAAGCCGGTCCTAAGCGAGGGACCAAGCGGTTCACTCCCAGTGTATTCCAGCTAGCTTAATTGCCAGCTCCCGCTCATCGCCATTGTCGTCGCGATCGTTCGGTCTAAACGAGAAATTGCTGTCAATTCTCAGTTGAACGAGTTCTTTAATGCTCTCCTCTAACGTAATAGGTATTCTAAGGGTTGATTTGCCTGCAAAACGGAATTCGCCCAGTTCGATTCCTTGCAACGCCACCCAAAATCCATGGTCATCCGCATGAGGAAGCGGTGGGGCTTCAATCTCTAAAATGAGCCCTTTCGACCCTTCGGGTACCCAAAGCCATTCCCGATAATTTGGGACAATCCATCCATCTCCATAGCGACCATTAAAGCTCCTTGCACGGTCGCCCTTCCTCCGAAAAGCCTTCCAGATAGACTTAGCCAGTGGCGGAGATTTGAATGCGGTTACGAGCAATGCGACCAGTCCCGATAACGATTTCCCCGCTCGCAAACTGCGCTCGCTAACCCTTCCCCAGTGCCTAGTAGACTCACATCGGCCGTTACTCATGGCTAAACGGCTACTCTCCAGCGGAGTCGAATCCAGTCCACAGGTTTTCCGATAGAGATCATAAGTTTGGCGGGCAATCGCTTTGCTCGAGAACCGCGTCAACTGTGCTTCGCGTTTTGCCCGCAGACTCTCGAGCAAACGATCGTCCCGAAGCACCGATAACACTTTGTCAGCAATATCATTAGAACTACAGGGATCAAAGGTGACAACCGCCTCACCCCCAATTTCAACCAAGGGCTCGATATCGGAGCAAAAAACCGGCACCCCGGATTCGATCGCTTCCGCCACGGGCATCCCGAAACCTTCAAATAGCGACGGGTAAACGAGTGCTTTCGTGCGCTCGTACAAACAACGAATTTCGGTGGGGGTGCGGTATCCTATGTGCAGGATGAACTCCTCTAGACCAAGCGATCTAATCTTCTTTGCTGCAGGGTGTTCTTGATCAAACTTGCCTCCCGTAAAGATCATTCTCAGATTAGGGAGTGACTCCTGGATAAAAGGAAAAGCCTCAACGAGTTTGAGATGGTTTTTATGAGGCCAGCCGTGGGAGGGGAAAAACAAATACTCGAAATCGATCCCCATTTTTCGGAGGATCCTATCCACTTTGGATTTGGACAATTGATCCGTAGGACTTCCACTGGGTATATTCCAAATTGAGGTTACGCTTTCCGGCTTAACGCCATATTGGGCTATGATATCACGTTTCACGAAACTCGATACGCTGATTACTGCTTCGGAAGCATTAATCGAGGACAGGTACCTCGCATTTCGTGCATCAATTTCAACCTCGTCAAAGTGATGCGGCAAATGGATGTGCTGCAAATCATGAATCGTGAGAATATTCCGATAGTCCAGCAACTCGTCATGCACGTAGCCCCCAATTGAATGGACGAGATCGACCTTCAAGGTTCGCGGGGGGGGCTCAGATCCATCAAGAGCCACAACTCCTATTCTTCCCAGTTTCCCACTAGGCCGACCTTCCGATCGGTCATAACTGACTCGCTCAGGAACCAGTGCAAACTGGTCGCTGTCTATCAGCACCATATTCATTCCTGACTTGAACAGCCAATCTTGAAAAGCTCTGTCAGGGCAATACAGGTAAAGCGTGTCCTTTCGGCTAAACTTAGCGATAGCTGCAACCAGCTCATAGGCCATTTGTTCCAATCCGCCGGCACGGCCCAATACCATCCAGCGCAAATCGAGAAGTATATCCATATGGTCAATCTTAATGACTACCTAGGCCAGTATCGTATTATTCCAAAAGTGAATCATAGAGAATATTCTGAAATGCCGTGAAATGTAGGATTGAGTTTAATTGCAACGTCCCAAAAGCTGGCTTCTCCCTCCCGTTCTCACCCGAAGTTCATACTCTCTTCAACTTGATGATTTAGAATAGGTAAAGCCTCTAGTTGAGGATTAGATGTGTTAAAATTTAATTTTCTTATCATCAGGTGTATAATTTTTTATCACGAGCCTTTATATCGTTCAATCCGTGATATTTCAGGTAAAATGCTCCAGGGGTACACCACTAGACCCGCGCTGTGAAAGTTGCATTCCAAAAAAGGCAGCTGACTTGAGCCGCTGGATTGCTACAACCGACAGGGCGGGGTGGTGGCCGTATTGCAATGTAGATTCATCAACTGCCCTAGAAAATTCACTGGCCTCACGGCCAACCCCTACGCTTCGCAAGCTAGTAAGGACTGGTGTTGCTCTCGTGCTTTTTTACTCGACGGCCAAAACTGAGCATGCCCGAATGTTTAGATTTTTTCAAACATGAAGTACTACCAACACAAGTTTGATAAATTAACGAAGTACCTCCATCACCGCCAACCTTTTTACCATTGAAGTGGGCACTCGTTGCCTGGTTTCCTTAAAACTGCTCGTTACCTTGCGGGTGATGATCAGACAAATTTTCTATACTTTGGATAGCGTCTGAAATAGCTTGGTCGGCCGATGTACAAACTCAGGACCTACCAACAGGAAGCGGTTGATCGCACCCTTTACCACTTTCGGAGGAAGCGGACCCCAGCGGTCATCGTTTTGCCTACGGGGGCGGGGAAGAGTTTGGTAATCGCCGAATTGGCCAAAATTGCCAAGGGGCGCGTCCTCGTACTCGCTCACGTCAAAGAGCTGGTCGAGCAAAATCACTTGAAGTACGAGAGCTATGGCCTACAGGCGGGGATCTATTCCGCGGGCTTGAATCAAAAGGACCACAATAGGAAGGTGATCTTCGGCAGCATCCAGTCCGTCGCGAATGCGGACGACGACTTCTTTAAGAACTTTACACTCCTCGTGATCGATGAGTGCCACCGCGTCGGGCTGGAGCCCGACAGTCAGTACGCTAAGGTAATCAAAAGGCTGAAGCAGAACAATGAGCGTATTTGTATTTTGGGCCTTACCGCTACCCCTTATAGGTTAGGAATAGGCTGGATTTATAACTACGCGATCCGTGGAGAGTTGAAGACGCAGGAAATGCGCTTCTTTAAGCAATGCATCTACGACCTGCCTCTGCAGTACATGATACGGAACCAATACCTTACGCCTCCAGTTAAGGTAGATATTCCAGTGACGTCGTATGACTTCTCTGAGCTGACTGACGGGGGCATTACCTATACAATGGCCCAACTGGAGGAAGTACTCCATCAGCAAAGACGCTTGACGCCCCTGATTATCAAAAATGTCATTGATATCACTGATAGATACAAGCGTCAGGGCGTGATGATCTTCAGTTCCACGGTGAAACATGCCCGAGAGGTGATGAAGAGCCTTCCGACGGGACAGGCGCGGCTCGTCCTAGGGGAAACTGAGGCCAGCGAACGGGATCAGATTATCGACGACTTCAAGAAGAGAGAGTTTAAGTATTTAGTTAATGTTTCTGTCCTGACAACCGGATTCGATGCCGCCCATGTCGATGTGATCGCTATTCTACGTCCCACAGAGTCGATTAGCATGTATCAGCAAATCATCGGCCGGGGTCTACGGTTGGATACATATAAAAAAGATTGTCTAGTCTTAGACTATACCGGAATGGGGCATAACATTTTCAGCCCAGAGGTTGGCGAAAAGAAAACTGTATCCAAATCGGTCGCCGTGCAAGTACCCTGCCCTGAATGCGGTTTCGTGAATGACTTCTGGGGTATCGTCGACTTTGATGGAAATATCATCGAGCACTTCGGTCGCAAATGTCGCGGCGGGCATCAAAATCCGGATACCTACGAGTTTAAACCCTGTGGATATCGGTTTCGCTTTAAGGTCTGCAACCAGTGCTCAGCTCAAAACGACCTCACTGCTCGCGAGTGTCGCAGCTGCGGTAATGTACTGATTGACCCTGACACAAAACTGAAACAGGCCAGGCTTTCAAAAAACGCTCACGTGCTTAAACCAGATTCGATCGAGATGCTCGAGCGCTTCGACAAACATGGGACCCCCTATCTACAGGTAAAGTACTACGACTATGATGCTCAACACCTAGCCGAGATTCACTACCTCAACAATCAAACCAGCCTTAAGAAGTTTAATGTCAATTTCTTGAGATCGCATTTAAAACGGCCCGAATTAAACCTCAAAATTCATTCGGTCAGCGAGGTAGTTAAAATGCAGTCTCAGCTAAGGATGCCTGCCTTTTTAATTGGTCGCAAGCAGGGCGATTTCTGGAAGATTACGGAGAAGATATTCGGCGAGGAGCTTTAACTTCAACCTGCTAAAATTCGAATTTTTAATTATATAGGCCAATCGCTTCGTAAGCGGAATCGCCGACGTTTCCTAAATGTTAAGGCAGGGCTGACTATCGCTATTTATCCGGTTTGCCATAAAGCAATTTGCTAATGCTTAAGGACAACCTACATGACCTATGCCGCCAACAAGCTACTGACGGCAGCGATGGAGACGAAATAACGGAATCAAAATTATTACACTATACCAAATCGATCATAATCTTAAAAATTTAAAATCGTATCTATTTATACAATACGTCATGGCGTAAACGCTGTCCCTGCAAAGAACACTCCGCGGACCTGTTCTGGTCCAACAAACTAAATCCTAGCCAAGACTCGATGGTTCGGACAAGGACTGGATTTCTAAACCAAAGCCGGCAATTCTTTGCCGAGCGGGACGCTTAGAATTTCCGGGCCGTCTTTATTGATGATGACAGTGTGCTCAAAATGTGCGGACCGGCTGGCATCAGCACTTAGGGCGGTCCACCCATCGGACGCCATTTTTACGGAGTACTTGCCCATGTTCACCATGGGTTCGATGCAAACGACACAGCCTTCGCGGAGCTTAGGTCCATTGCCCGGCTTTCCAAAATTGGGAATTTGCGGTTCCTCGTGAAGGTTTCGCCCCACACCGTGTCCTACGAAATCTCGGATCACAGAAAAACCGCCCTTCTCGACCACGCGTTGAACTGCATGGGAAATCTTGCCCACACGATTGCCAAGACGAGCCGCTTTGATCCCTTCGTACATCGAAGCTTCGGTAACGTCTAGGAGTCGTTGTACATCGGGAGCGACGCGAGCTACCGGCATCGTACGGCAATTGTCTCCGATGTATCCATTGTACCGCGTGCAGACGTCGACGCTAATGATATCGCCTTCGCACAATACGCGGTCGAGAGTCCCGATGCCATGGACGACCTCGTCGTTTACTGACAGACAAGTGTAGGCGGGATAAATCCGGGAGCCGACTTGGTACTTATAGCAAGCGCTCTCAGCTTCCAGTTCATCAATAAAACGTCGCCCCGCCTGATCCAGGTCATAGGTGTTCATGCCCGGAGCTACCAGCGCACACATCTTGTCCAACACGGTTGCGGCGACCTGTGCCGCCTCGCGTATCGATTTCATCTGCTGCGCATTCCTAACAATCATACATCCTCTAGATCAATCGATGAATCCCCTATCAGCAATAACCAACTTTTATTAATTACAATAAAATCCTTCTAAACGACCCGATTTAGTAAGTGTGAAACAAAAGCGTAAGCTCTTAAAATGGGTCGTTCCATCTTTCGCGAACGCTGCGAAGAACTAAAAGTAAGCCACTCTGACGGCTTCAAATAGCGAATGGCTGCGGGACGGCTCGGGGATCGTTCCGCTCGAGAGATTGCTTCTAAAAAATGCGTCTCCTCAAGCCCGTTTCGGAGGAATATCGCAGAAAGGGCAGGTCATCGCACTATTCTCTTAATAAGTGCCATGGCATTAGCACCCGCCCTACGGTCTCGACAAGTTATTTATTCTCGTCTGTGCGTTCTCCTAAGAGAGAGTCTTCGACAGCAGCAGGAGGGAGCACCTTCTTTGCTTTAGCCCCCAGCGTCTTGATATCTTCCACGCTTTTGACGAGGTTTCCCCTCCCTGTTTTGAGTTTGCTAAAGGCAGCATCGTAGGACTCTTGGCTTTTGCGGAGGCGTTTTCCGATTTCCTCCATATCGGCGTAGAAGCCCACAAACTTGTCGTACAATGCCCCACTGCGGCGGGCGATCTCCAGCACGTTTCTAGTCTGCTTTTCCTGTCTCCAAATATTGGCTACGGTTCGTAGCGTAGCAAGTAGCGTGGATGGTGTCACAATGACTACACCTTGACCAAAGGCAAAGTCAAAAAGGCCGTCGTCGGCCTGCATGGCCATAGTAAAGGCCGGTTCGATCGGAACGAACATGAGAACGAAATCGGGCGAGTTGATCCCGTGCAAAGATTCGTAACTCTTCTTGCTGAGACCGGTGACATGAGTCCGGATACTTAGAACGTGATCCTTAATTCTTTGTTCCGATTTTTCCCTATCATTCTCATTCGTGCAAGCCTCGTAAGCAACCAGGCTGACCTTTGAATCAACGACGAGATGACGCTCTTCAGGCAAGTTCACAATCACATCAGGATGATATCGTCGCCCTTCTTCATCGGTTAAATGAGATTGCTTAATGTACTCCTGCCCCTCAACCAGTCCTGACTTTTCCAATACACGCTCAAGAATCATCTCACCCCAATTCCCTTGCGACTTAATCTGGCCTTTTAAAGCCGTCGTGAGATTTTGGGCCTCTTCCGTCATTTTACGGTTCAGCAGGTGCAAGTTCTTGAGCTGCTCATTCAGAGCGGCCCGGTCCTTGATTCCCTCTTCGTGAACTTTATCCACTCGTTCGCGAAATTCCTTTATCCGTTCACTGAATGGGTTGAGCAGCTTATCTATAGTCTCTTTGTTCTGAACGACAAATTTCTTGCTCTTCTCGTCCAGAATTCGGTTGGCCAAGTTTTCAAATTCAGTAGTAAGCTTCTTCTGAATCGCAGCGAACTCCTCCTTTTGCTCAGCGAGTCGTTTCTCTTGCGATTCGGCCCGCTCTCGTGCAGCCGCCAGTTTCCCATGAAGGCCTGTATTCTCTTCCCGCAAAATCTCCACCTCGCCTTGGGCTTTGAACAAGGATTGCTCCAGGTTTTCCGCACGCTCCTTTAGTCGGGCAACCGCTTCAGTTTCTGCCGTTCGCTCGAGCTCCGATTCTTCCAGTTCCTTAGGAGTCGGTATCTTTGCCACACTCGAACGGTACCACTGTATTACCCAAACCGCTACAAAACCAAGCAGCAGAGCCAGCGACCAGTCAAAGCTTTCCAAGGACTCAATCACAGCATTCTACCTGAATTTTTCGAGCAGCAGGAAACCCCATAGTGCATTGGTTACCGTCTGCGAATTGCACCGACAAGATCCCTGCATGTCCGTCCCGAGCCGACACCAAGACACCGATGCCTGGAGTCAAACCGTTCGATTCGAGATACTGGAGAAAGCCCTCCTCTTGGTCCTCGATCCGGCTTATGATAACCGATTGACCCCGATCGCACTGATTCAAGGGAATCAGTTCACGCTTGGCGATTTTGCCGCTTGCCGACGGGATCGAATCCCCATGCGGGTCCACTTTGGGATTTCCGAGTAAGTTATCGATCCTCTCGAGCAGGCGGTCGGAAATCGCGTGCTCCAAGGTTTCCGCTTCCTCATGAATTTCGTGCCACTCCATCCCTAGGATTTTTACAAGAAACAGCTCCACCAATCGGTGTCTTCGCAAAACTAGAAGGGCCAATTTCTCACCAGGCTCTAACAACCTGACACCAACGCGAGGGATGTACTCCACATGATTGGAGTTCGCGAGAGACTTGACCATTGAGGTCGCCGTACCCGGCGTTACTCCCAGCGAAGCTGCCAAATCACCCATGCCAACAATCCCCCCTTCGCCCTGTTCAAACTGAAGGGCATAAACTTGTTTGATGTAATTCTCGACGGTACTGGATGCCATGGGAGACTAGCGACACGCTATTGGTGGCGAATTAAGTTCAAGATTGAAAGCCTATATGTAGAAAACTGTGATCAAACTGCACCGAGACGGAACGAGAGCAGGCCACGCTCACCGACCGATCCAATTTGAAAAATTTTGTAATCAAGGGAAGCGGGAAAGCGGGCGATCCAAAGAGGCTATATAATGCCAATGAACTTTTTTAACACCATAAGCCAAAATTTAATAGTTCACATCGTAGAGGACGATTCATCGACCCGTCGTCTCCTCGAAAATCTCGCCAGCTTGCTCGAATATGACAATGGTGACGAAGCTTGGGACCCTTTTGCCGTCGAGAACCCTCAGATGGTTATCAGCGACTGGGCAATGCCCGGAAAAGATGGGCTCGAGCTTTGTTGGCGTCTCCGTAACAAGTGCGCAGAAAAATAAAACTACTTTGCTCTCGTGGCGGCTCAAAAAGATAGGGGGCGAATCTTGAGGGAGCCCTAGATGCGGGGGTCGACGACCTTTTAAAAAAGCCGATTGGCACAGACGAAATCTGGAATCGCTTGCGAGTCGCCGGAAGCATACTTGGTTTTAACAGCCAAGTTAAGACCTTCGTAAGCTTAATAACCATTTGTTCCTAATGCAAAGAGTCCGTAATGAGAAAGACATCTGATAGCAAATCTAGCAGTATGTCAGTGAGCGTACCGGAGCAGACTTCACGCATTCCATCTGCCCCTCTTGCATCGAGAAGTATGTGCGGCCCCAGGTGGACGCCAACAAGCAGGAGCAAAAAGCGTAACGAGCCTTATCAGAGTCCTAACCTCCAATGCTCCCCGAGGAATCTACTTCAGTTGGACCAAGGTCGCACCCCAGCTACCCGAACCTTCGTCACCCAGCCTAAAGCCCTCCACGCGATCTGACTTTCGCAAAAGAGCATGCACGGTCTCCCGAAGCAATCCCGTTCCCTTGCCATGGATCACCCTGACCTGACGGATGCCCTTCTCTTCACAAGCATCGAAATAGTCCTCTAGTAGATACTTCACGTCGGAGGGCCGAAACGTATGCAAATCAAGTTCTCCGTTTATTGGTATTTTAATGGGGTCCGGCTCTTTCACTAATCATTTCCCTCCCTTAATTTTACAATAGCTGAAACCATCTTGAATCACTAGTTAAACTTTCAAGCTGCACGCAAGCAACCGTGCATTTTAGAATCGCTTGGCTGTAATTTCCCTTCCTTCGATCCATCTACTCGTGAAATTCTGGAAGACATCGATCACTCTAGCGACCATAATTCTGGCCCCAAAGATGGTTTTTCCAATCTGGGGGAAAACCGCAAGCTGCTTTCCCAAGTTCGAATTTACAAAGTTTCGCCAAAACACCCGGACGACCTCTAAGCTAGACTAATCGCGTTTATCTTAGATATATTGGGCTGTGCGAAAAACCGAAAGTGGAAACCGCGACCCATCCGGAACTCGGGATCGCCGCATCTCAAGCCGCATCCGAGTGGATCTTCAAGCCGGCGATAAAGGACGGCACTTGTTCTCGCTTCGCTATCGAAATGGGCCAATCTACAGTTGATTGGGAAATTGGGTAAATCTCGCTCCCAGGAACTAATCAACTTCTATACCCCTTCGTGTAATTGTAAAGCAAATACAATACAACCATTTATTACTTCGTTCCCAGGATCAAATTGCCTTCGCCAGAATTCGGGCTCATCACACGTGATTCCCTTTTGCGACTCTTTAGCTGGAAATCCTAAATCTATGATACTCCCACCTGGGTGGCAGAAAAGCCCAAGGTCAATGCCACCCTTCCTCTCAAACTCAAACTGATTGGAAATCACCCCATTGGAAACACATCCCATCAAGGTAGGTATACCCAAGGACAACCGAAGATCATCCATAATGTCTTCTGCAAAATCGATCCATTCAGGAGAAATGAATACAGGCCACAAGTCTACCTCTCTCGGCAAAAAGCACGATGCAGCCTCAAGGCCCAACGCTTGAATTCCAATTTATCCCACGGCTCGTTCCATCGATCCGCGATGCTGTTAAATGGTTCATTCACCTCGATCCTTTTGCTCGTTGATTCTCTTTGCCAAAACCAGTCGGTTGATTTTGGCATTGTGTCGCACATCCACCGGAAACGCTCGATCGAACAGGAAAGTTTTTATGTCGCTCGTAACCGATGTCTTCGCCGCTGCTTCTTGCAGATCCTCGATAAACTGGGAACGCTCCTTTTCGCTTTGAGGATACGCATTTTTGAGTGGCTCCACCACAATCGACGGAATCGTGCGACTGTTTTGCCGCAAACCAATCAGGGCCGACCGAGATACCATAGGCACCGTATTAAAAACACCTTCACAGCAATCTGTATGGTACGTCTTGCCTCCAGATTCAACTCGCTCCGCTTTTCTGCCACAGAACCAAATTCTTCCCTGGTCATCGAAATATCCCAAGTCCCCCATTCTATGCCAAATTTGTCCCTCAGAGTCGATCTTCGTCTCACGGGTTGCGTTCAACAATCCATCATATTCTCGCGTCACGCTCGGTCCTGTGGCGACAATTTCGCCGATTTCTTCGCAGGCTGTGGGCTTCTCCAGAGCCGTTGCATCCAAAGGTTCGTCACTGACCGAGATAATCTTTACTTCCACCCCCGGCAGCGGACGCCCCACACAGGTCCCTTTCCCCTGCGCTGTTAAATGGGCGGTTTCACCCAACACTTCGCTATCAGAGATTGATGAAACAGGCAGAACCTCGGTCGCTCCGTAGGGCGAATGCACCTGCCCTTGATCCAGGATTTTTCGAAACTGCCCCATGAGCGGTGGGGGAACCGACGCTCCGGCCATGAGAATTCGCTTCAAGCTGGGCAAGGTTTCCCCTCTCTCGACGCAGTAGGTCCCAATCTTCCTCCATAGAACGGGTGAGCCGAAGGAATTGGTTACTCCGCACTGCTGTATAGCTTGAACGATCTTTGCCGGGTCGACCGTCGCCGGTTTACTCGGGTTGATCTCTGGCACGACTGTCGTCATGCCCAAGGCGGGATTTAAGAGCGCAAAAATAGGTAGCATAGGAAGATCCACTTCACCTTCACAGATTCCGTACTGCTCCCGAATCGCGGAAACCTGGGCTTCGAACATTCCGTGCTCGTAGCACACACCCTTTGGAGGACCGGTCGACCCGGAAGTAAACAGGATCGCGGCCAGATCGCGGGCCGTGGTTTCGGCTGCATAAATCTCTCCCGCTCCCTTTGGTGAAGGGGCCCTCGAAAGCGGTCCCCCCGCCTTGACTCGCGTACGGAGTGACCTAAACGAACCCCAGAAAATCCGGGAAAGCCAAATCGCCAAAGGACTCCCTATCAAAGCATCGGGCCTGGATCGCCGGACACAAGAAAGAAACGAACGAAGCCCCATGCCAGGATCGATCACGATCGGGACCGCACCGATTTTAAAGAGGGCGAAACAAAGAGAAATCAAGGGCAGTCCAGGTCGAGCCATAAGAAGCACACGGGATCCTTGACCAATTCCCCGCTTAATCAGGTGGCAGCCCCAGTTGTCCTGCTCTTGGGCGAGTTGACGGAAGGAGAGAGCCAAATAGTCGATTCGCCCGCTCGCGTCCCGCCCTCGAGGGATTTTCAGGGCGTCTCTTTCGCCCATCTTTTCCGCTATCCCATCGAGATAACGTGAAACGTTTGAAACCAGAGAATTCGAATCGCTATTTCCCACTTCCTAGAAACAATCCAATGTAATCATGCTTTGGGCCGCTGGATGCAAAACTAACGGGCCCCTGTCTGGAAACTCGGTTCGGGAGACGGAGTCAAGAGGCTCAATCGTCCGCAATTGTGAAAAACCCCAAAAGAGAATGCACCAGCCCGCCACTGGTTTTATTTCGAGGCACCAACTCGGAAGTTTTCACTCCAATGGTCGTCGGACCAGTTTTGCTGTCGGTTTTGTTTTCTACCGCGACCCAACCTGCTGCGGTCGCTTTAGAGGAACCGTACTCTGTTGTCGCAGAGCCTGAGAAGAAAGCGGCAAACAGAAAAATGACTATAATCGATGCGAGTTTCGTTTTCATGGCGACAGCAGGGCTTCGTAACTTTTTTACACTGAATTGAGACTATCATCGAGGTCCCTAAATGCATCAAGGCAATAATCCCAGCCGAAATGGGCTTTTAGCCCCCATTAATCTTCTGCAGACGAGTCATTCGATTCAGCCGAGTCGATAATCTGTCTCAGAAGCTCTTTCTGCCAGTCGAGCAGACCTTCCATCGCATTGGAGTCACGGGCTAGCTGGGCCACATGGCTCCTTGTGGCAATCAAAGTAGGATCAATACCCAGCTCCTCAGCCACTCTATTTCGTTGGAGCTTGATCTTTTCCTGCCGATCCAGCTCTACCTGGCTCAGTGGACCTTTTGATTCTTCACGGGGAGGCAGCTTCGGAAGTGAACTCGCATCGCGGGCCTCTCCTCGCTTCAAGGCATCCACGAGGCCTTGCTTTTCGCGACGCCGAATCCCGGGAGGAAGCGACTCGAAAATGAACTCCCAGTTCCCCTCGGAAACCGCCTCAGCGAGCTTCAGCATGTACTCGTTACCTAGCACTTTGAAAGGGGGGCGGTCCAATCGGCGGGCCAAGTCGTCTCGCCAATGCCACAGTTCATAGAGGGCCGCTTTCCCTTTGTCATCCAATTTGTTCGCTCCGGATATTCGCCAGGAGTGCTCGCTCCCTTCGGGAAATCCTCTCTGAGCAATCTCAATCTGATATTCACAGCGTTGCTCGAGCCAAACCTTGCGACCGTGCTCGCGGATCCGCTCCATAAGAAGATCCCTGAGTCTGTACAAATAAAGGACGTCTTTGGCCGCGTATTTTAGCATCTTTTCCGACAACGGACGCTGTGACCAGTCGCTCTTCTGACTGTCTTTGGGCATTTTGACCTCGAAAAACTCTTCAAGCAAAGAAGCCAATCCAAACTTCTTAATCCCGAGGAGTTGGGACGCTAACATCGAGTCAAATATACTCGTAGCCCTAAAATTGGCGAATTCTTTAAAAAGGCGCAAATCGAAGTCGCTACCATGCATGATGAGATGCATTCCATTGAGCGTCTCCCAGAATCGGGAGTATTCAATCTCCGCGAGCATGTCCAAAAGATAGGTTCGATGGTCGAATCTCAGTTGAAGCAAACAAAGCTGCGTGGCATAGTGATGGAGATTGTCCGCCTCGCTATCCAAAGCGATTTCAGTTTGCGAATCCAGCTGGTCACACAGATAGTTGAGGCCTTCTTGGGTATCGATGTATTCAAATGATTCGTCTTCCATGCTCGATTGCGAGAGCTACTAGGATCGAGACCAGCCTCTCAGGAAAGCCTCAACAAGCAAGGGTAAATCATCGCTGTATCCTCCTTCCAACGTCGCTGCCACTGGTATCTTTGCCTCAGCAAGCCAACTCCCTAATGCTTCGAAATCAATCGATCTCAATCTCATGTCCGTCAAGGGATCTAGTTCGTAGGCATCGAATCCCGCTGATACAAGAACGAGCCCTGGCTCAAAATCGAGAATAGCCTCCCAGGATTTCGCCAAAACTTCCAAGTGGACTTCTGGCAGAGTTCCCGGACTAACCGGAAAGTTCCTCGCGTTGGCTCGTGAAATCGTTCCCGTTCCCGGATAACAGGGGTGTTGATGCACGGAAACATATAAAGCTCGCTCCACCCCTTCCAGAATTGCTTCGGTACCGTTCCCATGATGCGCGTCAAAATCCCATACAGCCACTTTTTCAATTCCGGTTTCCAAGGCCTCCAAAGCCGATATCGCTATATGGTTGAGATAGCAAAACCCCATTGCCTGGGTCTGCTCCGCGTGATGCCCTGGCGGACGCATGAGTGAAAATGCCTTCTCCCCACTTAGGGCAGACTCCATCGCAGCAAGCGTGCTGCTTGTGCCCAAGCGGGCGATTTCAAAAATGTCATCGTGAAATGCGGTATCCGCGTCAAACGCACGCTCTTCCTGAAGGCGATCCAAATGAGAACGAGGGTGCACCCTTAACAGTGACAGATCCGAGGCCAATTCAAAAGGTTCCCAAGTCCAATCGGGTTGCCTTTCCTTTAACCAAGCTACAGTTGCTACAACTCTTGTCGGTCGTTCCGGGTGTCCTTGGGTATGATAGGTTAAGCACTTTGGGTCGGAGTAAATTTTCATAAAATACAATCCCCGCTTTTTGGTTATGCCTAACCCCCTTTTAGGCAAACCTAATATCATGCCGACTGACGATACGACACTCAAGCCCAACTCGAGCGAAAACACTTCAATTGTCCAAATCGGAAACGCCACACGCGACCAACGCCGAATCCACGTCGTCGTTTCAAGTGAGTAGCGACCCAGAAAAAATCTCGATTCAAGGGATTGAATGCGTTCGAACCCAGGCTATCTAAGTGGCCCTCTAAAAGAAACCCCGCATTAATTGTGCTGCCTCCGATACCGTAAACGGTGTATTTAAATCCCTCTACCATGGCACTGTATTCTTCCGACGAGGTGCTCCCTGCGATTCCCTCAAAATTGCATAACCAACCTTCGTTAGCGTACTGAAGGTCGATTCCGAATTGGTCCATCTACCCATAGTAAGGTCGAAAGATCGAATCCCCATCAAAGTCTAAAATCGGAGCCAATAAAGGATCACGTCGTGTCCCACGGAATTAGTGTAGACCCACGTCGAAGTCGACGATAATAATAGACCAGAAAATAGCCCCATCAATGTGGCTCTCATCCGCTAATAACTCATTTATGTGCCTATCTGTATCCAATCATCGGCTACTAATTAATAGGCCTTCGCTGCCAGGAAAAGGCGAGCTCCTAAATTAGGGCTGTAACATTTTGGAGCTAGCCCAATGCCTATCAAATCTTCTGGAAAATCACTTCTACCCGAATGTTTTTTCAGCCCCCTGCTTACATGGCCCAAAAAATTTTAGAACCTTCTAGAATTTTACGGCCTTAGGGTATTCTGCGAAGTTTTGGTTTTTTGTTCGGAGCGACGGAAACACGTAGGGACCCACTTTATCTTTTATAGTCGATCTGTCGGGCTAGCTCAATACACATCTCGGCCGTAGCGCTTATCCTTTTGCATCTGTTTCACGTAAGCAGCGGCTTCAGCCTCGGCCATTTCGCCCTGCTCAGCCACGATGTCAATTAGCGCTTGATTGACGTCTTTGGCCATCCGGATGGCGTCACCACATACGTAAAAATATCCGCCTGTATTGATCCATTCCCAGATTTGAGCGGCGTTCTCCCGCATTCGATCCTGAACATAGATCTTCTCTGTTTGGTCCCTCGAGAAAGCCAGATCCACTTTGTCCAAGTGCCCTGATTCGAGGTACTCTTCCCATTCAGGTTGATACAAGTAGTCAGTTGCTTGGTGCTGGTCCCCAAAGAACAACCAGTTTTTTCCGGTGGCTCCTTTTGCGATTCGTTCTTCTATGAAGGCTCGAAAGGGAGCAATTCCCGTTCCGGGTCCAACCATGATGATAGGAAGCGATCCATCTTCGGGTAGCCTGAAGTTGGGGTTGTGGTGAAAATAAACCCCTGAGGTCGCTCCTTCGTCCCACATATCAGCTATAAAAGTCGAGCATACTCCTTTTTTCTGTCTTCCAAAAGCCTCGTAGCGTACCGACCCCACGGTCAAATGAACCTCATTGGGATGAGCATTTATACTAGAGGCGATGGAATACAAACGGGGTGCCAGCGGACGTAGAAATCCAGCGTAGTCGCCTGCACAAAGGGAACTCGGTGGGTACTCTTTCACCACGTCGACCCAATCTCTACCCCAAGTATATTCCTTTACCCATTCCCTATCCGCACACTTTTCCAGAAGTTCATCGAGTCCAGCCGCTTTAGCAAACTTTGTGAGGACTACTTTTGTCACAACACGTAAATCGAATTTGTCTCGAAGCGCCTCTCCGAAAGAGAAAACCTCTTCGCCAATGGTAAGTTCATCAGCAGCGTCGATTCCTGTCGCCGCGAGGAACGCCTCGACTAGATCAGGCGCATTCTGAGGAACCACCGCCAAAGCGTCCCCCGCGTCGTAGCTAAGTCCCGAACCTTCAATGGAGACCTCCGCGTGGATAGTCTCTTTTGCAGAGCCCTCACCATTAAGGTTATACTTTTTAAGTAGAGGAGCGGGGAAAGGGTTGCTCTTCCCGAACACGGATTGCGTTGATTCAGCAGTTTCACTCATTGAATAGATGATTGGAATTTTCTCGCCTGACGCCTCCTGTTTCGGCCGTCAACAACGAAGAAAAAGCCAAAGTCGCCCACTGAACGCAAGAACAGAAACGCAGAAGCGGATTAACACTCGATCCAACCAAAAAGGGGGTCCCCTGAAGATCGCTTCTAGGAAGCACCCACAGAAAAATCTACGACTCTTCAAGCTTGCTGAATTCCTTTAGGAACTCTTCCGCGTCACGGTAGCCAATGAATCGCGAGACCTCGTTTCCGTTTCCATCTACGAAGATGACTGTAGGCAACGAATGAATACTATATTTTGCGGCTAACTCACTTCTCTCATCTACGTCAACCTTAACAGCTACTGCCTTGTCTCTCAAGGTCAAAATAACGCTTTTGTCTTTCCAGGTTGTCTGGTCAAGCATCTTACAAGGGCCACACCACTCTGCCTTAAAGTCGATCATGACCAGCTTTCTTGTCGATTTCGCAACTTTCTGTGCGGCCATTAAATCTTCCATGAAAAACAGATCCTCCGCCCAAAGGACCGGCGTTAAGAAAACTCCTGCGAGAAAAAAGATAAGAGCGAGTGATTTCATATTGTGCTCAATATTTATACGCAAAAAGACGCACCAAACCGCCACATAAATTCAATAAAATGATCCTCCATTCATGACCATCCCATATTTTTGAAAACCAATTCCCAAAAAGCAACAATTCGGTTGCATCGAGACCCCACTCCGTATTTGGGTCATTGATCCTCGTATCCCGCTTCGAGAGATCCTCCCGTAACCACAAATTCCATGTCCTTATTCTTCATGATATTAGGCAGCTTGGGCGTGTTCCTTTTTGGTATGCGCCTTATGAGCGAGTCCATCCAACAAATTTCAGGTGAGCGGCTTCGCAGCATCATGCGATCGATGACCGGAAACCGATTTGCCGGTGTAATGACTGGATTCCTCGTCACCTGCCTAGTCCAGTCCTCCTCGGCCACTACGGTCATGGTCGTTAGTTTCGTCCACGCCCGCCTCCTGACCCTAATCCAGTCGATCGGCGTCATCATGGGGGCTAATCTCGGCACAACGACGACGTTTTGGATCATCTCTTTTCTAGGTTTTAAGTTTAGCCTCTCAAATATCGCCATTCCCGTCATCGGCGTTGGGGTGGCAATGACTTTTTTGAAGACCGATCGCCTCAAGGAGGTCGGCAACTTCTGCACAGGATTTGGATTGCTTTTCCTCGGCCTCAGCCTTCTCAAAAACTCGTTTCCCGAAATCAAAAGCAATCCTGAAGCCTTGGAATGGATCGCCTCTTTGAGTACCTACGGGTTTGGTTCAATTCTCATCTTTCTCGCAGTCGGTGTGGTTCTCACCGTTGTCGTACAGTCCTCCTCGGTAGCTGGCGCGATCACGCTAACCATGGCGTACAAGGGCTGGATCGACTTTCCTCAAGCCGCCGCGGTCATTCTCGGGGAAAATATAGGCACCACAATCATCGCCTACCTCGCATCGCTAACGGCTAACACGGCTGCTAAACGAGCGGCTCGAGCACATTTCATGTTCAATATGCTCGGTGTACTTTGGATGCTCGCCGTGTTCTTCCCCTTTATTTCCATGGTCGACTATCTGATGCCCGGTCCACCAGAAGCTCTAATCGTGGATGGTCAAGGACGGGCTGACGCAAATCCGGATCTACCCAACCACATGGCGCTTTTTCACACGCTCTTCAACTTGCTTAACATCTTTCTACTGATCGGTTTTGTCCCCAAGATCGCTCGACTCGTTGAATGGTTGGTCAAAGAAAAACCCACTACCGCCAACCTTGCTACCTTCCGGTATTTGGACAATATGTCATGGGGCTCCGGTGAACTGAATTTCTCCGAGGGGAAGCAAGCGATTGGGAAACTCGGTGATCTAAGCAAGCACATGTTTGAGCAGTTCCTTTACATCTATAACAATCCGCAAGAAAACCTTTCCAAAAAAGTGAAAGAGATCAACCGGATGGAAGAGGAGAGTAACGAGATCACCTCAGAGCTGTACGATTTCCTCATTCATTGCTCCTCCGACCATGTAAGCAACGAAACACGACAAGAGGCTACGCGGTACCTACGAGTAATCGCAGAACTTGAGGAAATCTGCGACTGCTGCCACCGAATCACCAACCGGGCTGCAAAACGCTATCGGAAAAACCGCTTTCTCAATAAGGAAATTGAGGACGACATTATCCAATTCGGTGAAAACGTTCAGCGATTTATAGACTTCTACCAATCCCGAATTCAGTCGAAAGTATCAGCGGCTGATATGGAAGTTGCGATCGATCTCGAAGATATGATCAACGATAAGAGGCGGAAGCTGCGAAAACGTTCTGTCAATCGGATGACCAATAATAGTGCAGAGGTACACTCTGAGCTTATCTATATTGAAATTGTGAACAATTTCGAACGTATCGCAAATCATTCGAAAAACATCATTCAGTCATTGCCGAAAGAGACAACCTAGCTACTGAGGGGAGAAGAACTGAAATTATCCTTTGCTAGCTTAGCCTCAAGACGTCCTTCATCACCTCGACCGAGGCAAGCTTGCCCACCATGGCTCGATAGGCCTGAATCATTTGACCGGGCATTCCATAACGACGGAATCGAATTTCCAATGATGCAGAATCGAACCGAAACACCGGTTCCAGTCCTTCGATCCTAGTTTCACAAAACTCGCAAGTAGATGGATAGTCTACCGTTACTTCGCTCCCTTTGCAGTCTTCGATTCCGTCTATCATCGACTCAACGGAAACGTCGCGCCTGAACAGGCAGCACATTCGCTCGAACAGCGGCCCTGTTGCTTGATTGAAAGACTCGAACTCGAGCAACTCTAGGCCGCTCGCGTTCATAAGCTCCGTTTCGACTAGGTAACTGTCCGGACTGTCTTGATTCAACGAATACCGGCGTTCCAGAATGAAATCCTTGCTCTCAATCCGAGCTACCCCTCCGTCAACGAGGGACGAAATATCTTTCCGCCTATAATCCATCGCCTCTCTGTATGCGGCGAATAGCGATTCGCTCCATTCCACTAGTTCCGGCTCCGCAAGTCGTGCCAGGAACTGCTGGGCCCGATCGCTGGCGTACTTAGGCACGGTGTGACGGGATTTGTCGAAACCATCAAAACGCTTCACCAAGCCTTGGTACTCCCCTACTAGGGTGAGCTGGCTGATGAGCCTTTTGTCAGCAACTTTCTCAGTTTCGTCCATCGAGATTGCAGGAGTTGCCGGCAGATACTTGACACTACTCAGCGACACGCAAGCCTCTCTTCCCATGCCGATGCCAAAGAAAGCCCTTCCTTTTCAATCCTTGGCACCTAGACGCGTACTTGTCACAGGCGCAAGTGGATTTCTCGGCGGGAATCTCATTCAACGGCTTCTAGAGCAAGGTTGCGCGGTAAAAGGGCTCTGCCGACGACCTCAGCCTAAACTAGAAGCACTCGGAGTAGAAATGTTCTATGTCGATCTGGCTGACACAAAATCGGTTCGAAACGCATGCCAAGAAGCTGATACCGTGTTTCATACCGCGGCTAAAGTTGGTATCTGGGGAAAGTACCGTGAGTTTCATGATGCGAACGTAATTGGAACCCAGTCGATCGTTAACGGGTGCCGCGACTTTGAAGTAGGCAAACTGATCTATACCAGTACTCCAAGTGTAGTTTTTAATGCCGAGGCTATTTCAGGAGCCAATGAATCGTTGCCCTATGGCGATGGCATTCCCTGTCACTATCCAACGACGAAAGTAATCGCGGAAAAAGCGGTCCTCGCCGCACACGGGCTTCCTCCAGGGAACCTCAAGACAGTCGCCCTCCGACCCCATCTCATCTGGGGCCCAGGAGACCCAAACCTTATACCTCGAGTACTGGATCGAGGAAGAAAAGGGCGCCTGCGCATTGTTGGGGAGGGGAACAATTGGGTCGACCTTAGCTATATCGACAATATCGTCGATGCTCACCTCTCCGCGGAGGCGGCCCTTGACAAACTCGAAAACAACCCAGGGGGGAAAGCGTATTTCATAAGTAACGACGAACCCGTTCTACTCTGGGAGTGGATCGATGATCTTCTGAACCGAAACGGTATTTCCACAATAAAAAAGAAGATCAGCCTCGCCCAAGCTCAAAGAGCGGGAGCGGTATTGGAACTGATATGGAAAGCGCTGCGCCTGCGCGGGGAACCACCTTTGACGCGGTTCGTTGCTTCGGAGCTAGCCAAAGACCATTGGTTCGATATCGCGGCGGCCAAACGCGACCTCGACTATCACCCACGTGTTTCCATGGCAGAAGGGATGAACCGACTCCTACAAGCCAGCGCCCTCGCATCTGACTAACGATAAAGCCAAATTTCAGATGGAACAGACCCTATATCTCGTTCGGCACGCCCACGCTGCAGACTTTCAGCCTGATTCCAAGCGTCCCCTCAGTGCTAAAGGTAAGAAACAGATTGAAAGAATATCTAGTGCCCTCCGAGGGAAAGGACTTATCGAGCCTTCAGTCATATGGCACAGTCCGTACCTTCGAGCGATTGAGACGGCAACCCTGCTACACGAGGGTCTCGGGCTTTCAGTGGGATTGGAAACCGTTGATGGAATCACTCCTTTCGACGACCCATCAAAAATTGCTGAACGTATCGACTCGTCTACCGAAGATATCATGGTGGTCGGTCACGAGCCAAAGTTATCAAGCCTCACATCTCTTCTCCTTTCAGGATCGCAATCTTTCCAATGTATGATTTTTCCCAAGACATCGATTCTCAGTTTGACTCGACTCAAAGTCAGCGACCAATCCACTCCCTGGCAAATCGCCTGGCATATTAGCCACAAACACTTCTAGTAGCAGATTTGTATGAAAATTATCCTGACAGGAGCTTCGGGATTGCTAGGGCACGCGTTCGCTCAATCCGCAAAACGGCGCCAGCATGAAGTCATCGGCATCGTAGGATCTTATGCCCCACCAATCGATGGACTGAATCAGCAGGAGGCGATAGACCTCAATGATCTTGCCATACTTGAGCGTTTCGTTTTGGAGCAATTCCCCGATGCGATTGTGAATTGTGCGGCGCTATCTATTCCCGCCTTGTGCGAATCCGATCCCAGTGCGAGCGAACGTATCAATGTTCTCGTTCCCGAAAAGCTGGCTTTGCTTTCCCGGCATTTGTTTGCTCGGTTTATCCATATCTCTACTGACCAGGTATTCGATGGAGCTTCCGCACCTTACTCCATTGGAGATCCTCCCAACCCTTCCAGTATCTACTCAATGCATAAAGAGGAGTCAGAAAAGCGAGCCCTAGACAGGGCATCAGAATTCGCATCCATTATTAGAATACCTCTTATCAATGGAAACAGCCCACGTGGAAATCGAAGCCTGCACGAGCAACTTTTTGCCGTCTGGAGTCGAGGCGAGCAAGCTCATCTGTTTACAGACGAGTATCGCCAACCTTGTCTTTCCGATAACTTAGCCGACGCCATGGTCGAACTATGTGAACGCAATGACCTCCAAGGCCTTCTTCATTGGGCTGGAACCGACCACCTCTCTCGTTTTGAGATCGGCCAACAGATACTCGACCACTTTGGGCTTTCGCCCGATTTAATATCAAAATCCAATCGAGGCAACCACCCCGAACATTCCCGACGCCAAAAAAACCTGGACCTGGACCTCCAACCTTTGGCAGGCAGATTGAAAACGCGTCCTCAACCATTTTCAGAACAACTGGAGTCGCTAATCGTACCCAAGCAATTTCGAGTGTGGTACAACTCCATTTGATAAAACAAGTCCATGACTCCGCAAGAACTCCACGTTCTCCCCGATTCCACTCACACTGCAGCCCAAAATATGGCTCACGATTTTCTGCTGCTCAATCGCTACCCGGACGTGAACGCCCTACGGATCCGTCATTACGACTGGCTTCGCCCTGCATTTACTTTTGGGATGAGCCAATCTTACAAATATGCCTTGTCTGAAGTCTCGGATTCCAGCGCTGATATCTGTCGGCGTCCTACTGGGGGCGGTGTGGTCAATCACCTTGAGGACTGGACCTATTCACTCGTAATACCAGCAAGCCACCCACTCGCCCGGTCACAACCCTCTGAAAGCTACCGCTCCGTCCACGACTGCATCGTGTCCTCCATGCATGAGCAAGGAGTGGAAGTAATTTTGAATTTCGCCTCGCCGGAACATACGGGGCCCAGCGTATGCTTCGAAAAGCCCGAAGTATATGACATCGTCCTTAGGAACCTTCCCACAAAAGTAGCGGGCGCCGCCCAAAAACGCTCCAAGAAGGGCTATCTGATGCAAGGCTCCATCTGGCGACCCGCATTGCCAGATCTCGACTGGACCCAATTTTACAACGACTTTATCCAGTCGCTTTCCCGTCTTGCTAGCGCAGAAACCCAATTTAGATCCTGGCCTGATTGGGACGAGTCGGAGGAAGAACAGCTCATCGAGCGTTTCGAGTCGGAAGAATGGAACCAGAGGCGTTAATCTAGCTGCCTCATCCGGTGCCTTCCAATCCACGTTGAAGAATACCTGGCCTCTTTCCTCGCCACCCCAAAAAGGCTAAAATTCGGTGAATCCAAGGCAAGAGCCTATTCAACAAATGAATGGGTTTGGGCGAAAGAACGCTCGATCACCTTCATCTGCTCACTCGGATCTGCCGGCCATACGCATAATAGGGACATGATCGGTCACGGTTACTAAACCAACCCCTGGATGTCCCGATCTACTTACCTAGTTAAATAGATTCTTCTAAGTAAAAACCGTAATACCCGAAAAGCGGCTTGTCGGCAGTTGCTATCGGGAAGACATTCGTTTGGAATGCCATGTCGCCTATTGAATCGATCTGGTCAAGCAAGCAGGAATAGAAAGTTCATACTACAACGAACGCCGAGATATTTGAAGTAAGCTCCGACGTCTCATGCGGGTGTTCCTCCATTTCAAATCGGATCAATTGTACCGAACAAGGAGACACATTCATTCCTATCAACATCCACCTTTACTCTTTTCTATGCGATACTCCCTCCTTCTTTAACTCCTTCTTCCCTTAATCGCTTCAGCCTCAATGGATCCCCACATTCCCTCCCACTGGACCAAGGGCTACGTCGTCGCCAACAACATCCGTATCCATTACTGGCTTACAGTCGGAGACAATCCTCCCATGGTTCTAGCCCACGGTTGCTCCGATGATGGACTGTGCTGGACAGCGGTAGCACTAGAGCTGGAAGATCGGTATGATGTGATTTTGGCTGATGCACGAGCCTTTGGACGCACGGATCCACCCTCCCAAACGGAATCGGCCGATGTACAGGTAGAAGATCTTGCGGGATTCATATCAGCTCTTGAACTGGCGAAGCCAATCCTCATGGGCCACTCCATGGGAAGTTTATCCGTGGCCTGGTTTTCAGCACGTTATCCGGATATCCCCCGTGCATCCATATTGGTCGACCCTCGACTAGTGCCACGTACACCGAAAGCACAAACTGCACGCAACTCTGTGCCTATAGAGAATCGGTTCAGGCTATTCTGAATAGAGACAATACCAACTACCAAGAACTCTGCGACTTTCAAAAGGAGCACAATCCCCGCTTTAGTTTTCTGGAGCTCCACTTCTGGGCATTGTCCAAACAACAGCACCATCCCAACACAGCTTATCGAAGTCTAGGCGACCGTCCTCAAACAAGCGACATCTTCGCCAAGACCTCCTGCCCGACGCTAATTCTAAAAGCAGACGATCAAGGAGAACTTCGTGCAGGCAACGAATCGGTTGCCTCAAACCTAAAGAATGGCTAACTGATCCACATAGAAGACGCTGGCCACAGCGTCCACCAAGATCAGCCAGAAAGGTTTCACTTGGCCCTGAACGCATTCCTCTCCAAACTATAAGGGAATTGCTAAAAGGGGTAACCCAATCTCACAAATTAGTATCCATAAATCAAACACATTATTCGCCAAAGCAATCATTCGAACTTCCTATCAACAACTTTGATTGTGACCAATTCATTAGATTAAGATATTATTTCCACAAAATACAAATGTATCTATTTGAAATTTCATTCTATAACTTTCATAACGCCACGCATTACTAAGTGGTGCCCTGGGAAGGTACAAACATACTCATAATCTCCCACCGTTGAAGGTGCTTTGAATTCGATTATTTGCTCTTCATTCTGCTCAAGGAGCCTTGAGGCAAAAATAACTTTGTCACTTTCTGGAATATAACCGAGTTCAAGGCCAGATGCACCCATCGCAATCGCAGCTGCACCAACCTCATCTGCTGCTCCCGGTGCTACCAGGACCAAATTATGGTTCATCATATCGGGGTTCGAAAATATGAGCCTAATGTTTGCTGCTCTCTTCACGGCAAATTCATCCAAATCGAATCTCATCTCACCCACTACGGCAGATATTCTAATTTCGTCATTAACGACCAAAGTCTCTGGCTTTCCCCAAAAATCAGTAAAGCTTGGTCCAATCACTCTTTTGAGCTGACGAGCTTCGCGCTCAGATATATCCGACCGTTCAATCTTGCCTGCTCGCAACGCTGCGAATAACTTTCTCGCACCGCTTCTTTCAGTGGATAGTATTTTTACGGCAATATTTTTTTCCAATTCATTAAAATGGCCGTATCGCTTTATTATTTCCTCGGATCGGCTTTCATTCTCATAAAACGCAACCGTTGTTAGGGCAACTTCTCTCAAAGCTGGATCGTCAAGTGCGTCGACTATTGTGTTGTACGCAGGCCGATATAAGTCCCTGCCGAATCCTTTGAGAATTTCTCTCCTTTCTTCAAAACCTGTCTCTTCTTGACTATACCGTGCAAGACGAGCTTGGCCAACCTTAACACTGCCAAATAATTCAGCGAGAGCCATCGCTAGTTTGCGTTCCTTTATATCCCCAGATTTCATTAGGTTCTCTTCAATAGAAGCCCATTGCCTGGGAGATTCAGAGTACATATGACCTTTGAGGCCTTCATGAAATCCCTCAAGGAGAGGTATCCTCCTTTCCGAGTTATCCGATCTTTCGATTGCAGCGACCACAAGATCTGCAGCTCCAGCCGCGATTGCTCGCCGTGCTATAAATTTTGAAACCATCGGAATCTCACTTTCCAGAGCTAGATTCAATGCCACCTCAGCGGAGCTTCCCACGTTTTTCTCTACCCCGTACCAAATCATTTTTGGCAGGTTATGATCATCCGCATCCCCCGCGTGGCTCAGCAACCCTTCCGCAACTTTCCATACGCGATTCGACGGGATGCGTTGCAGAGCGGATGCCAAATACAAGCGGACCACCGGCGAAGGATCTTCTACCGCCATGGTCTCAAACCGATTTAATGCCATCTGACCTGGATTGAAATCCTCGCAGAGCAGTTGAATAGCCCAAGCTCGAATGTGTGCATCTTTGTGATCCAATAAATGCGTTAGCTTGTTTCGATTTAAACCGTTAGTAACGTGTAATGCCCACAGTGAGCGCAATTTTCGCCCTTCGTCGGGCCCAGCTTCGAACTGATCCCACAATTTGTCATGAATATGTTCTGACAACTTTCCTTCGAATGCCCGTTCCTGCAGGATTACGCGTGCTCTCCGCACATACCAATCGTTACGATGCATTTGCATTTCGACCAACTCATCGTCAGAATATGTAGCAATATCGAATCCTACTGGGGTTTTTGTTCCTGGGGGAGCTACTCTGTAAATCCGCCCCGTATCTTTGTAGAGTACTTCCCCTCCGCAAATATCGGGGTCGTGCCAATCGAGAATGTAAACCGCTCCCTCAGGGCCAATCTCTATGCTAAATCCTACCCATTGTGGGTCGTTGGCCATTACAGTCTCATCGCCATCCCTGCCGATGAATCCAGAACCGCTCGGCTCCAGTATGTCCGTCAGAAGTGCATGCTCATGGATATTGGCCATGAATATACGATTATGATACCTTTCCGGGAACGTATCTGCTAAATATATACGAGCTCCACCATGGGCAGAACGATGCCTGTGATCCGCTATCGTCTTTATATCCGAATAAACATGAGGATTGATATGCCGGCCGCCCTGACGATGATAAATTCCTCCGGGAATGACGTGCCACAAATGCGGGATCACACAAGCCGTAATGAAAGCTTGTCCGTGATCATCAAAATCGACTCCCCAAGGATTACTAAACCCGTGGGCAACCACCTCGAAACGGTCTTTTACTGGGTGATAGCGCCAGACGCCTCCATCGATATAGGTTGGATCTTCCGCCTCGAATTCTGCGGGGAACGC
This sequence comes from Opitutales bacterium UBA5694, assembly GCA_002420185.1. Taxonomy (GTDB): domain Bacteria; phylum Verrucomicrobiota; class Verrucomicrobiia; order Opitutales; family Opitutaceae; genus Pelagisphaera. The sequence continues at coordinate 231,238 of DIHO01000004.1, forward strand.
TTCCCCGTGCTGATAGATTCGCCCTCCGCCTGCTGGCTTACCCACCATCGAGGGTGTAGCGAAGCCCTGGCAACCGTAAAGCCACCCATCGGGACCCCAGATAAAGCTATTAAGAACTTCATGACGATCGCGAATACCCCAACCACTCAAGCGGATCTCGATATTATCTATATCCGCCTTGTCGTCGCCATCTCGATCCGGAACGAAAAGTAGATTCGGTGGAGCACCAAGCCACAAACCATTGAATCCCCATGCCATGGCAGCTGGGAAAGGAATGTTTTCCATGAAGACTTTTTTGGAATCCATGGTACCATCACCATCTTCATCCTCTAGTATCAAAATCCGGCTGTTTCCATCTGCTGAGAACCCCGTTCGACGGGTTTCGTAATCACGGTTTTCCGCAACCCACAAACGGCCTCGGTCATCCCAGCAAAAAGCCATTGGCTGAGTGATTTCGGGCTCCGATGCGTAGAGGTTGACTGCCAATCCATCTGCTACAGTCATTTTCTCCACCGCTTCCGGACCCGACAAAAACTCCGCGTTGCGACCCTCTTGCTTGGCGAGATTCCAAAGTGCCCAGTTACCTCCTTGACCAGTGTAGGTTTTCCACTGGTCGTTGACCGTAATGCTATCGAAATCACCACCGTATACGACAAGCTGATGCTTAAAAGTTTCTTTCTCGCCCTTCTTAATACTCCAATTTCCCATGCGAGAGGGAGCCGGCCCAATTCCTAACTGTCGATCGACTCGCCACTTTTGCGGAAAATTACGGTTTTCTGGATGATCGAAAATTGCAATGTGCCCCCAGTCATCGCGTCCCTCGATTTCCATGCCTACATCCACCCACACAGATCTTTGTCCCTCGGCACGCTCATTTTTCTGACGAGAGCTGTTTACTGCCATTCCATCGGTTTTCCCTCGCTTGTATGGCATTCTTAGAAAAAGACCTCCGTAATTGTACTCGTCAAAATCGAGGTCGACCAAGGCCTCGCCCGTCCAAGTCAAATCGATGAAATACTGTTTGTTGTTATCTCGCATCGACCAGATCTGTGATTCTCGCATAATCGATACCCCGGACTCGTCGAGTAGAACGTACACTGTCTCCCACTCAACCACATTTCCCTCGCTGGCAATTATCCGACTGCTCTCCCGCTTCCAATATCCATTCGCTGGATTATGAAAGAAATCCCGTCCATTGATGCGAGTAAACCCCCAATACAAACCAGTTTGATGCGGATGATGACCAGGACTGTATTCTGTTAGAGTGCCCTGGCCATCAGGTGATACGATCGGATGAATGTAAGGACGATGATCATCTCTGCTATGCTGAACCAAAATCGCATCCGAACTCCCGTCGCGAAAAACAGATAAAGTTTGTCCATCTTCCTCTTGGACAACGTGTAAAGCGTCCGCACACAAATGACGGCTGAAAACTAGTATTACCAGATATGCAATTATTCGAGAGATTATCATGATTTTAGGGTCGGTTAGATGACTACGAGGATCTACTATGGGTTATAAAACCGGTTCCCTGGGTCAACAGCTTTGTAATTCGAATTTATCGATGAATTTGTAGATTTCCGCTTCCTGTCAGCTTGCTTTGCATAATTACTGACGGAACAATTTTCCTATCAACCCCCTTCGAATCAAATCGTAACAATTGAATTTCCAAGCGACAACAGAAGAGGGAAAGCCCCGCATCCGCGAGCGGACTGAACAAGGAATCGGAATTCGATTAAGTTGAGAGTGGTATTTAACAACGCTCGCTTAGCTCACTTGATCCAGTCGATATCCGGACAGGATCCGCTCCAGAGTCGCTGGTAGGATTTATAATAACAACCACAGCCCTACACCTTATGCATTAGTCCTCATTGCCCTTGTTCATCAAAGTCCGAATGAAAAAAGCTTCCCGAGAGCGGCGCGACTCTTGCAAATGCTGCACATAAGCACCGTGGCCGGTGCCGTCGTCATACCGAACATAGGTGATGTCTTTGGCTCCTCTTTCTCGCAAGGCCTTAACGTATTCATCTATCTGTGACACAGGAGCCATTCTCGTGTCGGCAGAACCGTGTATAAAGAAAAGGGGCGGTGTATCCGCACTGGCATAGCTCATAGCATGTAGCTTCGTCACGTCTTGACCGGCCCCTTTTCCTTTCCTAAAATGGGGTTTAGTCGGTGTTGAACTGCAATGGGCTGACTGGACCCGACTCGAAAACTCCTGATAGGGACCGTCGCCTTCGAGCCCTGCCGATTTGGGACAAATTGCCAGCAGCAAGGCCAAGTGAGCCCCAGCGGAGTTTCCGGCTGCGCCAATGCGGTTGGGATCGACGTTGTAATGTTCCGCGTGAGCCCGCAACCAGCGGACTGCACACTTCACATCCTCGACACAAGCGATCTTGTCCACATCAAGCCGGTAGTTTAGGGAAATGGAAACGAAGCCTTTCGTAGCGTAACCTAATGAGGTTTCAATACCCTGTCCGCGCTTGTCACCTCTAACCCACCCACCTCCATGGATATATATGATGGCCGGCAGTCGTCCATCGCTACGATCTTCCGGCATGGCAAGGTCAAGCTTCCATGCGTCATTTCCTTCTCGATACGAGATATTTGGAAAAACAATTACACCCTCTGGAGCCATCTCCACAAGTTCTTCGTCCGAAATCGGCTGATTGACGGCCGCAGGCGACTGACCATGACGAGTTTCAGAGAAAATCACTGGCAGCAATGGAATAAGAAATACCAAGTGAACCTTCATGACATCTCAATCCAGTCTCCGTTCGCTTATAGCAAAATTAGCTTTTTATCAAATCAAATTCAGATCCGTCTCAATATTCTCACTCAGGCCAACTATCCGCACTCTCAACGAGTTTCCATGAGGTCAGGGTGGCATCCGTATCGCTCAGCCTTCCTAATCTTATATCTCTTCTTAAATGACTGGGTCCGCCCGCCTTTGAGCCTTCGCCACCCGCTACTGCAAACCCCAACTCAGGGTTATCGACCAGGACAAGTGCACCTTTTTTGGTAAGTTTAAAGCACTGCAAACGGGAGTCGCTCGGCTCTTTGAGTAACAACGCAGCACCCTGCTCAGCGCTTGCCGCTTGGATGCAAAGTCCGTACTCGCTGGCGTAGATTTGCCCTTTAGATGGGTAATCCATAGTCCACATTTCGTCAGCTGATCCAAATCGCTTCAGCGTGTGAGCCATCAACGGCGACTGCAGCTGCACGTTTTGCCGAAAACCTGGTATATCCACGCAATAGAACTCTGGCTCGTCAAGCGGGTCCACCAATCGGATCATCACTGGATCCGGTTCTGCAACGATATTGTTTGTGAATGAAAGTAGTATTGTGAGCAGGGATATGGTCGATCTCATGAGTAAATACTGACATTTTTCCCCAATCGATCAAGCTCCGTTACAAAAACTAGCCGCATCTGAACGACTGTCCGATAAGTCAGAATGTACCGCCAAACTAGCATTTTTCTTTTCTGTAAGGCGTAGGCGAGGTACCAATGCCTTAGGGCCTTGGCCTTCGGCTGCAACACAGTCATTAGCATAAAAAAACGCCGCCCTTAATGGGTTTCCAACCAACCCGAGCCGCGTCTCTTTGCACGAATACGGAAATAAGCATCGCGGAAGGTGGCCTTCAGTTTCCCGCTCTCTATACGGGTTCTAACTTCCTCAATGATATCTTTTCCTAAGAATGTAGTTTAAGAAATAGCTGTTTGGAAAGCCTAGCTCCCGCTTCGGTCTGCGTTTTAAAGCACCAAGAGTTTTTTGTCCGAGACACGCTAGCAGATAAATGTACAATCCACTTTCCAACCTCTTGATCGGGTTCTGTGCGTCCTTCTTGTTGCGATTACACTCCAGATTACTGGAGTATACCAGAAGGAATACGGATTAATATACCATAAGATGCTGTTGTAGACCTAATGAGCGGAAGCCAACATGCCTTTCGGCTGTCCGATTTCATCGAGCAGCTCTCCAAACCAGGTCTCTTCCGTATTGAAAGGCTTACCTCCTTTAATCCGCTCAAACTCGCAAGCCCGCATGATGCAATGGCAGTCTTCGTCGTGACCCACAACCCCACTTAGTCCGGCCAATGCGGATTCGACCGCCGTATCTACGCAACTCTTAATGAGGTTCAAGTCCTTCGGATTCGCCGAGGCCGCTCGAGAGTAGTAACCACTTTTCTGCACGAGTACCTTATCGGCATCGATTTTTTCCGCGAACTGCTTGGCGAAATACTGGCCGGGATTTATGAAGTCGAGCTGCACGTGTCCAAACGCATCGCGAACGATTTCCTCACCCGTCGCTTCTTTGGCAGCAACGATCGCATCAACCCCCGCCCCCTCGCTCAAGAAAATGTTCACGTTGTCATGCTCATCCATGATCTTAATTAAACGTTCCGCCTCGGAGTCAAGGTCGACTTCGAGTTCAGGCAGATAAACCGCATGCACATCATGGCGTTCCTGGCTCAAGCCGATCTCGGGCACCCACTGCTTTTGCTTCAACCGATCATGATACTCTTTCGCAGTGGCCGCGGCAAGCCACCCGCAATGACGCCCCATAATCTCATGGATAATCAACATCCGCGAGTTTGAATTGTGCTCCGCGACTATGTTCGTAAAATGATTGGCTGCTTGCTCGGCTGCCGTCCAGGCTCCCAGTGTTTGGCGAATCGGGTAGACGTCGTTGTCAATCGTCTTGGGCATCCCAATGACTCGAAGCTCGTAATCGTTTTTGGCCAAGTAGGCTGCTAAGTCCGCTGCGGCAGTGTTAGTATCGTCGCCGCCAATCGTATGCAACACGTCGACGCCATCCTTTACGAGTTGCTCAGCTGCGACCCGCTGGGGATCCTGACCTTCCCTGACCAAGCCCCGATTTACGCAATCCGCAACATTGGTTAACTTAACTCGTGAATTTCCAATCGGACTCCCTCCGTACAGATGGAGAGTCCCCGCGTTTTCACGAATCTGAGGCGTCACGGTGTAGCTGAGACCTTTGAGAAGCCCCCAATAACCATTCTTGTAACAAATTATCTCAACATCCGGAGCGATCTCCGTGTAACGCTGTATAAGACCGCCAATAGCGGAAGATAAACAAGGGGCCAAGCCGCCTGCGGTTAAGATACCTACTTTATTAACAGCCATAGAAATGGATTTGATTTTTTGAGTTTTGAAACGGGGAGAATGATACCCTCCCCAAAGAATGGGTACCGCTAAACCGTTTCCAAATGAAATACAAGCCCCCTGATTGAAGGTTTTGTAGTCAAAAGATCCAGTAAAGCTAATGTGTTCTGCAATTTCTTGACTGACAAATCTAAGCAACTCAACAAGTCGGTTCCTACACGGCTGCCACTCTCCCCTTGCAGCGTTTGCCAGTAACTTTGGGCTGCTAAGGTCAGGCCGTTTAACCCTAAACGGCCAATACCTGTAAACTCAAAGCGATTGCTCAGGGAACTTACTTCACCGATGCTACGACCGATAAGTAAGAGGCTCACCATTCCCTCAACACCACTACTCCACCGTTATAGTGATCTTCTTTGAAATTACAGCGGGGGAATGAGGCAAGTGTATTTTGTCACCTAATACCAACTGCAGGGTATGCCTTCCCGGAGAAAGCTCAATCTTCTCTTCTGTTTGCCCTTTCCCAAAGTGCCTTATATTGTCTGTCGCCGGCAAGGGCAAATCTAAGCTGGGCAGCTCGTCCAGATCAATGATTAGGTGATGGTGACCCGTGTCCGGTATATCGACACCCGCCGGGGCCACTCCCATTCCTATGAGCCCAAAGCGAACCCGGACTGGAGACTTCACCGTCGCCCCATCCCTTGGAGAAATGATGTAGGCCTTCGCCCCTTTTGGCGAAGGCGTCTTTGGAAGCCCGTCAACAGCGACAAGCGGTGACGCAATTAAAGATAGAATGATTAAGGATAGTGCAGTTTTCATAATAGATAGATTTAATTAATTGAAAAATTTAGAGCAATAAGTATCCGTATTTTGGATAAATTGATTTAACTTTGGGCCAAAACCTAATCTGGCATTTTAAATAGCGTTTCATCCACCGGAACATTGGGTTCAAAGCTGGTGATTTTCATTACCATGCTCATGCCCATCATTTGCGCTTCGACATGGACCGGCATGCACAAATCACCCATCTTTTCGTAGGAGTTCACTTTGGCTGAAACGGGCACGATCCCCTGCTCGCCCATGTCCTCAATGGTTTCCATCTTTTGCATAAGTCCCGTCTCTTCTTCAAAATAAAGAGTTTCCGGATGCGAGCCCTGGCCCGTGATACACTCCACGATCGTCAGACCGTCAATACTCATGCCTTTCACTTTTGCAGAGGTGTATTTCTCCGACAGTTTCAGTCCCTCTTTGAAATCTGTCTCCGACAGCAGCTTTTCCAGCTCGGATCCCAAGAGCTCTCGACTTCCCTGAATCGGATCCATCGACCAGCCCTTTTCGCCGTCAAAACCCCGTTTCATTTGCCCCATCCCTGGAATATCCATGACCACGTAAATCTTATTCGGCTGCTTAAAGGAAACTTCCCGCTGCATGCTCATGCCAATCGCCGGCATCTCCATCGTCATTCCTATCAACGCCGTTTCTATATCCGCGTAAGCTTCCTCCCCGCCGAGAGCTCTTGCATGAGAATCAAAGATCCTTTTAGCCGCTGGTTCGATTTCCGCTACCGCCATAGAACCTAAGAGGACCAATGCGACCGAAAGAAAGCAAAATACTGGGATTCGAAATGTCTTCCTCATCAGACTCAATTTATTCGGTGAAATCAGTTTTGCCGCAAGATCCATTTTTGAGCGGCTTCTATGACGTTGTCCCGGCCTTGACGAAGACGGGCGGGCGACAACTCAACTTTAAAATCCGGATCCACCCCGACACCCTCAATTCGGGTTCCATTAGCCGTTCCATAATCCGCGATTGCCATTTGGAGGAAGTACCGATTGGGCAACCGCTTAAACAATGATGGCAACGCCGCCCCGGGGGTTCGGCTTCCAAAGACACGACCCCGCCCGGTTTCCTTCATATCAGCGGCAAAAATCTCGCTGGTCGAAATCGAGTTGTTGTCGACCAAAATCGCCAGCGGCCCAAGGAAAGCCCCTTTTTGCGGATAGACATTGTAGTTCAGGTGACCTCGCCGAAGTCGCATTGTTCCCATTAGGTATTCATCGTCCACTAGCATTCCCGCCAACCCTGTCGCCATAAGTCCAATACCACCCGGGTTTCCACGAATATCGATAATAAGCCCCTTCACGCTTTCGTCGATCGATTTGATGTATTTTCGGATTTCCTCCATCAGGTTAGGCACCCATAAGCTGAAGCGGATATAGGCGACATCGTTTTTAAGGATCCGTTTGTCGATTTCGATGGGCGACTCTCCCACGTTTCCCAGCGGAAGGGACATGTGCCCTGCATACTCTTGAAGCTCGATCGTATACGAGCGCGTCCGGCTAAACCGATTGGGCCTGACGAGGAGTTCTATCTTCCTGCCAGGCGGGCCATACAATCGGTTCTCAATCGCTTTCAGAAGATAGTAGGGCGCTGTCCGATCGAAAACATCGGCCTCATCAACCAACGAACCCAGGCCCTGAACGGTCATACTGTCTGCCGACACCAGCTCGTAACCGGGTTCAATACCATTCAACGCTGCACTGCTTTCCGGCCGCACTCGGTGAATAATGGGACGATTGCCGACAATCGTGAGAGTAATACCTGAATCACCTCTTTGCCACGGATTCGGCATCAACTCATTGAACGAGGGAGAAATAATCGAGAAATGAGAGTCTCCTAGTTCTCCCAGCATTTCCGAAAGCAACGCATCGAAGTCCTCCCTTTCGTCCAATGTACCGAGTCGGTTTCGATATTTTTCCCCAATCGACCGCCAGTCCTTCCCGTCAAAATCCGGGTCGTAGTAGCTTTGGGCAATATCCCCCCAAACGGCGTCGAAAACCGTTTCATAATTGGAATTGGCCCGCAAATGCATCGCAATTCCAAGGCAAGACGAGCCCATCAGCACTATCCGAACCCAGTTTCGCAAAATCTGAAATACCACCAACATTTTGAACACTCCCTAGCTTGAGCCCAATAGAAACTTAGTAAAGCGGCGACTCGCGAATACAGTTGGGTCGAGGTCGAAAAGGTTTGATTATCAAGCTATGCGCTTTGCGTTCATAACGATCTTAGTGGTTGAGGCCACTAATCACCTTTTTCACGAATCTCAGCCCCGTACCAAGCCACCATTTTCTCAAGCCCTTCACGCAAAGAGGTCTTCGGCTCCCAGCCCAACCGCGATCGGATCTTTTCGATGTTGGCGTGGGTCGCTCTTTGATCGCCGGGTCGGGCTGGCCGAATCGCAATGCGAGCTTTTTTTCCCATTATTTCTTCCACCGTTCGAATCGCTCTTCGGGTCGTAAAGCACTGATCCGTCCCTAAATTGAAGATTTCCCCTGCTGCTTTGTTCCAATTTTCGATTGTAGTGAGAATTCCCTCACAAATGTCCCCCACATAGCTGTAGGAACGCTGATGATCGAGGCTTCCTTTGAAAAGAGGGAAATCCGAGTCTTTGTCTATTGCACGAATAAGCTTAGGAAACAGCTTTTCCGGCCGCTCCCGCTCCCCAAAAACGGAAAACAACCGCAGCGAACAGGCAGGAAATCCCGACAAACGAAAGGCCCCCATCACTTCCAGTTCCGCTGCGAGTTTTGTCTCGCCATACCACGAGGCTGGTTTCGGCTCAGCTACTTCGGCATCCATCGCCCTAATTCCATAAACCGATGATGAAGATATGTTTACAAACCGATTTACCCCACATCGTTGCGATGCCTCAAGCAATCGGTGGGTCGCAACGATATTGTTTCGGTTGTAGTCCGCCCATGGAGTCTTCTCAGAAATTCCAGGCTGTCCTGCAAAGTGCACCACGCAATCAGCTCCAAAAAAAATGTCGTCTAGGGGATCTACCGCTAAATCCTTCCCATAAACCTTTACGCCTGACCGATCTAAAAATGCTGCGTTGGTTCGCTTGATTTTCGGATCGTAATAATCTGAGAATGAATCAACTCCCGCAACGTCATACCCTTTGTCAATCACACGCAGAGCGAAATTGGTACCGATGTAGCCAGCGATTCCTGTAACGAGTATTCGCATTACCCTCAGAAAGGACAGTTACGCAGGCGTGTCCAACCTAAATCCTCCTTAGCGGCTGGCTCGTACCAATAGATTATCGAACTCGGAAACATTTGGAGGGAGCTTGTCAGAAAAATGTGATACCGCCCTAATTTGACTAAGACCAGTTAGATTTCAAATCTGGGCTGAGATAGCCAGGGAAGCTAATCCAGTTTATTCAGCTTCACGCATTTGGCAGAGGGGGCAGACTACCGCCTCCGCCTCTCTCCTTCTGGTTTCCAATCCTCGAGTGGATCAATGAGATCCATAATGACAACGCGGATGGCGAAGTTGGAGAATTTGTCGATATAGCCTTTGTCTCCGTAACGAATTTAACCAGATATTCCATTTTCCTCTAAAAAAAGCTATGGGAACATTTAGGGCAGTATCAGCCTCAGCGGCATTCTACCCAATGAATCAAACGGCTTCAGTCCCCTATCGCTTTACAAAACAGGAATTCAAAACGGGGTGCCAGATGGTCTGGCAATTAATCTTCTACTTGGCCCGATCGTTCAGTTTCTCAGCTGGGAGGTAGGCTTTACCGCCATAAATGGAGCTGCCAATGCCCCTTACAAGCAATGACCTCGGGGTCGCAGAATCTTCCTCCGCCTTTTTAGGACATTCGCTCCAGCTTATTGGCTTGAGGTCTGACTATTCAGATTTTAACCGAGCCTGCCAAGCTGCTGCTTGACCCGTAAGTATCTAAAACCAGTCAGACCTTCCCGAGGAAATCCATGCCTGACCGTGGGTCCACCGCATGGATGATGATGAAAGGACTCAAGGCTTGGCATTCGTTGAGCGATGGAAACTACGATTCAACAAGTAACAGAAAATCCACTAATCAAATCGCGGTATTCTACCCTTCGCTAAGGCTACGGCCGACTGACAAAAAGTCTGCTCCTACTTTAACAGTCAGCCCTTATTATCGTATTATTTCCGGTTTTTTCAACAGATTTTTCAGGTATTCTACATACTGCGTTTTACCCAAAAACTGAATTCTGTCATTCAGTTGTTCCACGGATAACCATCCCTGCTCGTATCCAATTTCTTCGAGACAAGCCATCTTCAATCCCTGGCGTTCCTCGATGACTTGGACGAACTGCGAGGCTGCCACGAGAGACTTGTGAGTTCCCGTATCCAACCAAGCCGTACCTCGCCCTAAAAGCTCTACATTCAGCTCATCTAGCTCTAAGTAAATTCGATTCAAATCTGTAATCTCCAGTTCTCCGCGAGCAGAGGGTTTTATGCTCTTCGCGAATTCAGCCACACGCTTATCGTAAAAGTAGAGCCCCGGAACCGCGTAGCTCGATTTCGGACTTGGTGGTTTTTCCTCAATGGAAATTACTCGACCACTTTTCTCGAATTCAACGACGCCATACTCTGAAGGATTCGCTACTTGGTAGCCAAAGATGGTTGCCCCCTCTGACTGCTCATCCGCCGCCCGCAAAGTATTTACTAAATCGTGGCCATAAAAAAGGTTGTCCCCCAGAATCAGCACCGCAGGTGAGCCCCCTAGAAACGAATCCCCTATCAAAAACGCTTGCGCCAGTCCCTCTGGTTTCGGCTGCACCTCATATGAAAAAGTGACGCCAAATTGCGATCCATCTCCTAGCATTCGCTCGAACAAAGGCGTATCTTGAGGCGTCGAAATGATCAAGATATCCCTGATTCCCGCTAACATTAGCAATGATATTGGATAGTATATCATTGGCTTGTCGTAGATTGGCATCAATTGCTTGGATACAGCGATAGTGCAGGGGTAAAGTCGGGTTCCGGATCCGCCCGCTAGGACAATTCCTTTTCTATTCGAAGAGTTTTTCATGATGAATTAACCGCAGTGTACGCGGTGATCGCAAATTGTTTATTTGAATTTCGGAAACAATTTTGATGGCTCACAATCATTTCTTTTTTTGGAGAAATTCACCCAACCAATTAGATTCGATAATAATAATCCTTGCCATAATTTTGCAATCTTCACGGTCAATCTAATTTTCCAATCCTAGGCGTTCTCGAGCATATTTCTTTTCCGCAATTTTGCTGCTCCAATCCGGATTCTTCAAGTACCACTCCACTGTCTTGCGGATTCCCGTATCGAAGGTTTCTGCGGGGGACCAGCCACATTCCGCTTCGATTCGATCACTGTTAATCGCATAGCGCCGGTCATGGCCCGGTCGATCTGTAACGTAAGTAATTAAATCCGCATAACGAGCATGTCCACTGTTTTTAGCCTGTTCATTCTCATCCATGGGTTTCAATTCATCGAGCAATCCGCAAATGCGTCGCACTATCTGGATGTTCTCCATCTCACTACTACCTCCAATACAATAGGTCTCACCCAGTTCGCCCTTTTTCAAAGCCGAAAGAATTCCAGTGCAATGGTCTTCCACATAGAGCCAGTCGCGCTTCTGTTTGCCATCACCATAAATAGGCAAGGGATTGCCTTCCAATGCATTCAGCACTACCATCGGTATCAGCTTTTCGGGAAACTGATATGGACCATAGTTATTCGAGCAATTAGTCGTCACCACCGGAAATCCATAGGTACGAAAGTAAGACCGCACGAGAAAATCACTTGACGCCTTAGACGCCGAATAGGGGCTGTTCGGAGCATAAGAAGTCGTCTCGCAAAAGGCGGGGTCTTCAGCGGTCAACGTACCATAGACTTCATCTGTGGAAACGTGCAAAAATCGGAAAGAGCTCTTTTCTTCGTTCTGAAGTTGTTCCCAATGATTTTTGGCGGCTTGCAGCAATCTGAGAGTCCCGACTACGTTCGTTTGGACAAATGGCTCCGGACCGTCAATCGAGCGGTCTACATGGCTTTCCGCGGCGAAGTGCACAATCGTGGATACACTGTTTTCAAATAACAACAACTCCACCAGCTCTCGATCGAGAATATTCCCGTGTACAAATCGGTACATTTCGCTCGATTCGAATTCAGAAAGATTGGACAAGTTACCCGCATAGGTTAACATATCCAAATTTACGATACGATTAAATCCGTTTTTGGATAGCGACGTGGCACTATCTCTCAGCAAGACTCGAATGAAATTTGAGCCAATGAATCCGCAGCCTCCGGTTACTAGTATTGAGTTCATAATTATGGTTAAATGTAAAGTTCTTTAGGAGCGCAAAGGAACTTTGAGAGTCGACTTAGGCTGGGATATTTAGAAAACGAATTTACCTCTTCAAGTGTTTCAGGCTTTGGGTGCTTAGCGAACTTCGCGATTACTTATTTTCCCGTTTCCAGTTTTTCAAAGACCATTCGAGAGCTTCCTCAACCGGTCTTAAGCTAATGCCTGATTTTTCCAATTTTTTTGTATCTAGGACGCAATTAGACCGCGGTGTCTTGGCGGCTTTTTCCATAAAGTCTTCTTCATTTTCAAAGAACTTGAAGTCCTTATTGTTGACCTCGTGTTTTAAGATGAGCTCAACTATGTCTGACGTAGTCACTGAGCCTGGGTTTGTCACGTTGTAGATCCCGTATGGAATTTTTTCCTCAACGCAACTCCAGCATGCTTTCACAAAATCGTCTAGCTGACTAAGAGAATTACGCGCCTGTAAAAGATTTTCGTAACGCTGCAATTTTGAGAGGAAATTTCGAGAACCATCAATTTCGTTGAATGGTATCCTAAGTCTCCATACAAATCCTTCCGGCTCTGACTCGTGATCCCACTTCGGCCACTCCTTTCCCTTTTCTATTTCCTTCCAGCCCAGAACTTCTTCTCCCAATGCTTTAGTTCCGCTGTAAAAGGAGCAAGGTGGACGTCGAAAAGAAAAATTTGGGGCGTCTTCTTCCCGCCATCCGCCCCCATCCGGGCGCTCGCCAGAGAAAATGCACCCGCTGGAAACATGGCCCCATCCTATGCCTAATTCGCCGCATACGTCTCTAGTAACCGCTGGCAATATCGCATTCCCATCCAAGCAGTTCCCTTTGTCTAATTCACAAGCGTCCACATTCGGTTTTCCCGTGTAGCCAGCACAATTGACAACAAAAGACACCTTGAGGTCTTTTAGGTCTTTAATAAGTTCCGTTTTACCTGAGAAGCAAAATCGCCGCCCGCTCACTGATGTCCACTCCACAGACTTGGAATTAAGCAATTGCTTGAACAGTTTTCCAACATACCCAGTGCTTCCTAACAATAAGATCATATTTACTTTTGTTGATAATGAATTTTCGCCTCTTAACCAACCGATCTTACCCGCCTTAGGTTCAGATAAGCTTTTTTGTCACTTCTTTCTACCCCACAAAGGCTAGCGTAATCTTCTCATCTCTTCTTGTTTTTTGGGTTCGACTACGCTGTTGGAGTAGAAGCAATTTTCAATCAAGCAATCCTTAATTAGCTGAAGTGCATCAGCTTCACTCGATTCAGAATTAGGCGGCACTTTCATTTGCTTCTCCTTTTCAGCTCCCCATAATGGAGGGTCCTGCAATGCAACCGGAGCAAGAGATAAAGTAGCGGTAACTATTCGTTGAAAGATGGCGTATTGGGGCTTCATTCTGCGAGGGTTTAGACTGGGGGCTAGCTAAAGGATGTTGAGCCAGCAAGTAGAATGCTCTACTTTACAACGTTTTAAATAAATTACCCCAATAAAGTGCAAGTTGATCCCGTTCCTCGACAATCTGGTGAGATACATACAATTGTCGGCTTCGTCTTTTCTTCCTCAAGCCTCGAAAACGTGACGGAATCAGCAACTGAATGTGAATACTGTCAGAATTACGATCTATCAAACCCCATGGAGCTCGACCAGAACCACTCCTGTCGAGCTGTCAGAGCTTTCTACGACGGCGGTGTATAATCCAGGATCGAGCGAAACAGCTTTCGCCAACGACTTCGATCCCTCGTCAGCCGACTATGGATAGTCAGCCGCATCAGGCTTAATGTAATCGAAACACCATTTTATACACCTCCTAAAATCTCAAATCACACGGGCGTAGCCCGAGTCGACAAGGACGCTAGTCCAGTCTAACCCAACACCTTTCTATCGAGGGCATTCATAGGCCATCGACAGGGCCAGCCTGGCAGGCGTTTGCGTCTACCAACAAAAGCTAGCCAAAAGCGCTTGCTTATTGGGAATATTCGATTCTTTTCACCCTTGCCCAGTGTTCCTATACTGTGGCAAATTTCCGAAGTTTATCATGCCAAAACGCGTCGACATCGAATCAATTCTCATCATCGGAGCCGGTCCTATTGTTATTGGTCAGGCTTGCGAATTCGACTATTCCGGAACCCAGGCCTGCAAAGCTCTGAAAGAAGAGGGATATAAAGTGATACTGGTCAATAGCAACCCAGCCACTATCATGACCGATCCAGAATTTGCCGATGTGACTTATATTGAACCGCTTACGATCGATGCACTAACAAAGATCATCGCCAAAGAAAAGCCCAACGCCCTGCTCCCCACCCTCGGGGGTCAAACCGCTCTCAACCTTTCGCTTGAACTTGACGCGGCTGGCGTGCTTGCAAAGCACAATGTAGAGATGATCGGGGCTATACCCGCCGCGATCAAAAAGGGTGAGGATCGCGAGCTCTTCAAAGAGGCGATGGTTAAGATTGGACTAGATGTGGCCAAATCCCGCACTGTCAAGTCCCTTACCGAAGCCAAAGACGCCGCCAAAGAGATCGGAGCCTTTCCACTTATTATTCGTCCAAGCTTTACCCTGGGTGGAGCCGGTGGCGGCATCGCCTACAATCGGGAAGAGTTCGAGGATATCGTAAACAACGGACTCGATGTCTCACCGGTTTCGGAAGTCCTGATCGAAGAGTGCCTTCTCGGCTGGAAGGAATACGAGATGGAAGTTATGCGAGACCGAAAGGATCAATGCGTCGTGATCTGCTCAATCGAGAATTTCGACCCGATGGGGGTCCATACCGGTGACTCCATTACGGTGGCTCCGGCGATGACACTTTCCGATCGAGAATACCAAGCGATGCGCGATGCCTCTTTCGCTGTAATAAGGGAGATCGGCGTCGAAACGGGTGGATCCAATATCCAGTTTTCTCTCAGCCCTGAGACGGGCCGAATGGTTGTCATAGAAATGAATCCGCGTGTATCCAGAAGTTCTGCACTGGCCTCCAAAGCAACTGGGTTCCCTATCGCCAAATTTGCTGCCAAACTAGCCGTTGGATACAGTCTCGACGAAATTCAGAATGACATCACCAAGAAAACACCAGCCTGTTTCGAACCGACCATTGACTATGTAGTAACGAAAATTCCGCGTTTCACATTCGAAAAGTTTCAAGGGTCAGACGATACGTTAACCTCCTCCATGAAATCAGTCGGCGAGGCAATGGCGATCGGCCTAACCTTCAAAGAGTCTTTCCAAAAAGCGCTACGATCCCTAGAGATTGGGGCCTGGGGATTTGGGGGAGGGAAGCTGGGCGGCGACGATATTCCAACCGAAGAAACCATAAACGGTAAACTCGTTCGCCCAAATGCAGAGCGCGTCTTCTACTTACGCTACGCTCTGAAAGCAGGATACTCTCTAGAAAAAATCTTTGAGCTGACGAAAATTGATCCCTGGTTTCTTTACCAACTCAAGCAGATCAACGACCTTGAGGAAGAGCTGAAAACAGAAAACTTGGATACAATAGCCAAAGATCACTTGCGTAAGGCAAAAGAATACGGATTTTCAGATCGGCAAATTGGAAGCTTTTTCGGTTGCGACTGGAAATTGGTGAACGAGAAACGCAAAAACATGGGAATCCCAACCGTTTTTCGACTCGTCGATACCTGTGCCGCTGAATTTGAAGCTGAGACTCCGTACTACTATTCTTCATATGGAGCTGAAAACGAGGTCATTGCTTCAAACAAAAAGAAGATTATGATCATCGGCGGAGGTCCCAACCGAATCGGGCAGGGAATCGAGTTCGACTACTGCTGCGTTCATGCGTCATTCGCACTACAGGAGCTAGGTTTCGAATCGGTAATGATCAATTCCAATCCGGAAACGGTATCCACAGATTACGACACGTCTGACAAGCTCTATTTCGAGCCCCTTACGCTTGAAGATGTACTTGAGGTCTATAATCAAGAAGGTTGTAGTGGGGCTATCGTTCAGTACGGCGGTCAAACTCCTCTCAATCTCGCGACAGAGTTGAAAGCCAGCGGTGTCAACATTATCGGCACCTCTCCAGAAAGCATAGATGCCGCTGAAGACCGCGAGCTTTTTAAGCAAATCCTCGATGAGGTCGGCCTTAAGCAGCCCGACAATCTCACGGCCCTCAACGAGCCTCAGGCATACGAGTTGGCAAAGAAGGTCGGCTTTCCGCTATTGGTAAGACCTTCATTCGTTCTGGGGGGCCGCGGCATGTTTATCGTCCACGATATGGATGAGCTACGATCCGTAATAAACGAAGCCTTTGAGGCCTCACCTGGAAAGCCCGTACTTCTCGACAAGTTTTTGGAGGATGCAATTGAGCTCGATGTTGACTGTATTTCTGACGGCAAGAAAACCCTTGTAGGAGGAATGCTTGAGCACATCGAGTTTGCCGGTGTCCACAGTGGTGACGCAGCGATGGCTCTGCCTCCCCACACACTCGATGCGGAAATGATCGAGATCGTCCGCCAAGCGAGCTACAGACTCGCAAAGGCGCTTAGAGTTGTCGGACTGATGAATATCCAATTCGCTATTAAGGACAATGAGCTCTATGTTCTCGAGGTGAATCCAAGGGCCTCCCGCACCGTTCCATTCGTCTCGAAGGCGATCGGAGTCCCTCTTGCCAAATTGGCGGCTAAGATTATGACGGGTAAAACATTGGACGAACTCAATTTTACGGAGGAAATGAGTCCCAAGCATTGGTGCATCAAAGAAGCCGTATTCCCTTTTGTCCGCTTTCCTGGTTCAACGATTCGTCTCGGCCCAGAAATGCGATCAACGGGTGAAGTCATGGGGCTGGACGAGGACTTTGGCATTGCCTTTGCGAAAACCCAGGCTGCGGCAAAGCCGGGACTTCCCGTTGAAGGCAATGTATTTCTCAGCGTGAAGGATCAGGACAAACCCAAGGCGGTAGAGCTTGCCCATAGGCTTGTCTCGCTCGGGTTCAAGGTCTATTCCACGATTGGAACGGCTGATTATTTCAAAGAGAACGGCATCGAGGCGGAAAAGCTATTCCGCATCGCCGAAGGGCGACCTAACGTCCTTGATCTGATTAAGAATGGTGAAATGCAGATGATCATCAACACTCCTTCAGGTATGATGCCTAGAAAAGACGAGAACCGAATCCGATCTGTCGCCTATGCCAACAATATTTGTATCATGACGACCTTGACCGGAGCGACCGCAGCAGTCGCCGGAATCAGTGCATTGAAGGAAAAAGACTTCGACGTCCAATCGCTGCAAAGCTACGTCAACAAAAACGTCGCTACTGTCTAATGAGGTAGCTTTTGAGCTAGTCCGACTCTCGACTTTTCTGGTTCTGATGAATCCCAATTTTCCAAGACTAATTGCCCTTCTTTCCGGCCCTGACCAAAAAGGCCTAGTAGCGAAAGTCGCGAGCTGGATCTATGAGCGCGAGGGAAACATTATCCACGCTGATCAACATCGGGACCAGGAAGAAGGCGTGTTTTTCCAGCGAGTTGAGTGGTCCTTCAAAGGCAACAGGTCCGCCGAAGTAGAAGCAGCCGCTTTTCGCGATTTCGGCGATTCTATAGGCATGCGAACCAAAGTTGCCATCCCCGGAACGAAGCCTAAAATCGCGCTGTTCGTCTCTAAGGCCAACCACTGCTTCCACGATTTGGTCCTGAGATGGAAAGCGGGCGACTTTCCATGTGACATCAGCCTCGTGATCTCTAACCACGAAACATTGAAGTCTAGCGCCGAATGGTACGGGATTCCGTTCGAACACGTTCCAGTGACCAAGGAGTCTAAGTCTGAAGCCGAATCGAGGCAGCTCTCCCTAATGAGAAGTTACGACATAGATCTAGTCATAATGGCTAGGTACATGCAGGTACTTTCAGCCATCTTTCTCGATACTTGGGGCAAACCGGTAATTAATATTCACCACTCTTTCCTTCCCGCATTCGCTGGCGCCAAGCCCTATCATCAAGCACACAAGAAAGGCGTAAAGCTGATCGGGGCAACCGCTCACTACGCCACGGCGGAGCTAGATCAAGGCCCCATAATCTACCAAGCCGTTACTCAAATAACACATCGAAATAGCGTGCAGGACCTTATCCGAAAAGGGCGCGACTTAGAGAAGATGACCCTCGCTCAAGCCGTTTCTTGGCATCTAGAAAACCGTATACTTGTCTACGAAAACAAAACGGTCGTTTTTGATTAGCGGAACCGGATTAGTGCCAATAGATCCTGGATCATTTGGGCTCTATAACAATAGCATCTGGTTTTCACTGTAATCCGGAAGACCGTCCATAATCTAATTCAACCGGTTTAATGACGAAAGTGCTTTAAAAAGCCAAGAAATCGCGCTCAATCTCTCTTCCCGAAAACTGGCGACGATTATGGCCCAATCAACCAATAAAAACCCAACTCCAAAAAGCGACGAGCACAATATCGTCGATTCCGCAATTTTCAGCAGTGGCGATCTTGAAGATCAACTCAACCTGATTTGGGAGAAGAATAAGAAGTTAATCATCTATTGCATAGCTGGAATCTTCGCCGTTTTCGGGGTATACCACCTGAGTGGTTTTATGATTGAGCAAGGCAGACTCGCGATACAGGCTGACTATACATCGGCAGATGATAGTGCCTCTAAACTCGCCTTTGCCCAGAAAGAGTCCGGAAATCCACTCAGCGGCTTTGCCTATAAGGAACTGGCCGCCGAGGCCTACGAGGAAGGCGACTATGCCAAGGCAGCCGAATATTTTGAAAACGCTTCAAATTCAGCCAAAGGGGTTATCAAAGAAGCTGCTCAGATGGGCCACGCCATGGCTTTAATTCAAAACGGTCAATCCGATCAGGCAGAGTCTATTCTAAAAGAGCTAGTTTCCAATGAAAACGCAGGAAATCTTGCTGAAGCACGCTACCGGCTCGCTACCCTCGCCGTTGAAAATGAAGATTTTGAGTACGCTCGGACGCTGATAGCCGACCTTCAGACAAACTTTTCCCAAGAAACGTTTTACTGGATTCAAAAGGCAATGACTCTGCAAAGCGAGATACCTGCGGAAGAACCATCCCCTGCTGCCGAAAGTTAAGCCGAACATTCACCCATCAATCATATTTAAAGCAGTTCTCACGACCAATCTTAACAATTTTCATCGTTAGTTATTTAACTTAATTGCTAACGCTGGCATCGTTTTCTTGTTTTTTCCCCGTTTTTCAGGAGTTCTACTGTTCGATGAATTCCTTTTGGGAGCCGAATCGGGCTTTTAGGCGGAGTCCCTGTAGGCGGATAAATCCTGTCGCATCGTCCGGATTGTAGTCGCTTTGCACCCCTTCCATCGAAGCAATGTCCTCATTGTATAGTGAATAAGGAGACTTACGTCCGACGGTAGTTACACTGCCCTTGTATAGTTTTAGCCGTACGGTACCGGTTACGCTTTTTTGGCTATTGTCGATAAAGGCCTGGAGGGCTTCGCGCTCGGGAGCATACCAGAACCCATTGTATATAAGCTCTGCATACTTAGGTACTAAACTATCACGCAGGTGCTCTAAATCTCGGTCCATTGTGATAGACTCGATTTGCTTATGACCCATCATCAAAATCGTTCCACCAGGCGTTTCATAAACTCCTCGACTTTTCATACCAACAAATCTGTTCTCCACTATATCTACTCTTCCGATACCGTGTTTTCCTGCTAGAGAGTTTAAAGTTTTTAATACTTGCGCGGGACTGAGCGATTGCCCATCAACCGCCACGCAATCACCCTTTTCAAAATCAAGCTCAACGTACTCGGCTTCGTTCGGAGCATCTTCAGGATCGACAGACAATTTGTACATTGCCTTGTTTTCCGGTATGGTTGGGTCAAACCAGGGATCCTCCAAAATGCCCGCCTCGTAGGAGATGTGGAGAAGGTTACGATCCATCGAGTAGGGTTTTGAAGCAGAAGCTTCCACGTTAATGCCGTTTTCTGCACAATAGGAAATCATCTCGCTTCGGCCTGGAAATGCTTTGCGAAAAACTTCCATTCGCCAAGGCGAAATCGTCTGCAGATCGGGTGCCAACGCCGCATAGGCCAGTTCGAACCTCACTTGGTCGTTGCCTTTACCAGTAGCTCCATGGGCAAGTGCGTCCGCTCCGACTTTGCGGGCGAGCTCAATGTGGGCTTTGCCGATTAAGGGTCGCGCAATAGAAGTACCCAAGAAATACTGTCCCTCATAGATTGCGTTGGCCCGCATTATTGGGTAAATAAAATCCGCCGCAAACTCCTCAACGAGATCAAGTGTATAGTGCTCAAACGCACCTGTAGCCTTTGATTTCTCCTCAAGACCTTCTAGCTCCTCTTCTTGCCCTACGTCAGCAGCATAAGTTACAATCTCCGCATTGTAATGATCTTTTAACCACCGAACGAGCACCGAAGTGTCTAGTCCGCCTGAGTATGCAAGTGCTATTTTCATTTTTGATAGGATTGAATGGTTAACCGCGAATTACACGAATAAATTTAGAAATATCCAATTAATGCCTATCCTTTCTTTAATCGTATGGAAAATTTAAGCCCGGACCCCTTGGGCAAGCACCGCCATAATTGCCTTTTGAGTATGGAGCCGGTTTTCAGCTTGGTCGAAGATGATCGACTTGGAACCGTAGAGGACGTCTTCCTGCACCTCCATACCCTTGTAAGCAGGAAGGTCGTGCATAAACAACGCGTTTGGCTGTCCTAGTTTCATCAGATCCGAAGTGACCGAATAGGGACTCATTGCAGCGATCCGTTTAGTTGACTCTTCCTCCTGTCCCATACTCACCCAGGTGTCCGTATATAACACATCCGCATCACGAGCGGCGGCTTCAGGATCGTTTGTGAAGCAATAGGTTGGCGTATAACCACTCTCAGCGAGTATTCTCCTAATCTTAGATCCCGGCTCATATCCCTCTGGCCCCGCGAGTACTAATTCCATCCCAAAAAGCGCTGCTCCTAGAATCCAGGAATTTGCAATATTGTTGGCCGTATCACCAAAGTACGCCATCTTCTTACCTTTAAGAGACTCTAGATGGTTTGTTCCGTCGGACCATCGTTCTGCCATTGAGAACGCGTCGGTATAGGTCTGGCATGGATGGAGAAAATCGGTTAAAGCATTGATAACAGGAATCGATCCCATTTTCGAAAGCTCTTCCAGTTCGCTTTGCTCGAAGGTGCGTACAATAAGTCCATGGACAAAGCGCGACAGCACATTTGCGGTATCATAAACGGACTCTCCTCGACCCAATTGGATATCGTTCTTGTTCAGAAATATCGGATGCCCTCCCAATTCATGAATACCCACGTCGAAGGAAACTCGTGTTCGAGTACTCGATTTTGAGAAAATCATCGCCCAAGTCTGCCCTCTAAGCGAAGGAGGCGTATGACGGCCTCGACCTTTCTTAAAGCTCTGAGCCAATGCTAATACTTCGCTTGCTTGATGAGGAGCGAAATCCGTTTCTTTCAAAAAATGTGCCATAATTGGTTTTTCCAACTTAATTGTATTAACGATGCTGCGTCACTTATACTGCCGCGTTATTTGTCGTAGCTCTTTTCCTTACTGCTGTGCTAAATATTTCCAGAGCCTTATCGAAATCCAGTTTCGTCGCCGTCAATGCAGGAAGAAAGCGAACGACATCAGCCCCCGCCGGGGGAAGGACAAGTCCATCTTCTCTTAATTCGGCAACCATATCAGAAGACGAATCCGCAATCTGAATTCCGATCATGAATCCCGCTCCACGAATATCCAGTATATACTCGGGAAACTCCTTCTTGAGTTCATTCAAACGCTCGAGTGCGTATTCACTATTGGTTACAACGTTTTGAAGGAGATTCTCCTCTTCGATCGTTTCCAGAACTGCAAGGGACGCCGCGGCGATGAGTGGAGTACCTCCAAAAGTAGTGCCATGCGTTCCTAGCTGGAAAAGCTCCGCGTGCGGATCACGGATCCAAACCGCCCCGATGGGAACCCCACCACCCAGACCTTTCGCCATTCCAATTGCATCCGGCCTAATACCCGCTTTCTCAAAGGCAAAGAAGTGCCCGGTTCTTCCCACACCACATTGCACCTCATCAATTAAAAGCAGCACTCCACGCTCATCGCAAAGATTCCGCAAGCCCTGTAGGAATTCAATGGTTGCAGGGAAAATGCCCCCTTCTCCCTGTATTGTTTCTATAAACACAGCTGCCGTCTCTGAGTCAATCGCCGCGGCGAAACTCTCAAGATTGTTGAGTTCGGCAAAAACGAATCCTCCGACAAGAGGTGCAAAACCTTGCTGGATTTTAACTTTTGGCGTAGCACTCATTCCACCAAAAGTACGGCCATGGAAAGCATTTTTAGCACAAACGATTTTATATTGCTTGCCTTCCAATCCAGCATTTTGGCGCCCGTAGAGCCGAGCTAATTTAATCAGCGTTTCATTCGCTTCCGCTCCACTATTGCAAAAAAACACTTTTCCCTTTCCACCTGCTTTTTCATTCAGCTTTGCGGCCAGAATTGCCTGGTTCTGGTTGCGATACAAATTGCTAACACACAACAGTTCCGCCGCTTGTTCCTGAATTGCGGTAACCAACTTTGGGTGACAATGCCCGATACTAGTCACTGCAATTCCAGAGCAGAAATCCAAATACTCCTTCCCTGAGTCATCCCATAGTTGAAGCCCACGACCACGCACGAAGGTTACGGGCGGCAATCCGTAATTGCCGAGTACATTATCGACATAGAGCTCCTCGGTGTTCGTATTTTCTTTCATCTCAAATTCTGTATAGCTATAGCTTATCCATTAAATTCTCTTAGTGAACGATTTCCGTTCCAATCCCCTTATCCGTAAATATCTCCAGCAAAAGACTGTGGGGAAGGCGTCCATCGATAAAGTGAACCCTGTGTACACCCGAGTCCAACGCCTTTATCGAACTATCGATCTTAGGTAGCATTCCTTGGCTGATCGTGCCATTAACTTTCAGTTTGTTAATTTGATTTACCCTCAGTGTTGGGATAAGAGAATTGAGATCACTTGGATCGCTCAGTAAACCTGGGACATCGCTTAGATAAACTAGGCGCCTTGCTCTCAAAGCACTAGCGACACAGGCCGCAGCCACATCTGCATTAACATTGTACAAATTAGCATCTGCTCCTTTGGCTACTGGTGAAATCACTGGCGTGTACCCATCTCTGATCGCTTTTTTGATGATCTTGGACTTTACTGCCAGCACGTTACCAACAAACCCCAAATCAACCGCATTACCCTGACTATCTTCGGTATACTTTTCCCCTTCGAATACCGTAGAGCCAGGAATTCCGAATGGGCGATCGTTCCGAGTTTGCAACATTTCGCACACATCGCTGTTCACTTGATGGCTGAGGACTTCGTCTACCACTTTAATCGTGTTTTCATCCGTATACCGAAGACCATTAACGAACTTAGCTTCGAGACCCTTTTCCTCGAGAGCCCGACTGATCGCTTTGCCGCCTCCATGAACGACTACTGCATGAATCCCGACAGCTGAGAGAAAGGCAATATCCCCCGCAACACTGGCTCGAATCTCTGGATTTGGATCGTCCATAAAACTCCCGCCGTATTTTATTACAAATACAGAATTACGAAACTCCTGGACGTAAGGTAGAGCTTCGACCAATACCGCAGCTTTGGAGATAATATCATCCATCTTTTTCTGTCTAATATTCGCCATCGTTCGTACTATTCGCTCTTGTTAAAATTAACGTAACCTTCCGTCAGGTCACTAGCCCTCAATCTGAAATTACCATCACCTTGGTGCATCTCTATCCGAATCGTAAACCTCGGTTTCGAAACAACCTCTTTCCACTTAGGTTTATTTTCCGGTACGGGATCTCCCCCAACAAGAGCCGGTACGTCGTCATAACTGATATCAATAACGTGCTGATCAATCTGAGCATTCGCATAGCCGAGCGCATCCATCAATCGGCCCCAGTTAGGATCATTGCCATACCATGATGTCTTCACGAGCAATGAATTGCCGATTGAGCGAGATATGTTCTCAGCGTCTTGGTCGCTTGCAGCTCCCCCAACCAGTATTTCAACAACCTTTGTAATTCGCTCGCCATCTGCCACAATCTTGTCGGCCAGGCAATCACACACCTGTAACAAAGCTTCCTGGAAGCGTTTCATCGAAGTTCCATCGAGTGATACCCCCGATTGTCCGTTCGCCAAAAGCAGTACCGTATCGTTGGTGCTCATGTCACCGTCAACCGTGATCGCATTAAAGGAATGTTTGACCGACTCTTTTAATAGATTATCGAGAACCGTTGAGTCCGCTGCGATATCAGTGGTAATGAAAGCTAGCATGGTCGCCATATTGGGCTGGATCATTCCCGCACCTTTAGCAACCCCTCCAATAGTCACTGTATTGCCCTCTACCGCGAATGTTGCCGTACATGTCTTTTTCTTTGTATCTGATGTTAGGATACACTCAGAGAATTTTGCACCTTCCTTCTCTCCATCAGAAGCCCTTAAAGCTACAGACTTAACTGCGGGAATAATTTTATCCATCGGCAACAAATCACCGATTCTTCCGGTGGAGCAAACAAGAAAGCTGTCCTTCGGGCTACCACTAGCTAACTCTGCAGCCTGGACCATCGACAGTGAGTCCGCAATTCCCTGATTTCCTGTACAAGCATTCGCATTTCCACTATTAGCAACAAGTCCAAAAATGGGGCCCCCAACTCGTAAGACTCTCTCGCAGTCGAGAACCGGTGCAGCTTTAACTGCGTTCCTAGTAAAAACTCCCGCAGCGGTACAGGGTGCAATCGAATACAAGACTCCAGTATCCAATCTTTCGTCAGCTTTGCCACGGATATCCGCCGCGTCAGCAGAAGCAAAGAATCCTTCTGGATCCGTAACACCGTCCGTGTCCGTTTTGAATGTGATAGAACTAGACATGGAGCAATCCCGTTGTTTCGTCCCAACCTTGCCATAGGTTCATGATTTGTACTGCCTGTCCAGCTAGACCTTTTACAAGGTTATCTTCCGCAGACGTAATCACGAAATTACCGGTTCTTTCATCTTTGGTAGCAGATATGTCGACGCGGTTAGTTCCAACCGTGTGCTTCGTCTCAGGTCTAGTGTCCGGTGAAAGGATATTAACAAACGGACGTCGACCGTAGGTTTCCTTCCAGGCACCATAAAGATCATCGATAGTCGACTGCCCAGCCGGTACCGTAATCGTAGTTAGAATTCCACGATTCATGGGTGCGAGGTGAGGATTGAACTGTAGCACAACTGGTCCCTGTCCGGCGAGCCCAAGTTGCTCTTCGATTTCTGAAAGATGCCGATGCTTTGGAATTCCATACGCTTTCGCACTTTCATTTACTTCACAATAGGAGAATGCCTGATTAGACTGCTTCCCTGCACCGCTGGCACCGCTAAAGGAGTTCGCCACGATGTGCTTCGTTCCAATCACTTGCTTTTTCAAAAGAGGGTAAAGCGGAATCAAAATACTCGTTGGATAACAACCAGGGCAAGCAAAGATCTTTTTCTCAGCCCATCCGCTTTCAGTAATTTCAGGTAATATATACTGAGAGTCCTTTAGGAGTGTTTCATCTGGATGGGGCTGCCCATAATACTCCTCATACACAGCCGGGTCAGAAATCCTAAAATCCGCACTACAGTCGATTACCTTCTTCCCCGATTTTGAAATTACTCCGGCATACTCGGCAGCTACTCCATGCGGGACCGCCAAGAACACGCAGTCGATATCCGTTCTGGCTGCCAAGGCGTGTGGCTCAGAGTTTTCAAACTTCAACGAATCGAGGACACCTCGCAACCAAGGCATCAGTGAACTAACGCTTTTGCCCGCTCCGCTTCTCGAGGTAACTGCCACGAGATTAACTTTCGGATGAGCCGCTAGTAGTTTGACGAGAATCTCTCCGCCATATCCGGATGCGCCTACGATTGCTGTGTTCATTGAATAATTCGCTTAAATTGTCTTTATTTAAAATTAGTTCCAACGGGTTGGATCGCTGGGTAGAAGAGGTAATATAAAATTAACGATATATGAAAACAAAAAGACCCCCTGAGGTGGTGAAACCAGAGAGGGCCTTGTCGAAAAAGTATTTTGAGTTGGCTTAGCGCTTTGAAAACTGGAATTTCTTGCGCGCCCCTGGTTGTCCTGCTTTCTTGCGTTCCTTCATTCGAGGATCGCGAGTTAGGTGACCGGCTTGCTTCAACTGTATTCGAAGCTCTGAATCAAACTTGAGCAGTGCACGCGCAATGCCGAGTGCCAATGCACCCGCTTGGCCACTGTCTCCGCCACCTTGCACTTTTGCAACTACATCAAATTTGTCTTTCGCTTCGATTGTGGACAACGGAAGAAGAGCGGAGCGGGAGAAATTCTCGTGAGAAAAGAATTCTTCAGCGGCTTTGCCGTTGATCTTAACTTGACCCGAGCCTTCCGTTAGCCGAATGCGAGCAACAGCCGTTTTGCGGCGTCCCGTTCCGAGGTACTCACTGTTGGTGTCTGCCATTTGCTGAAAGTGTTATTAAACTGATACCGCTTTGGGCTGTTGCGCTTCGTGAGGATGTTCGTCACCTGCAAACACCCTAAGCTTGGTGAGCATCTTGCTGGCCAGCCGGTTCTTAGGGAGCATTCCTTTGACGGCGTGCTTTACGACGAAATCTGGGCGTCTTTCCTGCATCTGGGAGACACTCAGATATTTCTCACCACCTACGTAGCCGCTGTAGAACATGTACTTCTTCTGCTCGTTTTTCTTTCCCGTAAGAACGATTTTGTCGGCATTGATCACAACAACGAAATTTCCGGTGTCGACGTGCGGCGTGTAAGTGGGCTTGTCTCGGCCACGAAGCAAATTCGCGACTTTTACGGCAAGGCGGCCTAGTACTTGGTCCTTGGCGTCAACTATAACCCAGTCGCGTTTCGTAGTTTCCTTTTTGGCGAGAAATGTTTTCATCGGATTTCGAGAAAAAGAGCAAAACACCTACCCCCTCGCGAAGGCATGTCAATGATTTTGCAAGTTTTTTTGATTGGTCTGCCAACGGGAATTCGAGTCCTTCTCGTACTAGAATGTCATCCTTAGCGAGGTAGAGCCATGAAAGTATGCTTCCGGAGTCGGCGACCCCTCTTCACTGTCCGAGTAATGGACCCCTATCGAGAAAACGGCGTTTTCTTTGATTTGGACCGGAAAAATCACATCCGCTCCGTAGTATAGGTACTTACCAATATTGTCCACATTCAGGAGTCCAAAGTTCGCCCCAAGATCGACTGAACGCTTCGCCCCCAGAGGAACGCTGTACCTCGCGGACCCTTCAGAGGCAGTGGCATCTATATCCAAATCGTGATAGAGATAGAGTGAGGCAGCCAATCCCAAAATCTCACGCGTCACTCCCACGTAGGGCTCCAGCCGGCTGTCACTAGTAGAGAAATAATAGTAGGCTGCTCCAAAATCGACACTCGTCTTTTCGCCAATCGCCCAACCTTGGCCGACATAAAAATCCACTTCGTCCTCCCAATTCTCTGGCGATCCGCGATTTTCGATCGGCTGCGATGCCCAGATTCCTGCATAGAAGTCGTTTTTCTCAAACTCAATCGAAGGGTGAAATACACTGTTCGCCAGCTGAGCTCCGCGAAAAACGTACTTGGTGTCAAAGGTTAGGTCTAGACTGAGCGTATAATCCTCACTTTGCGAAAATGAAGCAGTAACCAGTACAAATAGCCCTGCTGTGGCGGATCGAATGTTCATTTCAAGTTTAGTTTGGTACGCGAAACGAGGCTGGCAATAGAGCCCTCCCTTGATTGTTCATTTTAGTGTGCGAGCCGAGAATTCTAACAGTTTTCCTCTGTTTTCAAAAATCTCTCTTAGGCTTCCCAAGTTTTGGGTATCATCGCAACATTTTCCAAAGGTAGGCGTAAGACAAGGCTGACGTGTAGGCTAGCTGATTCGGATTCGTACCTCCACCATCCACTCGTAAGGGTCATCTTCGATAGCGGCAAAAACCAAAAGGCCGGCAACAAGCGAGCAGACAATTGATAAAATGGGCTGGGGCTTTCGGCCGAAATGCATAATCAAATTCTAGTGACTCAATCTAAATTGGGAAGGCAAAGTTCATGTCTGAATCAAAAAGCGAAATTATGAGTTACATAGGCGATTGAAAAGCAGGTTAATGGTCCTGGGTTAAAATTTGGCTAGATTAAGACGGTGCTTCGATTGATTCTTTTCCCATGAACTTTAAAAATGTCGGTACCCTATCGTCCGCACTCGCGATCAGCCTGGGAGCGTTGGGAGCTCACAAACTTGAACCCCAGTTATTGGCTAATGGAACATTAGAAGCCTGGAAGACCGCAGCGTTGTACCATTTAGTGCACTCGGTAGCTCTGTACTTCCTCGCCGCTTTACAATCGCGAGATCCCGACCCTTTTGCTCGAATGACCATGTGGCTTTGGTTTGGCGGTATTCTTTTGTTTTCCGGATCGCTTTACGGACTGGCTCTCACTCAATGGCCAGTACTGGGACCCATTACGCCTTTGGGAGGATTGAGTTTCATCGCCGGCTGGATAATTTTGCTATTTTCGAGGAGCAAATCGTTTTGAGGCATTCATGACACCACACCAGACAGAAACACCTTTCAAAATCCGAATCCCTCGAGAACTGAAAGAGGCCATTGCTCTGTTAGATAAAATAGGAGGGAACTGTCGCCTAGTCGGTGGCTGTGTCCGGGATGCCCTGCTCGGCAATGAACCGTCTGATTTCGACGTGGAGGTATACGGATTGAAAATTGAAGCCATTGTCGAAACGCTTCGTAAAATGGGGAGAGCTGACCTGGTAGGAAGGTCGTTCGCAGTCATCAAATTGTGGACCCAGGAGACAGCCTTCGACTTTACCGTCCCACGAACAGAATGTAAGTCTGGCACGGGCCACCGTGGCTTCGAGGTGAAATCTGATACAAATCTCGACCCTGAGATAGCCCTGAAACGTAGGGATTTCACTATCAATGCCCTGCAGTACGATCCCAAAAAGGGTGTGGTGATTGACTACTTCGGAGGCCGGGACGATTTGAAAAAAGGTGTTTTACGGCATATTAGCGAAGCGTTTTCTGAGGATCCGCTTCGAGCCTTGCGGGCCTTTCAATTTGCAGGACGTTTCGGGCTCTTGCTCCATCCCAGCACTGCCCAGCTTTGTCGAGACATGAAACGGGAGTATTCTAGTCTAGCGATAGAACGCGTTTGGGGTGAATGGTGTAAGTGGTCAACCAAGTCTATCTCCCCATCCAAGGGCCTAATCGCTCTAAAGGACTCGGGCTGGATTTCTTTTTTCCCAGAAATTAACTCGCTCGTCCGCCTACCACAAGATCCCGAATGGCACCCCGAAGGCGATGTATTTATACATACACTACATTGTTTGGACGCCGTAGTTGATTCGTCCGAATGGCAGGACTGTACCGATCATCAACGTTCTATATTAATTCTTTCAGTACTTTGTCACGATCTCGGCAAAATTCGATGCACCCGTTTCGCGGAAAAGCGAGGGAAACTCCGCTGGATTAGTCCAGGACACGATCGAGAAAGCGGTAGTCTTTCGGAATCTTTTCTAACCCGAATTGGGACTCCTCTAGGAATTCAAGAGAAGGTAAGGAAACTCGTTGAAAACCATCACTACCTAAATTCATTTCCGGATTCAACGCCTTCAGATGCAAGTCTCCGGAGACTCGCAAGACGCATCAATCCTGCAACGACAGAGGAACTTCGCCAAGTAATGCAAGCGGACCACCGAGGAAGACCACCACTTATTTACGAAACCCAAGAAAAACGCTTGGCCGAATTCAAAACACGAATTGCCGAACTAAAGTTAAAAGATTCTGCACCCAAGGCTCTGTTGCTCGGGCGTCATTTGATTGCGTACGGAAGGAAACCAGGTCCCAATTTTAAACCCATTTTGGATCGAGCCTACGAAGCACAGCTGGATGGGGCGTTTGATGATGTGGGTGGCGCTCTTGATTGGGTGCGTTCAAATAGATTGCTTTGAGATTGTAGGAACAGTTTTGCACCAGTTATTATCATCAACAGTTAACGCGGCATAAGGCCACATCTTTCGAGATAATTAAGATTAGATGACGCAGCAACACAGCTGATATAATAAAAATTCCTTCAAGAATTGGCTTGGGTTGAGTCAAACCTAACCGGCGTTGTACAATTGTTAGACCTACGCACTCACGCTAGTTTGCGTAAAATCATGGTCCCTAACTTCCTCATTTCCGCATCAGATTTTCGAATTCCTTCAGCTGTTTTTTCAGTCGCTACAGCGTCTTCGTTTATTATCCATCGGAAAAACTTTTCCAAAATTTCAATTTGCTCAATATCCATGCTTTGATCAGCATCAGGACTAGTTTTTTGTTCAACGTTATCGTTGCTAGACCGGAACTGTCAGCAGATAACAATCGGCTAATTCGATGATTTCTCCTTTGTTTCTGAAGCTCTCTCCCACGACGTCAGTACTGTATCCAAAATCTTTGTAGTAGTTATAGATACTCTGGACCCAACGAACGCCGGGATCATCTTATGGCACGTAATCCTGACATTTCTTCGCTTTAAACCAGTCCGTTATTAAGCTCAGGAGCGTAGAAACTAGAATGTTTTCAGATTATATGCAATGAACCGTCTGAACCAAAGAAAACAGAAAGGTTGGGTTGCAATATATGCCTTCAATTTCCAGTTCCTTCACGGCATTGAGTCCCTACCTGGTTCAAGCGATTTGAATCGACGCCTTAAGATCGACGGGTTTGTGTTATTTCCGTAGCTTTGACAATCGTGCCTTCAGTATAATAAGAGAGTTGGGCATCCGCTTCCATCTATACGCTTCACGGAATAATATTTAAAGTCTCTATACCAGGCAAGAAGAGCAACTCACTAGACACTGAATCGACTATGACTTGACCTGATAAACCACTGTCTCGACAGCTTACCACTGTTTTTTCCGTAAGAATTGCATTTCCGTTTTTTTAAACCGCTGTCAGATTAATAACGGGGTTGGTAGTCGAGTCTCGAGGGGCGAATTCCTTAATCGTTTGAAATACTCTGATATTAGCGACATCGATGTAATTTGCTTTAGTTGGTTCAATGCCGAGATAACCGTCATATTATCAATTGGACTATCGGCTCACTGTCGCTCGTGTTTCATACACACACGAAAAGCGACTGAATTGGTTTGTTGCAAAACGATCCGTTTGCGGCATTTTTTAAACGACGATACAAAAATTTCGCGACCCCATTCAATTTACATAGATACGATACCATGCTCAAAGAAAGCTATTTAAAAACGAGCCTATCTCTACTCGACCGCGTCTACTTAAAAAACAAATCGAAGATAGAGGCTCTGGCTCCCTTGATCGCAGATTCCGTGGCAGCTGGAGGAGTTATCCATACTTTTGGTAGCGGTCATTCCGAAATCATAAGTCGAGAAATGGTGGGCCGGGCTGGAGGACTGGTTTGTGTAAGTGCTATTTTAGATACAACAGGTGGATTTATCGAGAACTTACCGGGATACGGTCGCACTTTGGTAACCCGCTACGATCGAAATCATGGACTGAAATCCGGAGAGTTTATTATCATTATTTCCAATTCCGGAAAAAATTGTTCACCTATCGAGATCGCTGAATACGCTAAGGAGAGAGGTTTAACGGTGATCGCTCTCACCTCGATGACGATGACGCGACATGTGAAAACTACTCACGCTTCTGGTCAAAAACTGTATGAAGTGGCTGACTACACCCTCGATAATTGCGGGAGAATGGGGGATGCGATCGTCGAGCTACCAGGCAGGAACCAATCTGGTGGGCCCACATCCACCCTTGCGGGGGCCCTTCTCATTAATCTGCTGCAAATGGAGGTTTTGGAGATTCTCATTGCTAACGGGAAACCTACCCCACTACTCCGCAGCCAGAACACAGAAGGGGCGATGGAGGCAAATATCGAGCTAGCCCGCACCTATAAGGGAAGATTGAGTAAACCACTCTAAGTAAACATGTCGATCTTTTGAGGAACGCAGTCCGTTATTGCGTCGGAAACGCATTGGTATCAAATATTTTCTCAAGTTACGAATTACGACATGTTTCAAGTCACTTTCAGCGACCAATGCTTAGCAGAGCTAAAAAAATTCGAGACTCTTGAGCAACTCGAGATGATCGGACCATTGAGCCAATTATCGGAGTCTCAACTCAACGAACCAAGGGAGCCCCTTGGCAGTTTCTCTCGCGGCAAGAAAACAATGTATCGACTACGCTCGGGAGACTATCGTCTTTACTTCGAGCGGGACGGAATCACCTTACACACGGTTTGTATTCTCCATAAAAACACGCTTACGGACCTCATTT
Organism: Opitutales bacterium UBA5694; assembly: GCA_002420185.1. Taxonomy (GTDB): domain Bacteria; phylum Verrucomicrobiota; class Verrucomicrobiia; order Opitutales; family Opitutaceae; genus Pelagisphaera. Next base: position 263,845 of record DIHO01000004.1, read on the forward strand.
TCAGGACTCGACTACCCATATCTGAGGAACAATTATTAGAGCAGCACTCTTCTTTCTGGAAGTACCTCGAAACATTCACCCGACCTAATTGATTTGAGCTCCCAACCTACGAAAGAACCCGGAACGTCGAAGATCGACAGTTCTCAGGCCAGCCGCATCTACCTGCTTCCTAACCTGTTTACTGCAGGCAACTTGTTTTGCGGATTTATGGCGATCATGAAATGCATTCAGGCCCGGTACAACGTGATGCTTCAAGATCCTTTCGAAAATCCCGCTCAGTTATACACGGAGGCAGTGCTTTTCATTCTTGGGGGTATGCTTTGCGACTCACTCGATGGACGTGTCGCGCGACTTGGAGGACGTGAATCTCTTTTTGGGAAAGAGTTCGATTCGATCGTAGACATGGTTTCTTTCGGGGTGGCTCCCGCGTTGATGGTTATGTTTTTGATTTTAAATCCTGAGGAGAGTCTCTTTTTTCGAAATATCGGTTGGTTTCTAGGCTTCGTCTATCTACTGTGTGCTGGAATTCGACTTTCTCGTTTCAACGTGATCACTCATCCCCTAATCTATCCTGCGAATATAGACCGGACGAACAGCGACTTTATTGGCCTACCCGTACCGGCAGCAGCCGGTATGATTGCTACACTGGTTCTCTTAATCAATAATCACGATCTTCAGAGGTGGGCCATCGCCCTCCCCATCCTTATGGTGTTCATTTCTTTTTTGATGGTTAGCCCAATACGTTACCCCAGTTTCAAAAGTGTCGATTGGAATACCAAAGTTCGCCTGAGAACGTTTGTCCTTATGTTGGCAATCGCCGCATTCATCTACCTATACAAACAGTACGCACTAGCCCTTACTTTTCTCGGCTATCTATTCTACGGAGTTATTCGACATCTAATGATGATTCAGCGAATACGGCGTAAAGAGAATACGAAATGATCTAATTTGTGCCTGCAACAACTCGTCAATAACCGCTAAAAAAGAGCTATTTTGCAAAAAAATCTTAACATGTTGGTGTCAAGCACCCAAAGACTCAGATTAAATCAACAATTCTAAGCCTTGATTAATAACTATCATCCAATTACTTACACCTGTTATGCCATTAATTCACAGAGTATAGTAATAGGTATGATTTTAATTAGATATTAATTCTTATTCATTCGAATTGTCAGTAACTCGAAATTAATCCTAATTACACCCAAATGAAATTCAAAATCCACCGCGATCATTTCAGCAATGGCCTCCAACAGGTCCTAAACGTAGTTGGATCTAAAGCGTCCATGCCGATCCTCAGTAACGTACTGATCGAGGCTAACGGGGAAACGCTCTCATTGACGACGACCAATCTAGATCTTGGGATTTGCACTCGGATTAAAGCGAATGTCGAGGAGGAAGGAGCGATTACCTTGCCTGTCAAGCGTCTGGCTACGATTATCAAAGAGCTCCCCAACAGCGATGTAAAAGTTGAGGCTTCTCCGAACAATCAGGTTAAAATCACTTCTGGTGGTTCGCTATTCAAAATCATGGGCATAAGTCGGGACGAATTTCCGGCGCTCCCTGAATTTTCAGATGATCGCTCCTTCACGATCGAGCAGGCCAATCTTGCCAACATGCTCAAAAGCGTTTCCTATGCTCAATCCTCTGACGAGACCCGTTATATGCTGAATGGGGTTTACTTTACGTTTTCCGAGCCCGAAGACTCGAACGGTTCTGGAAAACTGAGCCTCGTTGCAACCGACGGGCGTCGATTAGCAAAGATCGATTACGAGATGGAGGTTGGCGAAGGACTTTCGGGTAGCTTGATCTTGCCCGCCAAAACGGTTTCGGAATTGACTCGCCTAATCGATAAAGGAGAAAATCTCAAAATAGCGTTCAACGACCGACGGGTTGCTTTTCAAATCCATACAAAAGACGAAGCGGACGGCTTCGTCGGAGATATTCTTCTCGTGTCGAAAGTAGTGGAAGGAAATTACCCGAACTATCAGCAAGTTATTCCGAAGGAAACCCATCAGAGGATCAAGGTAGAGCGAGAGCTCTTCTTGCAGTCTATCCACCGGGCTGCATTGGTCGCAACCGACAAGTCTAACTCGGTCAAGATCCAGATTAGCAACAATCTTATGGAACTCAGTGCATCGAGCCCGGATTTTGGTGAATCACATGAATCACTTGCAATAGACTACAGCGGACCGGATCTACAGGTTGCCTTTAATCCTGCGTTTCTGATGGATCCGCTCAAGGCATTGTCGAAAGACGAGATATTTTTTGAACTGAAAGACGAAGTGAGCCCAGGGGTGTTTAAAACACTAGAAAGCTTCCTTTGTGTTATTATGCCGGTGCGATATACCTAAAACAAGTTCGTTTAGGTAGAAATTTTTGGAAGAGAACTTCCATCTAACTGATTGGTGGTCTGAAAGAGATTACCTTCAATATTAATGCGTATTAACGAGATAATCACAATCGATGGACAAATTGCGGTTTCCGCCTTAATTGTCCTATCAATCGCTCTTAGCTATGCGAACAGCAGGACTAATTCTCTTGCGCTAAGTGTATTTAATCGTTGGATACGTTGGTTTTGTGTTTCGTTTGGTTTAGCTTTCTTGGTAGATAAGATGGAGTGGGCGGATCGGCCTTTCTGGGCATTAGCGGTCATATTTTTTCTTTTTTGGCTCCTAATAGAGACTCTCTATACTTGGGTAGCTATTAGTGCGGTGAGCCAAAGCGAAATGCCTTTGTTTCCCCGCTTCCGAAACAACACTACTGGTGAGGAATGGCCTGCACAAAAGAAGCTAATCGAGCTTAGGAATTGGCTGAGAAGTAAAAAGTTCAATAAGGAACAAGCACTAATAGCCAATTTAGGTCACGAAGTGGATATACGTTCATCAGTGTATCAAGACGAAACAGCAACAATAAGGGCACAAATCTTATTCGTGCCTCTGGGAAATGGTTTAATAAGCCACTGTATTTCGTTCACGTCGGACTCGGTTGATGGAGAGCATTTCATCACGGATAATCTCAATACACCGTATGGGGGCTATTATCCTGAAAATTGGGATGTCTGTCGGAAACCATGGAGCCGAAACCTAAACAGGCTTTTAAAGTATCACAAAAAACGCATCGAAAGCTTCGAGCTAGAGCAGTACGAAATCGATCCGATAGACGACATTAACCAACAACAGGGAGTTTTAGAGCGTATTAACATTGAGGCAGGTTTTCTGGTTCCTCACCATCTTCAAGAAGAAATGGGACGTATTACATGGGAGGGCCGGTACCGTGTGTGGAAAGAAATTTGGCTGTTGAGCTATTTCGGTTTTACGAGTAGCGGATAGCTTCCTCCGTTCAGCCTCCAATATAGGACATCTCAATCTTTTTCTGGCTGATGGTTTGAGATGAACGATCTTTAGAATACTGATCTTTCCGGGATGTCCAAATTCCTGAAATGTGCTTAGTCAATTCTGACTGACTGACCCCAGACTTCACAATCGTTTTTAAATCGTGTCCGGAAGTGGCGAAAAGGCAGGTGTATAGGTTTCCATTGGCTGACAGCCTCGCTCGGTTGCAATCTGAACAAAAAGGTTTCGTTATCGAATTGATAAGCCCGAATTCAGCGGGTATATCGGAGTATCGATAGCGAGCGGCCACCTCGCCCTTGTAATTTGGGTCGATGGGATGGAATGGAAATTCTTTTGCGATTGTATCCAATATTTCCTTCGCGGGAAGGACTTCCTTTGATCTCCATTGGTTAGAGTTTCCAACATCCATATATTCGATGAATCTAAGGGTAATCCTTTTGTCTCGGAAAAAACGAACCATTGGAAGAACCTCCTCTTCGTTTACTCCCTTCTTGACAACCATATTCACCTTGACCTCTAGATCGGCCTGTTGAGCGGCTTCAATGCCTTCCAGAACTGCAGCGGGCTCGCCGCGACCTCCACTCATCGCTTTAAAGACGATTGGACTCAGCCCATCGAGACTGATGTTGATACGATTCAGTCCGGATTCCTTCAGCCCTTTAGCATAGCGGGGGAGAAGTGTTCCATTTGTGGTAAGTGATAGATCTTTTACTAGGTCAATCTGGGATAAGATTCTCACTAGAGGAACGAGATTTTTCCTAAGGAGAGGTTCTCCTCCGGTTAGTCTAATTTTCTCGATTCCCAACTCAGCGAAACTAAGGGCGAGTTTGTAGACCTCCTCGTTTGTAAGGATCTCGTTTTTAGGCAGAAATGGGTAATCGAGTCCAAATACCTCTTTTGGCATACAGTAGGCGCATCGGAAATTGCACTGGTCGGTAACGGAAATACGGAGATCTCTCAGGGGTCTACTGAGTTGGTCGGTTGGCGTTTTTCCATCATTTTTCAGGCTCATCTGCTCGAACTCGCCCCCTCAATGCGATTTTCGAAAGTTTCAACCACATTCAGTTTTTCAGCGATAAGTTTTCTTCTTAGCAGGTCGAGGGCGGCATGAAGGACCCTCTTCTTTGTGACTAAGCGCCCGCTCTTCCAACTAAACCGTTTGGAAAGTGTACCACTAGGCGTGTGGATGCCTATATAGACAGTCCCTACAGGGTCTTTTTCGGTACCTCCATCTGGTCCAGCGTACCCTGTAACACTTAGACCATAGTCTGTATTCATTTTTTCTGTTACTCCTCGGGCCATCGCGATCGCAACGTTTGAACTTACGGCCGACTCTTCTTGTATGAGTTTTTCAGGAACACCTAAAACTCGAATCTTGGATCGATCGCTATAGCTAACAACACCTCCATAAAAGTATTCTGATGAGCCAGAAAGGTTTGTAAATGCATCGGCGATGAGGCCACCCGTACAGCTTTCGGCAGTCGCGATTGTCAGGCCATTCTTCCCCAAAATATTGGATACGACTTCAACAGTAGATCGGTGTCCGAAGCACAAGAAATCATCTCCAAGAAGACTTTTGCAACTTTCTGCGATTTCTAAGAGTTTAGACTTGTTCTTGTCAATATCGGGAAAGCTGATGCGGCAATCTACTTGACCTTGATGGGCGCAATAGGCGACTGACAAGTTTTCGTGTTGTTGAAAAATAGATTGGAACTGGTTTTCCAATGCGGATTCGCCTATTCCTATCGTTTTAATTTGGAGGTAATTTTCTTGTTCGTCTACGTAACCTAGTTTTTCCAGTCGTGGTATAATCTGATTTTCAAATATTGGCTGTAACTCGTTGGGTGGTCCTGGAAGCATGATAAGAATTTTTCTATCTTTACTCATCCAGAGACCGGGAGCCGTTCCCATCGCGTTTTCTATAACCTCAGCACTTTCAGGCCGGTACGCCTGCTTGCGGTTGTTCTCTGACATCGGTTTGCCAATACCTCTGAATCGGTTTTCAATATTAGCTAAGATGGATTGGTCGAAAACGAGTTTTTCACCGAGCACCCCAGCAATTTCCTCTTTAGTGCGATCATCGACGGTAGGACCGAGGCCCCCGGTGGTGATTAATACGTCAGCACGGTCCCAGCAATACCGAAACTGCTCCTCGATATCGGGGCCCTCATCTGAAATAGTGTAATTGCTGTGTAATGTAATGCCTCGTTGCCTCAGCTGATCGCCAATGTAGGTAAGGTGCCCGTTGGCGGTAAGCCCTAGAAGAAGTTCTTCTCCAAGGGTGATGAGCATGAATTTTTTGACCTCAGGCATCTGGTTTTTTGTTCCGGGAGACCAAGCTTCTCTTGGCTTAAAGGATTTATGAGTTAAGTTACCGAAAATGCCAACAGCGGGATCAAGCAAATTGAAGGAAAAGGTGCGTCGATTGCCTTCTTCCCCGGGCGTATATCTGATGAAGGATCGTTTGGGATCCGTAATTTATGTCGGGAAAGCCAAGAGTTTGAAGAAACGTGTGTCGACCTATTTCCAACCGTCGCGATCCTTCATAAGCCAGCCGAAAATTAGGGCTCTGGTTGAGATGATTCGAGACTTCGAGATTATCGAAGTTAACTCCGAACCGGAAGCACTTTTGCTAGAAGGCCAGCTCATCAAGAAGTGGCGTCCAAAGTACAACACTGATTTTACAGACGACAAACGCTTTCTTCTGGTTCGCTTGGATCAAACCAGAAAACTGCCTCGATTTACGCTCGCTCGATTTAAAAAGGAAGACGGAGCAAGGTACTTTGGACCCTTCGCCCAAGCCTATCACATCAGAAAAACTCTCGCGGAGATGCGCCGGCAATTCGGGGTCCTCTTAAGCGATTCAAATCCGAAGGCATTGGGCGACGGACAATTTCAACTCTACGAAGACGTCCGTGCTGAGCTTTACGGGTTTTCCAACATCGTTACCAGAGATCAATATCTGGCTAGAGTTGAAAAGGCTTGTTCCTTTCTCGAGGGCAAGTCCAGGGAGTTTCTAGCTGATGTTAGGAAGAAGATGGTCTGTGAGGCAGAGAATAAGAATTTCGAAAAAGCAGCGGAATTTCGAGACATTGCCTTCGCCCTCGAGTCCTCGTTAAGGAAGACAAGAAAGTTTGAACGAGAACGTGGGGATTCAAGAGACCTGTCGAATGTACTCACTGAGCTCAAAGCTGCCTTAGCATTAAAGAGTCTGCCGGTTGTCATGGAGTGTTTCGACGTATCCCACATCTCCGGAACCTTTGTGGTCGCATCAATGGTGCAGTTCAAAAAGGGCCATCCAAACAAGGCACGATACCGCCGTTACAAAATAAAGAGTTTTGAAGGCAATGACGACTTCCGCTCAATGGAGGAAGTGGTTGGGCGTCGATATCGTCGTTTGGCGAAGGAAGAAAAACCGTTTCCCGACCTTGTAGTGATTGACGGCGGAAGGGGCCAGGTGAGCTCTGCTTTAAAGGCATTTCTTGTGCAGGACTTAGAGCCTCCACAGATAATCGGCTTAGCGAAAAAACACGAAACAATTATCTTCGCTGACGAGCGGCCTCCGTTGCGATTGCCGCTGAGCCACGGAGGCTTACAGCTGCTGCAGAGGTTGAGAGATGAAGCCCACCGTTTTGCAAATATGTACAATGCAGATCTCCGCAGTAAGAAAGTAAAGGAAAGTATCTTGGACGACTTTCCGGGTCTCGGGTTAAAAAAACGAGCCTTGTTAATGAAGCGGTTTGGAACGATTGAGAATCTTCGCAAAGCCCCCCTCTGTGACTTGACGACGGTGGATGGGATTGGACCGGTGATTGCAAAGCGGCTCGTGGCGTTTTTGCAGACGAACCAAAGGTAAGTCTGGACTAGAATTTTAATACCAAAGAAATCCGAAAAAGAAAGAAGGGATTCTTATGCGATGATTGAGAACTTAGCTAAGTTAGCACCGTGATATCTAGCGCATCGAGTTTGAGTGTGTTTTTCGGAATGTCAGGAGATGAAGGATGTGGAACTGCCTTCCAGAATTTACTGACGGTTCTTCCCCAATTCTCCAGCAGAGACGCGGCATGCGGGCTGAAGGTTGCGGTCGCATGGGCTTCAACGATCTTTTTAAGTGCATCCACTTCGCCACTATCACTCAGTCGCTCAATCCCCACCATTTCGGGGTTGTAGTTGTCTTCGAAATGGTCGTCTACATCATATACGAAGGCCAGTCCACCACTCATGCCAGCCCCGAAGTTGGAACCGGATCCTCCAAGTGAAACAATGATTCCGCCTGTCATGTATTCACAAGCATGATCTCCAAGGCCTTCGACTACAGCGATCGCTCCACTATTTCGAACTCCAAACCGTTCCCCCGCACAGCCTCCCACGAAGAGGTATCCGCCGGTTGCTCCATAGAGGCAAGTATTTCCTGCGATCGTGTTATCTTTCCAAACGTAGGTTTCCTTTTCACGAGGACGGATAATAATTTCGCCCCCACTCATACCCTTGCCAACATAGTCGTTTGCTTCTCCGAAAAGGTGCATTCGAATACCTGGGGCTAGGAAAGTGCCGAAACTCTGCCCTGCGGTTCCGATAAACGTAAGGTCGATAGATCCAGGGGGGAGGTGGTTGCTTCCGCGTATGTACGCAACTTCTCCTGACAAGTGAGTGCCCAAGCAGCGATCCGTATTTCCAACTTTGTATTTGCCGCGGAACGACGCCACCTTTCCTGAAATTACATCTTTGACCTCTTGAATGATCGTCTGATCGATTCCTCCCTCGAAACCGAGACGCTCATTTCGAGAACGTGTATGAATTCGAGGAGACTCGCCTGTCGGGTCAGGATCATGAAGCAGCCCGCTAAGATTTACCAAACGTGTCTTGGGATTCTCTGGATCGTCGATCTGCTCGAGTAAATCGACTCTTCCTATGAGATCGTCCAATTTGCGAAAGCCCAATTTTGCCAAGTATGACCGTACGTCTTCAGCAACTGCATTGAAATAGTTGATAATGTTCTCAGGTGTGCCTTTATACTTAGCCCTAAGATCTTCGCGTTGCGTTGCAACTCCAACAGGACATGTATTCAAATGACAAACACGAAACATTGCACAGCTGGCGGCAATCATCGCTGCGGTTCCAAAGTTGTATTCCTCCGCGCCGAGCATTGCAGCAATAATGATGTCTCTTCCAGTCTTCATACCGCCGTCCGTTCGTAGTGTAACACGATTACGGAGACCGTTCATCATTAGCACTTGATGTGTCTCTGCCAAACCAATCTCCCAGGAAGATCCGGCGTGCTTGACAGAAGATAGCGGAGAGGCTCCGGTACCCCCATCGTGTCCAGAAACGAGTATTACGTCAGCGTAAGCTTTTGCGACCCCTGCTGCCACGGTACCGACTCCCGAGCTGGATACGAGTTTAACGCAAACTTTAGCCCGGGGGTTTACTTCTTTCAGGTCAAAAATTAGCTGAGCCAAATCCTCGATTGAGTAGATGTCATGGTGTGGCGGTGGGGAGATTAAGGTGACACCTGGGACGCTAAAACGCAAGCGAGCGATCAACGGCGATACTTTGTGTCCAGGAAGCTGACCACCCTCCCCCGGCTTGGCACCTTGAGCCATTTTGATTTCGATCTCCTTGGCCGTCGAGAGATACTCGGCGGTAACGCCAAATCGTCCAGAAGCCACTTGTTTTATTGCCGAGGAAGCATTGTCACCACTCTCTAGAAGCGAGTAGCGCCGTGGGTCTTCCCCGCCTTCTCCGGAATTGGATTTGCCCCCAATGCGATTCATAGCAATTGCGAGGGTTTCATGGCATTCTGGGGAGAGTGCCCCCATTGACATGGCTGCGGTCGTGAAGCGACGTCGAATGTCCTCGATCGGTTCAACTTTCTCGAGATTGGTACTGGTAGATCCAGGAAACTTAATCTTCAATAAGTCTTTGATCGCATACGGCTGATGGTTGTCTGATTGTTCCTTATATTTTTCGAAGTCTTCTGTCTGACCTTTTTTGAGGAAACGGTGCATTCCCCCGACGACTTTCGGATTCCAGGCGTGAAACTCCCCCCCTTTGCGGACGACCTTGTAATAGCCGGCACTAGTTAATTTTGGATTTTCGTCACCGAATGCTTGTTGGTGACGAATGAATGCCTCCTCACCAATTTCGCTGTATCCGATACCCCCGATTGGAGTGGGTGTACCGAGGAAGCAATCATCGACAAGGGTCTGCGAAAGGCCTATGGCTTCGAAAATCTGGGCACGACAATAGCTGGAAAGCGTGCTGATACCCATTTTGGCCATTATTTTTAGAAGGCCCTTCTCGATCGCTCGTCTGTAATTAAACAAAGCTTGGTTGGGATCTAACTTTATGTCTCCCTCTTCGGGATCGTTTGCGAGGCGTTGTACCACCGAGAGGGCGATGTATGGGTTGACCGCGTTGGCACCAAATCCGAGCAGACAAGCTATTTGATGTACATCTCGAGCTTCCCCAGTTTCCGCAACGATATCACACTTCAAACGAAGCCCCGATCTGACCAACGCTTGATGGACCGCACCAGCTGCCAGAAGCATAGGAATCGAAACCCGTTTACTATTCACCCCTCGATCCGTTAGGATGAGGACCTTGGTCGACTTTTTTTCGACTGTGGCCTTGGCTCGTTCGGTTAGTTCCTTCACCGCGGTTTCAAGCCCTGCTGCACCATTGGAAATATCAAACGTTATGTCCAGTCGAGCCACTCGATCCCTTAGGCCATTTACGTTGAAGAGAGCGTTAACTTCGTTGTTGTATAGGATGGGAGAGTGGATCTTAGCGAAACCTGCACTCTGCGGCATGTCTTCAAAAAGACCGAGTCGCCCTCCAAGAAACATGTTGATCGACATGACCGAACGCTCTCGTATGGAGTCGATTGGCGGGTTGGTAACCTGAGCGAAGAGCTGCTTGAAGTAAGTATAGAGTAGTCTTGGTTGACGGCTGATAAAAGCTAGAGGAGTGTCATCTCCCATGGAGCCGGTTGCCTCCATCCCGGTCAGAGCCATTGGCTTTAGGACAACGTCGAACTCGTCTTTATCATAGCCAAAAGCAAGCTGCTTTTGTAAATTGTCGTCCTCAGAATTAGCGGCTTCGGAGGATGAATTCTTAGAAAACTCGTGGAGGTCGGTGAGGTGTTCCTGACACCATTCTTTGAACCTAGGATTGGCACTAATGGTTCGCTTGATCTCGTCGTTATCGAGAAAACGTTTTTCCTCTAGGTCGATGGCGATCATTTTGCCAGGACCCAAGCGGCCTGAGTGGACGGTTTTCAGGTCTGTTTCATCAATGAGTCCAAGTTCTGATGCGAGAAGTATGGTCCCATCGTCATAAATTTTGTAACGAGCGGGACGGAGCCCGTTTCGATCGAGTGATGCGGCGACATAGCGGCCGTCGGTGAAGGCGATTGCCGCAGGGCCATCCCAGGGTTCGAGCATGCAAGCGTAATATTCGTAGAATCCACGCAGCTCATCGCTGATCTGGTCGTTGTTCTCCCAAGCTGGAGGCATCATCATCATGGCGGACTCCAGAGCACTCCTTCCTCCGAGTGTGATAAGTTCAAGGGCGTTGTCGAAACTGGCCGAGTCAGACAAGTCCGGTTGTATGATCGGACGCAGGTCGGAAAAGCGATCACCCCAAACGCCATGAATGTTGGAACGTTCGCGTGCTCGCATCAGGTTGCGATTGCCTCGGATAGTGTTGATTTCACCGTTGTGGGCCATCATCCGGAACGGTTGAGCGAGGTGCCAGAACGGGAAAGTGTTGGTCGAGTATCTCTGGTGAAAGATAGCGAAAGCGGTTTGGTAAACCTTATTCTTGAGGTCCTTGAAATAAGGCCGCATCTGGGGCGAGTTGAGCATCCCTTTGTAAACAATCGTTCGATTCGAGAACGAACAGATGTAGAAGTCCTCGATATTCTCGTACTCCGCCTGACGCTCAGCTGATTTCTGGGCGAGGAAGAGTTTTCTCTCGTAAGCCACTGCATCGATATCATCAGTCTTGGCCGTTAGAATCTGTACTATCTTAGGCTGGGTCTCTTTTGCTTTCTGGCCGAGACAACTATCATCGACTGGAACATCCCGCCAAGCGAGCACGCTGAGCCCCTCTCTCTTCACGGCCTCTTCCACGAGTTTCTTGGCATGAGATTGAGCGTATTGGTCACCTTTAGGTAGGAAAATAACGCCGACGCCGAGATCCTCTTCGTGGTAAAGGTGCTTGCCTTCCTCTTGGAGGAACTCGCGAAATAGGTCGTAGGGAATTTGTGTTAGAATTCCGGCGCCATCGCCTGTGATGGCGTCAGCGTCGATGGCTCCACGGTGGGCAAGGTTTTTGAGGGCCTGGATTGTCTTCTTGAGCAAATCATGAGACTTTTCTCCGTTGATGTTGGCGAGAAAGCCGACGCCACAGGCGTCATGCTCAAACTCTTTCTTATACAAGGGGGATGGAATCATGGAACTCATAAGTAAATTGTTTTTAAGGATTAGAGCACGTTGATCGACATCGGCACTTGAGGCCGGAACAGTGCCCGATTTCGCTTGTGCCAAAAATTGAAATTTGCGGGAACGCTAGAGAAACCGAACAGATCGAGATCGGCGCATTTTTTCGTGCTCCTCATCAGAGCACCCACGGTCAGTTGGGACATCTGATTCTTTCATCGGTGAGGCTGCGAGGTTGTTTTTAAGCAGGTATGCTTCAACTTCTTCGCCGCTGACATCCGCAAGCATGATCCCGTTAATTTCAACACATGGCGAAAGGGGTTGCCCTGATTTAGCGACCATTTCAGCGTAGTTATCCCGGTTATTTATGATGTCAATATCCTCGTATTCGAGGTCGTACTTGGACATGATGGCACGAACACCCATGCTCCATCCGCACTGTGGTTTCAAGTAAGCTTTTATTTTCATGCGTTGTTGGTGTTGCAGATTCAATTCCGAATACTCTCTGTTTCAACCGAGGAGCATTGTATCTTGCAAGAATTTTTCTTTTGAAGCTATAGGCCTGTCCCCCACTTGGGCGGCTTCTGCACAACTATTCTTTTGGAAAAACGAGTAAACGTTTTTAACACATTGACTAATAATAGGATAAGAAATAGCAATCTAGCGAAGACGGATGTTCACTTGTTTGAGTAGAGGATCTGGGTTCTCGTTAATGGGGTTTTAATCAATCTAGAAAAATAAAGTGTTAACAAAGGGTATGACAGCAAATGTCATAGGGTTGCGGTATCATATGAAATTCATAAGCGCTTAATCTTGCACCATAAACGACTCGGATTCAGATTCGATCCTTAACAATCCAAAACTTTAACTCATATCATTACACTAATGGCCAAAGGCAAAACGACTCCCCTTCCTTCATCGGAAAATAAGGATAAAAACGTAGAGATGGCGATGTCCGCCATAACTAAGCAATTTGGAGAAGGGTCCATTATGCGTTTAGGTAGTGGCTCAAGTATGAAAGTGGAAACGATTTCCACGGGCTCTCTCTCAGTCGACCTGGCGCTCGGTGTCGGAGGCCTTCCGAAGGGGAGAATTTGCGAGATTTACGGGCCAGAGTCTTCGGGTAAGACAACGCTTTGTTTAAATGTGATTGCTGAGGCCCAGCGCCAAGGTGGCATAGCCGCTTTTATCGATGTAGAGCATGCCCTCGATCCAAAGTACGCTCGAAACTTAGGAGTCAATGTGGACGAGCTGCTCGTATCGCAGCCAGATAGCGGCGAAGACGCACTTAACATTACAGAAACACTGATCCGTTCCAATGCCATCGACGTGATAATTGTCGATTCGGTGGCGGCCTTAGTTTCTCGTGCTGAGTTGGATGGTCAAATGGGTGACGCCACAGTTGGTTCACAAGCGAGGCTCATGAGCCAGGCGATGCGCCGCCTTACCGCTATTGTAAGCAAGACCAATTGCATTTGCATGTTCACGAATCAAATCCGCGAAAAGATCGGAGTCATGTTTGGGAGTCCTGAAACGCAACCCGGTGGCCGGGCGTTGAAATTCTTTTCGTCCGTTCGTATGGACATTCGCCGAATTGGCCAAATTAAGGATACCTCTGGTACGGTCATTGGAAACCGCACAAGAGTTAAGATCGTAAAGAACAAGGTCGCTCCGCCTTTTACTGATTGTGAATTCGACATCATGTACAATGAGGGTATTTCTCGAATGGGATCGGTCGTCGACCTGGGCATCGAGCACAAAGTCCTCGACAAGAAAGGGGCTTGGATTTCCTACGAAGGAGAGTTGGTTGGGCAGGGTCGCGAAGCGGCGAAAACCTTCCTTAGCGAAAATCCGGAAATCATGGAGAAAATCTCTGATGCGATTATCAAAGCGGTTAAACCGGATTTGACGGAAAAGAAGGAGCTGGAAGAAGCCGCCGCTAATTGACCTCGTTCTTAATCTTGTTTTTAGGACCGCCTCGGCGGTCCTTTTTTGTTTGTAGACAAAGTTATTTTACAACACGAAGACCAAAGATAAGTTTCAAGTTCTTCATGGATAGGCTTCATAGTTTATGGTAACTAAAGATACTATTGTCGCGATTGCGACTCCCAATGGGGAAAGTGCGTTAGCAATACTTCGCCTGAGCGGTCCGATGTGCAGGGAAATATGCCGCTCCGCATTTAGAAGGGCAAGCGATCCGAAACCTCGTTTTTCTTACCACGGATCTTATCTGTCGATCGAAGGCGATACCCTCGACGATGTGATTTATTGTTTCTATGAGGGCCCTAGGTCGTTCACCGGTGAGGATACTCTGGAAATTGTTTGTCACGGAAATCCACTAATTGCTTCAAACGTTCTAAAGGACCTTGTTAGGCGAGGCTGCCGACAGTCGGATCCTGGCGAGTTCTCACGTCAGGCTTTTTTAAACGGACGGATGGATCTGACCCAAGCGGAAGCGATTATGGAGTTGATCCAGGCCCGTAGTGATAAAGCCATTAAGGCGGCGAACAATCAGCTTAGGGGTGCATTTGGGAGGCAATTGTATACTTTTAAGGAGCGGCTTCTGGCTACGATTGCCTCGATAGAGGCCTATATCGATTTTCCAGAAGAGGACCTTCCGCCGGAGCAAAAGGAATCCCATCTTGCAGGTATTCGTGAATTAAAGACGTATTGTTCTCGGCTCATTGATAGCAGCCAGTATGCAGCGTTTTTGAGGGATGGTGTAAAAACACTGATTTTAGGAAAACCCAATACAGGTAAGAGCTCACTACTCAACCTTTTATTAGGATTCGAGCGGGCGATTGTGAGCGAAGAGCCGGGAACCACTCGGGACTTTCTGAGAGAGCGTATTATCCTGGGACCACACAGTATACAACTACTGGATACTGCTGGATTGAGGGAGGCTGAAGGTGACATTGAAAAAGAGGGGATTCGTAGAACGATTGAGTTGGTGGAAGAGGCAGATATTTTCCTTTTGGTCGAGGATTGCTCCCTTCCCTCCCCTCATTTGCCGGATGCGATTGTTAATCGTTTGTCAGCCACTAATTGTATAGTGATTCGAAACAAGATAGACCTTGGCTTGAACGAGGATCCTAATAACAGTATCGATCCTTTTAGGATAATTGGGTTATCGGCGACTCGCGGCGACGGGTTGGAAGACTTAAAGACCTCTCTCGTTGAGCTGATTGACTCGAATTACGCTTTAGTTGATGACGATCTCATTCTCGTAAACTCAAGACACAGTGCTGCTTTAGATGAAATTCGTAGTTGTTTGGCCGCAGCAGTAGACAAATTTGAAAGCGACGAGGCGATTGAGTTGATTGCTAGCGACTTGAGAGGGGCCCTCGAGGCTATTGGGATGATTCTGGGCAAAATTGACAATGAAGCCATGCTCGATGTCCTATTTTCAACATTTTGCATCGGTAAGTGACTTTAAAGTAGAGATTTAGACTATTCGACAGTTACTTACAACACATTGTTGTCGAAATCTATTTTACATAAAATTAGCGATTTAATCTATTCTTAGATTTTATTTTACTGCACGTTTTTGTCTGATCGTACCTCTTTTTATCGCTTGAGGTCCCCTACTCTACTGTCTTTATCTTCCGCTATGGAAAATCCTCGAAACGGCTACGATGTCATTGTTTGCGGAGCGGGTCATGCGGGTTGCGAAGCCGCCCTCGCGTCTGCAAGAATGGGTGCTCGTACTCTCATTCTTAGCGGGAACATTGATACGATTGCTGCCATGAGCTGCAATCCCGCGATCGGTGGAGTTGCTAAGGGCCAGATTGTACGTGAAATCGATGCTCTCGGAGGAGAAATGGCGTTGAATGCGGATGTGTCCGGAATCCAATTTCGCTTGTTGAATGCCTCTAAAGGAGCAGCGGTGCAATCCCCTCGTGCCCAGTGTGACAAGAAAGTTTATGCTCTGAGAATGAAGCATGTTCTTGAGCACCAAGAGCATTTAGACGTTTTTCAAGCCACGGTCACCGGGTTGATCTTCAAGGGAGATGCAGTCGTTGGCTGTCGAACGAACCTCGATATTGAGTTCTTCGGCAAGACGATCGTGATTACTACCGGCACGTTTCTTCGCGGATTGATGCATATCGGCAAGAATAAGAATGAGGGAGGTCGCATGGGTGATTATTCTGCTAAGACCTTATCAAGCAGTTTTCTCGAGGCTGGAATTGAGTTGGAACGACTAAAGACAGGCACTCCGCCCAGGTTGCTAGGGCGATCTATTGATTTTACTGCTCTAGAGGAACAGAAAGGCGATCCTAATCCAGTTCTTTTCGGGTTCTATGACACCCGGGAAAAGTCAGACATGTTCCACGTGGAACATCATGGTGAGACATTCGCGGGTTGGATGCCGGGCTCTGACCAGGTTTCCTGCTGGATTACGTACACAACCGAAGAAACTTCTGAAATCGTAATGCGTAACCTCCATCTTTCAGCAATGTATGGTGGAGAGATTGAAAGTACGGGGCCAAGATATTGTCCCAGCATTGAAGACAAATATGTGCGATTTGAGGGCCGCCCAAGGCATATGCTCTTTCTGGAGCCTGAAGGCCGCAATACGAATGAGTACTATGTCAACGGGCTTTCAACGAGTCTTCCGTTTGAGGTGCAGCAAGAAATGATGATGTCTATTCCAGGGCTCGAGCAAGCACATCTGTTGCGTCCAGCCTATGCAGTAGAGTATGACTTTGCACCACCCACGCAAATTTTCCCTCATTTGGAGTCCAAAAAAGTCGAAAATCTGTTTTTCGCAGGTCAAATTAACGGTACTTCGGGTTATGAGGAAGCGGGATGCCAAGGGCTGGTTGCAGGAGTGAATGCCGCCCTGAAGGCAAGGGGAGATGAGCCCTTTATTCTTAAGCGGTACGATGGCTACGCGGGTGTGCTCATTGATGACCTTGTCACAAAGGGGACACTGGAGCCTTATCGAATGTTTACTAGTCGGGCAGAGTACCGACTATTGTTCAATCACGGAAGTGCAGAGCTTCGACTACTCGAGTACGCGAAGCGATACAGACTTTTATCCAATTCTCGTATCGCTCGAATTGAAGACAAAAAGACTTCGGTAGATCTAGCAATAAAATGGATGGATTCCAATAGAGTGGGGGAACATACCTGGGCAACACTAGCGCGGAGAAATGATCCCGGATTTAAGCTGCCGGAAGAGCTATCGAAACTCGAGGAACCAGTTAAAGACGAGGTTTTATACCGTGTTCGATATGATGGTTATCTAAAGCGAGAGTTGAGGCAGGTTAAGAAACTGAGCAGTGTCGAAGCGATCAAAGTTCCCAAGGGATTCGATTTCCGTATGGTTAAGGGCCTAAAAAAAGAATGTGCGTTAAAGTTGAATCAGTTAAATCCCGCAAACCTTGGACAGGCCAGTCGTGTAAGCGGGGTAAATCCAGCTGATATCAGTGTGCTTATGATAGCCTTGGGATACTCATAAGTCATTGATAATCAATATAATAAAAGAATATAAAAGGTTCTTGTGCTTCAGGAATGGATTCATTGGGCTTCTTTCTTTGTGTAACGAAAATGTAACGCGTAAGTACTTGCGAGAAGGGTGTTGTTTTTAAAAACTAGCGTTAAATTAGTACACAGATTGTAATGTTAGCATCAGAGGAGCCTAAGAAAATACTGGTCGTAGATGACGAGGTCGACGTTACCGAATTGCTCGGTTATAATCTGAAACAGAGAGGTTTTCTGACGCAATCTGTCAACGACCCCAGGCAGGTTCTGGAAGCGATTCGTGCTTTCAAGCCAGATCTGATTGTGTTGGATGTTATGATGCCGGATCTGAGTGGGATTCAGGTTTGTCGGCTGATTAGGCAAGAGAGCGGTCTCAAAGGAATCCCGATTATATTCCTGAGTGCGAAAACTGAAGAGGGTGATCGTATTGAGGGATTTGAAAGCGGTGCCGATGACTATGTGTGCAAACCATTCAGTCCCAGGGAGTTAATGTTGCGTATCTCCGCGATACTCAAGCGAGGCTTAGAAGGGTATGAGACCTCAAGTGTTTTTAATGTAAATGGAATCAATCTGGACGAAGAGCACCACTGCGTTAAAGTGAAAGATAGACCTGTCGAGCTGACCGCGACGGAGTTTCGGCTTCTCAGGCTCCTGATGCAAGAGCGAGGCAAGGTTCAAACCCGCGAAACGCTGCTTCAAAAAGTTTGGAACTATGAGAACGACATGGAAACCCGCACCGTCGACACACACATGAGACGGTTGCGCGAAAAACTTGGGGATGAAGGTTCTTGGCTTGAGACTGTGAGAGGGGTGGGGTATCGGATGATTGAAAACCGGTTATAGCCGGATTTGATCACTGATGTCCTATTTTTTGTTAGCTGTCACAGCGATAATCGCGGCTCTTTACGCCTCCAGATACTACAGGCAAAAGCGAGCTATAACACTGCTTTCGGAATCTCTGGCCACGCGAACGTCGATACTCACCCATTCTTTAGAGTTTCGTGGTACTAGTCGGAATTGGATGAAGCTCGTGGGTGAGCTGAATCAATTGATTGCTGAGATCGATCGCTTGGATAAGCAAAGCTCCGATCGTTTGAGACAAATTGAGACGACTCTAGGCAATCTACAAGAGGGGGTTCTAATTGTAGATCGGAATAATTATATCCTTCTGGTTAACAATGCTTTGCAGAATACCTTTCCCGCTCTAGGGGGCAGTGTTGGCGAGCGAGTGGAAAGCGGGCTCCACAGCTCGGAATTCCTGGAGTTCATACGGGAAGTAAAGCGAGTGGGTGGGGGCATCAGCAAGGAAATCGTCTTTTCGGACCCGCAGGGAGAGGTATGGATGGAAGTTTCGGCTGTATGTCTTGAGGCGGCAGAAGAGGCGAAGACCCCTTGGTATTTATTTGTTCTGCACAATACGACAAAGCTCAAAGTGCTCGAGAGCATGCGAAAGCAATTCGTAGCGAATGCGTCTCACGAATTGAAAACCCCTGTTTCGGTCATCAAGGGATACGCGGAAACGCTCGTGGCGGATCATGCTGGGATGGAAATTGAAGATCGCCATCGCTTTCTAGAGGTTATCCACCGTCATTCAGAGCGCCTGGCGTTGCTCATTAATGATTTGCTGAGCCTTTCTCGTTTAGAAAATGAATCGCCTAAGCTAGAATTGGCCTCGATCGATGTTACTGGTTGGCTCAAAGAATTATCATTCGATTACCGTCAAAGTTTAGGCTTGGAAGGACGAGAGCTATTGTTGAATTTGCCCGAGAAGCGATCAGTCATGCTCAGGATTGATGTTCTGAAGATTCGGCAAGTACTTGATAATCTGGTGGAAAACGCGAAGAAATACACCCCAGCCAAGGGCAAAATAGGGATAGGGTGTTCAATCGAGGAGAATTCGATCGAAATATGGGTAGAGGATGAAGGGCCTGGGGTTCCAGAGGTAGACCTATCGCGTATTTTCGAGCGCTTCTACCGCGTGGACAAGGGTCGCTCCAGAGAAACGGGTGGAACGGGTCTTGGGCTGAGTATCGTAAAGCACATCATCGACTGGCACAAAGGGCGTGTATGGGCAGAGAATATTAATAACCAGGGACTTCGCGTTTCCTTTCGTCTACCTGTGGCGGGAAGTCCTGTGGTTGCGAAGTCGATCTAAATGGTAACTGATCGAGAGTTACTAGGGGAGGCTACAACCAGCTTGAAGGAGCATCAGCAGCGAGTTAGACAGCGGAAGTCCTTGTTAAACGCGAAACTCAAGTCGTGCCTATCGGGTAAGTCCCGCATTGTTCTAGAGATCGGTTGTGGGCATGGGCATTGGCTTACAGATTTTGCGGTTACCAATAGGGAGGTGCTCTGCGTTGGGATAGATTTGATTGGGAATCGAATCGAGCGAGCGAATCGAAAGGCGAGTAGGGTAGGTCTGGATAACGTTCTTTTTCTGAAAGCGGAAGCGAACGAGTTTTTGGATCAGTTGCCGGTCGGCCTGAAGATAGAGTCGGTATTCATCCTATTCCCGGATCCGTGGCCGAAGAAGAGGCACTGGAAGAAACGCATAATGAAGACCGGATTTCTTGATAAACTCTCCGATCGTTGTTTCGAAGGGGCTAGGCTCCACTTTCGAACGGATCACCGGGATTATTTCGACTGGGCTACAAATGCGGTCGCTTTTGCTGAGACATGGAATTTGTTTAGCGATGCTCACTGGCCTTTTGAGCGTGAAACTGTATTCCAGTCAAAAGCTGATGCCTATCAATCCTTGATTGCTGAAAAGCGGAAGATTTGATCTGGGGATCAGCTGTAGGCAACCAGCGCGACAACTTGCACTGCGATTGCGAGCACGAGAAGAACAAAGCCAAAAAGGTAAAAAGTGTCAAACGACCTTCGTTGAAAAAGAGAAGGGTCCTTGGGGCGAAGCGGCGAAGTTCGAACTGCAGACTTTGCTGTTCGTTGGGTGTCCTTCACTTCAAAAATTGCCTCCGATAGGTTTCGTTTTGCCATGTGTTAAAAGTCGATTCAATTTTAGCGGCCCGGTTTATTAGGATCTATTGTAAATCAGATGTTATTTCCTTAAATTCAAATCATAAAGATTGGAAATGTACTTAGAGAGTTGACGCAGGCAAATCGATCTATCAACAACACTTTTTCTTAAGGCCGTTTTGCTGTTAAGATGCGATTCATAAAAACTTTCCTAATCCTCCTTGCGATAGCAGGCATTCAATTCTCTTTGCCGGCAGCGAAAGCTGCAGTTTCCCCCGCTCCTGAAATCCTCTTCAGTGTATTTGGGTTGCCCATCACCAACAGCATAGTGACGAGTTGGATCATCGTGATCTTGTTAATAGTGGGGATACGCATGATGATTGGTGGTCGTCCGCAATTGATTCCCGGTCGCGGTCAAGCGATCATTGAGAATCTACTTGTGGGGCTCCGAGACATGATTGAGCCCATCGTTGGAAAAAAGGCGGTGATGGCGACACTACCGTTTGTGCTTGGTTTCTTCGTCTACATCTTGATTCAGAACTGGAGCGGATTACTGCCGGGTGTGGGAACTTTGGGTATGGGCTATGAAGACGCAGACGGCCACTTTCATGTAACGCAGCCTTGGATAAGGCCGGCCAATGCCGATTGGAATGGCACTATGGCTTTGGCGATCGTTGCGATGGTGGGCTGGGCCTACATAATTTTGAAGTACGCGGGTTTCAAAGCGCTAGTAGTCGACCTCTTTGGCAACAAAGCAAACAAAACGGAAGTGGGGTCAGTGATGTGGGTGATGCTCATTCCAATCTTTCTCTTCGTGGGGCTGATCGAAGTTGTTTCGATAGCGATTCGTCCGCTGACCCTCTCCGTCCGTTTGTTTGGAAATATTTTTGGCGGTGAGAATTTGCTTCATGGTATGAACTTCATCCCAGTCTTTTATTTTTTAGAGTTGCTGGTCGGAATCGTCCAGGCACTCGTATTTATTCTCCTATTTAGCGTATACATCGGTTTGATTTGTAATCACGACGATGGACATGAACATGCTGAACACTAGCCACTTTTGCGATTCGGGACCATGCGAAAAGCGTGGGCGGTCGGATTAATACTAACAAAATACAATACAATACAATGTTGAACCTATTAGCAGAAATTAACGGAAATATCGCTTCGGGCCTCGGTGTCCTTGGTTGCGGCCTCGGTGTTGGACTGGTCGGAATGAAGGCTGCGGAAGCAGTGGGGCGCAACCCAGGAGCTTCAGGAAAGATCCTGGTTCAAGCCATTATTGGTATGGCGCTTGCGGAAGGTCTGGGCGTTATGGCCCTATTCTTGGCGAGTTAAAAAGATTCATTGGTGGGCCACCCCAGACGAGTGGCTCACCATTTCAATTATCAATAATCTACTCATGATCGACCTCATTTCAGTAATTGCTGCCGTAGATCCGCATGCCGCGGTTGAATCTGCAGGCCTCGTGGAGAAGTTCGGCATTCACTTGGGTCACATCGTGATGCAGGTAATTAGCTTTTCGATTCTTGCCTACGTACTTTACCGATTTGCTTTTAAACCGGTTCTTGCGACCCTTGATGATCGCAACAGCCAAATCACTGATGGGCTGAAGTACGCGGAAGATATGAAGGCTAAGCTAGCGGAAGCCGAGGCTGAGTACAAAGATATTGTTCAAAAGGCGTCTCAGGAAGCACAGCATATTGTGAACGAAGCGAGAACCGTAGCCGAAGAGAGGATATCAAAGTCTTCTCAGGATGCTGTCGTTCGGGCTGAGGAGATCATTTCAAAGGCGGAGCAGCAGATCGAAATGGATCGTAAGAAAATGCTGTCCGACGCAAGAACCGAGATTGCTCGGCTAGTCGTATCCACGACCAGCAAGGTTCTTTCGAAGGAGTTGTCTGCTGACGACAGAAATCGTTACAACGAATCAGCCAGTTCGCAGTTAGTAGAGAGCAGCAGTTAAGATATTGAGCTTCATGAAGCAGGACAAGCAGATCAAAAATTTCGCTAAGCAGCTTCTCCAGGCCAGCCTAGAGAGTGGCGAGGTGTCTACAGAGCGGGTTGACGGAGTCCTTAAGTCCTTGGCCAAGAATCCTCCTCGCCACCATATCGCAATTTTAAAGGCGTATATAAAGCTTGTGGAAAGGGAAGTGGCCAAAGGCACCGCTGTCATTAACTACGCTGGCGAGCTTAGTTCCGACATGATCGTAGGAATCGTAAATCAACTTTCTGCAAAGTATGGACGCTCCATCACTTCCGTATTGCGTGAAGACCCTAGTCTAGTTGCGGGATTGCGAGTGGTGGTTGATTGTGACGTCTATGATGCCTCGATCGCCAGTAGCCTTGCCTCCCTAGAGACCTCACTCTCCTAATTTTTTACTTAGAATCCATTTAATAACTACAGAAGCATAATGAGTTCCGTCATCGAACAGATTGAACAGCAAATAGCAAATCTCCAAACGAAAACCGTTGCCACCAATACTGGCAAAATCCTAACCGTCGGTGATGGTGTCGCGAAGATCGACGGACTTTCGGAAGTGATGTACAACGAAATGATCGAGTTCCCTGGTGGAACGATCGGAATCGCTTTGAATTTGGAAGAAGATGAAGTAGGAGCGGTCGTTTTGGGTGAATCAAATCACTTGAAAGAGGGCGACGAAGTAAAATGTACGGGAACCCTGCTTTCGGTGCCAGTAGGAAATGGAATGCTTGGCCGAGTAGTAGATGCGTTGGGCCGCCCGGTTGATGGCAAGGGCGCGATCGATACAGCGGAATCTTATCCCGTTGAAAAAATAGCCCCCGGAATTATCGAGCGTAAATCTGTGGACCAGCCACTTATGACTGGTATCCAGGCAATCGATTCGATGATTCCGATAGGTCGTGGTCAGCGTGAGCTTATTATTGGTGACCGTGGAACGGGTAAAACAACAATCGCGATTGATACGATTATCAACCAGGCGAACATTAATAAGGTGGGACTCGCTTCGGGGGATCCTGATTTCCGTCCGGTTTATTCCATTTACGTCGCTGTGGGACAAAAGAATTCAAACGTCGCTCGTACCTTGGGCGTTCTGGAAGAAAAAGGTGCGCTTGAGTATACGATTGTGGTTTCGGCACCGGCAGCTGACTCGGCAGCGAATCAGTATTTGGCTCCCTACACAGGAGCAGCTTTGGGCGAATGGTTTATGGCTAACGGTCAAGATGCCCTGATTGTCTATGATGATCTGTCCAAGCACGCGGCGGCCTACCGTCAGATGTCGTTGATTTTGAAACGACCATCAGGACGTGAAGCCTATCCGGGAGATGTTTTCTATCTTCACTCACGGCTGCTCGAACGCTCGGCTCGGGTCAATGAAGACAATGGTAATGGATCCCTCACGGCTCTTCCCATCATTGAAACCTTGGCCGGTGACCTTTCCGCCTACATCCCGACTAATGTAATTTCGATTACAGACGGTCAGATTTTTCTAGAAACCGATCTTTTCAACCAAGGCATCCGTCCTGCGGTATCAGTAGGACTGTCCGTATCTCGAGTAGGATCTGCTGCCCAGATTAAAGCGACAAAGCAAGTCGCGGGTAAGATCAAACTTGAGCTGGCTCAGTTTCGTGAATTGGCGGCGTTTGCCCAGTTCGGTTCCGACCTCGATGCGAAAACGAAAGCTCAGCTAGATCGTGGTGCGCGAATCGTAGAGCTTTTTAAGCAACCCGCTTTCAACCCGATTGCGATTGAGCAACAAGTAGTTGTTCTTTGGGCGATGCAAAATAATTACCTCGACGATATTGACGTCTCCGAAATGGTATTGGCTAGTGATTCCCTGAGAGATTTCTTGGTATCCCGAAAAGAAGCGTTACTCACCATTATTCGTGAAAAGGCAGAGATCGACGACGATCTCTCAGGCCAGCTTAAAACCGCTGTTAATGAGTGGAAAAATAGTTTTCAGGCGTAGCGGACGGAGACATTAGTTAGCTACGATTACTGATTTTAAAGAATGCCAAATCTAAGAGAAATCCGCCGCCGTATTAAGTCGGTTAAGAACACTCGCCAAATTACAAAGGCGATGGAGCTTGTTGCGGCCTCGAAGATGAAAAAGGCGCAGCAAGCAGCTATCTCTGGGCAACCATACGCAGCTTTGCTCGCGGAAACGCTTTCCCATATTTCGTCTCGTATTGAGGAACTAGATCATCCGTTTTTCAAGGAGAGGGAAGTTAAGGCAAGAGGTATCATTATTGTCAGTACAGACCGTGGACTATGTGGACCTTTGAATGGAAATTTAATTCGTGAGATCTTAAACTCTAAAGAAGAGATGAAGTTCGTGAGCGTCGGTAGAAAAGGAAGACAATTCCTTAGCCGGACAAATCGTGACTTGCTGGCCGATTTTGAGATTGGAGACGCTGTTAAATACACGAAAGTTAAGCAGCTTACGGAGTTCATGATCGATAAATACCTCTCTGGCGAAGTAGATACGGTTGAGGTTTTGTACCCTCGTTTTGTGAACGTGCTGACCCAAGCTCCATCATTCGGCAAACTACTTCCAATTATAGGATTAGACGCGATGATCACAGAATTGCGTGGCAAGGATTCCCGACCTTTTGAAACGTCCAAAGATGATCGCAATTTTGTTTTCGAGCCGGATCCTGTATCTATTTTCAATGATCTGCTTCCACTTTTCGTTGATCGTCAAGTGTACCAAGCGATTCTGAGTGCCCGAGCTTCGGAACACAGTGCGCGAATGGTCGCTATGAAAACCGCTAAAGACAATGCCTCCAAATTACTTGATTCACTTACATTGCAATTCAACAAGGCACGTCAAGCTGCCATTACACAAGAAATCCTAGAGATCGCAGCGGCTACCTCTCAAGGTTAGGTGACTAACTAAGCACTTTCCCAATTCATCTTTAATAAACAATGAGTAATACTGGAAAAATCCTCCAAGTAATTGGACCTGTCGTGGACGTCCAATTTTCTGAAGACGCTTTGCCTCCGATTTATCAAGCGTTGACAATTGATTTCACTGTATCAGGTGAAAGTCAGAAACTGACTCTAGAAGTGCAACAGCATTTGGGTGAAGGAGTTGTCCGGTCGGTCGCAATGTCTTCTACGGAAGGCCTCAAGCGGGACATGGAGGTCACGGATTCGGGAGCTCCCATTTCGGTTCCCGTGGGCGAGGGAGTTTTGGGACGCATTTTCAATGTAACAGGGGACGCCGTGGACGATAGAGGTCCTGTGAACTATGACAAGCACTACCCAATTCACCGTCCTGCGCCTCCCTTAACCGAGCAAGATACTAAGGCCAATATCCTAGAAACTGGAATCAAGGTTATCGATCTTATTTGCCCTTTCATTAAAGGAGGTAAGGTAGGGGCCTTCGGTGGTGCGGGTGTAGGCAAGACTGTTGTGATCATGGAGTTGATCAACAACATTGCGAAAACCCATGGTGGGTACTCACTATTCGCAGGGGTAGGCGAGCGTTCCCGTGAAGGGAACGACTTGTATCACGAAATGTCCGACTCCGGCGTTATCGACCAAGAGAACCTCGATAAATCAAAAGTGGCTCTGGTATACGGACAGATGAACGAGCCACCAGGAGCTCGTATGCGAGTGGCTCTCTCCGCTCTTTCCATGGCGGAATATTTCCGCGATGAAAAAAACCAAGATGTACTTCTTTTCGTAGACAATATTTTCCGTTTTTCCCAAGCAGGTTCTGAAGTATCCGCTCTTTTAGGACGTTCTCCGTCTGCGGTGGGATACCAGCCAACCTTGGCCTCCGAAATGGGTTCCCTTCAGGAACGTATTACTTCTACAAAAAAGGGATCCGTCACCTCTTTCCAAGCAGTCTATGTTCCGGCTGACGATTTGACGGACCCTGCTCCGGCGAATACGTTTGCTCACCTTGACTCAACCATTGTTTTGGAACGGGCGATTGCCGACCTAGGAATCTATCCGGCAGTTGACCCTCTTGCTTCTGTCTCGAAAGCACTCGAGCCCGCTGTTGTCGGAGTCGAACACTACGATGTTGCCCGGGGTGTCCAGCGGGTTCTGCAGCGCTACAATGATTTGCAGGACATCATTGCTATATTGGGACTCGATGAGCTATCTCCGGAGGACAAGAAAACCGTATATCGGGCCCGAAAAATACAAAAATTCCTATCGCAGCCCTTCAACGTAGCGGAAGTATTCACTGGCTTCCCAGGGAAGATCGTTCCTGTGGCCGACACGATCAAAGGTTTTAAGATGATCCTAGATGGTGAGCTCGACCACATTGCTGAGAACGATTTCTACATGAAGGGTGGAATCGACGAGGTGTTAGAGGCGTCCGATTAGGAAAAGTGTGGATAGAAACTTAATCTGATGAATATCGAGATCGTTACACCAGAGGCAAGAGTCCACGATGACACGATCGACGCTGTAGTCATTCCAACGACTTCGGGGGAGATCGATATTCTTCCGGGCCACATTCCGATTGTGACCAAGATACAAGCGGGTGAACTAATCGTTAACAAATCCGGAAAGAGCCAAAGTTTAGCGATCAGTGAAGGTTTCGCCCAATGTGTTGGCGATAAAATCTCAATTCTAGCGGAGAACGCGATTCACATTGACGAAATCGATGAATCAGCGGTCGAAGAAGCCCAGACGAGAGCAGAAAACGCCTTGGCTACAATGGAAAAGTTGTCCGACGAGGAAGTGGCCATGCTAGAGACGCAAATTGCCTACGCGAGAGCTCAAATCCTACTAAAGCAAAAGCAAAAATAAGTTTCAAGGAATTGATTTGAAGAGTATCAAATATCGCCCAAGGTTTCCTTCTTGGGCTTTTTTGTGATAAAATCATTGAACAAGATACATCGACAAGCAAAAGCACTCTTTCTAAGAAATCATATATACGCTTATGAAGGAATGCAACTTCGGTTTGTGTGGCATTTAGTAATGCCTTGTTTGCCGATAATTTTGTATAATATTCTTAATTACTTAGGCATTTTTTCTACTACTGGTGATGTAATCCCTAAGTCTTTACTAGTTTCATTCGGTATTACATTTTATTTTGTACTCTCAGAGAGTATTGTCGGCTGTAGCAATTGTTTAGAAGTAAATAAGAGTTACATAAACAAAACAGGTTTGGATATCTTCCCTTGCTATCTAAGTGTTGCGTATGCCGTTTCCATGAGTTTTGCAATAAGATATAGTGCACTACAGATTGTTCTATTACTAAATATCGAGCATTATACTTTTGAAATATTGTATGGACCATTGTTAGCTTTGGTAATTTTGGTCTTTGGTATTTCAATTGGATCGGTGATTTCGATATTTGTCATATTTTACAAAGATATAGTAAACATAGTGCAGATGTTTGCATTTTATATGCTTTTTGCCTCTGGGGTTTTCGGTCTTATCAATGACAGCACTTTTGTGGGTGAAATTGTAACTAAACTACCAGGATATATTTTTGTTACCTCATCCCGAAGTATAGTTTTTGGACATGAAATGGTCAATGAACAGAACTTCTATATAATGATACTAGTCAGTCTAATTGTATGTGTGCTTTCTTATCGTATAAACAAAAATTCGAAAGCACTGGTCTTAAACCATTTAAAATAGTGTTAGACAAAATTCTTGAAGTTAGATCTTTATCTAAAAAGTTTACTCTGAAAACTGACGGAAATACAAGGCCGTCTTTTTCGAAGATCATAAAAACATTAATGGGATTCCCTGTTACTTTGCAAGAATCTGCATATGATTTTTGGGCTCTAAATAATATTAGTTTTGATCTATACAGAGGCGAATCGATAGGAATTGTCGGCCTAAACGGTGCAGGTAAAAGCACATTACTTAAAATTCTACTGGAGAGACTAGTGCCGGACCGAGGAACGGTTATTCGCAATGGTAGTATCGGTGGTCTGATTGAGTTAGGGGCCGGATTTCATCCTGAACAGACGGGACGAAAAAATATACTTATAAATGCTAGGCTTCTAGGCGCTAATGAAAGAGAGATCGAAGATAAATTAGAACTAATTATTAAATTCAGCGAATTAGGGGAATATATAGACATGCCGGTCAAAACTTACTCTAGCGGAATGAATGTTAGGTTAGGTTTTTCAATAGCTATACATTTTGTAAGAGATCTTGTCATTTTAGACGAAGTCCTGGCAGTGGGCGACTTTGAGTTTAAACAAAAGTGTCATCGCTTAATACATAAGCTTAAAGATCAAAAAAGTTTTGTACTGGTATCACACAACACCCGAGATATAAATCTGTTCTGCGATAAAGCCATGCTTTTGCATAAAGGACATATGATAGATTATGGAAAGGTTGATGATGTGATGAAATCGTATTCGCTTGTCAATCGAAGCGATACCTATGAGGTACTAAAGGAGAAAATCGCAAACCGTAAAGTTATAAAAAAACAGGTATCAAAAAAAAGCTTTATTGAAAATGATATTGTAAAAAATTGCACTTTCTCAGAATCAGAAGATTATCGAATTAGTAAATTCGGGAGAATCTATAAAAACATAGATAACATAGCTGACATAAAATTATATACCCAAAATACGATAGAGAATGGAGAAGTTTTTCTCGATAATTCGGAGAGGTTTCAACTTACGATTGAATTCAAACTTTTGGTAGATGTCTCGCACATTCGTATTGGTTTACCTTTCTTTTCCGAGAATGGACAAATGGTGATTGGACCAGATTCACGAGAGGAAACATTACGCAGCAAAGAATTTTCGGAAAAAGGCAAAAGAAGAATTACATTTGAATTTAAGGAGTGTCCCTTGGTGGAGGGTAGGTATCTTGTGTGCTTGGCAATAAATAATGATCCAGGATTTTTATACAGAGACCATATTTTTTGGATTAATGTAAAAAATAGTGTTGGTCTATTCGGTACAGTAAAAACAAACAGTATTTGGAATTATGAATTTATATAAAAAAGTATGTAATTTGATTCAAGAGAAGAATGCGTTGTCAAAAGAGGTCGATTTGCTAAATGAAGAGATCAAAAAACGCGATATAAAGATTTATAATCGAGATTTGATTTGTAAAAGACTCCGAGAAAACGAAGCTATACAATCGGCTAATATAAAAAAACTGATTGAATCTACGGACAATTACAAAAGCGATCTGAACAGATTTTCTAGTAGACTAAAGGATTTCAATGACAACTTCCTCAATAGAGTAGGTAATATTTTCGTTGGATCGAATGGCGAGTTGGATAATATAGCACACAAAGCTAGCGATTCAGTTGAAAATAATCGAATAAGATTAGAGAGAAAAATAGAAAGGAAAATTGCAACTCAAGAATATATTAAAAAAGAAGCGGTAGAGGTTAACGATCAGATATCAACGGACATCGTAGATCAAGTTTCTAGAAAACTGAGCGAGGTTGGTTTAGCTGATATAAAACACATCCCAAGTATAAAATGGAATGAACTTAACGACAAAATAAGCAGCAAATATTCTAAGGAATACTTTGTATACTGTTATGGGGGCTGTATTAAAATTGTTTCAAGAAGCAATTCACTAAAGGAGTTAGAACGAACTAGCGAATTGTTGAAACAGTTACAATCTAAGAACAAAGGAAAAAATTGTGTCGTAGTCGGAAACGGACCCAGTCTTAACAAACATGATTTTAATGCGTTCAAGGACTGTTTCTTTATCGGCTCAAATTATATCTATTTAAACTATAAGAAAATGGGATTTTTGCCTGGAATAATTAGTGCTACTAATTATTTAGTTGTAGAACAACGACTTGCGGATTTTGTCGATCTCAAGACAAATGTAATACTTCCCTTGTACATGTATAACGAGGTCGGTAGCCACCCTAATGTATTTTATTTAAACATTAATCACGAAAAAGGATTTTCGACTAATCTAGATGAATGGGCATCTACCAGATCTACAGTCACAAATTTCAACTTACAATTAGCATATAGATTGGGTTTTCAGAAGGTATATTTAATTGGCGTTGATAATACATATTCCCAGTCTGTAAAAGGCGAAGGAAAGGTTATAGATCAAGACAAAGATGATTGTAATCATTTTACGAAAGATTATTTTAAAGGGCTTCAGTGGCAAAGTGCTGATACAACCAAAATGGAGGAAGTTTATCAGATTGCTAAAGTAAGTTACGAGAACGATGGTCGGAGTATAATCAATGCTGGTATCGGGGGGAATTTAGATTGTTTCGAAAGATTGGATTACCGAAAGATCAAAAAGGCTACTAAGGTTTCCAACAATACGATCATTGGTAACTCCAAAGTCGTGATTAGTATTAACCCAGATTTATGCACGAAATTCGGTCATTATTTACAGTTCGATGATTGTTTTTCACAGACGTTGTGCAAAGCTGGTAGCGTTCTGTATTGTCTTTCTTATCATCAATTGGATTACTATGTTAACACTAAGTTTGCTCGAATAATCCCGGTCTTTAAGAAAAAAAGCCACGAATTAGGTATGAGAGATAGAGGTGATGGAGGCGAAATAAAAAGATTCAAAGATGAGTTTTTAGATGGCTTTAAACAAATAAAGAAGTTAAGGGGGAATAAGAAAGAAACCTATTCGGTTTTCATGTATTGTGGTTCCTTTCAACATATTGAAGCGTTTGAAATATTATGTAAGGAAAATAGCGATATACACTTCTATATAAATATGTTTTTTCCTTCCTTTGAGACTTGTTTTAATAGAAATAGCGATAAATTAGGGAAATATTTATTAAATAAAATTCGTAAAATAGAAAACCTGACTCTAATGTGTGGTACCCAAACTTATTTGGAGTACTTTCGAAACAGGTTTGATACTAATTGTGAATTATTGCCCTGTGCCCCGACAACACCGCGAAATTTACTAGTAAGAGAAAATCGTGACATAAGAAAACTGAGCATAAGCTTCCTTGGAAATATGCGACCAGAGAAAGGAAGAGGATTCTCTTTGGATGTTATTGGAGAACTGCTTAACGATTCTCGATTTGACGATTATTATATCAGAGTTAGGAAACCAAAAGATGTGAACCAAAGTGCAGAGTTAGAAGCTTTGGACATAGCGGGCGAGGGGAGAGTGGATTGGATAGAAGGTGAAATTGATATTGAAGAATTTGCTGAATTTTTAGTAGGGAATGCAGTCAATGTAATCACGTATGAGATAGAAGCCTTTAGAATGAGACCCTCTGGAGTCTTTTCAGATTCAGTAGTAGGAGAAGTACCAGTGCTTGTCCCCGACGATACGGACATGGCAAGAATCGTAAATCAATACGATAATGGTGAGTCTTACGAAGAAGGTAATGTGAAATCGTTACTCGATAATCTTAGTACTGTGGTAAATAATTTGGATAGATACAGGTACGGGTGCAGTAAACTTAGAACATTTTGGGATAAGGAAAATAGTTGGGAAAAGTTTGTTGATATCGTGAATAAGTAGATGGGATGGAGAAGGATATCAACAAAATATACAAAGCATTTGGTCTCGTATATAAGGAAAGATCATTTGTAATTTTAAAAAATCGAATTAGCAAGATCGCGAACTCACTCAGAATTGGGCGTGTGCCAAGTACAATTGAGGAACTGATAGTATTATACTTTGTTCGCAAGGAAAGTTATAAACTGTTCAAAAAGATCCCACACTGTGAGATTGGATCTTTATTTGGAGGTTCCGCAATTGTAAGCGATTTAGCAACAGGTGGAAAAGGAAAACAGATTTGTATCGATCCGCTGAATGGGTTCTATGGAGATAAGAATGATCCAATATCAGGTTATAAGGTAAATTTAAAAAATCTAAAAATTAATCTGCAATCATATGATTCTAGTATACTAGAGAGAACAAAAATCGTCAAAGGATATTCAAATGAAGAAAAAGTAGTTGAAAAGTTTAGAAACAAAGAGTTTTCCTCATTGTACATAGATGGTGACCATAGTTTTTCTGGAATAGGTTACGATTGGTTTTTTTATGCCAATCTAGTAAAGGTAGGCGGATTCGTCATTATAGACAATTACAATGATAAAGCTTGGCCGGAGGTTAAGATATTCGTTGATAGTTATATAAAAAAAGATAAAAGCTGGAAATTAATTTATCAAGGCTATCGTAGTTATGTTATTCAAAAATTAAGTGTGGTTAAAAATATTGGTGTTAGTGATTTCAGAAAGGTTTTCGAAATAATCAGTTATAAAAATGGGTTAATTGAAAAGTATAATAAATTGGCTCATAATAGACTATCGGTAACGGATAAATTAGTTGAAGAACGGGAAAAGCACAAAGTACTAATAAAAAATCGTGAAGTAGCACTAGCAAAATTTAAGGATTCGTATTCTAAAATTAGGAATAAGTTATCGAATAGAGACACCTCTCTTTCGCGGAAATCGGAGAAACTAGCTAAGGTAACCAAA